>CAZQLQ010000001.1:0-109138 GCA_964594415.1 uncultured Candidatus Saccharibacteria bacterium
GAGGCGGAGCCGAGAACTGCTAGGATAGGTAACTTCTCACTTCGTTCGAAGGATACTATCTCTTGTCATTCCTGGTCGCAAACCCAGGAATCTAGATCCCCGTGTCAAGCACGAGGATGACAAAAAGAGGAGGAAATCCACCTATTTCAGCAAGTTTTTATATATCTTCTCTATGTTTTGTGAGCTGATTTTTGAGGTGAACGGTAAGGCGGTTTTGGGGCAATTTTTGGCAAATGTTTCCAACTTGCTTTTGTCTAGCGAAAGTTCAGCTAGCTTGTTTGCAAAATCTTTACCACTTTTAGCAAGAATACCATTTACGCCGTCTTTTATCACATCTCTAATTCCGTCAGAATTAATTCCCAGCAGTGGGGCACCGCAGTAGGCAGCTTCGGCAAAAACAAGTCCGAGTGTTTCGCTAGTACTTGCTGAAGTAAATAGGTCGCAATTGCTGTAGAGAACTGACAATTCCTCTGGATTCGTAGGTCCGAGATAGTTAACATATTCAGGAGTTTTCTCTTTTAGCTCGTTTAGATAATCACCACCACCAGCAAGAATGAGCTTAATCTTATCATTTTTCTTTCTAGCTTTATCTACTGATTCGAGCAACAAATCGATGTTTTTTTCCTTAGCTACCCTGCCGACATAAAGTAAGAAAAAATCTTCCTCGGCTAGTCCTAGGGTCTTTCTGTTTAGCTCACCATCTTTTCCTTTGTCTAAGGCAACTTCGTTGAATCCTACGGGGGACACGACCGTATTGGCATTTCGATATATTTTTTTCACGTATTTGTCGATATCGCTAGTTGAGACAATCACTTTGTCGCAGCGCTTATAGACGCTTTTTAGATGTATACGGATGTAGGACTGTGCTGGATCAGAGATTATCGGCAAGTAGTGTTCTGCGTATTGTTCGTATTGAGTATGATTAGTAAAAACAAGAGGAGCTTCATTAATTGTCGCAAGCCTTTTTGCTAGAAAATAAACCCCAAAAGGATGATGTAGATGTACGATGTCAAATCTAATTTTCTTTAATTTCTTGGGAATTGTGATCTGAGAAGGCAGGGGGTAAGACTTCTCAAATGGATTTTCAAACGAACTTATTCTGATTATGTTTTTCTCTGTATCTTTGTAGCTAGTTTCGTGGGGAGCTACTACCCAGACTTCATGGCCAAACTCTTCTAGCCATTTCTTAAGACTAATGACGTGAGTTACGACACCATTCTGGGTAGGGAGATATGTAGATGTTACCAGTGCTATTTTCATAAAAACCTAATTTAATATTTTTAGTTCTGCTTTTTGAGCCTTTAAGTCGTAAATTGCAAAGGTCGGTTTGCCGAACTGAGCTGTGATTTCTCCTGGGTTTATTAGCTTAGTCTTGCCAATTTTTTCTTCCCAAGGTGTATGGGTATGTCCATAAAAAACTATATCATACTTACCGTTTTCCGCAAGTTTACGGGCAAAAAAGTCATAATGGCAGAAGGCAATCTTGGTGCCGTCTATATTTACGACGCCAAAATCAGTGAAGATTTCCATCTTTTCTGAATAAATAATGCCCTTAGCCAATTTATCCTTCAGTGCCACATCTGCATTGCCAAGAGCGAGGTAGACGTTGCCTTTCCAACTATTTAACTCATTAAATGTTTCTTCGGTCTGGATGTCCCCACAACAAATCACAACATTGATTTTTTCTTCGTCAATAATTTCCTTGGCTTTCTCGAGGTAAGCCATATTTCCGTGAACGTCGCTGATTATCGCAATTTTCATAATAGGTTGATTGTAACTAAAATATATTTATCTGTCATTTTTGCAATCTATCCATATATAATTCTGAGAAAAGTATATTACAGTTTTCGCAACTAATGTCTAGCCACTTATAGAAGAATTCGTCGGAGAGGTCTTTGGCTTTTAGTGGAATTAGTATTCTTTTGCAACATTTTGAATTACATTCGCTACAAATTTTTGTGGAGGCGATGGAATTCTTATTTTCCTGGGTTATCATACAAAATGTATCTTGGCAGTAACCATTGGTATGAGGATAGTTTTTACAGCATGATGGTCGCTTCTCATATATTGAACATCTTTCGTCTACAAGAAAAGGGCAAGTTGTTTCGATGTATTCGTCGCCATAATCTTCCATAATAGATTTGTACCATTTTATTTTTTGTTTCACGGGAAAATTATATCATGTTATTTGTAAATTAATCTTTAGCTATTAATTCAGGGATAAGATTATTGCTTTTTAAAGCCAAATATGGTATAACATATTGAACTTGTAAGAAGTTAGCAAAAAAAGCACCTGAATAATCGAATACAAAAATATTTGAAGGGAGGACACGCGGAGTTGGGCTGTTGTTGATATTGTGAATCATTCAGAAATGAGGAGGCGAACGTATTGAAATCAAATTTTAGGGAGGAATTTGCCTTGAAAAAATCACTCGCAGTACTTATCGTGTTCATTTTTCTTTTCTCCATCGTCCCGCTTGCAGCCGCCGAAGAGCTCGGCACAACCGTTCAGGCTTCGATAGTTGCCGATATAACGTCAGAATACACCTTGTATTACGATTGGGACGTGGAAAGGTCAGTAAAGCCAGTCTCCCCTGATTACTTAGAGATAGGCAGAGGCGAACAAGCGACCGCCGTATGTACAGCGACGGTTACCAAGATCCCAGTACATTCTGAGATAATACAGGGCGTACGGGGTGAGGTGGCCGTCACCAACAGTGGGACTGTGCCGACACGAGATCTCTCGATTGCCGGAATGATCCAGGCAAATATCCATGGGTATTTCGAGGATGCTATCCCGCTCCTGATTTACACTGGGGATGATCCAATACTAGATCCAGGTGAGACGGGGACTTATCCGTATGATTTTTTGTTTACTCCGAGTCTCGATGTTCCGTATAGAGTCGTTTCCTACGTTACTATTACGAATTATGAAGGTAATGTTGGGCCGCCATCAGGTCCTACTGTTCGAGCGAATTTTATGTTTCCAAGCTCCCCAATGATGTTTTCGGTTGATAGCACGGCAACTTTGAACGAGGATAGTTTTGACCCGCTTGATGGTTTTGAAACAGCCTCAGATTTTACTGCTAAGGTTTTTGAGGAAAGTGGCAGCTATACGTACAATGTTGAATATAAAAACGTGTCTGCCGAAAGCAATCAATATATCAATGCAGGGGGGACTCTTTCGCTCGTTGAAATAGACTCGGGCGATATATCATACGGCTATGCCGTAACCCCGATTTTTACAGGTAACGGGCCAGCGGATCCTATAGTATCAGTTTCGCACGATTCCGACTACTGGAAAAATCATTGTAAAAACAGAAGAAGTCGGGATCTGGTTTCCCAATACTTGCCCATCTGGCTTGGTGATCCAGGCGGGAGGTGTAGTACGGAAGTAAGGACGGCCAAACAAGCCGCTTCGATACTTTCAGGAAACGGCCACAATGATTTGAGTGAGCTTAAGAAAGAGCTATTGGCCGCTAAGCTGAATATAGCAAGTGGAGTCGATGGAAGTCCGGTTGAGCTAACGCTAATCTTAGCTGATGACTTTCTTGCGACGAATAGGTTGAGTTGGGCAAGGTTGCCTTTTAATAACAAGAGGGTAATTCATGGCTGGATTATCAGACTGGAAAGTTTTAATGATGGCGACTAGAATCGTCAGAGCTAGTTATTACATTACTTCTAAAGGCCTTTGGGGTTTACCCCAAAGGCCTTTTTACGTATCCAAGAGTAGTTATCACATTCGTCCGAACAATAAACCCCCTTGAAAAACTGTTCGTCCCAAGGACCGACTATTTTAAAAAGTTATTCTTTCTAGGAAAACCTTATAATATATCGAAAAAAGAATAATCTTTTTAAAAAGGAGTTCAGTTTTTCTTGAACTTTGCGTCACTTTCTTTCAAGAGAAAGTGATAGAAATGAGATCCCTCGACAGGCTCTCCGACGGAGTCCGACACGAACTCATCGGAGTCGTCGGACGGGATGACATGCGTGGAATATAGATCCCCGCGTGCGCGAGGATGACATAAGAGTTGAGATTCTTAGACAGGCTCTTCGAGTCTGAGCGATGAGGCTTACCTTCACCATTTGACTTACGCTCTTGGTCTAACGAGAGTCGAATGACGAGGATGGCATATTTTATTTAGGATCTTGGAATGACAGTTATTTCTTCTTTTGGGCGGCTTTTATAGACAAGTTATTTCTGCCTTGAGAGTCGATTTCAACAAGTTTTACGGTTACTTCCTGTCCTTCGTCTAGGACATCGGTCACTTTTTCTACTCGATGATCAGCTATTTGTGAGATGTGAACCAACCCTTCTTTGCCTGGCATGAATTCGACAAATGCACCGAAGTCCATAATCTTAACTACCTTGCCAGTGTAGACTTTCCCGACTTCTGGCTCAGCCACTATACCTTTAATCCAATTAATAGCTGCTTGTTCGGATTCACCGCTTGTAGAGGCGATTACGATAGTCCCGTCGTCTTTAATATCTACTTCAGCGCCAGTTTCAGCGATAATTTTGTTGATAACTTCGCCACCTTTACCGATAACTTCACGGATTTTTTCCGTTTTAATGTGAAGAGTAGTAAGTCTTGGTGCGTATTTTGACATTTCTTTGCGTGGCTCGATAATAGCTTTGCCCATTACATTTAAGATCTCAAGTCGAGCCTCTTTTGCGCGTTTTAATACGTCACGCAGAAAATCAATTGTGAGGCCTTTTACTTTGATATCCATCTGTAGAGCTGTAACTCCTTTGGTGGTTCCTGCTGATTTGAAGTCCATATCGCCAGCAAAATCCTCTGCACCTTGAATGTCAGTAAGAACTTGATATTTCTGTGAGAGATCTCCGTCAGTGGTCATGAGTCCCATTGCGATACCTGCTACCGGTGCTGTAATTGGGACACCAGCATCCATAAGAGCAAGTGTTGAGCCGCAAACGGATCCCATCGAGCTTGACCCGTTACAACTTAAGATTTCAGAAACTACACGAATAGTGTAAGGAAAGTCTTTTGCATCAGGAAGAACTGCTTCAAGAGCGCGTTCGGCGAGAAATCCGTGACCTATTGCACGCCTGCCGGTTCCAATTCGTCCTGTTTCGCCATAAGACGCTGGATTATCAACGTAGTGATGGATGTAGCGTTTTTCGAAATCTTGATCCATACTTTCTACAATCTGAGCTTTTGATGGTGAGCCAAGCGTGGCAATTGAGAGGATTTGAGTTTGACCTCTCTGAAAAAGTCCTGAACCGTGTGTTCGTGGAAGTAGGCCAACCTCAGCAGAAAGCGGCCGAATTTCGTCCATCTTACGATGGTCAGGCCTTACGCCATCCTTGAGAATTGAGTTTCTAACTTCTTCTTTGATAACTTTTTCGAAAGCGGCTGCGATATCTGCTTCTTCGAACTGTTCAAGAAATTCTTCTTTAACCTCGCTTTCAAGGTCAGCAATCATAACGTTTCTAGCGATTTTGTCGTGGTGTCTGATAGATTCGCCTAGTTTACCGAGAAGATACTTGGAAACTGCGTCAAAAGCTTCTTTATTCGGCAGTACAAGTTCGTATTCATAAGGCTTGATCTCAAGCTCTTTATACATTTTGGACTGTAGCTTTATAGAAGCTTGCATCGATTTATGTGCAAGCTCTAGGGCCTCAGCAATTCTTTCTTCTGGTACTTCTTTAGCTCCAGCTTCAATCATCGTAATTGCTTCGGCTGTTCCGGCAACCAGTAAATCAAGATCGGAATTCTCCATCTGTTCATTTGTGGGATTTACAATTAATTTCCCGTCAACTTGTCCGATACGAACGGCGGCTAAAGGTCCCTCAAAGGGCGCTCCTGAAATCATCATAGCGGCAGATGCTGCATTGATACCTAGTACAGCAGGATCAATCGTGCCATCAAGCGAAAGTGGGGTAACAATCAATTGTACTTCATTGCGGTATCCCTTTGGAAACATTGGTCGGATAGGACGGTCAATCATGCGAGAACGTAAAATAGCGAGTTCGCTTGGGCGTCCTTCTCTTTTTATAAACTTAGAGCCGGAGATTTTACCGGTTGCGTACCATTTGTCCTGGAATTCTACCGATAGAGGGAAGTGATCCAAGTCTTTTTCGATCTTGTTTTGCTCAACTACAACCGTAGCGAGAACCCAAGAATCATTATATTTAGCAACTACAGCACCATTGGCGAGTAGTCCCATCTTGCCGGTTTCAAAAGTTACTTTTGTTCCAGCAAAATCAGTTTCGAACGACGAGATTTTTTTAGCGCTCATACAAGCTCCTTTCTCAATAAATAGGAGCCAGGGTGAGAAGCAGTGCTAAGCTTCTGTCTCTGATTCCTATTATTTTTTAATAATGCACAAATTGCGCCTCATGTGAGGCGGTATCAGTGCATTATTTTCGAAGTCCGAGCTTTTTGATCACTTTTTCGTAAGAATCTTTATTCTTCTTAGCTAGATAATCTAGGAGCCTTCTGCGCTTACTGACCATCTTTAGGAGCCCGCGACGAGAATGTTCATCTTTCTTGTGGGTTTTTAAATGTTCTGTAAGGTAGTTAATTTTCTCGGTAAAAAAAGCAACTTGAACCTCTGGCGAGCCAGTATCATCTTTACTTCTGCCAATTTCTTTTACGATTTTTTCCTTGTCCTCTTTCTTTAGAGCCACTGGATTTCCTTTCTTTACGTATTTAGTATACTTTATTTTGTGATTTTTTTCAACTTGGAATTATTGGTTTGTTCTAATAATCTATTCCTTCCAAACACGGATATCGATAGCTTGTTCGCCCTTTCCTGTGATTTCTGTTTGAGAGTCGTAAGTCATTTCTTCATCGTCAGGTTCTTCATAATCATCTTCCTCATAATCTATTTCGGCGGTAGGCTTAGGCTTAACGGGGCTGTATTTTTTCATAGTTTCTCCGAGTGAGCTAAATGATTTATTTTGGGACCTTGATTCCTTTATGTCGATATTTGGTAGGACAACTTCATTCCTATCATTTTTGTCTTTCTCTGTCTTACCAGCGTCTATTTCTTCGCTTAGTGATTTAAGTGCTTGAGCTATAGGATCGGTTTGTTTTGGCTCGGATTTTTCTTCTGTTTGTGCCCTTTGAGTAATCGTGATAGGCTGATTTGTCTTTGCTTCGGTCTTTGATGTTGTTTGGATGATCTGGTCTTTTTCTTCTTGTATGGGAATTGGTGCCTCGGAAATGGGAGGTATTTCCTCTTTAGTTTCTGATAAAATCTGATTTTCTGTTTGTGTATTTTTGCTTTCGTTGATTTTCGCAAAAACTTTTTGAATAGCCTGCTCGAGATCAATATTTGTCATTTCAAACTCGGCATATTTTGCATTACCTGTACCTCGGAATATTTCAGCGATTGCAATTGCGCTTTGGCCAGAGGATGCCTTGATTTTCGCTTGGATTCTATCAGGCTCATTTTCAGCAAGAAGTAATACGACATCTGTCCCGGGAGTATTAACAAGTAATTCATCTAGAACTCCCCATATTTCATCTGGATTTGATTTGGTTGTTGTAAAGTCAGTGTAGGAAATCCCAGAGTAGGTGATACGGCTTTCCTTGTCGTATTGTAAGTTTGAAAGCACTTTGCCCCAGAGTTTCAAGGTATTTAAAGAGCGTGTTTTATAGAGATGCTGGACAATTTCTTGTTGTCTAGCGCCAGCTGCGAGCATTTGTGCTGAGATTGTAAGTGATTTTGGTGTTGTATTTTCGTTCTTGAAGCTCGCTGTGTCTGAGATAATGCCCGTAAGAAGGCAAGTGGCAATATCGGCATCGAAGCTGCCGCCGCTAATTCCCATTGATTCGATTATGGAAACGAGAATTTCACTGGTTGAAGTAGCGGTAAGATCTACCATATTTACCGTTCCAAAGTAGTCGTTACCAAGATGGTGATCTATGTTTATAATTGGGGTCTCAAAGAAGAGCTCGGTGTAGCGGTCATATATTGGATCAATCTTTTCAATATCTGGTGTATCTAGCACGAAAATCAGATCAAATTTAAATTTACCGTCGATAAACTCTATATCTTCTCTGGTAATTGATTTAGTCTTAGGTGAAAGTATTAAATTTACGACGCCTTCTTCGTCACTACGGCTAATTTTTTCAAGAGGGGTTTTGTTGGTATCGATTCTAATAATAAGTTCTCTTGCGCCAGCAATATCTTTTTGAATTTTTTCTATTCCTGGGAGAAAAGTAAGCGTCTCCTCGATGTCGCCACTAGACACGATAGTTACTTCTTTTTCTAATTTTGTGAGTACACGTTCAAGTGCAAGCATGGAGCCTATTAAATCGCCGCCGGCGTTTTTGTTTCCGACGATCAAGACGTTTTTATTCTTCTTGATAAGTTCGTTGATCTGTTGTTTTGGTGATAATTCCACTCTTATACCTGCTGAAAATTATTATTAATTTGACGTTTGATTGTACTACATCTAGGCCTTAAAGTCAATGAGGAAAAGCTAATAATTGCTGTTTAAATTAAATGAAAGGGGCTTCTCATTTCTTTCGAAGAATATTGTTCGAGGCGAAGCCGAGAACTTTCTCCTTTACTTTTTTCTTAATAAGAAAGTAAGCAAAGAATCAAGAAAAACTGAACTCCTTTTTAAAAAGATTATTCTTTTTTCGATATATTATAAGGTTTTCCTAGAAAGAATAACTTTTTAAAATAGTCGGTCCTCGGGACGAACAGTTTTTCAAGGGGGTTTATCGTTCGAACGGATGTGAGAATTGCCTTGGAACTTCTCACTCCGTTCGAAGAATAACAATCGCTCGAAATATGAAAGAACAACTAATGTTATAATGTTTCCATGAACAAATTTGCATCTGAAATAATTTCAAAAAAAGTGATTTTGAAGCGAGAACGAGCGATTGTCGGCATCGTTAATGAAATTGTTATAGATCCAGCGAATGGTAATTTTGTAGGAATTATTATTCAGGAAAGTTTTGGGAATAATGTTCTCAAGGCTCTTGCCGAAAAGGACATTATAGCGTTTGGGATTGATTTCATATTGATAAGCGAATATTCGGCTCTTGGTGAAGTTAACGAGATAGTACGTATTAAAAACATTGTTGACACGAAAATCAAGATTGTTAAGAACAAGGTCATAACCGAAGGCGGACTCTATCTTGGCAGAGTGTATGACTACACTCTTGATCTGGATGCGAAGCGTCTTTCCAGGCTTTATGTGAAGCATCCTTTCTTTTTAGGCGGGGAACTTTTTGAGAATAAAATCATTTCTTGTGACCAAATTATTTCAATTGAAAAAGACAAGGTCCTTGTGGTAGACACGAAAGTTAGAAAAGGAGCAAGAACAGCTCCTAAAATATTCCAATTTAACGAAGATAAGGCAGTGCCGAACTAGAATTATTGCTCCAAAGAAAGGAAGAGTTTCCATTTTATAACTTCTCGCTTCGCTCGAAGGATAAAAATATTGTCGTTCGAGCGAAGCGAGAACTGCTTATTGCGATTGCTTAATCCTGAATGGGGTGGGTTTTCATTGACAAAAAGCTTCAAAACAGGTAGAATAAACAAAATTATTAAGTATTAAACATTTAACTTTCGCTCTTTATTCGTCTCATTCTAGAAATGGGACTCGCGACAAAAGTAGCGATCCGTGAGAAAGGAGTTTTTTTATGCTCAAAAACTATGAACTTCTGTACATAGTTCACCCAGATCTGGAAGGATCTATCGAAAAAGTGACTGAAAAAGTCGCAAACTATATTACCAAGGCTAAGGGCGAGATTGTAGCTCAGGAAGAATGGGGTAAGAGAAAGCTTGCCTATCCGATTGCAAAAAACAATTTCGGTATTTACGTTCTCGTAAATTTTAAGCTTGATTCTTTGAAGCTTAGCGACATTGAACGCGAGCTGAGAATTAGCGAAGAGATTATTCGTTCAATGATAGTAATCGAGCCTGAAAAGAAAGAGATTGTAGAAGAGAAAAAGCCGATAAAAGCTAAAAAGGAAGACATTCCAGCTTCTATTATAGTGAAGGAAGAGGAGCCTGTGGCTAAGGAGGAAATACAGGAAGAAGTTGAGGCGGAAAAACCAAAAAAGACGACTCGAAAGAAAAAAGAAGTCGTTGAGGATCAATTCGAGGAAAAGACTGAAGAAGTAACTACTTATGAAGCAGTAGAGGAAGAAAAGCGTAAAGAGATTCTTGACGAGAAACTAGATGAAATTTTGGGAAATAGCAAAAAAAAGGCTAAATAAGCTCTTTTAGAAAGGATTATTATGAGAGGCGTAAACGTAGTAATATTAATGGGAAATATGACCAGGGATGCGGAACTCAGATATACACCAAATGGAAGAGCAGTAGC
Organism: uncultured Candidatus Saccharibacteria bacterium; assembly: GCA_964594415.1. Lineage (GTDB taxonomy): Bacteria > Patescibacteriota > CPR2 > UBA1875 > CAIMLA01 > CAZQLQ01. Next base: position 10,319 of record CAZQLQ010000001.1, read on the forward strand.
GGATTTTGGTCTTGCAGTAAACAGAACCTATAAAGATGCTTCAGGCGAAGTCAAGGAGGCGGTAGACTTTTTTGATGTCGTTGTTTGGGGTAAACTGGCTGAGATTATTGGCGAATACGGTGGTAAAGGAAAAGGTGTTCATGTGGTAGGGCGACTTCAGAATCGAAGTTGGGAAGGTCAGGATGGTTCCAAGAGAAATAAAACGGAAGTAATAGCAAATGAAATCACTTTGGTAGGTGCAAAAGGCGGGGATAGTAGCGCTTCATATTCGGAAGCAGCGCCAAGTAAGTCCACCGGCTCTAAAAAAAGCACTGTAAACGACTCAATCCCAGAAGAAGAAATTATTAACATTGACGATATACCATTCTAAAAAGGAGAGAAAGATGGCACAACAAGTATTTTTTACAAAGAAAAATTGTCGTTTTTGCGAAGCAAAAGTTGATTATATCGACTATAAAGATGTAAAAACATTGCAGAAATGCATTTCTAGTATTGGTAAAATTGATTCTAGGAAACGTTCAGGTAATTGCCTGAAGCACCAGAGAATGCTCGCAACAGCTGTTAAAAGGGCTAGAATCGTAGCGCTTTTACCATTTATAAACAGATAATTTCGGGGGTTTAAATGTATTCTATAAATGATTTAAAGACTGGGACGACATTCGAATGGGATGGTAGTCCGTATGTGGTTCTTGATTATCAGCACTCAAAAATGGGAAGAGGTGGAGCTGTGCTTAGAACTAAGATTAAAAATTTGCTTACTGGCGCAACTGTTCAAAGAACTTTTCAAGGGAGCGACAAGTTTGAGGAAATTCAAATAGAGCGAAGAAAAGTACAGTATTTGTATTCAGAAGGTGAGAGATATTTTTTCATGGACCAGGATGATTATTCGCAGTTTGATCTATCAAAAGAAGATCTTGGGACAGCAGTAAATTATCTAAAAGACGGTGAGATTGTTCAGTTTCAGTATTACAAAGGCAAACCGATTAATATTGATTTACCGATCAAGATGGAATTTGAAGTGACTGAAGCAAGTGAAGGATTGAAGGGGGATCGTGTTTCAGCCGCAACTAAGGTAGTAATTATCGAAACGGGAATTGCTATCGATGTTCCGCTTTTTGTAAAGCAGGGTGATAAAATCCGAATTGATACTCGAACCGGACAATATATCGAAAGAGCCTAATTTACTAAAAAAGACCGCAGATGCGGTCTTTTTATATCATTACGTGATTTCTTTAATTGACTCAATAAGAACATCTAAGCCTCTTTTGAGATCGTCTTCGTTGATTGTAAGAGGAGGCATTATTTCAATTGTTTTTTCAAACTCTTCGTCCCAAGCCAAGAGAAGTCCCTTTTCAAATGCTTTTTTAATTATCTCGTGGGTCTGTTTTGGCGAGGTGTTAAACTCAATTGCAAGCTCCATTCCTAATCCACGAATACTTTTTATAAAAGGATTACCGTCGAGTTTATTGTTTAAATAATCAATAACAAACTTACCGCCACTATCTGACTTTTCCCAAATACGGTCTCTTTTGTGTATTTCCAGGGTTCTTGCGGCGGCAGCACATGAAACTGGATTCCAGCCAAAGGTCGAAGTTAGGTTTGTGTCACCAATGGTTGCTTCTGCGATTTCTTTTGTTGTTATCATCGCTCCAATTGCACTTGCACCATTTGACATTCCTTTGGCAAAAGTGGCGATATCGGGGGTTTCTCCTTCGATTTGCATTCCAAAAAGCTTACCGCAACGAGAAAAACCAGTGCCAACTTCGTCTAGAATCCAAAGGGTACCGTATCTGTTTGTTAATTCGCGGATTATTTTTGTGAATCCACTTGGTGCAATTGCGGCAGATCCCCACCCGGTAATTATTCCTGCCTCACAAATAATTGCAGCTACATCTTCATTTTTCAAGCAGGCTTCTAAGTCAATGCTAAACTGGTTCAAAAGACCTTCTGGTGAAAGCTCACTATGAAAAATGTCAGGAAAATCTATCTGTATAAAGTTACCCACCAAAGGTTCGATTTTCTCTACATATTCAGGTAGGTACCCGATTGCCATTGTGCCAAACGATTGACCATGATAAGTATTTTTGAAACCAATTATTTTCTTTCTACCAGTAAAAGCTCTGGCGGTTTTTAGTGCTTCCTCATTTGCTTCTGTACCCCCAGTAGCTCTTGCGACTACTTCTAAGCCGTTAGGCAGAGCACCGGTTAGTTTCTCGGCTAATTCTTCTTGGGTTTCTTCGGATGTCCACATAGGTGAATAAGTTGTTTTTTTGATTTGCTCAATCATTGCGGAGCTGATTTCTGGATGGTTCCACCCGAGATTACAAACATTCCAACCGGAGGTAAAATCTAAAATTTTTCTTCCCGATCTATCCCAGATATAGCTTCCCTCAGCTTTTCCAAATTCAAACCGCCAGTCACAAACGCCGGAGCCAAAAAAGATATTTTTATGTAACATACTGTTTCCTAAAAATTGTTGACTTAATAAATATAACATATTTGTAAAGAAATTTACTTTTTCAGCTATTTTAAAAGAAAACTATTGATTTAACAGCTTTTCTAGTGTTATCTTTTATTTTAATTTGAAATATTAACTAGCGGAGGGATGGAGTTTTTATGTTTAGGAAATTCGGCCCTTTTTTGTTTGTTCTTTTTTCGGTAATATTTTTTTTGAATTTTAATCAAGTTTTTGCAAGCACGAGTGGCCTTGTAATTGATGAATTTAAGGTTTCCGGTGACGCTGGATCTTATGACGAATATATAATCATCGCAAACCAGGGCTTAGAAGATATAGATCTTTCAAATTATACTTTGAAGAAAAAAACTGCGACTGGGAGAAAATACAATTTGTTTACTTTCCCAGCGGTAACTATTGGCTCAGAATCAAAATTAATATTGGCAGGGGAAGGCTACTTGGGCGAAAAAGACTATTCTTACACAAACTCTATTGCTCCTGACAATGCAATTGTTCTTTATGACCCTACTGGGAATGTGGTTGACCTTGTTGGCTATGGAGAGGTAGTTGATTTTGAGGGGAAGGCATTACAAAATCCTGAGATAAACGATATCTATCAGAGAGCGGGCGGGTTGGACACCGATAACAATTTCAATGATTTTATTTTACTGGAGCCAAAATCGGTGGTTGATATTAACGCTGATAAGCTGATGTTTACTGAAATTGTGCCAAATCCAGAAGAAGGTGATGAGTGGTTTGAGATATATAATCCTACAAATCTAGAAATCAGTTTGTTTGGCCTTAAAGTTTGTGATGGCTCGGGAAGAATACATTGTTACAGCTTCAAGGAAAATGAAACTGTGCCCCCATATTCTTACGTAGCTTTCGAACAGAATAAAACTAAGATTACTCTTAATAATGACGGGGATTGGCTTGAAATCATTGGTGATAATGACTTGTTGATTACTGATTCAGGCGATAATTATGGCGATTCGGACAAAGGCGACGGTTACGCTTTGTTTCTATCAGGCTGGAGCTGGACTAGTACGCCAACAAAAGCTAGTGAAAACATGTTTACCGATATCATAGAAGTTGAGACCACAAAGGTGAAAAAGACTGTCAAGAAAACCTCGGCAAGAAAGACTACCAACGCTACTTCAGCTGACAACGAGAATAACGAAGAAGGAGTTGAGGAAGATAACAGTGAGGTAAAGGGCGAAAGTACAAAGGATTTTATTACAGATAACAAAGGTAAAATTTCTCAAAGTATGGTGGGATATGGGATCATAGGTTTGGCAATAGCAATTCTTTTGGGCTATACTTTATGGGAAAACAAGGAAAAGATTAGTGAAACTTATAAGCGGATCCGCGGAAGAAACAACTAAACTAGGTGAACGTATCGGCAAGATTCTTACTGGTGGTGAGTTCATAAAACTATCAGGCGAACTTGGGTGCGGAAAAACACAGCTTACTAAGGGAATTGCTGTCGGCCTTGGAATAACCGAAAATGTAATCAGTCCTACTTTTACGATTGAAAGAGTTTACAAAGCAGGAGAAGCATCGAAGCTTGAGCTACATCACTTCGATTTTTATCGTCTAGACGAACACGACGAAGAAATTTCTCAGGAGCTGAGTGAGCTTGTAAAAGGAGAAAATAACGTAATTGTGGTGGAGTGGCCGGAAAACATTGAAAGAGCATTGCCTGCTGAATTCATTGAACTGAAGTTTAATTATGTTGATGAAAATATTCGAGAGATTGAGATGACTGCAAGTGGCGAAAAATATGAAAGAATACTGGATAAAATAGATGATACTTGTAATTAATACAGCTAGAGAAAAGGCAAATCTAAGTATTTACGACGAAAAATTGATTTGTGAGTCAAATTGGGAGACAGGCAAAACTCTCTCGGGGGATTTAATTTATAAGTTAGACGAACTTTTTAGAAATGCAGGCGTGAATGTTAAAGATTTGACGGGTATTATCGTCTATTCTGGCCCAGGGTCATTTACTGGGCTTCGTATTGGAATTAGTACTGCGAACATTCTTGCTTATGCAATGAATATCCCAATTGTTGGCGTTTCGGGAGATAAAGACGCAAACGAATTGCTTACTCAAGGTAAAAAGCTATTAGAAAGTGCCGGTCACAAATTTACTGTTTCTCTTGTGCCATTCTATGGTGCTGAGCCAAGCGTAACTATTTCTAAAAAATGAAAACTATGTTTATTGTATTCACTGGAGCTAACCCGGAAATTTAGTTTCTCCTGTCATTCTCACGAATGTGGGAACTAGACCAATGTCATTTCTAGTCGCACTTGTCTTTTCGTAGCTTTAGCGAAGAAGGAAACCCAGGAATCCATTCATCTTTGTCATCCCGTCGTAGACCCTGAGCGTTAGTCGAAGGGAGTCTGTCTATGGATCTCTAGATCCTTCGATCGTTTTACTCCTCAGGATGACAAAATAATGTCATTCTGAGCGAAGTCTGCCTGCCCGAACCTGTAAGGGGCGGGAAGAATCTCTTTCGTCATCCTCGCCTCCCTGTCATTCTGTCCGACGACTCCGATGAGTTCGTGTCGGACTCCGTCGGAGAGCGAAGTCGAAGAATCTCAACCCTTATGTCATCCTCGACTAGTCATTTAAAAATATAATTAGTTGATCGGGGATCTATAATATCTTCTATCACTTTCTCCTTGATGAGAAAGTAATCAAAGAATCAAGAAAAACTGAACTCCTTTTTAAAAAGATTATTCTTTTTTCGATATATTATAAGGTTTTCCTAGAAAGAATAACTTTTTAAAATAGTCGGGCATGCGAGCCGAGCAGTTTTTCGGGGGAGTCTATCGCTCGAGAATAGTCGTCTGGCCTTCTATGAAAGAAGAACAATTTCGACTAAAACCTATCACTATGCTTAAAGACTAAAATATTAAACGATTTTTATTAGAAAAACGACTCATTCATTATTGTTTTTTATTAAAATAAGGCTTATAATGTACCAAGTAAACCTTAATTTTATAAATTTTAAATTAGTTGATTTAAAGAAACTTTAATATATAAAGAAGAACTTAAAATTGAATATAAGGGAAACTTAAAACAGGGTTTCTTTACCAACTTCTAGAACCGAAAGGAGAATAAAGCGATGAATGCATTGGGCATAATAATTGCTGCTGTTGCTTCTCTTTGCGTAGGTAGCTTCGGGGGATATTCTTACCGTAAAGCGCAGATGAAGCGCGACGCGAGTCATGCAGAAGCCAAGGCGCAGAAGATAATTACAGACGCAGAAACAAAGGCTAAAGAGATTGTTCTTGAAGCAAAAGATGAGGCGATCAAGGCAACAGAATTAGCAAAAAAAGAAGAGAAAGAACGTAGAAATCAAATGATTGCGCTTGAGAAAAGAGTTGCTCAGCGTGAGGAAACTCTAGATAAGAAGAGCGATGAACTGGATAAAAAGCGTGATGAGATATCAAAAACCAAGGAAGAGATCGAGTCAACGAAAAATGACCTTAGGGATCTTAGAGTAAAGCAGCAAGAAGCACTTGAGAAAATATCCAAACTTACCAAGGACGAGGCAAAAAATACACTACTTAAGATGATTGAAAAAGACTACAAGAAAGATATTGTCGCCTTTATTCATAAGATTGAAGAAGATACAAAAGAAGAGGCAGACAAAAAGGCGCGTGAGATTTTAGTAACTGCTATTCAAAGAGTTGCAGGAGAACAGACCGCTGAAACTACAGTAACCGCGATTCCGCTTCCAAATGACGAAGTTAAAGGAAGGATTATTGGCCGTGAAGGTCGAAATATACAAGCGCTTGAGCGAGCTACCGGGTGTGACATCATAATCGATGATACCCCCGAGACTCTAGTAATTTCTGGATTTGACCCGGTTCGCAGAAATATAGCAAAGGTTGCTATTGAAAGACTTTTACACGATGGGCGAATTCATCCAGCACGTATTGAAGAGGCAGTTGCTAAAGCAGAGGAAGAGATCGACAAGGCCATTAAAGAGGCAGGAGAAAAGGCAGTTTATGAAACTGGCGTCGCAGGACTCCCTAGTGATTTAGTCAAGCTTATTGGAAGATTGAAATACAGGACTTCTTTTGCACAGAATGTTCTTCAGCATTCAGTGGAAGCTACTTTGCTCGCAAGTGCGCTTGCTAGTGAGCTTGGAGCCGATGTTACAATTGCGAAAAAAGCAGCATTATTGCATGATGTGGGCAAAGCGATCGATCAAGATATTGAAGGTTCACACGCTGCAATTTCGAGAGATATTTGTAAGAAATATGGAATGAGCGACGAGATCGTGCATGCAGTTGAGGCTCATCACGAGGATGTTCCCTTCAAGACCGTTGAGGCAGTTATCGTTCAGGTTGTTGATGCAATCTCGGCAGGTAGGCCAGGGGCACGTAGGGATACGCTTGATAATTATATCAAGAGACTTAAGGAGCTTGAAAATATTGCGAGCGGTTTCGAGGGAGTTCAAAAAAGTTATGCCATTCAGGCCGGTAGAGAAGTTCGCGTAATTGTTTATCCTGAGAAGATTGACGATCTTGCAGGATTGAAACTGGCGAAAGAAATCGCCACCAAGATTGAATCAGATCTCAAATACCCGGGACAAATAAAAGTAAATGTTATTCGTGAAACTAGAGCTATAGAATACGCAAAGTAATTCCTAGAAAAGATGAAATATGAAAATACTATTTATCGGAGACATTGTCGGAAGGTCCGGTTGTGACGCAACCAAAAAAATCCTCAGAGATATACAAAATGAGTACAAAGTTGATTTTACGATTGCCAATGGAGAACATCTTTCTGATCGTGTAGGTGTTGATGTGAATGTCGTACGGGAGATGAACGAAGCAGGAATTGATTTCTTTACGACTGGTAACCATGTTTGGAAGCAAAAAGACTTTGTAAAGCATATTGAGAGTGCTGACTTGCCTCTCATACGTCCAGCGAACTTTCTTTCTGGTACTCCTGGAGAAGGATTTCGGATTGTGGAAACGCCATTCGGGAGTATTTTAATCGTCAATCTGTTAGGCAGAGAGGGTATTAATATAAATGTGGACTCGCCTTTTAGAAAAATTGACGAGATACTTAGCTTGGGGCTTGAATATAAATATTTATTCGTAGACTTTCATGCTGAAATGAGCAGTGAAAAAGTTGCACTTGCGCGCTATCTTGACGGGAAGGCTTCCGTGGTAGTCGGAACGCATATTCACGTGCCTACCGCTGATGCTCGTGTTCTTCAAAACGGGACAGCTGTGGTTACAGATGTCGGATATGTCGGGCCTAGAGAATCAGTTTTGGGGGTGCGGGAAGAAATAATATTTGACCTTTTTACTACTGGAATGCCACAGACTTTTGAGATGGCTGATGGGGAATGTGTTTTCAATTCGGTAGTAATCGATCTCGATACCAAAGGCAAGGCAAGAAATATAGAACGTGTTGACCGTGTTGTTAAAATCTAATACAATATTTACACTAATTATTTGAATTCGGTTTTAAACAAATAAATAAAGGGGGTGAGGGAGGTTCTATGACAAAAAGAGAATTACTTGAGGTCTTATCAAAAGAAACCGGCTATTCAAAGAAGGAAGTTAAGGATTTTATAGAAAAATTTACGGACGTAGTGACTAGAACAATCAAGAAAAATGAAAAAGTCGCGATTACGGGGTTTGGCACGTTTGATCTTGGAAAACGTGTAGCACGCAGAGGCAGGGATCCACAGACTGGCGAAATGATCCGTATACCTGAAATGAAGATGCCTAGATTTAGAGCAGGGAAGGTATTAAAAGAAGAAGTAAGATAATTTAAAAGGCCGCAATAGCGGCCTTTTTTAGCTCAACAATTTTATTTTGCTGTATTTATTCTATAGCGGATTGCACAATTTTTTTGTCGCCTCGACTCAGCGAAATGCACTTGATTGCAAGGTAAGAGTAAAGAACTAGTTGCGGTATGGCTTTTTCAGAGATAAGTAGGAACCTCCAGAAATCAGTTTCATAGATTTGTTGAAAATAGAATAAGCTAGGAGTGGCCAGAAATAATGCACAAACAAAAATAAATACTTTTTCCTTTACGTTTCTGGCGATTATCAACAAAACGATTATTATGGGTAGCCAAAAACAAAGTACGCTCTCCCAGACTTCCTTATGATAGATTAGTAAGGTCGCTGTAGAAAAAAGTAAAAAGTAAATTCTAGGAAGCTCTTTCTTTGTGTTTGCAATTAAGCTAACGAATCCATAAAGGGCAAATAGTAAAACGATAAAAATTCTGCAGCTCCACGTATAGAGTACAACAGAACTGTTATAAAAAATTTCTCCTAAAAGCGAGAAAACGCCGAAATTATCGATGTAGTGGATTTGAAATCCTTCACGGTTCTTTACAAAAAGGATTATATCAAGAAACTCCTTTAGTGCATTCGGATTTTTAAGTTGGAAATAGCTGATATAAATACCTGTTGAAATTACAAAAAAGAAACTAAATAAAGTAAGTGCTTTTTTGTCTCGTGTTTTAATAAAGTAAGGCAGCGAAAAGAGTGCAAATGGTTTCCATGTAAGGGAAATTATCCAAGATATTCCTCCCAGAAGTTCTTTTCTATATATTAATAATGCAGTAGTGAATAAGAAAAAGACTCCAGCAATATCATTGAACTGTCCCATTCTCCACTCGCTGTTTAGAGGGTAAAAAGAAAGCCATAGCATGAAGGACAAGCCAAGAATCACTTTGTTGCTTTTGAACTTTTTGTAAATAGCCCATATCGCCCATAGGCCACAGAAGTGAATAAAGATGGATAAGTAGAGATAGGCGTGGTAGGCAATAAACGGTTCATCAAAGAATAGGAAAGGCCAGCCAAATAATATGAAGGTTGCAGGAAAATATCTGGTTTGCATAAAAAATGGTGTTGCCAAATGCTGCCCAGCTTCTGAGTCATAGACATAATATCCATGAACAAAATTATATCCTGCCTGATAGAGATGGAAAAAGTCTTCGCCAATTGCCGCACAAAGAGTATAGCCTAATTTACCACAAGGGGCTTGAATGGCAATATAAATATAGTAGATAAATACTCCAAGACCGATTATAAAAAGTAAATAAAAAATTGCGTTTTCGATTTTTTTATTCAACCCACCCTCCAATAGAACGAAATTATTTTTAATCTTAGTAAATATTACTTGCGTTCGATAATAATGACAACAATAAAGTCATTTTGGAGATTACTATCTTTTTTATTCTTTACCTTGAAAAATTCTCTTAATTCGGGTATAATATTGTAGTTATTTTGAGCGGATGTATATTAACAAAGAGACGTGATTTATATATAATACGGGGTGTAGCACAGTTGGCTAGTGCGCCGGCTTTGGGAGCCGGAGGCCGGAGGTTCGAGTCCTCTCACCCCGACCAGTTTTCGAAAAAAAGGACGAGAAGTTTATCCGCCTTTGGCGGAAGTCCTCTCACTCTGACCATTTAATAAGGCAAGGAGGTAAAGTGGTAAAATTTGTTTTGTATCTGATCAGATGGCAGTTATCAACTCCGATATTGGCGCCAATCGTAGCTTACTATAAGCATTCTGGAGCAATGTTTGGGACTAAAGAAGACTGGATTGCCGCAACAATAGCTAATTTGATTGGGGCATGTATCTTTTTCTGGGTAGACCGATTTATTTTCAAAAGCGAAGCTGTAGAGCGTTGGGAAATAATAAAGAGAGATAAGTGTTTTGATTGTGGCAAAGTCGGCTTGGTGAGAAGATTGATTACCGCCCCAGGTGGATATGATAAGACAAATCATGAGAATCCGGAGTATCGTTGTGAAGATTGCTCAAAGAAAAAGTTAAAGCAATTAATACAGGATAAAAAGGTAAAAGCGTAATATAAGCGGGTATGGTATAAAGGCTATTATGTCACCCTTCCAAGGTGAAGATGAGGGTTCGATTCCCTCTACCCGCTCCACGTCAGCGATAGCTGACTATTTGTTTAATATCGAAGAGTAAAGGGGTCCCCAAAAATCGTAGATTTTTAGGGGAAGAGGAGAAATCGCGTAAAGGCGAAATAGATAATGTTAGTTATTTATGTAGTCTGACAGCGGATTTCGACGTGCGCCCTTAGCTCAGTTGGATTAGAGCGTGTGGTTTCGGCCCACAAGGTCGGGGGTTCGAGTCCCTCAGGGCGCGCCACGTCAGCGCAAGCTGACGCCTTACGACCATTTTCTTGATGAAAAAAAATTAATATGGCGACCATAGTTTAATGGTTAGAACCGCGGGTTGTGGTTCCGCTGATACGGGTTCGATTCCCGTTGGTCGCCCCATAGAAAAAGCCCCAGATTCGTCTGGGACTTTTTCTATTTGTGTTGGACAAAAAGACAATCTTTAAATTTTCACATGTCCATCTGTAGTTTTAGTATAGGCGAACTTGTCTTCCCCTAAAAGCCTTCAACTTTTGTTCGAACTAAAATTCAATACTATTATTTAGCTTATTTATTAAAAACATTGCTGTGTCTTTTGCAACTTTTACCTCTTGTTCAGAGACATAGCCAGCTTTTAGGGCTTCCTCTAATTCATCTTCATCGAATAAAATTGGCTTTTTTCCAGCTTCTTGCCAAACATCTAAATACCAATCAATCATTTCAAAACCATTTTCGGTTTTTGCTATCGGAGAAGAAATATCACAATATATGCCAACCAATTCATGTTTAGTATTAAACATTTTTGTTATTATGTAATTTTTTCCGACCTCCCATTTAGTAATCCAGACATAACCAGTATTCGCAAGGATAGTGTTACTCTCAATATAGGGTTCTTTCATGTTTCTCCAGGTCTCAGTCACTATCGCTAAAGAGGGGCTTAAGAAGTTGGTTTCAACCAAATTGCCAGATACACCCCGTCCGTCAATACTTCGAATATGTTTTGGTTTATGAATCATTTCGCTCTCTTTTACAAAATATTATATCTTAGTCAGATTTTGTCGCAATCATAATTTCGATTCCAACAGCATTTACCGCCTAACCTCATGAGAGATTGTTAAAAGAGGCAATTTTACCTCTTTTTTGTGGTATTATTTTTCTATGGACAAAGACAAGCTTCGAAAATTTTTTCTAGGAAGGGCGATCGTATTTATTATATTAGCGATTGGTCTACTAATATATTTTCTACTTTTCAACAAATAGGTTTATAAGGCAGATACTCTTATTCCGGCTCCAACGCTCGCTTCGCACTGTCTGACCCCTGTTTTATGGTTTTTAAAGGAAGTCCAAGGGGACTTTTAAAAGCCGCAAAAGTAATTTGTGTTAATATTGTTACAATAAATAGAAAACTTTGATTACCTGGCAAAATGTTTTAAGAAAAATAAAAATAATGATGAGCAAACTTGAATTACATGCAATAATTGTAGATAAATCACTTCAGGATCTAACTATGCTAAAAGGTTTAAACGTTTTGTCAGAAAAGAAGGCTAGCGATTGGACTCTATATAAAGTTTCGGTACCGGAAAGTGGACTCCTCAAAACCATCAAGATGATTCAGGAGAATATGACAGAAGGGCTATGGTATTTTCATTTTTACAACGAAGACGGCTCTAGGCTAGTAATTGTTTATGAAGATAAAGTATTTTATACAGATAACAATATTGAGAATTGGAATGAAGCAATAGCGTACGGAAAATCAATCGGAATACCTTTAGAACAGTTAAATTTTGTTCCAAATACTTTTGAAACAGAAGAATATTAGTTTATTTTTTGCTAGACTATAATCATGGAAGAATGGCTACAAAAATTTAAATCTGCTTGGACAAATAAAGACCTGAATTCTGTTATCGAGTTGTTTGCTGACAACGTTGTGTATTTTGAAACTCCGTTTGTTCGATTGAAGACAAAAGACGATATTCTAAGAGAATGGCAAGAAATTTTATATACCGAGAATATAAAAATAGATTTTGAAATTTTTGTTGAAAATGAAAATAGAAGTGCTATTAGTTGGGAACTATTTTATACAATTAATAATATCCAAAGACACTTAAAGGGAACTTATCTTGTTACGATAAATAAAGAAGGTAAATGTAATTATTTTCAACAAACTTGCGAAAGCGAAAACTGATTTCTTATTCAACTTTATAATTGGCTTTCGCCTACTGAATTATAAAAATATTATTAGTTTTAATATAAGCATTTTTTTGTGTTAAAATTACTCCATTAATAGAATTAAGGCAAAAAGGTAAAATGATAAGTCATTTAGACAAAAAGCCATTTGAAGAGATTAGAAACGGCAGTAAAAGATATGAACTTCGCTTGCTGGATGAAAAGCGGAAGCATATTCGTGTTGGCGATAAAATAACGTTTATAAGCAGAATTGACCCAGAGGAAACCGTTACCGTAGAAGTTACAGGATTGCTCAATTTCAAAACTTTTGCAGAAGCATATGACAATCTTAAGAAAAAGTATTTTAGTGAATATGAAAAAGAAGAGTTCGTCAGCGGCTGTTATGAGATTTATTCACGAGATGAAGAACAAAAATATACTGTTTTGGTAATTGAGATTAAATTACAAGAAGGGAAATTATGAAACAAAAATGTATATTATTTGCCGGAGCGCCTGGTTCGTCAAAAACGCCAGTTGCTACTTATTTATCTTGGAACCTCGGTTTGCCAATATTTAATAATGATGTAATAAGGGTTGAAGTTAGCGAAGACACTTTGAGGCGTTCTCCTGCTCCTGCTGATGATCCAGAATTTGTAAAAAGACAAAAATATAGAATTTTCAAATTGCTAGAAAGCAGGAAGCCATTTATTTGTGATTTCAGCGTTGATAAGAATTGGCCTGGAATGAAGGAAGCTTTAGATCGATACAAATATGACTATTTTTTGATTAGTTTTAATTATTCAAGAGAATTTATTCAAAAAATCGGTAAAGCAAAAGGATATCCGGATAACGAAAATAATATTATGTGGTATAACCAGCATACCGACTTCATTAATAAATATGGAGACGATGTTGATCTCGTTATAAACGAAGGTAACTTTAGTAATAGACTAGATATTGCTTTAAAGGCCGTGAAAGAGTTTTTGGATAAATAATATATGAAAGAAAAATACAGACACTTTAAAGGCGGAATCTATGAGATTGTTTGTGAGGCTCTTGACTCCGAAGACTTGAGTGAGCTAATAGTTTACAGAAATGTTAAGACTGGCGAAACGTGGGTAAGATCAAAAGAGGAATTTTTTGGGAAAGTTCAGTTTGAGAAAGAGCGAGTTTCACGGTTTGAGATAATAAAGTGAGTTAATGTGTATCGTTCGAGGCGGAGCCGAGAACTATCTTATAAGTTCTCACTTTGTTCGAAGGATAAAATAATATTGTTCGAATGCAATGAGAACTGCTCTTCTTGTCATCCTCGTAATTCGACTCTCGGTAGACCATGAGCGTAAGTCGAATGGTGAAGGTGAACCTAATCGCTCAGACTCGAACAGCGGAAGAGGGGACCTAGATTCCCGTTTTCACGGGAATGACATTTTTTATCACTAGTCATCCTCGCGCACGCGGGGATCTAGATTCCACGCTTGTCATCCCGAGCCTGTTGAGGGATCTCATTTCTTTCTTGTCACTCTGAACGAAGTTGAAGAGTCTCTAGATCCTTCGATCGCTTTGCTCCTCAGGATGACAGCAATATTGTTCGAGGCGTAGCCGAGAACTGCTATGATGGTGAACTTCTCGTTTTGCTCGAAGAATATTAAAAGACGTGTTAATTATCGTTCGAGCGTGAGTGAGAACTGCCCTTCTTGTCATCCTCGCGCACGCGGGGATCTATAATATCTTTTATTACTTTCTCCTTGATGAGAAAGTAATCGAAGAATCAAGAAAAACTGAACTCCTTTTTAAAAAGATTATTCTTCTTTCGATATATTATAAGGTTTTCCTAGAAAGAATAACTTTTTAAAATAGTCGGTCCTCGGGACGAACAGTTTTTCAGGGGGGGTATTGTTCGAGGCGAAGCCGAGAACTACCAGGATCAATCACTAAAAAATGGCTGACAAAAAGCAATATTTATGATAAAATGCTATGTTATCGTAAATAAGGCGATAGCTTCAGATATATCGGCTGAATCTTGAAAATTTAAGAAAGAGGGTGGAGCTATTGGCGGGAGTTCTGGTTTATCCTTGTGGGTACGGACTGAAAATTGGCGGAAATGAAATATCTGCCATAAGCAAGAAATCAATTCGTATTACCTCGGAAATTATGAATAGTCGAGGCTATAAGAATGTTCTTGTTCTCGGCACATATGGCAAGAAAGAGGGCTATAAGCTGACAGAAGGGGAAACTTTGTATTTGGAAATACGAGAAGCGCTAAAAAAACTAAAGGGGGCTAGGATTAGTTATTTTTACGAGGATTGCAAAGATTTAAGGGACGTAATGGATACTATTAAACGGGAGTTGTTACTTTACAAATATAAAAAGTTGGTGATAATCTGTTGGAAGCCTCACGCGAAAAGGATTAAGTTTGCCTTTAATAAAGTCTGTAAAAAAAGGGGAGTCGAGCTCGAGGTCATTTTTTTTGATGCACCATTTGGTGGCAACACCCAAGAAAGACTTAATAGCAAAAGAAATTGGTTTTTTTGGAATATTATTGCCTGGGCTGGAACTTACAAGTATTTTTTGGGAATATAACCGAATACTAGGATCAAAAATATTTATGAGGAGATGAATGTTAATGACTGAGGGAGAAAATATAAGGATTAAACACCTTAAAAAATTTATAGTATACCTAGGTATTATGCTCGCATTTTTCATTGTTTGCTCAAGTTTTAATACTTTTGCTTTTGTGCCCGCTTGCATATTGCTATTGTTAATTATAGTTTGCATTTTGCTTCTAATTTATAACGGCCAAGGAGTATTGCCTTATGTTTCCTTGGTGATGTTCTTATGCGTTTTAATGCTTTCGATCATCTTGCCAGACGCAATTAAAGTGCTTCTGGCGGGGTGAAATGACTGTTTAGCCTCTCGCGATTTATTCTGCGAGAGGCTTTTAATTTATGTAGAGATAAGCGCAAGTCAAACGTATAAAACACTTGACAAAATAGTTCATTTGTGATAGAATATCTAGTTATCGTAAATAAGGCGATGGCTTAAAATAGATGCATAAAAGTAGCTTGAAAATAGAAAATACGAAAGAAGGAATTATCGTGAGTAACAAGATGTATGCACTTATAGGCAAATTGACTGTTTTCGTTATTTATCTGGGAGGATCGGTCTTTTGGCTGATACAGGTAGCAAAACTTGCGTTAAGATTAAATCTGACACTAACAAGTACTCTTTTAGCCTTATTCGGGGCTACTATTATCTGTGCTGTAGTAATCTATGATTTAGTTGACGGCTTTCCAAGCGGCCAATAAGAAGCTGAGAATAAAAAAAATTATTTGAAGGAGTGATTCTGTAATGGGTAAATTAAATGAATTCAAAGAATGGATTAGTGTGATAATGGGCAGAACCCTGGTCTTCATTATCTCGGCTGTAGTTTTGTTAACAGTAGTTTTGATAGTTGTAGGCCATTACACTTTGAAGGACATTCTTGCAATGAGTTCAGAGCAGTTAATTTTGCTCGGAACCGTATTCCTTATCGGCTTTCTGGGCAGGTCCGTTTGGGATTTTGTCTGGAATAGGTAAAGGGGAGGTGCAATATCATGAATGATATGCAAGATATCACCTTCAACTTTGAAAAAGTCCAAAGGAAAATAGAGGAAACCATATCCGGAATGAAGCAAATTGTATTCAACATTGAAGAAATTGCAGAAAAAGAACAAGAACCAAGACGAAAAAGTCAGTTTAGAGAATTGAGCTATCAATTGGAGCTAAGCATAAGAAAGGCGGAGGTTTCTCTTAGTGATGCCAAAGCCTCTAACCTTAAAGGGTGGTGCTTGGAGCTTGAAGATAATCTTTGGGCTTGTGCTAGGGGGATAGTCAGTTTTTCTTCTTCTGTTGAAAATTTCGGTTTGTTTGATGTAGGTTTTAAAGCTAAGAGCAAGAAGAGTTTAGAAAATTGTCATATAACTTTAATATATATACGGAAATTTGTTAATTTACCATAAGTTCATAAGCTCCTTTGCGAAGTAAAATTCGCAAAGGAGCTTTTTTCTTTTTAAATTTTTTAAGAGGCTTTTAAGCCTCTTTTTTTTGTTTCTCGGTTTTATTTGTTTTTCTTACTGTCACCGGCTTTTGAGAGTAGAAAGATGAATCCGCCGAGGAAGACTAGAAAAAGTCCTGTTCCTATTGGTGAACCCCAACCAAAAATTGAGTATAATGAGTCCATTTTTGCCTCCATTCTTATATGACTACATTATAGCAAATTTTTTTATATTTTATGCTAATATAACTGCATGGATATTGTTGAGCAAGTAAGAAGCTATGTCGAGGAGGAGTGTAGAAACCCGTTGAATGAACAAGGGTACGAGCCCTATTCATTTCATTTTGTGCCAACGGTAAAATATGCAGAAAAACTAGCAGATGAACTTGGAGGGGATAAGGAAGTAATTTCCATTGCTACTTGGCTCCATGACATAGGATCTATTGTTGAAGGCCGGGAGAACCATCATGTTTCTGGATCCAAAATAGCAGCAGTAAAATTACGAGAATTAAATTATCCTGAGGAAAAAATAAACAAAGTTGTAAAATGCATATTGAATCATCGGGGTTCGCAACAGAGTAACCGAAAAACTATAGAAGAGAAGATTGTTGCCGAAGCTGATACTCTTAGTAATTTTGATAATATATCCGGTATTTTTAAGATGGCGTTTGTTTATGAAAGTTTAGGACAGGAAGAAGCAAAACTATCGGTCAAAAAAAAGTTAGAAAATAAATATAAGCAGCTGCACTTTGAGGAATCGAAGAAAATAATCAAGCCGAAGTATGATGCAGTGATTTTGCTTCTGGGGTAATTTTTGAAAGGAGGTAAGAATGTATGGTGAGGGAGGACCTGGCCCGGAGGAATTTGGAGTTAAGGAGAGATTAAGCGAAGAAGATGAAATATTACATGGAATAGAGCTTAAGGTACGAGAAATCAATGAAGATATCAATAAGGGGATAAAGCTTGTTAATGAAAACAAGCGGTATTTAGAAGAACTTGTGGAAAGTATGTCCTATGAAATTGGAAAAGATATAGACGAACAAACAATAGCGGATACCAAGCAGTTTATCATAGAGGTGGAGGACGCTATAGTTTTATACGAAGATATTATAAATGAATTAACTGCTCAAAGAGATAAATTTCTGCAAACTAAAGAACAAATTAAGGGTTTTCCTGATCAATTGGCTAGTTAAATTACTGATTTTGTGCTAAAATATTGCAACAGTACTAGAATAAAGTTTTTAAGAGCAAATTAAGCTTTGTTCAAGTAGTTAATTGGGGCTAAATATTAATTAATTTAAAAGAGGATTAAATGAAAAACATTCTGGTGTTAAATTGTGGCAGTTCGTCACTCAAATATAAAATATTTTCGCTTCCTGAAATGGAACAAGTACTTAAGGGTAACGTGGAAAACATCGGTGAAAAAGGTTCGCCCGTAAAAGATCATAAAGAAGCTATTATAAATATTTTGGATAGCTTGGATTCATCTGGGATAAAGAAGGAAGATATAGCAGCTATAGGCCATAGATTAGTTCACGGAGGAGAAGATTATTCTGAACCGGTTTTGATCGATGAAAAAGTAATTAAGGCAGTTAGGGACAATATTAAATTAGCTCCGATCCATAATCCTGCGAATCTGATGGGAATCGAAGCTTGCATGCAGGTTTTTCCCGATGTAAAACAAGTCGGGGTATTCGACACGGCTTTCCACCAGACAATGCCAAAACATGCTTATCTCTACGGACTCCCATATGAAATTTATGAGGAGCACAAGGTAAGAAAATATGGTTTTCATGGGACTTCACATCTATACGTAGCCCACGAAGCTGCAAAGAGACTAGGAAAGCCTATAGAAGAGCTAAAATTGATTACAGCGCATCTCGGTAATGGCAGTAGTATCTCTGCTATAAAAAACGGTATATGTATAGATACATCAATGGGCTTCACGCCGGTTACGGGACTTATGATGGGGACTAGACCTGGGGACATAGATCCGTCGCTTATATTTTATTTGATGGAAGAAATGAATATTTCTGCTGAAGAAGTAACAGCGCTTCTTAATAAGAAAAGTGGTTTGCTTGGCATCTCTGGAATTAGCAATGATATTCGTCCTATCGAAGAAGCAGCTGAAAAAGGCGACAAAAGAGCACAGCTCGCGCTTGATATGTTTATCTATGCGGTAAAAAAATTTATGGGATCTTTTATATTCATTATGGGGGGAGTGGATGCAATTATCTTTACTGCCGGTATAGGTGAGAACGATCCTTATGTAAGAGCGGAAGTTACAAGTGATTTAGAATTTTTGAAGGAAAAACCTGAGATTATGGTAATTCCTACAAACGAAGAATTGATGATTGCTGTTCTTACTAATGAAGTAATAACAACAGCTAAATAATATTGCCCGAGTAGTAACAAGAGTTACTAAGTCATAGCCATCCCGAGATTGTCGAGGGATCTCTTTTGGGCCTAGATCCTTCGAATCGCTTAGTTTCCTCAGGATGACAATACTATCGTTCGAGGCGAAGCCGAGAACTATCTTGTAACTTCTCGCTTTGCTCGAAGAATAATTTTTCGTGTCATCCCTGATGCCAAACCAGTAATTATATAAAGACGTCATTCTGACCGACGATTCCGATGAGCTCGTGTCGGACTCCGTCGGAGAGCTTGTCGAAGAATCTAGATTCCCGTGTCAAGCACGAGAATGACGATAGGCAGAGACCCTTCGAATCGCTTCGCTCCCTTAGCATGACAGATATTTTGTATGGATTCCTGGAATGATGCGCCTTTCTTTACTTCTATTATCAGTTGTGATATAAAGTTGAAGATTTTCTTGCGGATGCTCATTAAAAATTTTGATTGGAGGACGAGATATGCTTAATGCCGAAGAATTAAGACTTTTTGCCGATAGCTTTCCCGCCTATGCAGAAATTGTTCTGAAGCCAATTGTTTTGTTAACAGAGATCGACCTTTCTCTATCAACAGTAGTGCGGAATATCATTGGGTATATGATGGAAGACGGCTTGTTTTCCTATAGGCACTTAGAGAAGAATGAAGAATTAAGAGAAGAAGTCAAAATAGCAATTTTGATTATGTTGGATTCAACAGAAAACAAAAACATAGTTAATATTTCCTTCCGACAGAAACCTGGTTTTGATTTCAAGATGTTTCCAACATATATATCTGGATTAAACTTAAAAATTATTATTCATGGGGTAATCGTTCAGTCGTTTATAACAAAGGAATCTTGTGAAGGTTATCTGCATCTTACTAGTCCAGAGACCCTACATGATTTAATTGTTTCTGCCGACAATTTATAAAGATTTGCTAAGGAGGATGAAAGGAAATGTTTTTATTTTTAAAAATGAGAAATGGAGAAACTGAGATTCTAAATCCTGATTCAGCAGACAAAGCTTTCTCTGCTCTGGGGATCACGCCTAAAGATTTACTTGGAGAGAAGAACAGCTATATGAATGACTTTTTAAAGAAATATCGTGAAATAGAGATTCTGAAGCGATCTGAAAAGCTGATGGAAGAACTAAGAGAGGCGGAGGAGCTCCAAAAAGCATATCATTCTTTTAATAAGCAACCCGCCCCTAACCGTTCTAATTGTCACAGCTCTCATTCCTCTTCCGCTTTTTGTGGTGGCGGAGGTGGCGGTGGCGGTGGTGGCGGTGGCGGCGGCGGCGGCGGCGGAGGTGGCGGTGGCCAGCGGTAACCCTCAGTAAAATTTTAATGCAAGCCCTATTTGTCTGTAATAGGGCTTTTTTCTATTTTTTTATGTTCTAGAACCAATATCTCACGCCCTACGAATTGGTCAGGACGAGCGTATGTCAAATTCCCTCTGCCCGGTAATGCTATTTTTACTGAGGCCGGGAGGGGTCTGATTCTTAAAAAGCCCAATTCCTCAATTCTGTCCATGATAGGCAGATAAAAATATTCTTTGTCAACAATAAAGAATGGAATAGCCAGAACTATACGACCATTTTCCGAAAGCATTTCTTTGAAGTTTTTTAGAACTTCAATGTAAAATTCTGCTAAATTTTTTGTGTCGTTTATCGCTTTTTCGCGGTCTCTTTTTATTGGTTCTCCGAGGTACCCCTCGGCAACGATTCCGTCAGATTTTACCAACTTTTTTGGGGTCAAAATGTCGCTAGTGAACAAGTTTTCTAATGGAAAATTGTCTGAACTAAAATTTTGAACAAACCATCTTAAATTTTGCTCAGAATCGGTAATAAAATCAGGATTTAAATCGCTTCCAAAGACATTTTTGTAACCTAAAAACAGTGCCTCTTGGAGGACGGTTCCGCTCCCGCAAAACGGGTCATAAATCACACCTTCTTTTGGGGTTTCGGAAAGATTGATCATTATCTGGGCAAGTTTTGGGGGAAGCATTCCATTCCTGTCATTTCGTCTTGGTCTGCCGAAATCTCTTTTGGAATAAGATTTATAGTCTTGGACTGAAATAGTTTTTCCGACGATGAAGTTTTCTTTTCCTTCAACTAAAATTATTTCAAAACCGGTTTCAAGCAATTTATTTTCATTCACTATAACGCTAGAAAGTCCTAATTGTTTCCCTGTAACAAACCGCGCCCTGAAATTATTATTTAATAGATATTCCTTCAAGTCGATTCCTAGCTGGAAAATAAAATTTTTAGAAATATTACCATATCCAGAAATCCCAAAGTTGACCCTTTTTTCCTTTCTAGTTCCTTTAAAATTATCGGTAACAAGACTAAAAAGGTCGCTTTCGTTTGCGTTTAGATTTAATACGGAGAACAATTTGATGGTTCCCCCTAAGGTATTTATATCAAAGTCATTAATTTCGCTTCCGTATGAGGAAACGATTAGTATGTTTCCGCTTTGAAAAACTACCTCAAATTCAATATAAAATCTGCGTAGAGCAGAGTTTATCTCGGCTATACTAATGGCGATATCTTTCCCAAGAACAAAGCCTAAATAGTTTTTTCCATCATTCATATCGGGAATTATAGCAAAACTAATGAAAAATTACGAGTAAAAGAGATTGAAAATCTCGCACAAATAAGTTATAATCTAATAGCTTTGTGAATCTATAAGTCGAGCTTAATTTATAAGAGAATGACTGTCTTATTCGCAACAAGTGTTCCTAAATCATAGATCTTTAAGAAGGAAGAAGTCGCGTAAAGGTAAAATAAACCGTAATAGCTACTTGTCCGGCCTGGAAGCGGATTTGGACGAGCGCTCGTAGCTCAGGGGATAGAGCAGTAGCCTTCTAAGCTATTGGCCGGAGGTTCGAATCCTCCCGAGCGCGCCACGTCGCAATTTGCTGGCAGGTTGCGCAGATTAGCCGAAGGCTAACTGCTTCACCTTTTCACTATTGCTCCTTTTCCGAAAAAATTAAAAATTTTTTCGGCGAGAGAACGGTAAATAAGCAAATTTTTTGGAAACAAAAAAATTCGCGAAATATTCGCGGGCCTGTAGCTCAGTCGGTAGAGCAATTGCCTCTTAAGCAACTGGTCGTGGGTTCGAGTCCCACCAGGCCCTCCATTCTTCGCACATTAATTTGGTATAAATAAAAAGAAGAATGTCCTGAGCGTAGTCGAAGGACAAGTAAGCTTTGTAAGCAAAGCTGTTTTATTTTTTTCGTATTTATTCCGTGGTCAACAAAATCAGATAAATTTTGTCGATAATAATAAAGAAGTCCACACTTGAAAATCTAAAAGTTATGTTATTATACATTGAGAATAAAAATAAATTAGGAGATAAATTATGTCAGAAGAAACAAAGACACCACAAGAATCAAGAGATATTACGACAATTCTAATTGTTGCAGCCATCATTATTTTGGCTTGTATTATCGGTTTTGCATGGAATAAATCAAATAAGGACGAAGAAGCGAATGCAAATACCACCACTACGACTATTGTAGAGACAGCAAAAGATGCAGGCGCAATGGGATCAAATGAAATCAGCATAACATCCGATAACTTTTCTGAGAAAGTAGAGAAGTCAGATAAGCTTGTTGTTGTTGATATGTTTATGCCTTCCTGTCCGCATTGCAAAGATTACGCTCCTAACTTTACAGCTGTCGCCGATGAATATTCTGGAAAAGCAGTCGTATTTGGCAAAATGGATCTTTCGGTAGCTTCTAATAATAAATTTGCAAATGATATGGGGATTAACAGTGTTCCAACAACTTTGATCTACAAAGATGGCAGTCAAGTGTCAAAAATGGTTGGGTCAAAAACCCCTGATGAGCTAAAGGCAGAGATTGGTAAATATCTTTAATTGAAAAAAGCGCCCCTTGCGGGGCGCTTTTAGATTTTTTATAATTATTTTTGTTTTTTCTCGTAATAATCGAGAAGTTCTTTTACTCTAACTGCGACTTCGAGCGGGGTAAGTTCGGACTTGATCAGATACTCTGTTGCCCCCAGTTTATATATCTGTTCTGCGGTTTTTTCATCTGCAAGGTTGGTAAGAACAATTACTAAAAGTTCACTTAGCTCAGGATCTTGCTTCACCTGCCTTAGTACTTCAAAACCATCAACCAGTGGCATCATTATATCGAGTAGTAAGACATCGGGTTGAATCCTTTTTATTTCGTCTAATGCGCTTTGACCATCCTCTACCGAGAAAACTTCAAACCCCTCCAATCCAAATTTTAGTTTATACATATCTAGAAGTTGGATATCATCTTCAGCTATCAATATCTTTGTTGCCATTGTTTCATTTTCCTCTTTTTATTATAATAATTCTATCTCAATTTAGCCGAATTACCAAGCTTTTATAAATTAAACTTTAATTATAAGGGTCAAATATGTCAAGCTCAGAAAAGGTTTTTTCCCCAAAGAATATTTTTGAATTGTTCTTGAATAGCGCGGAAAAATATCATAAGAAGGAAGCGCTTCGATATAAGACAGGACATTATTATGAACATTTGAGATACGAAGACTTAAAGAATGAGGTAATTTCCTTAGCAGTATCTTTAAGAAAAATGGGGCTTAAAAAAGGAGACAGGGTAATCTTGTTTTCTGAGAATAGGCCAGAATGGGTAATTTGTGATTTAGCATTTGCAGCAATCGGAGTAGTAAACGTTCCTGTTCATGTCGTTCTCTCGGTGCCTCAGTTTGTAGATATAATTAATGAAATAGAGCCGAAGGTTTTGTTTTTCTCTGGAAACAGTTCCTTGGAAAAAATCTTAGAGGCTTATAAACTGATAAACAGAATTCCTTGTACGATCTCCTATGAAAAGATTAGTTCTGAAAGAATTAGCAATTTAATCTTCTTTAAAGAGCTTATTTCGCATAAACCTTCAAAAAAAGAGGAACTGTCAGTAATAGAGCATTCTGGAGAGGTAGGGCCTACTGATCTTATTAGTATTACTTACACTTCGGGGTCTACCGGACATCCGAAAGGCGTTAAGCTAACCCACGGGAACATAATTGAAAATATTAAATCAATAATGGATTCCTATCAAGATGATATAAAGCCAGAGGATAGGCTCTTTTCCGTTTTGCCATTGTCGCACATATTTGAAAGGACTGCGGGATATTATGTGCCATTTTGTTATGGTGCGAGTATATCTTATTGTATTGATTTAACTGACTTTTCAAATGAGATTAAAGATATTAGGCCTACTATAATTCTTGCTGTTCCGAGACTTTTTGAAAAAATGTATGATCAAATATTAATGAAGGCAGAAGCAAATATTCTTTCAAAAATTTTATTTCGATATGCTATTTACGTTAGAACTAAAAATAGAAACAGGGTTCTTGTTGATGCGTTTGACAAATTGGTTTTTAGCAAAATTAGAAAAAACTTGGGTGGAGAGATTAGATTTTTTGTTTCAGGTGGCGCACCACTCTCACAAGAATTAGCTGAGTTTTTTGAAAAAGTAGGTCTAATTATTTTAGAAGGGTATGGACTCACTGAAACATCTCCGGTCATAGCTAGTACCAGACTAAGAGATTACCGTTTCGGGACTGTGGGCCCTGTTGTTTCGGGAGTAGATATTAGTTTCGGTAGAAACAGCGAGATCTTTGTTAAAGGGCCAAATGTATTTAGTGGATATATAAATGAAGATGATAATAAGACTTGCTTTGTTGACGGCTGGTTTAGAACAGGAGATCTTGGGCATCTCGATAGGGGAGGATGCCTAGTAATTACTGGGAGAAGGAAGGAAATGATCGTTCTTTCTACAGGGAAAAAGGTAATACCAACGACAGTAGAGGATGCCCTCGAGGATAGTGTTTATATAGAACAAGCATTTGTCTGGGGGGAAGGAAAGAAACATATTTGTGCTTTAATCGTCCCTAATTTTGAGGCGCTAAGTAGTAAGTTTAAAAAACCTACACACGAGTTAGTAGGGAATAAGGCCGTAAACTCTCTTGTCGCACTTGAAGTAAAAGAAAGAACCAAGGACTTGGCTTCTTACGAAAAAGTTAACAAGTTTGAGGTTATCAGTAATCCCTTTACCATTGATAACGGTGAACTTACTCCCACAATGAAGCTAAGAAGGCACGTAATATATAAAAGATACAGTGACCTGATCGAAGAAATGTATTAGAATTGGTTTATTATGGAAAATGCTATAGAAGTAAAAAAGTTAAAGAAAACATTTGGCAAAGTTATTGCCGTGGAAGATGTTTCTTTTGAGATAAAAGAAGCCGAGATTTTTGGTTTTTTAGGACCTAATGGGGCGGGCAAAACAACAACAATACGCTGTATTATGGATTTTATAAGACCAACTGAAGGAGAAATTTTAATAAACGGGATTGATGCGCAGAAGAATTCCGTAAAAGCCAAAGAGATAATCGGTTATCTTTCTGGCAACGTAAGACTATACGGCAGTTGGACAGGAAGAGATCATATAGACTTTATTGAAAGCATTCGAGGAAAATCAAAAAATGTTAATGAGCTCATTAAAAAACTCGATTTTAATCCAAATGTGAAATTTCATAATCTATCAAGCGGTAACAAGCAGAAGTTGGGACTGATTATAGCTCTTATGTCAGATCCGAAAATCTTAATAATGGACGAACCTACGGTAGGTCTCGACCCCTTGCTTCAAAATACGATTTATGAGATATTGCTCGATCTGAAGAAAGAGGGCGTAACTATACTTATCTCTTCTCATAATCTCAGTGAAGTTGAAAAGCTTTGTGACAAGGTAGGTATTATAAAACAGGGTAGGATGGTCGCGGTCGAACCCATAAATGAACTTGGCGAGAAGAAATTACATAGGGTAGAAGTAACGTTTGAGAGTAAATTTGAAGCCCCGGATTTTAATATTCAGGGGATTGAGAGAATTGATGAAATAAAAGATGGTCTGAGTTTCACTGTCAGCGGTGACATAAACCCACTAATTAAAAAATTAGCCGGTTACAAGCTGCAAGACATCCAAATTTCTCATGCAAGCCTAGAAGACGTATTCTTGAAATTTTACGGGAGGGAGAAATAATGTTAGGTATTTTTTTTCGTTCTCTCAAAAATAATCGAAACCAATTGGTTATTTATAGTTTGGCAAGCATAGCTTTTCTAGAGATTTATATCGCGATGTTTCCTATGATGAAAAGTCAAACAGAACAGTTGACGGAACTCCTTAAGATGTATCCGGAGTCTTTCATGAAGGCTTTTGGGTTTGATACGAGTCAGCTTCTGTTTGATAAAATAGGGGCTTTTTTGGCTACGGAGCAATTTACCTTTATGTGGCCAATAATGGCTATTCTATTTCTGGTCTCTTATTCAAATTCTTGTATAGCGGGAGAAGTAGACAAAGGGACGATGGAAATGATTCTTTCACAACCGGTATCCAGAATAAAGATCTTTATAGTCCGTTATTTGGCTGGACTAACAAACTTTTTAATATTTACGTTTGTATCTGTATTTGCAGTTGTTCCTTTGACTCTAATGCATGGAATTGAATTTGATATAAAAAGTTTAACCATATTTTTTTTAGAAGCATTTTTATTTGGTTTAGCGATTTATAGCTTGTCAATGTTTAGCTCTTCAATGTTCTCCGATAAAGGCAAGGCAAGTCTAGTTACTTCTGGAGTTCTTATAATAATGTACGTTGCAAATATAGTGGCGGGATTAAAAGATAGCTTTTCTGATCTAAAGTATTTCTCATTTTTCCACTATTACAACCCTTCTTCAGCTCTTGTAAAAAATACTATTCCCGATTGGACTGTTCTAGTGTTTTTGGGATTTTCGTTAGTAATGTTTATATCTGCAATATTTTGGTTCAATAAGAGGGATATAGCGGTTTAAATCCTGAAATGAAAAAGTATTTTAGAAAAATTGAAAAAGTTAAAGTCGGAAAAAATCATGGTAAGAAGATTTTTTTTGCCGAATTAATTAAAAATCCTCATAAAAATATTTCAAATGAAAAACGAACAGAACTTTTAAAGGAAGTTCAATTCTTATCAAAAAAAGGTTGGGGCGATTTCGATAATCTTTATCTTAAAAAAGGAATTCTAAAATCATTTTTACTTTGTTTGTTACGAGATGAGAACAATAGTTTAGTTGGAATGACGGCTATTAAAAAAAATAAAATATTTAATCGTGATGTTTATTCGATCGGTTTGTCTGTCGTTGATCCAGATTTTAGAGGTCTAGACCTATTAACTAGAATGGCTGTTATATTAATAAAGCGCATATTTATGGAGAGTGTTTTTAGGGGTAATTTTACAATTGAAGTTATCTTCATTACTCCAAATATTCGTACAATGGGAGCGATTGCAAGAGAGGCGGATTTCATTTATCCAAATCCGTATGATTTTAATGAAAAAAAACAAAGTATAGATGAGGCTGATGAAGAAACCTGGAAAACAGTAAAAGAATACCTTAGAGTTACGAAAGAAGAATATAGAAGGCTAGATAGGGAGGGTTGTGTAATGGAGGGGTTTTATGATACCAGGCCGCATTTGATTGTTAAAGAAAATGAGCATTTAGATAAAAAGTTGAATAGTTTTGGAAGGAAATATCTTTATTCTTCACCGGGTAAGGAGATCGTAGTCAGAGCCAAGATTGGCTTAGGGGCTTTGATCAGAAATGTTACTAGCCTTTGAAAAATAAGGTAAAATCTAGGATTTTGTATGTTTAAAAATATTAAGACAAAATATAATAGTATTCCTGAGAAATATGGTGTAAGCCCCGTAACATTTATGGTTTTATATATAGGAACATCCCCATTGTTCTTATATTTTTTGTACCTAGTTATTAAGCATCACAAAAACACTGAAGCTTTTTTAATATATCTAATGGTTGATTTAGTAATTTTTGTTTTACCATTTATATATGTTTTGTTCTTTGGAAAAAATTTTCCGAAGAAATTCTATCCTGTTTTTTGGATAATATTTACCCTAATTATAATAATATCATTTAGGGAAATATGGCCATTGTTATTAAATCGATAAAACTATAATATGTATATATGAAATACGAGGAATTGTTTCAGAGAAATATTGGAATATTTACCCAAAAAGAACAAGAAGTCTTGAGAAATTCCACTGTTACTATTGCAGGGGTTGGTGGCGTTGGAGGAATTGTTCTTGAAAGACTTGTGCGTTTGGGCGTAGAGAATTTTATTATCGGGGATCCTGAGAAATTTGAGGCGAATAATTTCAATAGGCAGATGTATTCCAATATTGAGACTATCGGATTGAATAAGGCGAGAGTTTTGGCTCGGGAAGTAAAGAAAATAAATCCTAATGTTAAAATAAAATGCTTTGAAAATGGCATAAATAGGGAAAATGTTGAGGAGTTTGTTCAGTCTGACATAATAATAGATGCAATAGAATATAATTTACCATACCTTCTGTTTCTTCTTCATAAAGCCGCAAGAGAGAGAAATAAAATGGTATTAGCTGCTCAGGCGATAGGATTTGGCGCTACACTGTTTGTTTTTAGTAAGGATTCGATCGCATTTGAGGACTACATAGGATTAAAAAATGCTAATGTTATGACCCCGGAAAAAATAAATAATTATAAAATTCCTATAAAAAAGTTTTGTCCTATAATGCCAAAGTATGTTTCAAAAACATTAGCGCTAAAGGTTTTTTTGAGAAAAACATATATTCCTAGTTGTAGCTTGGGTGTGATGGCAGCTGCTTCTTTGTTGGAAATTGTAGTTATTAAACAGTTGTTAGAAAGAGAAAAAATTAGATTGACGCCTAAGTACTATTTTTTAGATTTTTATAACGATTTGTAGAGGGTGATAATGGAGGGTATTTATTTAACAGTTTTTGTTAGTTTGATAAACTTTATTCTAGGAATAATTATTTACATTCGGAACAGAAAGTCACCG
This sequence comes from uncultured Candidatus Saccharibacteria bacterium, assembly GCA_964594415.1. Taxonomy (GTDB): domain Bacteria; phylum Patescibacteriota; class CPR2; order UBA1875; family CAIMLA01; genus CAZQLQ01. The sequence continues at coordinate 39,156 of CAZQLQ010000001.1, forward strand.
GTAAATGTTTCTTTTGCTCTAACTGTTTTTTCTATAGTTTGTTGGACGATTTTTAATCATTTTGCTAATCAGCAAAACGATATGGCATTGCTTCTTACACGATTAACTATTATTTCTGGGCATTTAATAGCGTTTTTCTTATTCTTTTTCTTAAGGTCTTTTTTTAATTATAAGTTTAAAGAAGTAATTATATATGGGGTGGAACTTTTGACTGCTACTAGTATTCTTCTTTCGATAACGCCGTTTTATGCTGAAGGGGTCAAATACATCCCAACTGGAACCGGAGTAACTTATGGACCATTGATTATGGGATATTTTCTTACACTTTCGTTACTGATTATACTCAACGTCTTTGTTTTAGTGAAAGGTTACGTTTTGGCCGAGGGAACCTTGAGGAGTCAAGCCAAGTTTGTATTATTTGGAATAATATTGAGTTTATTTTTTGCAACCATAACTAACCTTTTAATACCGGTTATTTACAAGAGTCAACAATATTCTCAGCTAGGTCCAGTATTCACAGTCTTCTTTGTTAGTTTTATTTTTTATGCCATTATAAAACATAGGCTCATGGATATTCGTTTAGTCGTTGCGAGGTCGTTATCTTATGCAGCACTACTGCTTATATTAGCTGTGTTTTACGCTACGGGCATTCTTGGCCTAGAGAGAATTATTTTCCCGAACTCCTCTGGCAGTATCTCTATATATCAAGCTGCTTTTAGAATATCACTTACTGCTATAATTGCCTTCAGCTTTCAGCCGATAAAAAATTGGGTAACGGAAAGAACTGATAGAATATTTTTTAAGGGTCAATATAATTCTGAAGAGCTTTTGTCTGTTCTCTCACATGTTTTGAGTTCATCGATAGTTTTGATAGAACTTATCTACAAGGTTACAGATATTCTAATCAAAGAAATGCGAGTATCTCGTAGCATGTTTGTTCTTTTGGAAAACGAAAATAAGATATATACAACGCAGCTGAATGGTTATAAAAAATCGATAAAAATAGAACCGAAGGATGTTTATATTTTAGCAAATCAACCAATGTTGATACTTAGTGAGCTTGAATATAATTCAAGAATCAAGAGCATTCTTGATAAATACGATGGGGAGCTCTCTCTTCCACTAAAAACCGACAAAGGGCTCTTGGGAGTGTGGATTCTGGGGGAGAAAAACTCTGGAGAATCATATAGTCAGCAAGACTATCAGATTTTAGAAATATTAATACCAGAAATCGCAGTTGCTATAGAAAACGCAAAAGCTTACGAAGAAATCAGCGCTTTCAACAAGACGCTTAAGCAGGAAATCGAACATGCTACTCATAAACTAGAAATCCAGAATAGCGAGTTGATAAAAACGGGTCGTCAGCTTGAGGATCTGGTTAACTTTCTACCTGATGCTACCTTTGCTATCGATACCAAAGGATGCGTAATTATCTGGAACAAGATGATGGAAGAGCTGACAGGCACTACTGCAGAGTCGATAATCGGCAAGGGTAATCGTAGATTTGCACATAGCTTTGGCTACAAAAAAGAGCTAACTCTTGCTGAACAGATATTACAGGGGAGCTTAGTAAAAAATGATCATTATAGAAGTATAAGGAGAGAGGGAGACTCATTGTACGCTGAAGTTTATTTTTCTAACCTTAATGGCAACAAGGCATTCTTGGGAGCGAAGGCAGCTCCTTTGTATGATCAGGATCGAAATGTAGTTGGCGCAATAGAATCTCTGCGCGATATCTCGGAGATAAAAAAAGTCGAAAAAATACTTAGAAAGAGCAACGAGGAGTTACGTAAGATCGATCTGGCAAAAGATGACTTTATCTCTATGGCCTCACATCAGCTTAGGACCCCAATTACTGCCATAAAAGGGTATCTTTCTATGCTTATTGAAGGCGATGCCGGAGAGGTTAAGATTAGTCAATATGATTTTATTTTGGAAGCATATAGGGCCAGCAATCGCATGACCGGTCTAGTAAATGATCTTTTGAATGTTTCACGAATGGAGGCTGGTAGATTCTTTCTAGAAGTAAATGAGGTTGATATTGACTCTATCATCCAAGAAGAGATGAAACAGCTTGAGGGAACAATAAGGGAGAAGGGGCTTTACTTTAGATACAAAAAGGGGAAAAATGTTCCCTCCGTTTCTGCTGACAAAACTAAGATACGGCAAGTTATAATGAATTTTATTGACAACTCGGTTTACTATACTAGAAAAGGTGGAATTACAGTTGAACTATATAAAGAGGGTGACGGCGTAGTTTTTATGGTTTCGGATACGGGAATAGGCGTTCCAAAAAATCAGCAATCCGGATTGTTTCAGAAATTCTATCGTGCCGATAACGCGAAGAATACACGTCCTGATGGAACCGGTCTCGGATTATTTCTAGCGAAAAAAGTTATTGAGAGCCATAGCGGTAAGATAATATTCAAATCTACTGAGGGGGTTGGATCAACGTTTGGATTTAAGATACCAATAAAGAATATGGCGAAAAAGTTTTCGGTAGTTATGCCAGAAGTTTCAAGCTTAGGAACAGCTATCTCTCAGGAGGCAACAAGGCAAAATTCTGATTTGGTAAAAAAGGAAAATTGAAATAAAATAATTAAAACAACAAAGCGGAGGGTTAAACAATGAAAAAGTTAAGGATATATGAAGCGATTACTTTATGTTTAATTGTAATAGCTGGTATAATGGTGGCTTTCGGATACACAATGGCTAGCGATAGTGGATCGTCTTCACAGGGCTCGGCTATTTATACTTCTGAATATATAGAAACACTAAATGAGCCGTATATTATTAGTCCTACTACGGGTTCAACAATCTATGGGGAACAGCTAAATGTAAAGATTTATGCACCAAACTCACTTACGGGTAGTGGCCATAGTCAGATTTTTAATATAATCAACTCTAGTACGCTTACGCCGATGCTCACTAGAGAAGAACAACTAGAAAAAAATGAATATGGTGTAATAATCTTTCCAACGATAGGGCTAGCAAATTTCCCTGATGGTGCTTATTCTCTCAGAGTTGAGCTTTCTTATCCTGACCCATATAACACTACAATTCTTATTTCTAGAAATGTCGAGCTGGATTTTATGGTTTCTCATACAACAATTTCTACAAGTACTACAACCACTACGAAGAATATTGATACTAACACCAGTAACACAACTGTAACCACTAGAAGTACTGCTGTTTTGGCGCCGAAGCCGACCACTACAACGACAACAAAGCCCCCTATTTCTATAGTTGATGAGCAGCTTAAGGCGACTAACAATAGTAACTCCGAATATATAGGTCTTAGCATTAAAGAGGTTCAGGGCATCTTAATTAAGCAGGAAGAAGAGAAAAAACTCCCTCAGGAACTTAGGGTAGCTCCAGAAGTTACAGTTCTTAAAACTACTAATGCAGAGGTCAATATGGTAGACGATACAAAGGGAACCGTAAAATTAACAGGTAAGGCAGAGCCGAACCAATTAGTTTATTTATATATATTCTCTGAACCCATAGTAGTTTCTGTCCAGACAGACGGTAACGGAGATTGGGAATACAATTTGGATAAGGAGCTTGCGACGGGTGAACATAAAGTATATGTTGCTGTAAAGAACGATGATAGCACAGTAAAAGCTAAAAGTTCAGCATTCAGTTTTATTATTGGTCAAGCAATCGCTGCCTCTCCAACACAAAATCAAAACGCAGCTAATGCAAATAGTGCGAACTATCTCTATTACTACATTATGTTTGCTGTTTCTATTGTTACGTTAATTGTCTCAATGATTTTCTTTGTATTAACTAAGAAGAAAATAAAACAGCATGCACTTCAACTTCAAGGTTAACTCAGAATTCCTTACAGACTACAAACAGCTGATTTTTAGTATTGTAATCATCATGCTAATCCCGGCTCTGATTGTATTTAATACTTATTATATTGTTACCAAAATGCAGGAAAATATGGATGTTGAACTTCGTGATAAGGCGATAATGGCAGCACAAGGATTGAATGTATCTCTTATTAACAATCTTGAAGATAAAGAAGAAATCAAATCTAAAATTGATGAATATTCTAAATTAACTGATAATATCAAAAAAATTACAGTAATACAGAAAGAAAACGATGATTTTAGTGTTTTAACAAACCTTGGGACCGAAGCTGAGGTTATTGACGATGATGTAATGAACTACTTAAGCTGGGTTGGCTCGAACCCAATTGCGAGCTTGGTAGTGTCGGATGATGACCAGGTTGTTGGAGATAAGCAGATATTTAAAGGAGAGAGGTTTTGGTCTGTAACTTTACCTCTTAAGGACAGTGAGGGCAATAAAGTCTATTTGGCAAATATTTGGGTTTCTCTAGCCGATGTAGATTCTCTAATGTCGCAAACAGTTATGGATGCAGGGATTATCTTAGCTATATCGATAATGGTGATATTACTATTAGTTGCAAGCAATGGACAACTTTTTAAGTATTCAATTCTTTTCCAGAAACTAAAAGAGGTTGATCAGATGAAGGACGACTTTATTTCAATTGCCTCTCACGAGCTTAGGACGCCCCTAACGGCCATAAAAGGCTATATTTCGCTAATTGAAGATGATGAAAAGAAACATAATCTTACGAAAGATCAAAGAAACAGAATGATGAACGGAATCTCAACGAGTGCGCAAAGGCTGAATGATCTAGTTTCTGATATATTAGATGTTTCGAGGATCGAACAGGACAGAGTTAAGATTGAAATGGAAAAATGTGGAATAATTGAGATCGCTCAAAAGGTAACCAATCAATTGAGTCTTCAGGCAAAAGATAAGAAGCTTAGGTTAGTAGAAAAGTACCCTAAAAAAGAGGTTTATTCAAACTTGGATAAGACCAAGCTAGAGCAGATACTTATTAATTTGATAGGAAACTCGATAAAATATACCCTTCAAGGGGAGATAGAAGTAAGTATTACCTCGGATGCCGTTAATAATATTATAAACATTAGAGATACGGGTATTGGGATGAACGAAGATGAAAGAAAGAAGCTGTTTACAAAGTTTTATCGTGTTCAAAGTGAGGAAACTAGAGAGGTAGTTGGTACGGGTCTTGGGCTTTGGATTACAAAACAGCTTGTCGAAACTATGGGCGGAAAAATTACCGTCGATAGTATAAAAAATGTAGGAACTCAATTTACCGTAATATTCCCAATCTATAAATAAAAAAAGCAGGTCTCTTGATCTGCTTACGGGTTTTCAAAATTTTCCCTGATATAATCAGGGTTCAATTGTATTAAGACTCTCTTCTGTCAATCAAATCTCCTCTCGACTTCTTGACGAGGTCTGGGTAACTAACTGTCATTAGCTCAAAAAAAGTTGCTTCATCAGTTACTTCATTCAGATAATTTACTATTTCCTCTAAAACTTTTTCGGACAGGCTGCGTTCTGAGTCCAGATACAGGTTGATCTGGCAAGTAATTGCTAGAGATAGCTCCGGAAATGTAATTTCCGAAAGTGGGATTATGGCGTAGATTCTTTTTTCTAGATTTTTACTGGCTATCACAGTATTGCAATAGACAACGGCGGCGCTTTCGGTAATTTCTATTATTGGAGTTCTTCCTGAAAAAACTTTCGAAGAAAGTTTATTTAGAAAAAAAATTGCATAACCGACTTTTTTTTCCTGTAGAAGATTATCCATTTTAAGCACATCCCTTCGTTCTTGTTAGACTCTCAATGTCTAATAAATTGATGACAAAGGTTTTCCCAATATCTTTCTTAACAGCAGCAGCGACGACTTTTAATATTTTTTCGTCCTGGATTAAGCCATCTTTTAGGTAGACGTTTGTCTTGAATCGCTCCGAGTGGTTTGTTCTTATATAAGTAGTGGAATCAAGCTGAATAATTGCGATAATTTTTTTTGAAAAAAAATTTCCGACTACTCCGTCTTTGTAGAGAATATAACAGTCGCCACTAAGTTTTATTAACGGGCTTTTTCCGGGGGATATTATATTATACAGATTCGTCAAAATGCTGCGTGCAGCGCTTTCCGCCATTATCTTTCCGAGTGCGTCTAGCATCCAATTCAACTCCTTTCGCAATTAAGTTGTCAAGATTACAAAATTTTAGTTTGTGGGTGGATTATAGCTTATTTTAGGTAAAATTTCAATCTAAATATGTATCAGCGAACATCTTTTATAGTAACGAATAAGGCAAACCTGACAAAGACAACAAAAAACAGGGAATAAAGGGATAGCGCATAGCTATAGCTCGCAATAGGATTTGCTCTGTGCAGAATGTTTATTGACTCAGTATATATCACCTCGCAAGCACCTGCACCACTGTCCGTTCTTTCCGTACTGGTATTCCAGGTAAAATATTTTTTTGAACCATCAGTTTTTGTAGCTATTACGTTAACCAACCTTCCTTTTATCTGTACTTCGTCTCCTATGTTAATAGCTTTTTCTGCCTTAAAAACTGAATCATCGCTTATGAGAAGGTGATTGTTTGATAGCTGATTAGGATAAAAAGAGGCGTTTTGTGAGTAATGGTAAAAACAAAATCTTTGGTCTTGCTTGAACTTGATGCTCGACAAATATGTTTTCTCTTTTACGTTATTCCCCCAGACTATGCATAAGTCATAAGGAACTGATTTGTCTATGCCCTTACTCCCAAGAGTATTGTAATTCTTTTTGCTTACTACTATTCCAGTAACGGTGTAATCATAAAGAGGAGTTGCCTTGTATTCAAATCCATCGCCAGTGAAATCAATCTCGTTGTTTGATTTTACTTCAGTTTGAATAGGATCGTTATATGTAGCTTCTGTAACATTGTTTACTTGGGCTAATTTCCCTTTATAAAAATAGCTAATAATAAAAATTATTATTAGTATATAAGTTAATATGCTTAGAACTTTTTTCATCTAATAAGGGCAGTTTAGCGCTAATGGCTCATGTCAATCTTTTCTATCTCTGTTGTGCACGTGTAATCAGCTATATGCAGGATATAGCCTCCATTTGTAAATTCAATATATCCTCCGCCAGTAACGTCATGCCCGTTCATTTGCTTGCCATTGCATTCAGGAGTTGCTGGTAGTTGATGATTATTCAATATAGAGGAAACTAAACATGCGCATGCAAAGTCCACATAGGTGCCAATAATAGCGGTAGGCTTATATGTATGGTTTCTTGAATAATGTGAAATAAGCGCATCTTCAAGTGTGGCAGCATTTGATCTATGGACTGTTTCTGTTGCAGTTCTTTTTGTTGTTTTTATTGCCGCCAATATCAGAGTAGCAATAACCGAAACAATTGCCATTACAATTATTAATTCGATTATGCTAAACCCTCTTTTCGTTCTCATAGGTAAATTATATATTATTTAGAAAATAATCAAATTCTTTTATTGAGTAATGTCTTACATTGAGATTATCATATGTATTCTTCGCAATGTTGCTTGGCTCGTTCAGTTTTCGTTTAAGTCAACATTCTCAGTGCTAGTCTCAACTATATTAGGTGATTTATATCAAATTGAAGCTTTCTGCCATTTCGCTGTCATATCCGGTTATTATATTAGGATCGGAGTTTGGCTTCCAAAAATTAACAGATTGACCGATGCTCCATGTATAAATCTGACTTCTTTCTTGAGAATATAAAAACATGGTTACGCCACCTAGAAAACATGCCGGTTTCCCCTCGGTTTCTTCGTTCCATTCGGGATCCGCTCCAATTATTATTCTTTCTAAATCAGTATTAAAAGTATCTTTTTGAATTATTTTACAACCCGAGTTAACGGATGAAAGAAAATCATTTATATCATTATCATTTTTTGCATTTGCTGTCATGACATGCCAACCTCCTCCGGCTATCTTGTCGTAAGCGTTTATAACCTTTTTGCATCCAGAAAAGTAACTTTTATAGCCATTTTCTTCCGAGCCTTCTCGTGATTCGCCAGTAAGCTCGTACTTATATTCAAAATCAATAATAAAGTCTCCGTTGTCTTCAAAAACTTTTACAGGGACTTCTTCGCCAAAATATCTGTAAGAATGATCATTGTCTCTATCATTCCATCTGCAAGATCCGTCATGGGAAACAGCTTTTTTAGGGATTTTAATCGATATCCCTAAATCATAATTTTTATATAAATTCCACGTATCATCAATTGAAATTAATTCCGAGTTGGCTCTTTTGATATCAAGAGAATCATTCTCCGGTTGTAATGTAGTTTCATTCTCTTCTTTAACTATTATTTCATTTTGTTCCAAGATTGTATCGATTTGTTTTTGAAGAAATTTTATCTGTGTATCCATTATATACCAGACACTACCGCTAACTGTTCCTGTAGTGAGCAGAAAAAGAACTAAAATAATAGCTAGTCTTCTCAAATCGATATTTTTTATTTGTTTTTTTATTGAGTCTAAAAAATTCGTTACAATTTGCTTCATTAGTAAAATAATAATATAAATTATTATTTTATGTAATTAAAAATTTATAAGCCGTATTAAAAATTATTTAGTATTTAGTTAACCTCTCGATTTCATCACCATCCAAATATGTAAGCGAAAGATAACGTTTAAAGTTTTTGAATTAGGTCAAACCAGATAACTTTCACAGTAGTCGAAGGTCCGACATCTGTTTGATAATATTTGCTGTAAGTTTTGTACATTTCTTCATTCGATTCAAATGTCTCGTGTCCCAACTTGTCTTGTGCGTCCAAATCCACAAAAGATTTTTCAATCACTTTTGTTATTTGTGCGTTAGCGAAGTGCCTTAGCGTTATGAACTCCCTTAACTCAATAACATCGCCTACGGTTAAATTTTTATCGTCGAAAAGCCGCCAGGTTGAATTTTTTTCACCTGAGAGAACTAATGGTATTAAGTAGCTGCGAAATTTAACTATTTTCATTATTCTCAAATAGTAACAGAAAATTATTATATAGAAAAATATAATTAGTTCTGTACTTTTTAGAACGGTTAAGTCGTGGGAGTAGCGGCAAGCCGCTATCACCGTTATCAAATTAACTTCTTTTAATATCACTTTTTTATTTTTGCTTTTATCTAACTTGTTATTTATGTTCACGACTGGGGTTCTAAGCCCCGGATCTACAGAAACAAAAACTCCACCGAAGTGGAGTCCTTGTTTCTGGCAGTCCCAAGGGGAGTCGCTGGCTTGCCAACTTCTCACCGCTATCAAATCAACTTAACTATGCTAATTTCTTGATTGTGCTATCTATTTTACGTGTAAAAACATGCTATTTCTGTTCACTACAGGGGTTCGCCATCCCCTGAAACTAAAAAGACCGCGATCTACGCAAGGTATATCTCGGCCTTTTTGGCAGTCCCAAGGGGAGTCGAACCCCTGTTACCAGGATGAAAACCTGGCGTCCTAACCACTAGACGATGGGACCATAATTTAATAGGATTTATTAACTTGAAAATTATAGCAGATTTAGTTGTTAATTTCAATATTTTACTTTCGTTATAACTTTGAAAAAATCCTTTAATTTTTTTTTGGTAAAGCATAAAATTAATAGATGAGGAGGATGTCTATGGGAGAAGAACAAAATGAAGTTCTGGTAAAGCTGAATTTAATATCTGATAGATTGGATTCTCTTGAAGGGCGGATTTCTTTGCTAGAAAAGGATAGTAATGGCAAGGTTAACGAACCTATACCTCAAAATGAATTGGCTATGAATTCATCAAATGGTGAAAAATTGGAGAGCCATAAAAAGCAGAATAGCATTCTTGATAGGCAAATAAGCGCTGGCGGGTGTATATCAATGATAGCTGCCATAATTTTGGTTCCGATGTTTTTATCGTCTTATACCCTAAGAGGCCTAGCTCTGCCGGTATTATTAATTTTAGGTTATCTTGTTTTTAAAGATTTAAAGTCGCAAGGCTCTTTTAAAACGACCCAAAAAATAGCATCTTACGAGCCAGATAGGGTTGAGAGAGAGGTTGCTATTGACAGTCAAAAACCAAAGGAAAGCTTCGAAGTTCAGCTTGGACAACATTTCTTTAGTAAATTAGGGATTGTGGCTCTAGTAATAGGTATAGCTTTATTCTTAATTTATTCGCTTCAATATTTTGAAGCAATGGGAAAGGTTTGTCTTGGTTATCTCTCTTCATTAGTCTTGATCACCTTTGGCTATTTTCTTGAAAAAAAATATTCAAGATACGGACAACTACTTTTAGGAGGGGGTGTAGCTGTTACGTATTTTACAACTTATGCTGCACATTTTTTCCCAGTTACAAAAATTATAAATAACCAAACCACTGCTCTTGGACTACTTACGTTAATTAGCTTGTCTTATTTGCTCTATATGTTGCGTTACAAATCAGAAATAATGGCAGGGATTGCTCTGCTTTTAGTTTTCTTAACTGCAAATCTTGGAGATATAAAATCTTTCTCATTGGTAATGTTAATGATTTTTCTGACTGTTGCAGTGATTATTTCTTCGGTTAAGAAATGGAAATTTAATTTGCTTCTTTCATTGGTACTAAACTACTTAACTGTTTTTAGGTGGATTGTTGACTCAAGCGGATATCCCATTCCCATAGACCAGTTTACTTTTATCCTGTCAATCATTACCATAAGCTACTCGCTATTTTCTCTCGGGGTTTATTTTGTTTATTCCTCTAGTGAAGGCGTTGAAGCAGAAAACGAAAAAGAAAGTACAGAAGTCATTGCTTTTACGATAATCAACTCAGTTATTTATTACGGATTTTTAGCTGCTATATTTGATGCAAACTATCTAGAAGTAAACCAGCCTTTGATGTTATCTTTTAGTATTTTAAATATAGTACTTGCCTTTTTGTCGAGGTTTTTCAATATGAAGAAAAGTTCTGCAAAGGCATATTTAGGCATTGCAACCGTTTCAATGTTCGTATATATTTCTCTTGCGTTTTCTGATTTGAATTTAGTAGTTGGTTGGTTGTCTCTTGGAATGATTTACATGATATACGGGTTAATACTAGGGACGATACGTACCAGAGCCGTTGGAATGTTCATCATTGTGGCTTCATTTGTCGCTTTAGTTATTTCATTTTGGAATATCGAAGAAACCATTTTTAGGCTTACCTTGTTCGGCTTTGCAGCTCTTTTTGAAATATTAAGTCTTTTATTCTTGAATGCTAAATTAAAAAATAGTGCCGGGGACTCCACCCTATATGACAGTTACTTACAAAATATTTTAGCAAGTTCTTCTGTTGTATCATTAGCTCTTATACCATGTTACTTGGAATCTAAAGAATTTCTTACATTGTATTGGGGTATAATAGCCTTTGTTGTTGCTATTTTGGGTTTTGTATTCAATGATAAAACTTTTAGAAGATCCGGCTTGATTTTGTTGCTAATTACGGTTTTGAGATTGTTTGTAGTAGATTTGTCTAGTATGGATCCAATATTGAAAATAATTTCATTTTTAGTTTTGGGAGTAATCTTACTGGCTATTTCATTTGGATATACTAAGTATAAAGACGAAATAAGGAGATACTTATGACCCTAAAGTTTAGATTGTATTTGGGCGCAGTATTTTTATTGATAATATTTTTTGTTTGGTTTGCTTTTTTGTTTTGGCTCTCTCCTAAGTTTTTTCAGGAAAGAAAAGTGAATTATGGTAGGAAAACAACCACTACGATTAATTCACACGAAGCCGAAGCCATTGCCGCAACAAGAGTATCAAAATCAACCACTACCACAACCCGGCCAATTACTAGAAATAATGCAGATTTTAAGACTGGATCCTTGGTATTAAATGTTGATGATTCAAGTATTCTTCTTGTTAATATAGACGAAGAATATGATCATTCGGATTGGTTTAAAGATTTTGACCTCTCAGATAACTCTAGTCTTAAGTTTGAAAAGAATGATATTATAAACTTTGAAACTAATTCATTGGGAGAGATTGTGGAAGCAGCAGAGATAACAAGGCCTTTTTCTTGTACTGGCAAGGTTACAGCGATTGACTACAAAAGCAAAGACATCCCTTTTTTAACAGTTTCGAAGGTCTATTGTAAACAATCAATAGGAGTAACAAGTATAGCGGCATTATTTGTTCCAGTGGAAACTCTTTCTCCATTGGGAAAGGACAAGAGCGTGTATAAGCTTCCCGATTATACAGGCTCCTGGATTAATTTCTTGGTAATCAAAGGGAAAATGAAACAAAATTTAACAAATAATTTTTATGCAATATATATAGAGGAGGAACAATGAAAGTTGCTATAAACGGTTTTGGACGGATTGGCCGACAAGTATTTAAAATCTTAATGGAAAAATACCCGGAAGCAGAAATTGTTGCGGTTAATGATTTGACTGATGTTGAAACTTTGGCGCATCTTTTAAAGTTTGATTCCAACTATGGAGTCTGGGGGGCTAAAATTACACCCGAAGATGGGGGTGTGGATATTGATGGTAAAAAAGTCAGGGTTTTCTCCGAAAAAGATCCTATGAATTTACCCTGGGGGGAGCTCGGCGTTGATGTCGTGATTGAATCCACAGGTTTTTTTACTGACGGAGAGAAAGCCAGAGCCCACCTTGAAAGCGGTGCCAAGAAAGTTCTTATATCTGCTCCTGCAAAGAATCACGATATTACGGTCGTTTTGGGTGTGAATGAGGACAAGTATGACAAAGAGAAGCATGATATAGTTTCTAATGCCTCTTGTACAACAAATGGCCTGGCGCCCATAGTCAAAGTACTTGTGGATAACTTTGGTATTAAGGCTGGTCTTATGACTACGATACATTCTTACACTAATGATCAGAGAATATTAGATTTACCCCATGAAGATTTACGTAGAGCTCGCGCAGCAGCAGTAAATATTATTCCTACATCTACAGGGGCTGCAAAAGCCCTCAAGGAAGTTATACCAGAGGTTGATGGAAAATTAGACGGAATTGCTTTAAGGGTGCCGACTCCGACAGTTTCCGTAACGGATTTGACCGTAGAGCTTGAAAGAGAAACTAGCATTGAAGAGATTAATGAAAAGATGTGGGACGCAGCAAAGAATCGGATGAAAGGCTATCTTTTTGTCGCCACTGACCCCCTTGTTTCTATGGATTATAGAGGGAATGAATACTCTGCTATCTACGATAGCCTTCTTACAAAGAATATAGGTGGTAACTTTTTTAAGATTGTTGGTTGGTACGACAATGAGTGGGGTTATAGCTGTCGACTCGCCGAATTGGCAGTCTACATTAGTAAATAACATTGGAGTTTGTGTGAAAAAGATACAAGAGCTAGCAGGGAAATTAGACGGGAAAAAAGTATTGGTACGCGTAGACTATAATGTTCCTGTCGAAGATGGTGTAGTAAAAGACACTGAGCGAATAGAGGCAAGCTTAAAGACAATAAACTTCCTTTTGGCAAATGGTGCAGCTGTTATTTTATGTTCACATTTAGGCCGTCCAGAGGGAAAAAAGGACTTGAAGTTTTCACTTGAGCAAATAGTCGGTACGCTCGAGAAGTTGAGTAACAAAAGTGTTCGATTTGTCGAAAATTGCATCGGAGAAGCACATTCGAAAATTATCTCTGAAATTAAAAGTGGCGAGATCGCAATTTTAGAAAATGTTCGATTTTACGCAGAGGAAGAGGAGAACGGCGAAGAGTTTTCAAAAAAACTAGCCGAAGGTCTTGACCTTTATGTGAATGATGCGTTTTCCGCTTCGCACAGAAAACATTCTTCTATTGTGGGAGTAACACAGTTTTTGGAAGGGTATGCTGGGTTTTCGCTTCAAAACGAAATAGAACATCTTTCAGCTCTTCTTACTGAGCCAAAGAGGCCTTTTGTGATGATATCAGGCGGAGCGAAAGTGTCAGATAAGATAGGTATATTAGAGAATTTGATCACAAAAGTTGATACGATACTGATTGGTGGCGGGATGGCGAATACTTTTATTTCTTCGGAAGGCATTGAAATTGGGAAATCACTTGTTGAACAAGAATTTGTTGTGGAGGCGGGTAATATTTTAGAAAAGGCAAGAGAAAACAATGTCCAGATAATCCTTCCTTTTGACGTAATCGCATGCAAAGAAGTGAATAGCTCAGACAAGGGTGAGGTTAAGGGCATAACTGACATAGAGGAAGACGACATTATTGCAGACATTGGGCCCAAAACAATGCAATTATTTGAAGAGGAAATACTAAAAGCAAAAACAGTGTTTTGGAATGGACCTCTGGGGATAACAGAACATAGCCAGTTTGCCTTCGGAACAATTAAAATTGGCGAGGCCGTAGCTGGATCTGGTGCCTTCAGCATTATAGGAGGTGGTGATACTATTACGGCGCTTCCAGACGAGATGGAGAAGAATTTCACCTTTGTTTCTATGGCCGGGGGCGCTTCCTTGGAATTTCTTGAGGGGAAAAGTCTGCCAGGCATCGAAGTCTTATAACAGAATTTTACTTTTTGAGTTATAATGAAATAAGCTTTGGAGGGTAAGTAATGAATAAAAAGATAGTTATTGGTAATTGGAAAATGCATCTCACTGTTCCTGAGGGGACTGTTTTGATTGAAAAGCTAAAAAACGAACTTACCAAGATCTCTAAAACAGAAGTGGTTGTTGTCCCTGGGTTTTTAAATATTTATCCTGCTAGTATCGAACTGAAGGATTCAAAAATTAAATTGGGTGCGCAAAATTTATTTTACGAAGGAGTGGGCGAATATACAGGAGAGGTTTCTCCGTCTCAACTCGCTCATTTTGTAGAATATGTAATTGTGGGGCACTCTGAAAGACGTAGGCATTTTGGCGAAACTGATAAAGTAATTGCAAGAAAAGTAGAGGCGGCTATATCTCATGGAATAATCCCAGTCATATGTGTTGGTGAAACGTTGCATGAATATGAGGATGGAATGTCGAAAACTGTTGTTATGAACCAGCTGGAAGCGGCTATTTCGCATTTAACTGATGAAGAGATAGCGGGTTCTGTCATCGCTTACGAACCAGTGTGGGCGATCGGCACAGGCCGGGTTTGTTCACATTTGGATGCAGAAAAAATGACAGAGAGTATCAGAAATCTAATAAAAGCACTTTATGGCGAAAATGCTTCGGAGAGGGTCAGAATTGTTTATGGCGGAAGCATAGACAGCGAATGCGTAAAAGAATTTGCCGAGTCAAAGAATATAGACGGGGTTTTGGTAGGAGGCGATAGTCTAAATAGTACTGATTTTGCAAAAGTCGTCGAGATGTTTGAGGATTCATTATTAAAAGGAGCTAAAAGATAATGCTTGTAACAACCAAAGAACTTTATTTGGATGCAAAACAAAATGGTTATGCTGTAGGCGCTTTCAATGTCTCTTCTCTCGAGGCGATAAAAGCAGTTCTTTCTGCAGCATCTAATATGGATACGAATGTGGTGGTTGAGACAAGCGAAAATGAAATGAACTATCTTGAGCCAGAAATAGTCTTTGCGATAGTTGAAACACTTGCTAGAAAATTACCCATCAAGGTCGGTTTGCATCTTGATCATGGCAAAAGTATCGAAGTAGTTAAGAGAGCTATTGATGCTGGATATACTTCAGTCCATATCGATGGATCAAGCTTGAGCTATGAAGAAAATGCTAAAATTACAAAAGAAGTTGTAGATTATGCTCATGATAAGGGAGTTACCGTCGAAGGAGAGATCGGCCATGTGCCTGGTTCTAGTATTAATCACGGGGAACAATCAGAGATCAATAACAGTTTACTAACAAATGTAGAAGAGGCAAAAAAATTTGTTGATGAAACGGGCATTGATATTCTGGCCGTATCTATAGGAAACATACATGGTGTATATACAAACATACCCATTCTTGATTTTGAAAGACTAAAATTGCTTAATGAGATAGGGGTACCGATGTCATTGCACGGAGGATCAGGAATCCCAGGGGACCAAGTTCGTAGAGCGATATCTCTTGGTATAACAAAAGTTAATGTAAACACTGAGCTGAGAATAGCCTTCACTAAGACTATGAGAAAAGAGTTGTGTGACAATTCATACAAAATGGTTCCTTACGAATATCTACCAGAGGTTATAGAGAGTGTCAAAAAGACAGTCCTTGAAAAATTAAATTTATTTAAAACGGAGGGGTAAAATGGCAAGAACAAAAACAAACAAGGGAAATGCAAAATCAAAAGCTGCAAGCAGCCAGTTAATTAAAGGATTTAGTATAAAAAACGCTATTGAAGTAGGTATCCTAGTATACTTAAGCACTCTATTCATTTCTGTTGTTATTTTCTTGATTATGGAGCTATTAATCTCAGATTTTACTAATATTACAGTGCTAATCTCTCAAAATATCAGTGAGAGGGTTTATTATGTTTATCAAATGGGGATTGTTTACGGTTTGAGTTCTTTTATATCCTTGTTCTTATACGCAACGGTTTCCTGGTACGAGGAAAAAAGGTTTCTAAAGAATTTAAATTCTACGAAAAATGTAATGATCGATGGACTTATATTCTTTAGTATATTTATAATTCTAGACTTTTTATTGGGTTTTATATTAGTACCGATGCCGCTTGACTGGTCCGAATCTGTCAACATTTCTGTTAAAAGTATTTGTAATAACTATTTTGGAGGAATAATTTACTGGATATTAGCGATTTTTGTAGCTATCCTACCTTCAATTATTTATATATTTAAAAAACAAAGTAAATAGGAGAGACTAGTTCTATGAGCAAGGATATTGTTTGGTTTAGTGATGTAGGCAAGGAGGATGGTGCAATTGTTGGTGGAAAAGGAGCCAATCTAGGGGAGCTGACTAAAAGTGGGTTTCCGGTACCACCAGGTTTTATCATTACCGCTGATGCATACTTTGATTATATAAAAACGACCGGACTTGATGCAAAAATAGGTATTTTGTTAGAAGGGTTTGATAAGGAAGACTCAAAGGATCTTCAAGATCGTGCGGAAAAGACTCAACAGCTTATAAAGTCAGAGCCACTGCCTGAAATGTTAGCTCAAGAAATTCTTTCTTCCTATAAAAAGTTAGCAGAAGAAACAAACACCGATGTTGATCATCTATATGTTGCTGTTCGTTCAAGTGCAACTGCAGAAGATTTGGCTGGAGCTTCTTTTGCTGGCCAGCAGGCAACCTATCTGAATATTATTGGTGAAAAAGCTCTCTTGCAGGCCGTGCTTGACTGCTGGGCTTCTTTATTCGAGGCCAGGGCAATTTATTATCGTGCAGAACAAGGTTTTGGGCAACTAGATGTAGGAATTGCGGTTCCTGTTCAAAAAATGGTCAACTCAGAAGCAGCGGGCGTGATGTTTACAATAGACCCGACAAACAACGATCTAGAGCACATATCAATTGAAGCTGCTTATGGACTTGGAGAAGTGGTTGTCTTGGGGGCAATTACGCCGGATCGCTACTTGGTTGATAAAAAAACATTAGAGATCAGCTCTAGGGAGATACATAAGCAGGAATGGATGCTTACTAGGGATTCTGGCTCAAGCGATACGGATGACTTATCAGATTTACAGAAAGCAAGTATTCCTGTACCCGGTGATTATCAGCAGGCACAAAAGATTAGCGACGCTCAAATATTGGAGCTTGCGAAAATTGCTCTTAAGATCGAAGAACATTATGGCGCCCCTCAGGACACAGAATGGGCGATGGAAAAAGGAAAGATCTATATGGTTCAAAGCCGACCGGTAACAACTTTAGGCGAACAAGATAATGGAGATATTGCAAAGGATGAACAAGTAGAATCAACCGGAGAAAAGAAAGTAATTATAAAAGGTTCGGCTGCGTCTACAGGTATGGCTTATGGGCCAGTAAGAATTATTCACAGTCCTACGGAAATAGACAAGATTCTCGAGGGCGACGTTCTTGTTACCGAGATGACTACGCCCGATTATGTTCCTGCTATGAAAAGGGCGGCTGCAATAGTAACCGATGCGGGCGGGCGCACGTGTCATGCAGCAATTGTTTCTAGAGAGCTTGGTATTCCTTGCGTCGTAGGAACTGAAGTGGCAACTACGCAACTAACAGATGGGCAGGTAATAACAGTTGACGGGAAAAACGGGTTGGTATATGAGGGAAAGATTGAGGCTAAAAAAACCGAAGTGCCAAAAGAGGGAAGTACTGTTATCCAGGCTTCTGCACCTGTAACTGCAACAAAAATATACGTAAACCTAGGTGAGCCAGAGCTAGCAGAAAAGGTTTCGGCAATGAATGTTGATGGCGTGGGTCTGTTAAGAGCCGAATTTATCATTATGGAGTCTATTGGAGAACATCCCAAAAAGATGATCAAGGAAGGACGCCAAGAGGAGTATGTAGCTAAATTAGCCGAAGGACTCGAGACTTTTGCAAGGGCTTTTCATCCAAGAAATGTAGTTTATAGAGCAACTGACTTCAAAACAAATGAATACCGCGGACTAAAGGGCGGGGAGGAGTTTGAACCCGAGGAGGACAATCCAATGATAGGTTACAGGGGGTGTTTTCGCTACCTGAAGGATCCTGAAGAGTTTGCTCTTGAGCTGGAAGCCATAAAGAGAGTAAGAAAAAGCTTTAATAATCTTCAATTAATGATACCTTTCGTCAGAAGAACAGACGAGTTTGCAAAGGTTAAGAAAATCGTTGAAGACTCGGGGCTAAATAAAGAGACGGATCCTGACTTCAAACTTTGGATAATGGTTGAGGTTCCATCTGCGGTCATCGAGATCGATAAATATTGTGAGATGGGAATTGATGGAGTTTCAATCGGTTCGAATGATCTTACCCAGTTAACTTTAGGGCTTGATAGGGATTCAAGCATTGTAGCCGAGCTTTTTGACGAGAGGTACCCCGCAGTGCAATGGATGATAAAAAGAACCGTTGAGGTTTGTTCTCAGTATGGAGTAACCTGTTCGATTTGTGGACAAGCGCCAAGCGTTTATCCTGAGGTTGCGCAGAAAATGGTGGAATATGGAGCAACATCTATTTCGGTTAACCCTGATGTAATTGATAGCACTAGAAATCTTATTGCTGCTGTCGAGGAAAAAATATTGCTTACCGAGCTTAGTAAAATGAAAAAAGAAATCTTTGAATTAGAAAAGAAACTTAATCTAGATAAAGAATAAAGCTAGGGGGATTAATTGCTTTGTCCAAAATGTAAAAAAGAGATTGTTTTAGCTGGAAACCGGTATGTGTGTACCGATTGTGGTATTGAAATCCCTGAAAGTGAGGTACTGGCTAGTGATAATGGCCTTCCTGATCTTGATGGCAATGGTCGGTTGATCGACATTATAAGTGACGATGTCAAAAAAAGTTCTAGTGGAGCTGACATCTCGCAATCATATGGCGCCCAGGGGGCAGCTTCCTCGTCATCGACGTCAATAAATGGTCCTAAGAATTCTAGTGGTACGCCTAGATCGATGGACGGTATTATCAAAAATAATACTGTAACACAATCTAGTCAGAATTCTTACCAAAATAGCTCTGATTTTGAAGGAAATATTAATAAGAATAGTACTCCGCTGAGCAATAAAGGTACTCAAAAAGTTCTCTCTACCCAAAAAGATAATTCCGTTACTCATCTAGAAGAAATGACGCCGCCAATGGATCCTTTTAGCTCAGCAGAAGGCACTAAAAAAACTGATTCCGATATTTTTAGGAATCCTATCTTTGATGAGAAAATCCCTATTCAGGAAGACAGAAAAAAGAATATAGATACGGAAGTTAAGACAACTAATAAATATCTAGTAATCGTTATTTTCGGAATAATCTTAGTAGGCGGGCTTATCTTTGGGGGAGTATATTCTTACTATACGCTTTCAAAAAAAGTATCCGCGGATAAATTGGTAACAACCACTACTATTCCCGAATGGACAGAATATAGCGATCCTGCAGATAAATTTGTATTAACATTACCGGGAGACCCTGTGGTATCGCAAAATGATATTGCTTTATCTGGTACAACAATAAGTTCTAGCTATGTTACCTCTGCGGTTAGCGATGTGCAATATATTCTTCAATATTCCACTCTACCAGACAATTTTGTGGTAACAAGCTTAAACGAGTTCTATCAGGGGATACTTATTGGAATGTTGGGTGATAGTGCGGGAGAAATAGTCAGTAATAAAGAGGCGCAATTCTTAGAAAACAAGGGATGTGAGTTTCTCGTAAAAATAGGGGATAACTATTCAAGCGGGAAAATGGTTTTGATTAATAAAGAACTTTATGTAATATTGGTAATTTCAAAGACAGATGCTCCAAGTGATTATGACAAGTTTATTAATTCTTTTGAACTAAAACATAAGGAAGTCTGATGAAAATAACTGACGTTAAGGCTATACAAATACTTGATTCAAGGGGCAACCCTACGATCAAAGCTTACGTAAGTGTTGGCGGTGTTTGGGGGGAGTTTGCAGCTCCTAGCGGAGCTTCTACCGGTATACATGAAGCGCTTGAGTTAAGGGACGGCAAAAAAAAATATAACGGTCTCGGTGTAGAAAGAGCGATAGCTAATATTGTCGGACCAATAAAAGAGGCTGTCGTTGGCCTTGAAGTTACAAACCAAAGAACATTAGATAACGTTTTAATCAAGCTCGATGGCACTGAAAATAAGGGTAATTTGGGGGCAAATGCAATTCTTGCGGTTTCGGGCGCTGCGACTAGAGCGGCGACAAATGCTTTGAATATTCCTCTTTATCAATATTTATATTCTATTTATGAGAACGATGGAATTTGGCGAGATAGTAGAGAAGTTTCAAAGGAAAAGTATATTTTGCCAGAGATGTATTTTAATATAATAAACGGTGGTAAACACGCTGAAAATAATATCGATATTCAGGAATCAATGATTGTCCCTCATGCAAAAACGATTGCTGATAGAGTCCGGATTGCCAGTGAGGTATACAGCTCTCTAAGAAATTTGTTAAAGGGAATGAGTCTCCAAACAGGGCTTGGTGATGAGGGGGGATTTGCTCCAAATCTTGATTCAAACACAAAAGCCATAGAGATTATTTTGGAAGCTATTGAAAAAGCTGGCTATAGAAAAGGCGAGGATGTTTCAATCGCTCTGGATATCGCAGCATCGGAAATATACGAAGACAGCAAGGATAAAAAATATATTTTAGCTAGTGAAAATGTGGCACTTTCCTCATTACAGCTTACTAGTTGGTACAAGGAGCTTATCTCAAAGTATCCAATTATTTCTATAGAAGATGGACTTGCAGAGGATGATTGGGAAGGGTGGAAGCTTATGACCGAACGGATAGGCGATAAGATTCAGCTCGTAGGTGACGATCTCTTTGTTACCAATGTATCCAGGATAAGAGAGGGACTTGATCATGGAGTTGCAAATGCTGTACTAATTAAAATTAATCAAGTCGGAACAATTACGGAAACTCTTGATGCGATTAGATTGGCAACCCAAAATGGTTATAAAGCGATGATTTCGCATAGGAGCGGAGAAACTCCCGATTCTTTTATAGCGGATCTTGTAGTTGCTACGGGTGTCGCTCAAATGAAAGCTGGCGCACCAGCAAGAGGAGAAAGAACAGCAAAGTATAATCGTCTGATTGAAATAGAAAATGAAATTCTAGAAAATACAAAATAGACCGATTTGTGTATAAATTAAATGGGAACTAATCTTTAATGAACAGAAATGTTTTGCTTATTATTTTGGATGGCTGGGGTATAGCTCCTGCAAGCGAAAGCAACGCTATTTCGCTTTCAAATTTACCTAACTATAATTTGTATTGGAAAAAGTATCCGCATATCGAGCTTGCGGCGTCGGGGATTGCTGTCGGCCTGCCAGAAGGACAAATTGGCAACTCTGAAGTTGGGCATTCAAATATCGGCGCTGGCAGAGTAATTCTTGAGGATCTTCCAAGGATTAATAGGGCTATTGATAACAAGTCCTTCTTTAAAAACAAAGCACTTGTAGACGCCTGTGAGTATGCAAAAAGAACTAAAAATTCTCTTCATTTAATAGGGCTTGTTAGCCCTGGTGGCGTTCATTCGCATCAAAATCATCTTTATGCCCTTCTTGAGCTAGCAAAAAAAGTGGGGGTCGAGAGTGTGTTCATACATGTAATAACCGACGGTAGGGATGTTGATCCAAAGAGTGCCCTAAGGTATGTCGTCCAGTTAGAGTCAAAGATTAAAAGAATCGGAGTCGGGGAAATTGCAACTGTTTGCGGCAGATATTATATGATGGATAGGGATAATAGGTGGAATAGGGTAGAAAAAGCTTATGGAATGTTGGTTATGGGAGAAGCGAAAGAGGCCCCATCTGCTAAAATAGCAATTAATGATTCTTACAAAAAAAATATTACTGACGAATTTATTGAGCCTGTAATCATAAAAAAAGAGGGGTTGATTAAGGACAAAGACGCCGTCATTTTCTTTAATATAAGATCGGATAGACCAAGGGAGATCACTAAAGCACTAATCCAGAAGAAGTTTGACAGTTTTGTTAGAAGAAAGATTTTTGATAATCTGTATTTTGTGTCAATGACCGAATATGAAAAGGACCTCCCGGTAAAGGCAGTAGCCTTTGAGCCGCAAATAATAAAAAATTGCCTTGCGGAAGTATTGTCAAATAACGGTCTTACGCAGCTTCATATTGCAGAAACAGAAAAGTATGCGCATGTTACTTTTTTCTTCAACGGAGGGAGCGAGAAGCCGTTTCCTCATG
This sequence comes from uncultured Candidatus Saccharibacteria bacterium, assembly GCA_964594415.1. Classification (GTDB taxonomy): domain Bacteria; phylum Patescibacteriota; class CPR2; order UBA1875; family CAIMLA01; genus CAZQLQ01. The sequence continues at coordinate 61,716 of CAZQLQ010000001.1, forward strand.
AAAAAAGGGTTTTAGTCCCTTCTCCAAAAGTCGCTACTTATGATCTTGCTCCCGAGATGAACGCAAAAGGTGTTTGTGAAGGGATTCTTAATAATATAGGTCGCTACAATTTTATAGTTGCTAATTTTGCAAATGCAGATATGGTAGGGCATACGGGGAATGTAGAAGCGGTTGTAAGATCTTGTGAAAAAGTTGATGAATGCCTGGGGAAAATTGTGAAAATGGCAGAGAAATTTAATTACGAAACTTTAATTATTGCCGACCATGGTAATGCGGAAAAGATGAAAACAGACGATGGCGAGCCTCATACGGCACATACTACAAACAAGGTGCCATTTATCTATATTGGAAACAGATATAAAATAAAAGAGGTGATAGAGCCAAAGCTTGGAAATGTCGCACCAACTATTCTTGAATTGATGTCCGTGAAAAAGCCAAAGGAGATGACAGAGAGCTCAATTCTAGATAAAATAAAATCAGGAGAGAAATAATTTATGCTAGATGTGATTACTATAGGCAGTGTATCTAGAGACGTCTTTTTCTTGACGAGAGAAGGAAGGGTAATAGATGATACAGTAATACCGGGAAAAAAATTTTTAGCATTTGAATATGGCTCTAAAATCATTCCTGAAAATTCATTATTTACATATGGCGGTGCAGGTGCGAACACGGCAATTTCATTTTCGCTATTAGGACTTAAGACAGCGACAGTAGTAAATATAGGTTCTGAGGGGACAGGAGACTTGGTTCTTGGTGATCTCAAGAAAGCTGGAGTTAATTGTAAGTTTGTGAATAGGGATAAAAACAACCATACCGCTCTCTCGATAATCATAGATGTTCCGGGTGAAGATCATATAATGTTTTTACATAGGGGATCGAACGACTATATCAATATAAAAAATTGGAAAAAGCTAAAATCTAAGTGGATATATCTTTCTTCGCTTACCGGCGAGTCAACTGCTCTTATCCCCAAAATTTTTACTTTGAAAAAAGAAAAAGGGATTAAGATAGCTTGGAACCCAGGCAGTGAACAGTTATCGCTTGGATATAGCGGTCTGGCTGATTTTCTCTCACAAACAGACGTGCTGATATTGAATAGAAATGAAGCAACCAAACTGGCTCTTTCGAAAGACGGAAACGTTGACTTTTGCGACGAAAAGAGCTTGCTCAGGACGCTTTATGAGATGACTGGCGGGATTGTGGTTATAACTGATGGGCACAAGGGATCGTATGCTATTGATGGAAAGAATGAATACTTTGAGCCAATCAAAAAGGTAGAAGTTCTTGAAACTACTGGTGCCGGAGATGCTTTTGGGTCTACTTTTGTGACTGGCATGATAAGGGGCTTTGATGTAAGGCAATGCATGGAGATGGCTTCTTTTAATTCGGCAAACGTAATAAGATTTATTGGCGCACAGGCTGGATTGATGACAATACGGAGTCTAAGTGCTAAAATGAAAAAAGGCGGAAATTAGTTATTAGCAAGAATTTTTTTACAACCTTGGGAGGGAGATGAATAAAACAATAATTTTAATTTTAAGTTTAGTAATGACCCTTTTGGTTATTGGCTCCGGTATTGGACTTATGTCATACCGACAATCTAAATACAAGGAAGAAAATAAAATCGTTCAGGCTAAAATAGATGAAAAACAAATGGAGTTGGACGCGATAAAGAAAGAAGTGGATGCAAACGGTTACAGACCATCTGATGTTGTAAATAATTTCTTCGATGAGCTAAATAGAAACGATGAGGATGCGGCGAGCTTATACCTGTCAAGCCAATACAACGTTGTTTTTGCCACGAAGTCACTTGATTTCGATTTTAAAACAGATCAACCTTTGCTTATGGAGACTAACACTTCAATCTCTGACGAAGATGCGATTGTAAACGTGAGCTTTGCCGTTAAGGGGAGCTCGGAATATGAAATTAGATTTTTTTATATTATAAAAGAAGATAATGTTTGGAAAATATCAAAAATCAAAAAAACAAGTGGGGTTCAGGAAGATGTATAAAGCTAGAAAGCCAATATCTTCAAATAACCGTTTGAAGTCAATTCTTGGTGTAGTGCTAGTGCTTGCGATTTTGCTGATTTGCTTTGGGGCCTTGAAGTTAAGCAGTCTTAAACCTGCCAACGGACAAAAGGTAGAGGTCAATATCGAAACTGGCGATCGCCCATTAAAAACAAATACGATTCTATACATTAATGCAGAAAACGGGTTGAGTTTAAGAAAAGATCACAGTTCTGATTCTGAAAGACTGACAATTATCCCGAATAAGACAAGAGTCGAATCAACGGAAGAGCTTGATGGCTGGTACAAAATTACTTACAATGGAACAGAGGGTTGGATTTCCAAGGAATATACTACACTCACTGCACCACCTGAGGATCCAACAAAAGAATGGTCATATTATCTTGATACCAATAATGGGTTTAAAATCAAATACCCTAAGGGATGGAAATACCAAAATTACGGGTCAAACAATAACACGAAGGCCATATCGTTAATTGCCTTTAGTAATCAGGACCTGCCTTCTACATTACCCGAGGGAAGTGATTTTCTTGCTCCGGTTACATTGACGGTTTCTAGCTCAACATTCGAAGAGATAAACACTGCGCTATCATCTATTGATGGGGCTACAAAAGAAGACCTGAATGTCGGTTCTATAGCTGGAAAGAAGTATACATACATATCGGTAATTTCAAATACGCAAATGACAACGATCGTTTTTGATATAAACGGGAAAACAGTAGTCCTAAGTGAGCCCGGCGGCTACTTAGAAGATCTGCAAAAAATGGTATCAACACTTACTTTAGGAGCATAAAATGGTCGATACGATTAATCCAAATGCACAAACACCGGAACCGCCTTCAGAAGGGGGCGATCTTAATCAAACTTCAAATACGGCCTCGACGCCTACTTCTTCTGGAGCAGGATTTTATAACGGGTTTGATAGACCAGATAGTACGCGAATCAACTTAGCGGGCGATAATCCGGGAAAAGTAGAGAGGATTGGAAATGACGAATATGACAGATTGGCGAATCAGAAACTAGTAGGAAGCGTCCCGCCTGAAAAGGATTTTGACAACGGGGAAAATCTATCAAATCTGGATCCAAAGCTACAAGAGATAAAAATTGAACCAAAACCTGAGTCGAAGTTCAACGAATTACCGCCGAAAGACATTTTAGAAAAAGAAGATGATGCGAATGGCGTAACGAATCCGGCTAGCGTTGGGTCCCAAGCTCCTCATTTTGCTCCGGTTGAACCTAAAGAACCGATGACTCCTTCGGTAAAGATAAACGAGAAGGAGCCTTTGAACGTAAAAGCTATTTTGATGATTCTCTTTGGAGGAATAGCTGTTGCAGCAATAGTCGGGTTTCTAAGCTATTATTTTTCAGGGTTGTATTATGACAAGAAGATTGATGAACAAGAGAAAAAACTTTCGGAAATTGAAGAACAGATTAATACGCTAAATCAGGGGCCAGCTCCTCTTACTCCTTCTACGACGTCTACAACCGTTCCTTCTTCAACTACTACCACAATTCCTTCGGCAACGACGACTACGAAGCAAATAGTTGTTCCATCGACTACAACGACAACCACTACAACCACAACAAAGGCTATAACACCGGCTACAACGATTCCAGGCGGACTCGGTTAATCAAGATAGGAGGATATTTTGCTCAACAGAGATTTTCTTAACCCAAAATCTGTGGCTATAATTGGTGCTTCTTCAAACCCAGAGAAGATTGGATTTAATCTTGTAAAGAATATCATCGATGGAGGATACAAAGGAAGAATTTATCCCGTTAATCCAAATGAGGATAATATTTTAGGCCATAAGGTCTATCCTAGTGTTGGTGGAATTATCGATGAAATCAGTCTTGCTGTTATCGTAGTTCCTGCAAAAATTGTTGCGGAAGTGATTTTGGAATGCGGGAAAAAGAAAGTTAAAAATGTAATAATAATTTCTGCTGGATTTGGAGAAGCAGGTGAAGAGGGAATAAGTCGGCAAACAGAAATCATCAATATTGCAGAAGAATATGATATCCAAATACTGGGACCGAATTGTCTCGGTATTATTGATCCAACATATTCCCTCAATGCTTCTTTTGCGAAAAAAATGCCTAAAAAAGGGAATATTGCTGTATTATCCCAAAGCGGAGCTACCTGTACTGCTATTTTGGATTGGGCAGAAAAAGAGGGAGTAGGATTTTCTCATTTTATTAGCTTGGGGAATAAAGCTAGTTTAAACGAAAACGAGTTCATAGAATATCTGGCGAGCGACAAAGAGACGAAGGTGGTTGTTGGCTATCTTGAGTCGATCAGTGATGGAAAACGCTTTTTAGAACTTGCTAAAAGACTAACGAGCAGAAAGCCATTCATATTACTAAAATCAGGAAGAAGTGCAAGAGGACAAAAAGCAGCAAGTTCCCACACAGGGGCTATTGCTTCCGACGATATCATTCTTGATTTAGCTTTTGAAGAAGCGGGAATAATAAGGGCGGATTCACTGGAAGATATTTTTGAATGGGCAACGATTTTTTCTACCATGGAGCTTCCAAAGAACAAGGAAGTCTTGATAATTACTAATGCTGGTGGACCAGCAGTAATGGCAACTGATGCAATGGAGGAGAATAAGAATATCTTTTTTTATAATCTTTCTGAAAGACAGAGAAATGCACTTGAGCGAGTATTGCCTTTGGGCTCTAGTATTTCAAATCCGCTTGATATATTAGGAGATGCAGATAGTAAAAGGTTCAAAGCTGTCTTGCCGATATTAAACGAAGGCAATTCATCGGGAATGGATATAATAATTTTAACGCCGCAAACAAGCACGGATGCCGAAAACATAGCAAAAATTATTGTTGAAGAAGGGATGGGAAAAGCAATAGTGGTGCTTCTGGGCGGTAAGAGTTTTGAAAAAGCTGAAATTGTTTTAGCCGAAGGGAACGTTCCGACTTTTCTTTATCCTGATAGAGCAGTTCGTGCGGTTGACAAGCTTATTTTATACGCATCTAACCTTAATAAGAATCAGGAAAAAAATAATTTTTCTCCAAGTGGCAAAGAAATGGCAGAGAAAATAGTAGGGCTTAATACAAATCTTAATGATATAGAGATTTCTGAACTTATGAAGGCTTACGATATTCCAGTTTTAGTGCCTAGAATAGCAAATACTTGTGAAGAAGCTCAATGCTTTGCTAAAGAAATCGGGTATCCGGTTGTTCTCAAAATAGCATCTCCAGATATTTTGCATAAGACTGATGCCGGCGGTGTAGAATTGAATATTAGCGATCCGGAAACGTTAGAAAGGAAGTTCAAAAAAATACTTCTTAGCGTTAAACATTATGATCCAAGCGCCAAAATTATGGGAGTTTCTGTTTCTAAGATGGTGGAGCCAGGAATCGAAGTTGCGATCGGCGCGAAAAGAGATCCTGTTTTCGGGCCAGTTGTTATGTTTGGTCTCGGAGGTATTTATATTGAGATTCTCAAAGATTTTAAATTAGGACTTGCTCCTTTGAGTATCGAGAAAGCAATAGATATGATTAAAGGGATCAGATCTTTCAAGTTGCTTGACGGCTTCAGAGGTGGAGAGAGATATGACATCTTGCCAATAGCCAGGATTATCTCTTCACTTTCTATTATGATGACAGACTTTGACCAAATTATGGAAATAGATATTAACCCTCTTCGAATTGAAGAAACCAGCAAGACGATTTACGGTCTAGACGCAAAAGTTATTTTCAAAAAGTGATAATTCGATTAATATTATAATATTGAGGAGGGTTCTTGGGGGCTAATAAAAGTAATAGATTGTTACTAACAGGTAATGAAGTAGTTCTTAGGGCGGCGCTGGTTGCAGGTGCTAATTTTTTTGCTGGCTATCCAATTACGCCAACAACGGAGGTTTTGAGCGGGTGGGCAAAAGAAGCGGTTAAAAATAAAAACCTAGGTTTCCTACAGACAGAGGATGAAACAGCGGCTGGAATGGCGGTTATTGGTGCAGTATTGGCCGGAAAAAAGGCTTGGACTACAACAGCTGGCATAGGACACGTTTTAATGCAGGATCCCTTATCTCTAGCCGAATCGCAGAGAATACCGTTTGTAGCGTATATAGGACAGCGTGGAGGGCCTTCCACAGGGACTGTTTTATTTTCTCAACAAGAGTTAACTTTGGCACGTTTTGGTGGTAATGGGGAGGGACTTAGGATAGTGTATGCGCCTTCCAATTTGCAAGAATTATATCTTCTTACACAAAAAGCTTTTAATGCAGCGTGGAAGTATAGATTCCCAACAATTATTCTTGGGGACGGCTATCTTTCCAAAACGCAAAGCGAAGTAAATGTAGAGGAGAAATTGTCTCAAGTTCAAGCTACCCCAATAGTCTTAAATGGTCCTGTAAAAAATATGCGCAATTGTTTTTCAAGAGAGGATGAACTAGCTGACTATCTAAAGGTATTATTTAACGATTTTGCTATTGCTAGCAAAGAATTGGTTGAGTCAGAATCTTACGAAACAGCTGACGCCGAAATTGTTGTTTTCGCGTGGGGCACAGTAGGATATGCTGCCAAAATTGCTGTCAGAAACCTAAGAAAAGAAGGGGTCAAGGCAGGTTTGTTTAGACCTATTACAATGCGACCGTTTGATGCAGAAAATGCTATTAAATCAGTAGAAAAAGCTAAATTCGTATTGATCGTAGAATCAAGCGCCGGTCATTTTGGTAGGATTGTCAGAGAAACGCTTGCTCAATCAACCGATGCGACATTTAAAAGGTTCTATAAGCCCGTTGAAGGAATTACAACTGAAGAAATTGAAATAAAGACAAAAGAGGTTATAAATGCTTGAACCAAGGATGCCAAAAAGCTTAAAAGTTGATTCTAAACCGAGTAACTTTTGTCCTGGTTGCGGTTATGGCTTAACTTTGAAAATTTTAGGCGAAGTAATCGATGAAATGGAAATCGCTACAAAGACTTTTATTGGTTTGGACATTGGTTGCAATCTTTTGGCTTGGGATTATTTTGACATAGATACCTTTCAGACTCATCATGGCAGGGTGACACCACTGCTCTCGGGCTATAAAAGAGCTGAAAAAGATAGTATCTCCTTGGGTATCGCTGGTGATGGCGGGCTTTATTCTATCGGCCTTCAAAGCTTGTTACACGCTGCCCACAGAAACGAGCCAATTACAATCATTGGAGTTAACAATACTCTTTATGGTATGACAGGAGGTCAGGCTGCACCTACTACAATGCCTGGAGAAGTAACCGATACGACGCCGGGCGGAGAGTTTACCAATGAAAAACCAATTTTCGGACCTGAATTAGTGAAGGAAGTTGCTCATGAACATGCATATCTTGCAAGAGCAACCGTTTTAAACTTGCCGGGGCTTAAAATGATGATGAAAAAAGCAATTGAAGCTCAGATCAAAGGTAATTTTGCACTTGTCGAAGTAATTTCGATGTGTCCTACCAACTGGAAAACAAATGCCGCAGAAACAATAGAGTTTGCTCGAAAAATGAGCGAGACCTTCAAAACAGGGGTAATAAATGAATAGAAATAATTTTAGAATTTTAATCGCAGGTGAAGGTGGGCAAGGTGTTCAGCGTATTGCTCATGCTTTTACTCACGCAGCCTTTAATGCAAATTTGCACGTTACTTATATGCCCAATTATGGAGTTGAGCAGAGGGGCGGAGTTTCTTTGGGATTCCTTCAATACGGAGAAGAGGAGATCGGATTTCCGAAATTTTCTACTGCTGATATCCTGGTTGTTATGTGCTCTAGGGCGGTCCAGAGAACAAAACAATACATCGGAGACGACACGATTTATATTTACGATGACGGACTTATTAAGAGCTCGGAAATTTCCGATATTACAGCTCAAAAGATCGCCATCTCAGCAACGAAAATTGCAAATGAGAAATTGACTCCCAAAACATTCAATATGATTTTGGCTGGAGCGCTTTTGTCCGAAACAGTTGGTTTGAATCTGAAGGGCATAGAGGAAGCGCTCGAAGTTGATTTTAAGGATAAGTATGTTCAGAAACCGGAAATGCGAAGTTTTAATAAAAGGGCGCTAGAATTAGGATATAAACTAGCAAAAGATGCCTACAAATAAGAGGAATTGAGTATGAATAGAGAACCAAAAAAATTTGAAGAAAAAGGTAAAAAGTGGACTCAATTTCCTGAGTATTGCAAAAGTTGTGGGCTTTGTAAGGAAGTATGTCCAGTGAAATGCCTTGATTGGGATGATAAAGTCTTGGGACACTTTGGACAACCATCGATTAAATGTGACATTTCTAAGTGTATTCAGTGTAAAAAATGCGAAAATATTTGCCCTGATATGGCAATAAGAGTAAAGGACTAAAAAAGTAAATTTTCTGTCATTCTGTCCGACGACTCCAATGAGTTCGTGTCGGACTCCGTTGGAGGACTTGTCGAGGGATCTCATTTCTATTACTTTCTCCTTGATGAGAAAGTAATCAAAGAATCAAGAAAAACTGAACTCCTTTTTAAAAAGATTATTCTTTTTTCGATATATTATAAGGTTTTCCTAGAAAGAATAACTTTTTAAAATAGTCGGTCCTCGGGACGAACAGTTTTTCAAGGGGTTTATTGTTCGAACGAATGTGAAAACTACCAGGAAAGAGAACTTCCCACTTCGTTCGAAGAATATTGTCCGAATGCAATGAGAACTGTCTTGTAACTTCTCACTCTGTTCGAAGAATATTGTTCGAGGCGAAGCCGAGAACTACTTTTTTGTCTGTCTTTTTGTCATCCTCGCCTCCCTGTCATTCTGAGCGAAGTCGAAGAATCTCAACCACTTGTCATCCTCGCGAACGCGGGGATCTATTATCCTCCTTATCACTTTCTCTTGAAATAAAGTAGCGCAAAGTTCAAGAAAAACTGAACTCCTTTTTAAAAAGATTATTCTTTTTTCGATATATTATAAGGTTTTCCTAGAAAGAATACCTTTTTAAAATAGTCGGTCCTCGGGACGAACAGTTTTCCGGGGGAATTTTTCAAAATAAATTTAATTTCGTACACTATATTAATGACTAATTTGGCGTTATAATACTTGTTGTGAAAAATGTTTTAGAAGGACTAAACGAACAGCAGAGGGAAGCAGTTCTGGCCACAGAGGGGCCAGTTTTGATTTTGGCTGGTGCGGGAAGTGGAAAGACAAAGGCGCTTACACATAGAATTGCATATTTGATTTTAGAAAAAAGCGTCTTACCGCAAAATATTCTTGCAGTTACTTTCACAAATAAAGCAGCTAAAGAGATGTCAAGCAGGGTGGCTGCACTTATCGGTGCGAATTTTAATGTAAATAATTATAAAGACTTTGGTATGCCAAGCGTCTTGCCGACAATGGGAACTTTTCATTCTATTTGCGCGAAAATCATGCGCGAAGATGGTCATTACTTAGGCTATAAGAGAAGCTTTGCGATTTATGACGAGTCTGACAGTCAGTCAGCGATTAAACAAGCTATTCGGAGTATGTCTGCAGAAGACAACAAGATCTCGGTCCAGACTATTAAATCATTTATTTCGGGAGCGAAGAATGAACTCATGGATTCTGACAAATATGCGTCCATGGCAACTGGTTATGTGCAAGAATTTGTGGCACAAGTATACCCTAAGTATCAAGAAATATTGAAGAGAAACAATGCTCTAGATTTTGACGACCTGCTAATGCAAACGATCATTCTCTTTATGAAGTTTCCGGAGGTTTTGAGAAAATATCAATTGATTTGGAGATATATACACATCGACGAATATCAGGACACAAATCATGCACAATATATGTTTGCAAAGCTACTTGCAAAAGAGCATAAAAATCTTTGCGTCGTCGGTGATGACTGGCAGTCCATTTATAGTTGGCGCGGAGCAAATTTTCGGAATATTTTAGACTTTGAGCGTGATTATCCAAATGCTAAACTTGTCAAGCTAGAACAAAATTATCGTTCCACAAAAGTTATTTTAGATGCTGCACATCAAATAATTTCAAAAAATGAAAATAGAAGCGAAAAGAAACTTTGGACTGGAAACGAAACAGGATACCCGATAGTTCTAATCGATGCTTTGAATGAACAAGACGAGGGCAGATATATTATTAGAGAAACCGAAAGATTAATACGCGAAGAAAATTATCGGTTAAATGATATTGTTATTTTATACAGGACTAATGCACAATCACGAGCAATAGAGGCAGAGCTTCTCAAGTTCAATGTGCCTTATCGTATTGTCGGCGGGTTTAGATTTTATGAACGCAAAGAAATCAAGGATATGATAGCATACCTCAGAGTTGTGAATTCTGATGATGACTGGGTGGCTTTTGAGCGTATTATTAATATTCCACCTCGGGGTATCGGTGCTGTTAGTCTAAAAAAACTTATTGATTTCGGCAGAGAAAATAATTTAACTATTTCTGAAACTCTCGAAAGAGTTAACGAACTTTCCTTAGGTTCCAAGATTATTATCGCGTTAAGCGATTTCGCTCGTACCTTAGAAGTTTTACGAAAATCGAGGAAAGTCGAAACCTTACCGGAATTAATCGAGCTAACTATTAAGAAGAGCGGATACGAGGCATTTTTAGATGACGGTAATATTACGAATGCGGAGCGCATAGAAAATTTGAAAGAATTGCTTTCGGTAGCGGCTGAATATGTTTCAAACTATGGAGATTCAAATTTGGAAAACTTCTTGGAGGAGATATCTCTTGTCGCTGACATAGATAACTGGAATCCGACAGAAGAGGCAATTACTCTGATGACCCTTCATGCAGCAAAAGGACTTGAATTTAGGGCGGTATTTTTGATTGGCATGGAGGAGAATCTTTTCCCACACGCAAATTCATCTTTTGATCCTATGCAGTTAGAAGAAGAAAGAAGACTTTGCTATGTAGGTTTTACCAGAGCAAAAGAACGGCTGTATCTTACTCTCGCTAATAGCAGGCTACTTTACGGGAGAACTCAGTCGAATTCTCCTAGCAGGTTTCTTGCGGACATACCAGCTGGGATTATTACCGGTTATGAGTCACTATTTAAGAAAGATGTAAATGATGTACCGGAAGAAGCGATTAGCGGTTATTTTAATTCCGGTGATCTTGTTTCGCATAAGGAATTTGGCAAGGGCAAGGTAACTGCGATTGACGGAGATGAAATTACTGTAATTTTTGAGAATTATGGAACTAAATGGCTCTCACTTTCTTATGCAAAATTGAAAAAAGTTAAGTAGGCTTTTTTCTTTACGTAGGGATAATAGATTGTTATTATCTATATTAGGTATTAGATTTTTAAAACCTTGGAGGGCAAAGGGTTGTTTGGATATAAATTTAATAATTTATATATAAATGCTTGTTCTAATATAAAAAATTATAAAGTTACAAAAAAGCTTGAATATCTTACGGTATTTATATTAGTTCTTAGTATGCTTAGCTTTCAAGCATACTCATCAACAGAACTCAGGAAATATTTATTTGGTGCTGGGAATGCATTTGCTGGTATTGAAAACGTTAGCGTTGATGTTGGTGAGGAAGATACGTGCGTAGTGAGAAGTGATGGCACGGTTTGGTGTTGGGGCTGGAACATGTATGAGAACCGCCTAGGAATACCTACTGTCGAAGGGATGTTTACTAAAGACGCACTTACACCAATTCAAGTAGTGGGTCCTGGAGGTATTGGATATCTAAATAACGTCAAGACGGTAGAAATAGGAGAAGGCCATACTTGTGCTTTGAAGAATGATGGTACTGTCTGGTGTTGGGGATATAACTATGAGGGAGAACTCGGTGATAATATGAACGAAGAATATAGTCGGACGCCTGTGCAGGTTATGGGTGCCGGTGGGGTAGGATTCTTAAGTGATATTGTTGAGATAACTATAGGTTCCGATGCTTTCTCTACTTGTGCTTTGAAGAATGATGGTACTGTCTGGTGTTGGGGATATAACTGGGCTGGTGAGCTTGGAAACGGTTTGGCTGACGTTCAAAGTAATGTTCCTATCCAGGTTGTCGGTCAGGGTGGTTTGGGGTATCTAACTAATGTGCGTTCAATATCGATGGGAGAAAATACCACTTGCGCAGCAAAAAACGACGGTACCGTATGGTGTTGGGGTAGTAATTTCGGGGGCGAACTAGGAAATGGGACGGAAAGTGTTGACAGCTATACCCCGATACAGGTAGTTGGAGTTGGGGGTACGGGGTATTTGCAAAACATCAAGTCAGTCGCGCTAGATTTTTACTCTTGTGCTTTATCGAACGAAAACACGGTTTTTTGCTGGGGTTATGGTAGTGACGGCGAATTGGGGAATGGACAAAATGTTGATAGTTATTCGCCAGTTCAAGTTCTCGGAGTAGGCGGCGACGGATATCTGACGGACGTAAAGAAAATTGGGGTCGGGCAAGGTTTTGCATGTGCTTTGAAAAATGATGGAACAGTGAATTGCTGGGGTAGTAATTGGTTTGGAGACGGAGCGCTAGGGGATGGTACTTCAAATGACAGTAATACCCCAGTACAGGTAAAAGACCATAGCGGTAGCGGAAGTCTTACCGGAATTACTGATTTAGATGTTGGATTTGGAGGTGTTGCGTCAATTAGTAACGATGGGCGGATTTATTTGTGGGGTGATTATACTCTTGGTAATGGTACTTGGAACACATCCTTATTGCCAACCGCGGTTTTGTATCAAGGTGAAATTACTAGCTACTTAGATAATGTAATATCTCTTAACGTTGGCTCTAATCTTCAGTCTTGTGTAATCAAATCGGATGGTTCATTGTTATGTTGGGGCGTATCTCAATCTATTCTAGAGTCCATTTATCCGAAGAAAATTCCAGGCCCTAACGGACTTGGATACATGGATAGTGTGAGATCGGTTGATTGGGGAAACGAACATAGTTGTGCGGTCAAAACTGATGGAACCGTATGGTGTTGGGGAACGAATGCCTATGGCCAACTAGGAGATGAAAGCTACTCGGATAGTTATACACCCGTCCAAGTGGTAGGCGTTGGAGGAACAGGTTATCTAACCGATGTAGAAACTGTAACAACTGGACGACGATTTTCTTGTGCGCTTAAAACTGATGGTACGGTTTACTGTTGGGGATGGGGGTATAGAGGTATACTAGGTAATAATTCTACAAATAACTCAAATACACCCGTCCAGGTGGTAGGCGTTGGAGGAACAGGTTATCTGACTAATATACTTGATGTTGATACTTTTTGGTTACATACTTGCGCAATTAGCTCAAGTGGTAGTGCATATTGTTGGGGTGACAACGCGAATTCCAAGCTAGGAGGAACTGCTAGTGCCTACAGCTCTACGCCAGTGCAAGTTTATGGTACAGGCGGTGTTGGATATCTTGGCAATATTGATAAAATCGATACCATGGTTTCTAGCTCATGTGCTACATTGAGCGATGGAACCGTTTGGTGTTGGGGATACAATGGAGGAGGTCAGTTAGGGGACAATACGACTGCTCAACGGGATTATCCAGTTCAGGTTCATGGGGTGAATAACCTAGGTTATTTGCAGAACGTTCAAGAAACTAGCGGAGGCTGGAATCATAACTGTGCACTTACATTTGACGGACTTGTATATTGTTGGGGAAGAAATCAGGAAGGAGAGCTAGGTATAAATACTATTATTAATAGCCTTACGCCAGTGCAGGTATTGGGAAATAATGGCGTTGGAGTCTTGGAAAATATTATTGAGATTTCTTCAGGATATGATTATTCATGTGCTCTTAATAATAATGGATATGTTTATTGTTGGGGTGGTAATGACGACTACGCTCTTGGAATTGGTTGGAGCCTAGATAAGTTGGTGCCTGTACGAGTTGCTTCTGAAATAGAGATTTGCGAATTTAGTGCTCTAGGGAGCTCTCTTTGTGCAGATAGCGGATCGTCACCGCCAACCACTATCCCTCCCACCACCACTCCTCCTACTCCAACTACAACCAAACCAAAATCATCTCCTCTAACTCCTTTTCAACCCGTAGACGAGAATATCGCAGACGAAACTACACCTACAACCAGTACCACAACCACGACAACCAGAGAAGAAACAGCAGAAAAGTCAAACTCTTCTTCGGAGAGCGATTCAGATAATAATAATCATGACGGATTCTTTAAAACCATTAAATCCTATGTCGTAGCTTTTCTTTCTACCTCATCCGATGCAATAGCTAAAGTAAACTACAAGATAACCTCATACTTCACTTCTTCAAAGGGTCTTGGTAACTTTTTGGGGATGGTTCCTCCTGCCCTAGCCAGAGTGTTCCCTTGGCTACTTTTCGCCCTCCTTATCTATCTTATCCGCAGATTAATCAAACAAACCAAGGAAGAAGGTAAGAACGCTCAAGAGATGATAAAGCTTATCGATCTCGAGAAAGCTATCGGAGTCCAGAAAGAAAACTTCGTCAGATTATCTTCTCATTACCTAAGAACCCCGTTAACAATCATCTCTACTGGCATTGATCTTATGTTTACCCTGGATAAAGTTGAGAAAGAAAAGCAAACCGACCTCTCAAACGCCCTTAAAGACCTAAATACCAAAGTAGAGGAGATCTTTTCTGATATATCCTCTAATAGATATCTAAACGAGATAACTATTCCAGATATTAAAGAGGAGAAGATCAAGATTTATGCCTCTCCTTACTTATGGCTACCGATCATCCTAATCGGAGGTATCTCCCTTCTTACCAACTACTTGTTTATCAATATCGCCAAGATTGATCTCTACACTATTAATCTTATGACCGAAGTAGCTGCCTTTCTCGTTCTTGCTCAGCTTTTCTTTTCTAACTTCAGGAAACGCCAAACCCAAAGGATCAAGAATCAAAAATATGAGAAAGAGCTTAAGCTTCAGAAAGTCATCGATGATGCTAGAAATACCTTCATGGAGCAAGTTGCAAGGGATGTTAATGCAAAAATGATTCCGTTAGAAACCGTCCTTCCTTCGGTAGGTCAAACAGAACACAAGACTGAGATATACAAAGGCCTCTCCGACCTAAAGCAGATGATCTACAAATTCACGCTGATTAGCAGTATCAAATCCGAAGGAGCCCTTATTAAACCGAGAGAAATTGACCTATACCGAACAGTCAACGATTATATCAAGGCTAGGCAAGAAGATATAAAGGCAAAGGGGATTAAGGTTAAACTTTCTAAATCGGACACAATCATAATAACTGACAAAGATAAGTTCTTGTTCATTATCTTCAGTATCATCGATAACGCTATCAAGTTTTCTAAAGACAAAGGAAGCATCATTATCAACTGGGAGACAGTAGATAATCGAACTACCATAACCGTGGAAGACGACGGAATTGGAATGACTGAAGAAGCCAAAGACCTTCTCTTTAAGCCTTTCGTTAGGGGAACATCTACCCTTAGATTTGATTATGAAGGCATGGGTACTAACCTTTATATCGCCAAACAGATAGCCAATTATTTAAACGGAGATATTTCCCTAGAATCAGAGATAGATAAAGGAACGAAGGTGAGTGTGGTTTCTTGTAGTTATGGTTATAGGGTTGATTGACAAAGAACAAAAACGAATCTACAATATTTTTGTCAAAGAGATTTTAATTTAGATGAATATACTACTAAATACGAGGGACCTGTTAAACGGGATTTTTGGACGTAAGAATTTCCAGTTCACTTTTTATTTATTGGCCTTTTTTATTATGATACTTGGTGCTAAAGGTGCATATAGCGACAGTTTTGTCGCTGTTGTTAATACTCCTGTAATTATTAAATATGACGATAAAAAAATTGATTTCGTATCAACGCAAAATACAGTAGGGGGTGCTATCCGTCAAAGCGGGATAATATTTGGGGAGTACGATATTACCGAACCGCCCGTTGAATCAATTTTAACTGGAAAGAAAACTGAAATTAGGGTTATTCGAGCCGTACCAGTTCTCATATCCGATAACAATCAGGAGCACATTGCTTATTCGGCATATTCTGAACCTAGCGAAATTTTAAAACAGTTGGATATTAATTTTTATCCAGAAGACAAAATTTCTGCAGAGTTAATCCTTGATCCTGCTGAGTATAATGCAGCTGGTCAACTCCTTATTATTAAAAGAGCCCCCTCATACAAAGTAAATGTTGATGATGAAACTAAGACTATTCGTAGTTGGGGTGGTACTATAGGAGATGTTTTATCTGATGGCCAAATATCTCTTGGCCAGAGGGACATCATCGAGCCTACGACAGAATTAAGTTCATATAATATTTTAGAAATAAATATAACAAGGGTCAACACGGCAGACGTATGGGAAGAAAATATAATACCCTTCAGCACTATAACACAAAAAGACTATAACATGTTCGAAGGACAAACCAGGATAACTCAAGAAGGAGTGAACGGTTCAAAAAAAGAGTTGATACATATTGTTTACCATAACGGCGTTGAAGTGGATAGAAGTGTAGTCTCTTCAGAGACAATCTCTTCGCCGACTACAGAAATTGTTATAAAGGGAGTGAAGCCCTATAATGCTGGGATGTGGTGGGATACGATTGTTGCAGCAAGTAATATATATGGTGTTGATCCCTCTAAAATGTATAAAGTTATGATTTGTGAAAGCCATGGAAATCCCAATGCAGGGACATATTACAAAGGGTTATATCAATATTCCGCGAGTACGTGGGCAGGTGCTAGTAGCTTGTATCCTGGAGGAGTATATGCGGGAGCCGCGATTACTGACGGAACGGCTCAGATATACGTAACAGCATGGAAAGTATCAAAGCAAGGCTGGAGTGCTTGGCCAACCTGTGGGTATATGTAGATTCATATTCAAAAAAAGTGCTTATTCAAGTATAATTAGGCCCGAAAGGGTTATTTTATGGATCTAACTGATATTACAGATATCAAAAAAACGCTTAAGGCATTTGGAGTCCACAGTAGAAAAGAGCTTGGCCAGCATTTCTTAATTGATAGTACGGCACTTTCTAATATTATAGAAGCAGCGGACATCAGAAATGATGATACCATACTTGAGATTGGACCAGGGATGGGTATTTTAACAAGAGAACTTTGTAGAAGAGCAAAAAGAGTCGTAGCTGTTGAATTAGATGAAGCAATGGTAGGGATAGTAAAGACGACTTGTATCAGGTATTCAAACCTAGAAGTAAAAAACCAGGATATAATGAAATATAATCCTTCAGATTTAGGCAGATACAAACTGGTTGCCAATCTCCCGTACTACATTACCTCGATGGTTATAAGGCGTTTTTTGGAAACCGAGAACAAACCTGAAGAAATGGTAATACTTGTTCAAAAAGAAGTTGCAGAGAGGATATGTGCCAAGCCCTCAAGAATGAGTATTCTTGCAGTTTCGGTACAATTTTATGGAGAGCCGACTATAATAGCAAAAGTTCCGCACTCCTCATTTTTCCCAACACCAGGTGTAGATTCTGCAATTCTCAAGATCAGGCTCTATACTAAGCCACTCTTTCCTAGCGTTGAGCCTGATATTTTTTTTCGAATTGTTAAGGCAGGCTTTAGCGAGAAGAGGAAGCAGCTAATAAACTCAATTTCTGGGGGGCTAAACATTAGCAGGGATTTTACCGAGAAGCTTCTGTCCGAAGCAGGAATAGATATGATGGCCAGAGCAGAATCGCTTTCTATGATTGATTGGCACAATCTTTACAAGGTTTATATGCGAAATAAAGTTTAATATTTAGGAAAAGGATTATGAAAAGATACAAGATACAAGTTTTTGGTGACGTTCAGGGTGTTTTCTATCGTCATATAATATCTGATAAGGCCAAGCAATTAAATTTAAATGGTTGGTGCAGAAACGAGCCAGATGGGAGTGTTTTTATAATCATAGAAAGTGACAATGAAGCGAAAATGAAGAATTTTTTAAAAGCTTGTAAAAAAGGATCACCTCTTTCAAATATAGAGCGTGTTGATATGGAAGAGGAGGATTACCTGGAAGACCTAGAAGGTTTTGAAGTCAGATGAAGGGGTCTTTATATATTGTTTCTACGCCTATTGGAAATTTGGGCGATATAACCTTGAGGGCAGTCGAAACCTTCAAGAAAGTCGATTTGATAGCATGTGAAGATACGAGACATTCACTTGGTCTACTTAACCATCTTGAAATAAAAAAGCCGCTAATAAGTTTTCACCAGTTTTCCGGAATTTCTAAGGTTGAAAAACTACTAGAGTTATTGAATGAAGGAAAGAGTATTGCATTGATTTCAGATGCAGGAACGCCAGGCGTGAGTGATCCGGGGGAGCAAATTATTAAGGCTGCTATTAATGAAAATATTAATGTAATTCCGGTACCGGGAGTCTCGGCTGCAATTACGGCTCTTTCTGTTTCTGGAATTGATACAAGTGAATTTATTTTTATCGGTTTTTTGCCGCATAAAAAAGGTAGACAGACAAAGCTTAAAGAATTAGCTCTCGAAAAGCGAACAATTATTTTGTACGAATCGCCGTTTAGAGTCAAAAAAATGTTGAATGAATTATTAGAATTTTTCGGTGACAGGAAGGTTTGTGTATCAAGAGAGCTTACGAAAAAATTTGAGGAAACGCTGCGCGGAAAGATTTCTGAGGTTTTACCACAAATAAAAGAAAAAGGCGAATTTGTAGTTGTTGTAGAGGCCAGAAATGATTAAGGTGCGGGAATACTATTTAAGACTCCCGAACAATTCCAAAATGATTTAAAATCTATACTAGACGAGGAGAATAATCATGCAGAATAAATATTTTTATGTAACAACCCCAATATATTATGTGAATGCGGCACCGCATTTAGGCAGTGCCTATACGACTATAGCTGCAGACGTTTTGGCTAGGCATTATCGATCTAAATACGGAAAAGAAAATGTTTTTTTTATGACTGGAACTGACGAACATGGAGCAAAAATACAGGAAATAGCCGAAAAAGCAGGCAAGTCACCCAAAGAGTTTACGGACGAAATCTCGGAAGAATTTAAGAAAGCCTGGAAAAACTTGAATATTAATTACGATTATTTTATTCGCACCACTGATAAGCATCACGAAGATGCTGTTGCAAAGATTACTCAACAACTTTATGATCAAGGCGATATTTACAAAGGAAATTACCAGGCGCTTTATTGCGTAGGTTGTGAGCAGTATAAGACCAAATCAGAGCTTGTTGACGGCAAAATTTGTCCTGACCATAACCGCGAATGTGAAATTCACGAAGAAGAGGCGTATCTTTTCAAGCTTTCGAAATATGAGGATCGGCTTAAAGAGTTGATAGAAAAAGACGAGATCTTGATTCGTCCCGAAACACGTAAGAACGAGATTCTTTCGTTTATTCGAGGTGGTCTTGAAGATGTTGCGGTTTCTAGGAAAAAGGAAAATGTATCATGGGGAGTTGATCTTCCTTTTGACAAAAATCATACGGTCTATGTTTGGATAGATGCGTTCTTAAATTATCTTACGGGCTTGGGTTGGCCAGAAGACACTGCAAAATCTGATAATTTTTGGCCGGCAGATGTTCAATTGATGGCAAAGGATATAATTCGCGTACATTCGACAATTTGGCAGGCGATGCTTCTAGCTCTCGGATTGCCTACGTCTAAACAGCTTTTTGTCCACGGTTATTTTACGGTAAATGGCAAGAAGATGAGTAAAACTCTCGGCAACGTACTCGAACCAAATGCCCTTGTTGAAAAATTTGGTGCAGATGCGGTTCGATATGCAGTTCTAAGAGAATTCCCATTCGGAACAGATGGCGATGTTTCGGAAGAAAAAATCGCGGATAGATATAACTATGATTTAGCGAATGGGGTCGGAAATTTATTGCAGAGGACAATTGTTTTAGTTAATAAATTTAATATTCCAGTAACAAATAAAAAGATGGAGCTTGTAGGGAACGATGTGGGGGGTACTTGGAAACACAAAGATGAAATTAACAATATGATAGAAAATCTTGATTTCTCCAATGCTCTTTTTGATATCTGGACGTATTATATAAAACCAGCTAATGAGCTAATGGAAACCGAAAAACCATGGGAGTTGGCAAAGACTGACATAGAAGGGGCAACGAAGGTTCTTGATTATTGTATGAAAAATCTAAATACTATTTCTGAGTTGATTGCACCATTTATGCCAGATACTTCAGAGAAAATGAAAAAACAGTTAGAAACATTAGTGCCTGAGCCATTATTTCCAAGATTACAAAAGGAGGAGTAAATATATGTTGTTGGGCGAACATCAAGATACGCATCACCATCTTTTTAGAATTAGATTCACAGAGCTAAACGAAATTTACACAGTAATGAGCTTGCGTTCATTTGCGCTCTCGATGATAGGTATTTTCGTCCCTATTTATCTTTTCAGTAACGGTTACGGACTTAGGCAGATTTTTGCTTTCTATCTATCACTCTATTTTATAGAATTTTTATTTGAGTACTTTTCGGCACGCTTAATTATAAAATTTGGTCCGTTACACGTGGTCGCGTTCAGCTTTCCGTTCTTGATTACTTACTATTGGCTCCTAAAAACCTTAAATGTATATCATTGGCCATTGTTCATAATTGTGTTTAGTTGCGCAATTACTCTTAGTTTTTTCTGGCAAGCCTATCATTATGATTTTTCAAAAACAAAACATAGTAATAAAGCTACTAGTGATGTGAGCAGGTTATATATAATATTAGCGATCCTGGGAACAGTCGGGCCTTTAGTTGGTGGTTTTGTAGCAACGAGCTATGGTATTTCTACCTTATTTACTATTGTTATCACGATTCTCTTAGTTGCGATTATTCCTTTACTCAATTCGGATCAGAGTCATAAACAAACTAAGTTCAATTTAAAGAAAATTAAAATAAAAAACATCAAAAGGGATCTTATTTCTTATGCTGGGAACGGAATGGAAGGAGCTACAGCGGCAGTAGTTTGGCCGATTTTTGTTTTTTTGATTGTGGGAAGCTATCAAAAAGTAGGTATCGTTACTTCTGCAGCGTTAATTCTTACTGTTATTATTACTTACACCGTTGGGAAAAAAGCAGATATGAGCAATCGTCATAAGTATATCAGGATAGGAAGTACGCTGAATGGAATTGTTTATTTTTTACAAACGCTAGCTAGTACAATTGTTCATGTTTTCGTTTTCAATCTTTTGGGCAGTATAGTCGGGTCTATTAAGGCTGCGCCGTATACTTCCGAATATTATTTACACGCAGATGAAACAAGCAGATCTGAGTATGTTTTTCTAATGGAATCAGTCATTGATATTTCAAGGGTTTTATATTTTGCTATTCTTTTTTCCTTGACTTTTGTTTTTCCTGAACAAAAAACCATTTT
Source organism: uncultured Candidatus Saccharibacteria bacterium (assembly GCA_964594415.1). GTDB lineage: Bacteria > Patescibacteriota > CPR2 > UBA1875 > CAIMLA01 > CAZQLQ01. The sequence continues at coordinate 83,021 of CAZQLQ010000001.1, forward strand.
AATTATTGGCTTAATCCTAGGTGGTTTTGGCGCTTTCCTTTTAGGTTTAATGCCTCCTGCGAATAGCGAGAAAAAAAATGAAGCTAATTGATTCCCACGCTCATCTAGATTTCTCTGATTTCACAGAGGATTTGGATTTGGTTATCAATAGGGCTAGAGATCTTGGGATTGAGAAAATAATAAATATTGGTGCCGATCTTGAGCGGAGCAAGAAGTCAATCCAAATTGCAGATAAATACGAAAACATTTGGGCAACAATCGGTATTCATCCGGAGGAAGCTCATAAAATAAAAATTGATGATTCACTAGTTGGTCTTGAAAAAATGCTAGAAACTTCAAATAAAGTGGTTGCGATTGGCGAGTGCGGATTAGATTACTTCTGGTCTGAGAAAAAAGATGAGAACAACAATATAAAGAATCTTCAAAAAAGATTATTTGAAGGCCATTTGGAATTGGCCTCGAAGCGTAATTTGCCTGTTGTTATTCATATTAGAAATGGTGGGGATGATTCTGCGGCAGAAGAAGCATACGATATCCTGTCTTTGAGTAATGTACATAGCGGAGTTGTACATTGTTTTACGTTGAGTAGTGATTGGGCAAAAAAGTTTATAAATTTGGGTTTTTACATTGGTTTTACAGGAATTATTACTTATAAGAATACTGATTCCATAAAAAACGCTGCTAGTCAGTTGCCGATAAGCAAAATATTAATTGAGACAGATTGTCCTTTTCTGGCCCCACAGGCTTTTAGGGGCAAGAGAAATGAGCCAGCTTATGTCGTTGAAGTGGCAAAAAAAATTGCTGAAATAAAAGATATTAGCCTAGAAGAGGTTGGTGAGGCAACTTCAAAAAATGCTGAGGATTTATTTGATATTTAATAGTTGTTTTTTATCGTTTATAATTTAGAAAATGGGGGATAACTATGGATGAAAGAAAAGGGGAAACTATTGAGCAGATAATGCGCAGGGATGAATCTGAAGAATTAAGAAAAATTAATAAGGTTAAGGCAAAAAAAGGGCTTTCGGGTATTTGGGTTTCAATTATTTCTGTTGCTATAACTCTAGCTGTTGTTGCAGGCGGCTATTTCGGTTGGCAGTATTATGGCAAGCAAAAGGGAGATGTTTCCGCAACAACAACTACTACTACTTCTACTACAATCGATATAGAATCTTCAACGACTACTACGACAAAAGTATCCGAAACGAACAGCATTATCTATGTTAATACAACGGACGGTTTGCGTTTAAGAGCTACCGCCTCAACTTCTGCTGAAATATTAGAAACAATGCCTTTTGGTGCGAAGTTAACTTTAGCCGAAACTAGCGGCGAATGGTCAAAGGTTACTCATGGCAGTAAAACAGGTTGGTGTATGACGGCTTATACTTCAAAGACAAATCCTCTTATTTTTAACAATACTGACTATGGATTTCGTCTAACTTTCCCGGAATCTTGGTATAGTGTTGATCTAACCAAAAGAACAACTGTAGATTCTGGCGCGACTGCATATTTTGATGCGTTTTTATCCACGAGCGATACTACTTGGGATTCTGGCTTGGGAAAATCATCTATGTTTGTAATTGGGATTTACACAAAAACACAGTGGGCGGTGGTTTCGGCGGGGGAAATTAAGCCTGGACTTCTTGGGGAGGGATCTAATTATGTTTATACATATTCTCCTTCGCAAGCTACGCCTAGTGATTTAATGAGTAAAAGAGATGATATAAATAATATTGTTAAAACATTTGAGGTATTGTAAATGAGTAAAATTGATCTTGAAACTCTAGAAAAAGAAGTAACAACTTGCGAGTCGCTATCAAAGAATAGTGAGTGTAAGTGGGGAAAATGCAAGGACTGCGGTGTGGTTCCGTTACTCTATAAATTGGGTATAGACAGATTATTGGAAGAACCTGAAGATATTTTAGAGGCGAAAAGACGGCATCTAACTGATATATAATTCTTGACAAATGTTACCTTAAAAGTTACCCTAGATGTAGGGTAACTTTTTATTTGAGGAAAAAAAATGAAGGAAAAATTTATAACAACAAATGAGCTTGCCAATGATGCTTCAAAGATTTTGCGTAACTTAAAAAAAGGCGAAGGGACAGTAATCTTAAGGTATTCAGAACCGGTAGGCGTGCTTATATCTTACGAAGATTATAAGAGGATTGAAAATTTAGAAGTTGAGTTTATTCAAGAATGCAAAACATGTTTGGCCAATACCAAGAGAATGAGAAAGGATTTAGAATAATGATTTATATGGATCATGCAGCCACTACGCCAGTCAGTAAAAAGGTTTTTGAGGAAATGGAGCCTTATTTTTCTAAGTTTTTTGGTAATGCTTCGAGCGTGTATTCTGTAGGCTGTAAAGCAAGAGCAGTTGTAGAAAATTCTCGCGAAAAAATTGCTGGCTTGATTGGTGCTGAAAAACCGGGAGAAGTTATTTTCACAAGCGGGGCAACTGAAGCAAACAATTTGGCAATAAAAGGTGTAGCTTTTTATGTATCACAAGTCTTGAAGAAAAAACCGCATATCATTATTTCTTCAATTGAACATCATTGTGTTTTGGATACTGCGAAATACCTTGAAAAGTATTTTGGCTTTGAGGTAACATATTTGCCGGTGAATAAAGAAGGGGTTGTCGACCTAGAATTTTTGAAAAATTCAATAAAAGACAACACGGTAATGGTTTCTGTTATGTACGGGAACAATGAAATGGGGGCAGTAGAACCGATTGCTGAAATTGGGAATATTGTAAAAGAAGCGAAAGAAAAGAGAAAAGAAGAAGATTCATTGCCAATTATTTTTCATACCGATGCGGTTCAGGCATTTCAGTACATCGATATCGATGTGAATAAGCTTGGCATAGATATGCTTTCTCTTACAGCTCATAAATTTTATGGCCCTAAAGGCATTGGAATTTTATACGTGAAGGATGGAGTTAGATTTTTGCCGCAACAGCAAGGGGGTTCTCAAGAGCAGGGACGTAGAGCAGGTACCGAAAATGTTCCCTACATTGTCGGAATGTCTACCGCGATGCAGGAAGCTGTGAGAAACCGTAAAAAAAGCACAGAGGAAGTAAAAAAACTTAGAGATTATATGATAAAAAGAATTCTTACAGAGATACCAAATGTCGAACTTATTGGGCCAAAAGATGCTGAAAACAGATTGCCGCACATTTCAAATTTTTTATTCAAAGGAGTTGAGGGCGAGTCTATTCTTCTCAATCTGGATATATTCAGTATATGTGCGTCATCTGGTTCTGCCTGCACATCCGGATCGTTGGAATCTTCTCACGTGACAAGAGCGATGGGGTATTCTCATATGGAGTCACATGGTGCTATCCGTTTCAGCTTTGGTGCTCTTTCCAGCGAAGACGACATAGACAAACTAATGCAGTATTTGCCGAATATCGTAGAAAAATTAAGGGCGATGAGCCCGATAAAAGGAGATATATGCCAATCGCAATAAATTATAAAATTTGTGACAATTTCTCTGAGTGTCCATGTATAGCAGCTTGCCCTTGCGACGTGATTTACTATGATGAAATAAAGGGGAAATTAGTAGCCGATAACAGTAAATGCAAGTCTTGCGGCAAATGTGTTGGGGCGTGTGAGATTGGTGCAATTTCATTAGCAAAAACCGATGAAGAGCTAACGACAATTTTAAAAGAGATAGAAGACGATCCTAGAAAAGCTTCGGATTTATTTGTCGATAGGTACGGTGCCCAGCCGATTCTTGAAACATTTTTAATAGAAGAAATAAATTTAGAAAAGAGATTAGACAATACTAATAAATTGGTTGTGGTTGAGCTATTTGACGAAAACTCGATCCAATGCCTACTTCACTCAATACCGATAAAAGACTTATTTGACATAGAAGATTATGAGTATTATAGAGTTGAGATAAAGAATAGTGATCTTACAAGCAAATATTCAGTAAAAAATTTGCCTTCACTGTTATTCTTTAAAAAGGGGAATCTGTTTGACAAAATTGAGGGATATTATGCCGATACTCAAGTAAATGAGTTTAAGCAAAAAATTAAAACTATCGTTAAGGAAAGATAATGGCTGAATTGTATAACAAAGAAGTGATGGATCATTTTATGAACCCCAGAAATGTGGGTGAGATTGAAGATGCAAATGGAGTGGGGCAGGTCGGAAATCCGAGATGTGGGGACATTATGAAAATATATATTGATATTGAAAAAGAAGGCGGAAAAGAAATAATTAAAAATATAAAGTTTCAAACATTTGGCTGCGGTGCGGCGATTGCTACATCAAGTATGATTACTGAACTTGTGAAGGGCAAGTCAATCGAAGAAGCCGAAAAGGTTACAAATAAAGACGTCGCGAAAGCACTTCATGGGTTGCCACCTGTCAAGATGCACTGCTCAAATCTTGCCGCTTCAGCTCTAAGAAAAGCAATTGAAGACTATAAGGCCAAAAAGATTTAATTTCATTTACCTTTTTCTTTGTGATTGCTAATATATATCCTAGTAGAATATGTTTATATTTTGGAGGGTAAGTGCTGTCAATTAAGCCCAGACTGGCTAGTTTATATAAGAAAAAATGTTCTGATATAAAAGATTTTAAAGTTACTAAAAAATTTGAATATTTTGTATTTTTTGCTTTTTTTATCAGTTTGTTAAGTTCTCAAGCTTATTTACCTGCAATCTTAAAATCTGATCTGCTCAAGATAAAAACTGTTCTTGCTGACGGAACGCCTGTTCAAGTTTCTGCTGGTAATGGTCATGCCTGCATTGTCAAAAGCGATGGAACTGTCTGGTGTTGGGGGGCAAATTATTATGGACAGTTAGGTGATAGTACGGATGAGACTCGACATACCCCCATCCAGGTTGTTGGAGTGGGTGGAATCGGATTTTTGACAGACATCGTTGCTGTAAATGCTGGATGGCAGCACACTTGTGGACTTAAAAATGACGGAACTGTTTATTGCTGGGGAGATAATGCGGATGGAGAACTTGGAAACAATGATTATACAGATAGTTATGTTCCTGTTCAGGTACTAGGAGTTGGCGGAACAGGATTTCTAAATGATATTAAGGCTATCGGAGCCGGGTACAATGACTCTTGTGCACTAACAAACAGTGGCTTGATGTATTGTTGGGGAGATAATGCGGATGGCCAGTTAGGGGACAATTCAACGACTGGAAGCCCTGTTCCTGTACAGGTGGTAGGTGCCGGAGGCGCAGGATTTCTAAATGATATTAGTAAGATTGAGCTTGGTCTTGGTCATGCATGTGCGGTTAAGAATGACGGAACGGCTTATTGTTGGGGGGATAGTTATACCCCTTTGGGTGACGGCACTTCGAATAGTAGTCAAGTCCCTGTACAGGTGGTAGGCGTTGGCGGAGTCGGGTTCTTAAGCAATATAGCAGATATTACTACGGACGACGGTTTTTCGTGCGCTTTAACAAATGATGGCTATGTATATTGTTGGGGGGATAACGGTGATGGCCAACTTGGAGATGGTAATGGCGGAACTTACGGGGATGAATCACTTACTCCTGTTCAGGTTCTTGGTGTGGGAGGTGTGGGGCTTCTCTCAAATATTCAGCACATAAGCAATGGAACTATGCATGCCTGTGCATTAGACTCAGGAGGTAATGTATATTGTTGGGGATGGAAAGAAGAAACTGGCACTAATGACGGTTCCTGGGATCCGCAAACTACACCAATACAGACACATGGCTTAGAAGATGTAGGGTTTCTATCGGATATCTTTACTTTCGCCGCAGGAGATTATTTTACTGTAGCAATTGATACAGCCGGAACTGTATATAGTTGGGGTGAAAATTATGAAGGGGATCTCGGTGATTGGACCGAAGTTGATAGATATGTTCCTGTTAAGGTGGTCTCAAGTGCTTCCTCGGCTGGGTATCTAGATAATGTCGTAGGCGTTGGGACGGCTGATGATGGATCCTGTATTATTAAGGATGACGGAACAGTTTGGTGCTGGGGGAATGGCGAACCCGTGCCTGTCCAATTGAGGGGACCAGGAGGAGTGGGTTTCTTTGAGGATGCCGTTTCGATTAGCAAAAGTGCAATGGGTAATCATTTTTGTGTTGTTAAAAGCGACGGAACGGTATGGTGTTGGGGGAGTAACTCAGATGGACAACTCGGTGATGGTACAACAACAAGTAGCTATGATTATCCTATACAAGTTGTCGGAGAAGGTGGTGTGGGGTATTTGACAGATGTTAAGATGGTCTCGGGTGCGTATTTCGGTACTTGTGCTCTTAAAAATGATGGTACGGTGTGGTGCTGGGGGTATAATGGCGGCGGTGCATTAGGAAATAACAGCACTACTGATGTGTATACTCCGGTGCAAGTACATGGAGTTAATGACGTCGGATTTTTAACTGACATAAAATATATTTCAACTGGCGGATATCACGGCTGTGCAATAAAAACGGATGATTCTCTATACTGTTGGGGAAGTAATAGTAGCGGTCAACTTGGTGATAATACGACTTTAAATAAATTGACTCCCATCCAAGTCTTAGGAGCTGGCGGCATTGGTAATCTTACCGATGTCAGAAGCGTGGCGATGGGGTGGCTGCATACATGCGCTTCAAAAAACGACGGTACTGCTTATTGTTGGGGGAGAAATTATGCGGGTCAAGTCGGCAATGGCGTAATCGGCGGATTCGGTTCTCATGTAGATGCTCCTAGCCAAGTTATAGGAGTAGGAGGGGTAGGATATTTAACAGGCGTTGATACGGTAGCAGCATCCAGAGACGGGTCTTATGCTAAGATGCTTGATGATACGGCGTTTTATTGGGGAGGTACCCCTACACAGCGTTCAGGTGTTGAAGACGAGCAGTATCTTGTTAATGTTGCTGATATTGCAGGAGGTTATTCGCATCTAGTTTCTCTTTTGAATGACGGAACGGTATATTGTACGGGTTGGGGTAGTGGTAACGGATGGGACAGCGATTCTTTGGTTTGGTCAGGTATTAATGCATGTTATTTCAATGCCTATGGAGACCCAATTTGCTCTAGTGGTCCGTCTCCTTCACAAAGTGCTGCCAATTCTGTCATTTCAGGCAGTGAAACAGGTAACTTAGTTACGATTACTGTAACAATCCACGATACGGACGATAATCCATATACTTCAGGTGGTGACACGGTCACAGTCCTCATAACTGGAGCAAATCCATCTACTCCATCAGTAATAGATAATAGTGACGGAACCTATACTGTAACTTATACTTCAACAAGTGACGGTACTGACATAGTAACAGCTACTTTAAACGGAGTTGCAATTGGTAATGATACCGATGGGGTAAGTGACGGAGTCTATCATTTGAATGTTACTGCTCCTTTTTCTCCTACTCCAACTACAACCAAACCAAAATCATCTCCTCTAACTCCTTTTCAACCCGTAGACGAGAATATCGCAGACGAAACTACACCTACAACCAGTACCACAACCACGACAACCAGAGAAGAAACAGCAGAAAAGTCAAACTCTTCTTCGGAGAGCGATTCAGATAATAATAATCATGACGGATTCTTTAAAACCATTAAATCCTATGTCGTAGCTTTTCTTTCTACCTCATCCGATGCAATAGCTAAAGTAAACTACAAGATAACCTCATACTTCACTTCTTCAAAGGGTCTTGGTAACTTTTTGGGGATGGTTCCTCCTGCCCTAGCCAGAGTGTTCCCTTGGCTACTTTTCGCCCTCCTTATCTATCTTATCCGCAGATTAATCAAACAAACCAAGGAAGAAGGTAAGAACGCTCAAGAGATGATAAAGCTTATCGATCTCGAGAAAGCTATCGGAGTCCAGAAAGAAAACTTCGTCAGATTATCTTCTCATTACCTAAGAACCCCGTTAACAATCATCTCTACTGGCATTGATCTTATGTTTACCCTGGATAAAGTTGAGAAAGAAAAGCAAACCGACCTCTCAAACGCCCTTAAAGACCTAAATACCAAAGTAGAGGAGATCTTTTCTGATATATCCTCTAATAGATATCTAAACGAGATAACTATTCCAGATATTAAAGAGGAGAAGATCAAGATTTATGCCTCTCCTTACTTATGGCTACCGATCATCCTAATCGGAGGTATCTCCCTTCTTACCAACTACTTGTTTATCAATATCGCCAAGATTGATCTCTACACTATTAATCTTATGACCGAAGTAGCTGCCTTTCTCGTTCTTGCTCAGCTTTTCTTTTCTAACTTCAGGAAACGCCAAACCCAAAGGATCAAGAATCAAAAATATGAGAAAGAGCTTAAGCTTCAGAAAGTCATCGATGATGCTAGAAATACCTTCATGGAGCAAGTTGCAAGGGATGTTAATGCAAAAATGATTCCGTTAGAAACCGTCCTTCCTTCGGTAGGTCAAACAGAACACAAGACTGAGATATACAAAGGCCTCTCCGACCTAAAGCAGATGATCTACAAATTCACGCTGATTAGCAGTATCAAATCCGAAGGAGCCCTTATTAAACCGAGAGAAATTGACCTATACCGAACAGTCAACGATTATATCAAGGCTAGGCAAGAAGATATAAAGGCAAAGGGGATTAAGGTTAAACTTTCTAAATCGGACACAATCATAATAACTGACAAAGATAAGTTCTTGTTCATTATCTTCAGTATCATCGATAACGCTATCAAGTTTTCTAAAGACAAAGGAAGCATCATTATCAACTGGGAGACAGTAGATAATCGAACTACCATAACCGTGGAAGACGACGGAATTGGAATGACTGAAGAAGCCAAAGACCTTCTCTTTAAGCCTTTCGTTAGGGGAACATCTACCCTTAGATTTGATTATGAAGGCATGGGTACTAACCTTTATATCGCCAAACAGATAGCCAATTATTTAAACGGAGATATTTCCCTAGAATCAGAGATAGATAAAGGAACGAAGGTGAGTGTGGTTTTAAACAAATAATCGGTTGTATCTATTTGTACTAGTCAATTTTTATTAATAACAATTTTTTGTTAAAATATAATCTGGAGGATCAATGAATTCTTTGGATATTATAGCAGTGGGCTTTTTGCTATACTTTATGTTTTTGGGCTATTTGAGAGGTTTTATCCGGCAGTCTATTAGTCTTGCGACTTTTTTGATTTCTTTTTTTATGTCGATAACTTTTTATTCAAGATTAGGAAGTTTTTTCGCCTTTCAATATGAAATGCCACAAGAGATTGCCAATGTTGTGTCTTTCTTTTTCATTTGGTTTGCTTTCCAGTTTCTTTTTTTCATACCAGTTGTTATTTTTTACCCCAAGATACCGAAAGAGCTCACGGAGAAGAATTGGAACCGCTGGGGAGGGCTGTTTCCCGCCTTTGTTAAAGGTGTGGTCTTGTTGCTATTTTTTCTAGGAACGGTAAATATCTTTCCGGTAAGTGGAAACGATTATATCAATGACCTCATGAATGGTTCTTTTGTAGGAAGGGAATCTCTAAAGACTTCTAAATTTATTGAAAATTATGTTGATGATATTTTTGGGGAAGCGATAAGCGAGGCAGCTAACTTCTTGGTAGTCAAACAAGAGAATGACGAGTATTACGAACTTGATTTCAAAGTTTCTAGTCCGGGAACCGATGCTGTATCTGAGAATACTATGCTAGAGCTAATTAATAGAGAGAGGGTGGCAAATGATCTCACCCCTCTAGTCATGGATGAGTCTCTAAGAAAGGTAGCTCGGGAACAATCCTTGGATATGCTTGTAAGGGGATACTTTTCTCACACTAATCCTGAGGGCGAGTCCCCCTTTGATCGAATGGATGAAGCGGGGATTGAGTATATGATTGCAGGTGAGAATTTGGCTTTAGCACCAAATGTAACCATAGCACATAACGGTCTAATGAATAGTCCGGGACATAGGGCAAACATTTTAACGGCTGATTTCTGTAAAGTAGGAATAGGTGTTATGGATGGTGGCGTATATGGCAAAATGTTCTCTCAGGAGTTCTCTAATTAATACAAGAGGTTGAATGTTTCGAAAACTACTTATAGCTGTGTTTTTGGCGGCGGTGATAGTAATTATAATCCCGCTTTCTATTTCTTTTTATTTGTCTCCACAAGATAATCTGTCAAAATGTGATGCAATTGTGGTTATCTCTGGGGGAGATACGACAGCTAGATTGGCGGAAGGAGTAAATCTATATAAAGATGGTTGGGCTCCTAAAATTATTTTTTCAGGCGCAGCCGCACAAGGGGAGATTTCCAATGCATTGGCTATGAAGAGAGAGGCGCTCACAAGAGGGGCCTTAGAATCAGAAATTCTAATTGAAGAAGAGTCAACTACTACTGAAGAAAATGCCAGGTTTGTTGCAGAGTTAATAACGAATAATGATATTAAAAGCATCATTCTTGTTACTTCTCCCTACCATCAGAGGAGGGCCTATAATCATTTCAGAAAAGAGCTTGGCGATGGGTTTGTGATAATCAATCATTCTGCGAAAGATCAAAATTGGAGTAAGACTAACTGGTGGGATAACGCAACCGCTAGGTTTCTCACTCTCGGCGAGGTTTTAAAAAACTTTTACCTTTTAATTAGAGATTTATGACTATGAAAGATGCAAATGTAGATTTAAAGGTTGCCGTAGCGATGTCGGGTGGAGTAGATTCCTCAGTGACGGCAATACTTTGTACACAAGAATATGGGAAAGAGAATGTGTTTGGCGTCACAATGAAGCTTTTCTCCTGTGTTGAAAATAGTGCGATAAACGATGCAAAAACTGTTTGTCAGAAGTTAGGAATTGTGCATCATATTATAGATTTGGAAAGTAAGTTTAAAGAAGATATAATTGATGATTTTATCTCTGAATATGAAAGGGGAATCACGCCTAATCCCTGTGTCAGGTGTAATAAATTAATTAAATTTGGCACTTTACTTGAAAATGCAAAAGAGCTAGGGGCAGATAAGCTTGCGACTGGGCATTATGCAAAAAATATTTTTGAACCTGAAAAGGGGAAGTATCATCTGTTAAAAGGCACAGACGTTGGAAAAGACCAGTCATATTTTCTTTATACGCTAACACAGAGTCAGTTAGGGAGAGTAATATTCCCACTCGGAGAACTTAGAAAACCTGAAGTTCGTGATTTGGTAAAGGAGTTTGGTTTTGATGTTGTCGAAAGGGAAGAATCTCAAGATATTTGTTTTGTGCCGGAAGAAGTCGAGGACTTTTTAAAAGATAAGGCGGCTTCAAAGGAAGGCAATATAATTCTTAAAGACGGAAGGATAATAGGAAAACATTCTGGTTTAGCTTTTTATACTATTGGGCAGAGAAAAGGCCTGGGAGGAGGGTTTGCAAAACCGATGTATGTTGTAGGGCTCAACTCTGAGAAGAACGAGATTGTAGTGGGAGAAGAAAACGAACTTTACGCGAATGAATTAAATTTAAAAGATATAAATTGGATTTCAGGCGATAAGCCTATTTTTCCGTTCTTTTGTTCAGCCCGCATTCGATATCAGGCAAAAGAGGCTGAGTGCACGGTTTTGGAGGCTGGCAATAATATTAAAGTAACATTTAAGGAGTCTCAAAAAGCTATTACTAAAGGCCAATCAGTGGTGTTCTACCAGGGCAAAGAAGTTGTCGGCGGTGGTACTATTTATTGACATATATGTTATAATGTCTTGACAACTTAAAAATAAAGAGAAATTCAAATAATTTCTCGACTTTTGGTTGTTCATATAGATAAGTGAACATTAAAAACAAAAACAAAATTATGAGAGGGGGGATTTACTGTGGCAGATATGCAACAAGAAAAATCTCGTATTTTTAATGAAGATGAAGTGTCGAAGATTATTGACTTTGTCCAAAAGTCAAAAGGGATGACCTTTATTAGCTGGGTGCTAATCTACAGAGTCAATTTAGAAAACAAAAAAGACACAAGCGAAGCATCTGCTAAAGTATTCCGCCTTAGAGAAGAACTATTCACTATGGGAATAACAAAGGAAGAGGTTTTCGAAATAACAAAAATAATCGCGCTAAAATCTAAGGAATATTCTGCTATAGAGGTTAAAGATGAGATTAACTCTATCCTGGAAAGGCTTATGAATCATAGAATCTTACTGAATGATTGAGCTGGTTTGCTAAGTTTTATTATTAGGCGCTGATTGTATCATATACAATCAGCGCATTTTTATTTCCAAGAATTACATTATTACTTTTCTTGCTAAAATTATGCTTTTAAGCTAAAATACTCGCATGAAAGTTAGCGAAATAAGGGAAAAATTTATTAAATATTACGAAGAAAAGGGGCATAAGAATATTGGCTCATCTTCTTTGATTCCAAAGGATGACCCGACGACATTATTTACTGGATCAGGGATGCAGCCATTACTACCTTATCTGCTTGGAAAAGAACATCCTGCTGGCAAACGTTTAGTTAATTCTCAAAAATCATTTAGAGCAGAAGACGTTGATGAAGTTGGCGATAATCGGCATACAATATTCTTTGAAATGCTTGGTAACTGGTCGCTTGGGGATTATTTCAAAAAAGAACAATTACCATGGGTGTTTGATTTTATTACTCAAGAGCTTGGGTTGGATCCTGAGAAAATTTATGTTACAGCGTTTATTGGCGATGAGGAAAATGGTATCCCCAAGGATACTGAATCAGTTGAAATATGGAAGAATCTCTTTGCTAAAAAAGGAATTGAGGCTAAATCTGTGGAGATTGGGTCTGAGGCAAACGGCTACAAAGTAGGAATGCAAGGCGGGCGAATTTTTTATTACGACAGCAAGAAAAACTGGTGGAGCAGAGCCGGGATTCCTGCAAATATGCCGGCAGGAGAGCCAGGCGGGCCCGATTCGGAGATGTTCTATGAATTTTCAGATATTGAACATGATAAGTCCTTTGGCGAGCATTGTCATCCGAATTGTGATTGCGGAAGATATATGGAGATCGGCAACTCAGTATTCATGGAATATATCAAAAAAGAAGATGGGACATTTGAACAGCTAAAACAGAAAAATGTAGATTTTGGCGGAGGCCTTGAGAGGATGGCAGCTGCAGTAGCAGATAATCCTGACATGTTCAAGATTGACGTCCTTGCGAATATAATCGGGAAAATTGAAGAAATAACCGGTAAAGAATATGGGAATGCAGACAAACTAACTAAAAAGTCGTTTAGGATACTCGCTGACCATCTGCGGGCAGCAACCTTTCTTTTAGCAGATGGCGTTCGGCCGTCCAATCTTCATAGAGGATATGTACTTAGGAGAGTAATTCGTCGGGCTATCCGTTTTGCCAAAATTGCTGACATTTTTGAGCAAAATATGTGTTCGACTATCGCAGTGTCAGTCATTAAGGACTACTCAAGTCAGTATCCCGAATTAGCACAAAATGAACCATCTATTATTTCAGAGCTAAATATTGAAGAATCCAAGTTTATCAAAACTTTGGAGGATGGCACAAGAGAGTTTGAGAAGATTGTTTCAAAGAAAAAAGAAATTTCTGGAAAAGATGCCTTTGATTTATTTGCTACTCATGGATTCCCATATGAAATGACCAAGGAAATGGCAGAGGAGAAAGGCATTAAAGTTGATGAATCCGGATTTAGAGAAGAATTTGAGAAACATCAGGAAATTTCTAGAGCCGGTATTGAAGAAAGAAAATTTGCCGGCGGTCTTGCAGATGCAAACGATCCAGAAGTTGTGAAATATCATACTACGGCGCACCTTCTTCTGGCTGCTCTCAGAGAGATATTGGGAGATCATGTACATCAAAAAGGATCAAATATTACAGCTGAACGTTTGCGTTTTGATTTCTCTCAGCCTGAGAAATTGACTGAAGAGCAAAAGAAGGCTGCCGAAGACTGGGTTAATGATAAAATATCAAAGAACTTGGAGGTTTTAATTACCGAAACTGATCCTGAAACAGCAAAGGTAAAGGGTGCAGAAGGAGAATTTGTATCAAAATATGGTGAGAGGGTTACAGTTTATTCAATCGGTGGAGATTTAGATTCAGACACTGCAGTTTCAAAAGAGATTTGCGGGGGCCCGCATGTAAAAAACACTAGTGAGCTTGGAAGAATAAAAATTCAAAAAGAAGAATCTTCGTCAGCCGGGGTGAGGCGAATAAAAGCAGTTTTCGTAAAATAATTATTTTTATAAAAAGAGGGCGGGTTCCAAATTTGGAACCCGCCCCATGAATTAGATAATTCGGTACGGAGCTATTAACTAATGACAAGCTTCTTTCTTTTTGTCTCAAGTCGATTCGACTCTTAAGGTTAACTTTCTTCTTCGGATATAAAATTTTATAAAGTATAGTAAATTGAAACTTAATAAAAGAAGAAGATATTCTAGATATTTGCCTTTGTTCAAAATTGAAAAGATTGCTAAGAAAAGAATTATTACCAGAAGAATCAAGGTTGTTAAGTGGATTACAGATTGAATTCGTTTGTTCGAGTACGAAGCTCTCTTATTCTCGCTGCCGGGGGACAATTCATAAAAAACACTTTCGATAATTGCAATCACAATCAAAAAAATGGATAGGTTAACTAATGCAAGAAAGTTGTTGTCAATATCCTTCTTTACAAAAATAGCGCCGAGACAAGGAATAACGCAAAAGAAGATTAGCCATTCGGATGACTCTTTGAATAAAAGGTTTTTTGTGAAGAACGGTTTTGTGATAAGGGTTGCCAAGTTAATTAGTTTGTCGTCTAGTTTGTCCCAGAGTTTTGATTCTTTCTGAGTTTTTCGATCAAGTCTAGCTAATGGCATACTTCTCAAGTTAAACACTCCTTTAAATATTAATATTTCAAATTTGCAAAACGTGCAAAGTATTGTACCAAAGAAATTAGTGTTTGTCACTACCTTACAATTTATTATTTGAATTAAGTCCCATATTCATTTACAATAATTAGAGTAATTCTGTAAAAGGAAAAATGAAAAATATACTTAAAAAATACGTAAAAAAAGAAGCAAAAATTCCGTATTATGTAGCTCTTGATATTGGCACCGAATTTGTTAAGGCCCTTATTTTTAAAGTCGAAAACGGTAAAGGTATAGTGGTTGGTACTGGGAGGCAACGACAGAGGTTGGGCGATATGCACGGAGGTGCAGTTACCGACATCGCAGGAGTCGTCGAGAACTGTTCAAAAGCACTTGATATGGCAGAGGAGATGGCTGGAGTTGTAGCCGATCAGTGTATAGTTGGCATCGCTGGGGAGCTAGTTAAAGGAACAACCACTACTGTTCACTACGAACGGTTGAAACATGACACAAAAATTGACTTGACTGAACTTAGAAAAATCGTTGATAAAGTTCAATGGAAGGCTTTTGACGCAGCGCGAGAACAACTTGCTTGGGAGACTGGATATAATGCAATTGATGTGAAACTCGTAAACGCTTCAATCGTCGACGTGAAGATAGATGGCTATAAGGTAACTAATCCGATTGGTTTCCAAGGTAAGGATGTCTCAATCGGAATATTTAACGCTTTTGCGCCCATGGTGCACTCAGGAGCTCTCCAGACGATTGCAGCTGATCTAGGGCTTGATTTAATCAGCATAGCGGCAGAACCATTTGCAGTGGCTAAATCTGTTGGTGTAGACGAAGCTGGTGAGTTTAATGCAATATTTATTGATATAGGCGGCGGAACTAGTGATATTGCGGTTGTTAGAAATGGAGGCCTCGAGGGAACCAAAATGTTTGCAATCGGAGGAAGAAGCTTTACCAAAAGGATCGCTCAGGCCTTAAATGTTACATTTGCAAAAGCCGAGGAGATAAAAATGGCTTATTCAAAAGGAGAATTAGAGGAGAAAAGTGAAAAAATAGTTGGAGATGCGCTCGAGTTGGATGCCGAAGTGTGGCTATCAGGCGTAGAACTTTCCCTCTCGGAATTTTCCGATATTGATTTGTTGCCGTCAAAGATACTGCTCTGTGGTGGTGGTTCGGCATTGCCTGAGATAAAAAGGGCACTTGAGAATAACCATTGGTATAAGGACTTACCGTTTGCTAAAAAGCCAAAAGTCAGCTTTATCAAACCTGAAGATGTGGCAAATATCGTTGATAAGACAGGTACTATAAAGGATCAACAAGACATTACCCCAATGGGGCTTGCAAGTTTAATTGTAGAAATGGATATGGATGATGATGTCTTGCCTTCTATTTTGCATAAAGTAATAAAGGCGATGCAATAATCGCAGGAGGATATTATGCCAGTTGAGCCAAAAATTATTTATCTTGAAACCGATGAAGAAGTAACTTCGATTATTGATAAGCTGCGGAAGACTGAATTTAAAGATGTCGTGCTTGTGGTGCCAAAACAAGCTGGTTTAGTTCAAAGTGTTGTTAATTTGAAATTAGTGAAAAAACAAGCTGAAATTCTAGGGAAAACTATTTCTATAGTTACGCAAGACAAGGCGGGTAGGACACTAGCTGAAAAAGTTGGTATTGCGACTTCTTCGAAGGTTGGCGGTAAATTTGAAGTGCGAGAATATCAGGAAGATGTTGAATCACATGGATTACGGGGAAAAATTGGTTCTGGGGATGATGTACACGGACCGCTTGAGGAAACGGAAGAGGTGTTACTTGATAACGGTGAAATTATGGATAATACCGAAATTGTCTTTAAGGAAGGCGAAGAGGGCGATGAGTCATCTTTGGAAAAAAATATTTCTGAAGAAGAATCTGAAGACAAAGAAGTAAATATTTTGCCGAAATTTCCATATTTGAAAGTTTTTGTCGGGTTTTTCGTGTTTCTTATAATCTTAACTTTCGCAGGATTCATTTATCTTCCAAGGGCTAAGGCTACAATATATATGGACACCGAAAAGCAACAGGTAGCAATAGACTTTACAGGAAAAAAAGATGCTTCTCTTGATACGGAAAGAGCTATTATACCCACTAAAGTAATTGAGATAACAAAAGAAACTAATAAGACTTTCCCTGCAACCGGAAAGAAGAATGTTGGAAATAAGGCCACTGGAAACTTAAGAATAGCCAATCTATCTGGTAGCGATATAAGTTGGGTTTCCGGTACAAGATTCTCTCCGACAAGCAACGGATCTATGTTCTACAAAGCCAAATACCCCGTTCTTGTTCCTGATGGAGAAATTAAAATAATTGAAGTTGAGGCAGCTGAGCCAGGGGATACTTATAATGGCTTTGGGAGTAATCAATCATTCACTTTAACTGCGGGAGGACTGAGTCCTACGATTTTAATTACTTGTGAAGATGGTATGAGTGGCGGAACCAGTAGGGAGGTTGGCTATGTGACGGAGGGAGATATTAATGCTGCGAAGGAATCTGTCACTAATGATGCTTATGATGAAGCAACAATAGAATTTAATGAGCAAGTAAAAGAATTGAAGGTTTTGGAGGATTCCAAGAAAAAAGAGGTCGTTTCTTTCGCTGCCAATCCTACTGTGAATTCGGAGGCCACTGAATTTTCGATGACTGTCAAAGTTAGCATGAAAGCACTCGCTTTTAGCGTGGATGATGTTTCGGATCTTGTATCTGCTGATGTAGAAAGGCAGCTTGGATTTGCGAAACAGGTGATAGACAGCGGTTCTAGTAGTGCAACGGTAAGTGTTTCCGCCAGCGATTTGGAAACGGGTAGCCTTTCAGCGACTGTAAAGTCAACAGCACTTGTTAGCGCGAAAATTAATCAAGATAAAGTAAGGGCCGAACTTACTGGGTTAACCGCGGTAAAAGCAGAAAATTATATAAAAGGGTTAGAAGGCGTAAATAGTTTTAAATTTGATTTCTGGCCTTCCTTTCTAAAGATTTTTCCTAGGATTTCCGATCATATATTGCTTTCGGTTGAGATCGCAACTACGTCGGTGGAGGAATAAGATTTGTGAAGATACTTGCCTTGGACGTAGGGGAGAAAAGAGTTGGGATAGCGCTTTCTGACGAACTCTGTATAATTTCCACGCCTTATGGATTTGTCGATCGGGAAAGGGCTATAGATAAAGTTGCAGAAATAACTAACGTTGAAAAGGTTGAAAGAATCGTTATCGGTCTTCCATATTTACCGAGCGGTGATCTAGGCTCTCAATCAGATGATATTCTGAAGTTCTCCGATTTGTTGAAGAAGACCGTTCGGTGTAGAATTGATTTCGAAGACGAGTCTTTAAGTTCCGTAGAAGCAGAAAATCGATTGAGACAAGGAAGAAAGCCTTTTGAAAAAGGAGATATTGACGCAGAAGCTGCGGCAATAATTCTAGAAAGCTATCTAGCAAAAAAAAATGATTGAAGTAAACGATTTTATCAATAGAATAAAACCAAATAATAAAAGATTTTTTAGATTGTTCTTAATAATTTTGTTTTCATCGTTATTCTTTCTACTAATCTCTATATTTAGCTTTTTGAAGTATTTAAACTATTATATCAATACACCAATTGCGAAAAATGAAAATATTGTAAAAATTGAAATTAAAAGCGGTGAGAGTGTTAGGGAGATTGCTACCGATCTTGAAGAAAACGGTTTGATAAAAAATAAGAATATTTTTCTTTTCTATCTTAAATATGAGGGAGTTTCTAGTGAACTAAAAGCCGGAGAATACAGTTTTTCTTATAATCAATCTCCAAAAGAAATTATCGATACTTTAATGAAAGGTAATGATCTTAATCGCAAGATAACAATACCTGAAGGGTGGACAAATCTTAAAATAGCCGAATATTTAGATGAGCAAAACGTGGTGGACAAGGAAGGGTTCTTGAGTTCGGTACAGGAAGATTACAATTATGATTTTCTAAGAGATCTGCCGGAAGGGATTGATTTGGAAGGGTTTTTGTTTCCCGATACTTATGAGATCGATAATAATATTTCGGCAGATGAAATAGTGAAAATGATGCTTGATAACTTTGATAGAAAATTGACAGACCAAATTCGTACACAAATAAACAATTCAAAATACAATATTTTTGAAATAGTGACTTTGGCGTCAATTGTTGAAAGAGAAGTGGCGAATGATGAGGATAGGGCACTTGTTGCAGGAGTCTTTTTGAATAGGTTGTCTATCGATATGCCATTGGAGTCTTGTGCGACCATACAATACATTTTAAATAAAAGCGAAAAACAATTTACATATGAGGAAACAAGAACCCCTTCTCCCTACAACACATACTTGAATAGGGGGCTCCCTTTGGGGCCAATAGGAAATCCTGGTATTGATTCGATTAAGGCAGTATTAAACCCTACGGAATCTGACTATCTATACTTCTTGTCAGCAAACGGGAAAACATATTATTCCAGGACATTGGATGAGCATAACGAAAAGAAGGCGATTTATTTATGACTTTAAGCTTAAATGATACAAAAAACCTTTCTGTTTAGCGGTTTTGTTTTCTTGACATAAATGTTTTTAAAAAGTAAAATATCATTCGTAATTTGGAGGCAGGTATTAATATCTTCCTGAAAAATACCACCGCTTTTGCAAGGAAAATTCAGCGCGGAATTATAAAAAATTTTTTTAAATTTTTGGGACTATTCTTCAATGTCTTTAATTCTTTTAAAAACTTTAAATTTGTAGAGCGAGTAAAAAGCCTTAAAGAAAGAGTTCTGAGAACTCGCAGAAGAACAGTTGCTTTTTATCAAAGACCTGCAAGTGATATTTCTCATTTAAGTATTTTGATAGTTATTTTTATTACTCTTGCTACGGGTGCATCAGCTTCTTTTGGTACTCAGGAACAGATTACGATTAATCAATTTACATCTACTGAAAAAACTGAGGAGCAGTATGCATCTAGGAAAGAACAGCTAATTTTAGAAGCCGATACGGTTGCTACTATTGCTTCAATTTACAGCCAAGAGTTGGGCCAGGACGCAGCTAAGGTTGCGGACGAGCTAAATCAAAAAGCTGATGTAGTAACTGGAGGCAGCAAATATCTTTCGGTTATGCCGATAGTTGAAACAGTTTCAAACGTAGAGACTGCAAGAAGCAAGATTACAAAATATACGGTTCAAAGTGGCGATACTCTTTGGAGTATTGCAAGGAAATTCAATATTTCTACAGATACTATTCGTTATGCAAATAAACTTGAAGATGAAAATAGTGTAAGTCCCGGTCAAGAACTTACGATACTTCCCGCTACAGGGCTTATGTATACAGTTGCGGCAGGAGACACTTTAGCAGGGATAGCAGCGAGCTATAAGGCCAGTGAGGCAATGATAATAGCGCAAAATGACTTGTATGGTGAAGAATTAACTGTGGGTTTGCAAATCTTTATTCCCGATGGGGAAATTCCCGAGGCTCCAAAACCAGTTACTACTTATTCTTCTTCTAGCTCTAGTAGCTATAGCAGTGGTTATTACGGAAGTAGTAATGCAATTGCTAGCACAGGAATATTTAGATTCCCGACCTTGATAGGACCTAATGGCTACTATAACGGTTATCACAATTGGGCGATTGACATACCCAATGCTATAGGAACGCCAATATTCGCAGCTGATTCTGGAAGAATAGTCGAGGCGCGTTATGGCTGGAATGGTGGATATGGAAACACAATTCTAATTGATCACAACAATGGTTATCAAACAAGATATGGGCATATGAGCAGCCTTGCCATTGTTGGCGGTTATGTTTCAAAAGGTCAAGTAATCGGTTATATGGGGAGTACAGGCCGTTCTACAGGCTCTCACTTACATTTTGAAATTATTTTAAACGGTGTAAGGCAGAATCCGATTTATTATTTTTAGAAATAATATTCTAAACATAGACTATGCTTTAATTTGTGCTTGTTTTGTGCTAAAATAAACTTTATAAAGACTGAACGATGTTAAAATAAGTTATTTTTATTTTAGAAAATTACCAATAAGAAATGACAGTCTGGAAAGATATTAAGCATTAAAGGTGTGTTTTAAAGATGTTTTGCGATAAAGCAGAAATAAATATAAAAGCTGGTAATGGTGGCAACGGTCACCTTAGTTTTTTGCATGCTAAGTACAAGGAATATGGAGGACCTGACGGTGGGAATGGCGGCAATGGCGGAGATGTAATATTCCGAGTTGATCCTAGTTGGAATACATTGTATTTCTACAAGACTAATCGAATGCTAAAAGCTGAAAATGGAGAGGAAGGAAAAAAGCGTCTCAAAAATGGACGAAATGGAAATGATCTAATAGTCCATGTTCCTATAGGGACTATGATCTACAATTCTAAGACTAACGAACTTTTGGCCGATTTGTCAGAGGGTGGTGCAGAGCTTAGGGCAGCGAAGGGTGGCGAAGGAGGGTTCGGAAACGCTCATTTTACTAGCTCCACTAGACAAACACCTCGATTCGCGGAATTTGGAATTCCAGGTGAAGAGTTGGATATCCGCCTAGAGCTTAAACTTATCGCTGATGTTGGGCTAGTTGGTCTTCCCAATATCGGTAAGTCTACCTTATTGTCAGTTATCTCAGCAGCAAAGCCAAAGATTGCAGATTATCCTTTTACTACTATAATACCTAATCTTGGTGTTGTTGAGGGGTTTGGTACAAAGGGCTTTGTAGTAGCAGATATACCTGGGCTCATTGAAGGGGCCTCATCGGGTAAGGGACTAGGTGATGAGTTCTTGAGACATGTTGAGAGAACAAGAGTGATAATCCATGTTTTAGACTCCTTGAGCGAAGATATTACGAAAGATTTTAAAATAGTAAATAATGAACTAAAAGTATTTAGCAAGGATGTTTTAGAAAAGCCCCAAGTATTAGCTATAAGTAGGATCGATCTTCTTGGTGAACCAGAGAGAAAAGAAGTCAAAAAGAAAGCCATTGGAATTATTAAAAAGAATAAGAGCTTGTTTAAATATTGTCAGGCTCCATATTTGTTTTCAGCTGTTACTCATGAAGGAGTAAAGGATCTTGTGCTTGCAATTGATAAGATCCTAGTCAATATTCCGAAACAGGGACTCGAGGTTACTGAAAGAAAAGTGTTCACAATCGAAGATGTACGACATGAAGGGTATACCCTACGAGAAGAAAACGGTATTTATGTTATAGGAGGACCCAAGATCGAACGCTTTGCGATGAAGACTGATTTCAATAATCCTTATGCGGTAATGCGTTTTTATGATATTCTGCAGAAAATGGGGGTATTAAAAGATCTGGATAAACGTGGAGCCCGTTTTGGTACCAAAATCCGTGTTTTGGACAGAACAATAGAATATAAAGAGTAATCTTTAGTGCTTATTTCTTGGACTAGTTAGGTAAAAGTAAAGATGACAATAAGAAATGCTCTTACGTGGGCAAGAAAAGAATTCAAAAAATCGAATGTTGAAGGCGGTGCTGCTTCGGCAAATTTTTTGATGCGTCAAGTATTGGGTGCTCCAAAGACCTTTATATTGGCAAATCCAGAAAAAAAGCTAACCTTGAGACAGGAAAGAAAATTTATCAGGTATGTAAAAAAAAGAAAGAAGCACGAACCGATTTGGTATATCACGGGCCACATTGAGTTTTTTGGGAATGACTTCTTGGTAAATGAAAGCGTTTTGATTCCACGTCCGGAAACGGAGATTTTGGTTGAAAAAATATTAGAATATACTCGCTCAATTAAGAAAAATAATTTTAAAATTGTTGACATAGGAACAGGAAGCGGTGCCATAATATTGTCTTTAGCTGCGAACTTGTTCTCGGATACCGAGAAAAAAAATATGACTAGTTTTTTTGCTTCCGATGTTTCGAAAAAAGCACTAAAAGTCGCAAGAATAAATGCGCAAAAAATGGAACTTAGTAAGAGTGTTAAATTTAAGGCAGGGGACTTGTTTGGGCCATGGGTTGGCCACAAGTTTGATATAGTTGTAGCAAATCTTCCTTATGTTCCTCATGAAGACATGAGCTCTCTTGCGTTTGACCTCGTCCATTACGAGCCAAGAATAGCTTTAGACGGAGGGGAAAAGGGACTTGAGATATATACTAAATTTTTTGAAGAACTGCCTTATTTTATTGACAAAGAATCTGTTGTTTTCTGCGAAATAGGAGACAGGCAGGGAGAGCCAGTTAGGAATTTGGTTAAACGGTTATTGCCTAAAATGCAAGTTGATATTATTCAAGACTACGCAGGATTTGACCGATTTGTTATAATAAAAAAAAGCTAGGGAGATATATGTCAAAAAATGAGAAAAATACGGTTTTGATAGAAGGTGATAACAAGTGGAGTCACTTTCTGTATGGTCTGAAGTTTGGTTTGGGATTTTTTACGGCCCTCTTGATTATTCTTATGCTTCTTATATTTTTACTCTATATAGCCTCTATAAGTATTAGAAGCTAATCTTTTAGAGGGGTATTAGCTCAGTTGGCTAGAGCGCTTCGCTGGCAGCGAAGAGGTCAGCGGTTCGAATCCGCTATACTCCACCAATTCAGATTTACTTAATACAATTATTTGATTATGCGGACTGTTTAACAAATATTTATTTAATTTCGGTAGTTTTTGAATTAATAAAGGCCATGACTTTTATCAATTTTTTTATTTTGCTCAATTTTGAAGTAGAGTTTATTTCTTGTTGCTGTTATTATTTATTTGTATTATGAGGATCAGTCTCTTCCATGAGAAAAGCAAATATAAAATATTCTTACCCACTTTGTTGTTGGCAATTTTTTTTATTCCGATGAATCTGAGTGTTGAACCGAATAGGGAAGACGTTTTGCGAGAACTCAACTTGACCATTACTTCTGAGTGGTCAGAAAGTAAGGAAAATAGCGATTTGGCGGAACGGCTTACGGTTCGCAAGGAAATGTTGAAAGCTTATATTCAAGATAGACCTGAAAAAGCAATGGATTATTTGCTACCAGAGGAAACTAAAGACAGTATTCCTTCGGACTTTGCAGATATTATCGAGAGTAAAAGAAAAATTGCAGGAGATATAAGGAGAGTTGAAATTGATTATGCTGATGGTCGCAGCGATTATAAATATAAACTAAATTATGTTGAAAACGGGAAAAAGAAAGCTGCTGATTTGTTTTTGACAGATAAAAATTCAGAAATATATAGCTTTGATAACGCTTCTGTAGAAGGCGTATATCTGGATGGCTATCTATTATCTTCTACTTCTCAAATAGATCGAAACGAAAATTTTCAAAAGGATGTTAGCCCTTTGTATGTGGTCGGAGATGACCATGTTCTCGTAATTCGAGCCAATTTCCAGGACAACCCAAGTAATCAGCCCTTTACTACAACTGCGGTACAGGATGCACTTTTCAATAGTGCTACTTCCACAAAAAGTTATTTTCAAGAAACTTCGTATGGCAACTATTCAATAGCCTCTGGGGATATTACTAACTGGCTTACTTTGCCAAATGATAGTTCTGAGAGTTGTGAAAGTAATTTTCTGGAATGGTCGTTTAATGCTGATGATTTAGCGGAAGATGCTGGCTATAATCTAGCAAATTATGATCGGATTCTTTATCTTGTTGCTTCGTCAGGATGTCCGATGGCGGGTATAGCAACTCTTCCTGGTGAATGGAGTATGTTCTTCAATTATAACGATAGTCGCGTTTATACTCATGAGATTGGACACAATATTGGGCTTCATCATGCATCGAATTATGACTGTAGCGATAAGGTTATTGATGATTATGAAGATTGCACATTTAATGAATACGGTGATTATTATGATACTATGGGATATCATTGGTCAGTTACTAAGCCACAACAGTATAATGCCGCCTTTAAGGCTTCTTTGGGATGGATTGGAAATCCCCAGATTAACGAGATTACAACTTCTGGGAGATATACTATAAATTATCTTGAAGATTACAATAGCGGAGTTCAGGCTCTAAAGATAAGGAAGTCTGACACCGATGAATATTATTATCTTGATTATAGAAATCCTGTTGGTTTTGATTCTGCATTGACTGCTTGGGGGTACACTCAAGCAGGGGTTATGGGACATATTTGGAACGATGTTGGCTATACGAAATCCTATTTGATAGATTTTCAACCGACAGCAGGATTAGCTCCTTCCACAGATTTTAAAAATGCAACTTTGTTGGACGGAGTCACATTTACAGATTCAGTTAATGGCATTCTTGTCACTCAGGTAAGTCATAACGCAAGCACGGTGACTTTGGATATAACTTTTACGAGCTTTGTAATAGAATCTTCTGCTGGTTCTAATGGAACAATTTCTCCACTCGGAAATACTATAGTTAATCTCGGGGAAAGCCAAAGCTATGCTATTACACCAAATTCAGGATATGTGGTTTCTGATGTCTCGGTTGATGGTGTAAGTGTGGGCGCAGTGACCTCTTATACATTTAATAACATATCTAGTAATCATACGATTAGCGCAACTTTCCGACTGCCGGTATTCTCTTATTTTGATCCCGGAGCAGGGAACGAAACTATGTTAGCTTTTCTAAACGGGACAAGATCATTCACGGCAAACGCCTATAACGAGCTAGGCAATAGATTTAATGGATACAATGGGCTGGTTACTTTTACTTCTTCGGACAATACAGCAATTTTGCCAATCGATAACGGAATTGGATGGAACGCACAAGGTTACAAAGCATTCAATGTAACATTCAAAAAATTAGGAACGCAAACCATAACTATTAGGGATGTAACAACTGGAAAAACAAGTAATTTCAATTTTATAGTTAGTTTGGGCTCGCTTCACCATATAAATATAACACCAAATTCTTCTCAGAATATCGGAATAGGTCAAACCATACAATTTACAGCCCAAGCAAAAGATGAGTACAACAACAACTTAACTACTGATTTTGTCTGGACAAATACTAATTCTTCGGGATTATTTACAGGATCTGCTTCTGGAGCTTTCAACGTGAAAGCTTCTTCTGGTGGTGTAGACTCTTCAATAATAACTGTTAATGTGGGTAAGAACTCTTTTATCCCTTCAAAAGTATATGAAACTCCGTCTTATTGGTACTCGGTTCCAAACAGCAAATTTATGGTTTCGGGAGATTTTAATAATGATGGTAAGACTGATTTGGCTACAATGTATGACCGTGGCGGCTACAATATGGCAATTCTTTTCTTCCCCGGAAATGGCGATGGGACCTACGGCCAATACCAAAACTGGTTTGCATCAGGAATCGGGACTTGGTCAGTCGCAAACACTAAACAACTGGTAGCGGGAGATTTCAACAGCGACGGAATTGATGATTTGGCGGCAATGTATGATTATGGATATTCAAAGATGGGACTCTGGTGGTTCAGAT
>CAZQLQ010000001.1:109238-234769 GCA_964594415.1 uncultured Candidatus Saccharibacteria bacterium
TTGGCGGCAATGTATGATTATGGATATTCAAAGATGGGACTCTGGTGGTTCAGATCAACAGGTTCAGAATTTACTCCTTCAAAGGTATATGAAACTCCGTCTTATTGGTACTCGGTTCCAAACAGCAAATTTATGGTTTCGGGAGATTTTAATAATGATGGTAAGACTGATTTGGCTACAATGTATGACCGTGGCGGCTACAATATGGCAATTCTTTTCTTCCCCGGAAATGGCGATGGGACCTACGGCCAATACCAAAACTGGTTTGCATCAGGAATCGGGACTTGGTCAGTCGCAAACACTAAACAACTGGTAGCGGGAGATTTCAACAGCGACGGAATTGATGATTTGGCGGCAATGTATGATTATGGATATTCAAAGATGGGACTCTGGTGGTTCAGATAGTTTTTCTACACTTATATTTTAAAAATTATTATGCAGTGGTAGAATTTTTTAAAGGGGGAAGAGGATGATTAGTTTCTTTCATAAACACAAAGGTAAGGTTAACGGTAAAAAAGTTTTTCACACTATATTAATGGTAGTAATTGGCTTTGCTACAGTCATGTTCGTGCTCTGGTATTATCAGGAGACAAAGCGAAAAAAAGAGATTACAAACCCGATTTCTACGAGTACTACTGTTTATAATGAAACTGACAGCTGGTACAAAATTAAAAACTCAGAATATGGATTTGAAATAAAATTTTTAGGGAGTGTTCTGACTAAAACGGAATATTTGGCCGATTTTGGTCAATATGGAGTACCTGACAAGTTTGAGTCAATCAAGCTTATTTCCACTGCAAGACAGGATTTAATCGGTAACCAGCAATGTTTCTACGGGCAGTCAGGGATAGCAACTGTTTGTAATGTTGCTCAAGAAGGCGGTGTATTAATAGTGCCAATGAGCCTAGAAAATATGAACATGGTTACTAATGAACTGAATAAAAATTTAAGTCCAAGTGATATCGTTGTTGCCGGAAAGAAAGCCCACAAGTATGAGATGGGGGTTGAAGGAGAGGGAGAGGATTCTTATTACATTAAGATTAATGATTCTCAGGGTCTTCTGATCTCGAGAATTTATGTCGATACTTTTAAGCCTGATCCTGATTTTTTTCAAAAAATATTGGACACATTGATTTTTACTAAGTAATCACAGGAATCTATATGAAGGAATCGTTAAGAATAGAAAATCCGATAGGGGGTAACGAAGCGGGTAGGAATTACGATAAATCAGAGAAAAGTCTGGATGAAATCGTATTTCCTAAAAATAACCAAGAAAGCGGTATTCCAAAAGCACTGTTTGATAAGTTGAATGACTACGAAAATAGAATTAAAGAAGCGGAAAATGACGCACCGGAGATACTCGCTGAGAAGTTTTACAAAAAGGAAATCCTTCAGCAATTAATTTATGAAGGCGCAGTAAAAAAAGCTGTAATTCGTGATTTACTTGAAAGAAAATACGGGAATTTAAGAGAAGATATTTTTGAAAATGCTTTTGATGTTATTAGGGATTATGCGGAAACTGGTGGTGAAAAAACCATAGGGGGCACGGGCTTAGATATAGAAGAAATAACGCCAGAAAACACTGTCTTAACTGCAAAAAATTTTGAAGAGTTATATGACGTGTTGAAAGAAAAAGACGGTATTCAGGGGAGTGAAGATTATTTTGAATCAGAGCAGCTGATTTCAATAATTGAGAAAGTTAGAGCAGGTGAATTTGGTTTAGAGTACGTGACTAGAACCAACGGACTCAGGAACAAAGTTAAAGAATTGCTAGCTATTGACGAGCAGAGAAATAAAATAAATAATTTGTAGCTTTATGATCTACCAAGATTACCAATGAGAACCGTTGCCTGTCCAATCGGTTATCTCTTTTCCCTGAACAATATGGTTTTTTGCAGGTAGAGGAGTGTTGCAGTTCCAAGCGGCTGGTACGATGTAGTAAGAGTTTTGGGTTACTTTAAGTCTCCCTCCTTTGCTAGCGCTTGTGCTGCAGTCACAATGGCTTTTCATGTCATTAAGAGTTAATCCATAACGGCCAGTAGCTGCAGCCAGAACAAAAGTGTTTTTGATTTTGTTATCAAGAACGAGACGATTTGCATCTATATAGGCACTGTCAACTGCATGGTAAAAACTAACTGCATTTGGATTTGTTGAGCTGTTGCATTTTAGCTCTGTTGTTGATAGTCCTGAGGGGTCACAATACCTGCCGTACTTCGCATACCAAACATCCATTGCTGCTGCAATGGTTTTTGCATCGCTCCTGTTTACAGTTTCCGTTGCGGTCTTTCTGGATAAAGCTACTCCGCCAACAACTAATAGGGCAACAATCGCAATAATTCCCATGGTTACTATTATCTCTACAAGAGTAAAAGCTTTTTTCCCGAACTCTATCTTTACTGATCGAATTGCTTTCTTTTTGATTTTCATTGGTTTTCCCTCCCTATTATGATTACATTGACTTTATTTTAAATTATTTTTGAAATAAGGTATATAAGATTATTGGATTTGATTTTTCATTGATTTAAGATAGAAATCTTTAATGAGTTAATTATGATTTATGCAATTAAAGTTGATATTTCGTTAATTTCATAAATACAACACAATATAAGCCTTATGATGCGTTGGTATTTCTAGACTAAACAAACATAAGAAGATATAATAAGCTAATAGTTTTAATTTCGAGAAGAGGAATTATGAATGGTTATAATCACAAAAGGATTGAAAAAAAATGGCAGGAAATTTGGGTAAAAACTAATTTATATAAAACAGACGAAGATGTAACGAAGCCAAAATTTTATGCACTGGATATGTTTCCTTATCCGTCAGGAGAAGGATTACACGTAGGACACCCAAAGGGCTATATTGCAACTGACGTTTATTCTCGTATGAAAAGAATGCAAGGATATAGGGTTTTACATCCTATGGGTTGGGACGCTTTTGGTCTCCCTGCAGAGAATTATGCTATTAAAAATAAAATCCATCCTCGTATTGCGGTGGAAAAGAATATTGAGACCTTCAAAAAGCAACTTGGTATGCTCGGGTTCAGTTATGATTGGAATAGAGAGATAAACACTACCGATTCTGAATACTACAGGTGGACGCAGTGGATATTCTTAAAGCTTTTTGAAGCAGGCTTGGCTTACGAATCTAACGAGCCTATTAACTGGTGTCCTTCCTGCAAGACGGGACTTGCAAACGAAGACTTGGAAGATGGAAAATGTGAACGTTGCGGCAGTGATATTGAGCGTAGGCCGATACGACAATGGGTACTTAAAATGACTGCTTATGCAGACAAGCTCCTAGAAGGGTTGGATAAAAAAGATTTAGATTGGGAAGAACAAATCAAAGAGCAGCAGAAGAACTGGATTGGTAGGTCTGAAGGAGCAGAAGTCCTCTTTAGGGCAATTGATGCAAAACAAAAAGAACATGATTTGTGGGTATTTACTACACGACCAGATACGCTTTTTGGCGCTACGTTTATGGTTCTTGCACCTGAACATCCGCTTCTTTCTGAAATTGTAACAACTGAGCAAAGGAAAGATGTTAAAAAATATCAAAAAGAAGCTCAGAAAAAGAGCGATCTTGAGCGTGAATCCCTAGAAAAGACAAAAACAGGCGTATTCACCGGCGCTTATGCAATCAATCCAGTAAATGGGGTAAAAATTCCAATCTGGATATCTGATTACGTGCTGATGGGTTATGGCCACGGTGCAATTATGGCGGTTCCTGCTCATGACAAAAGAGATTACGAGTTCGCAAAAAAATATGATTTAGATATTATTCAAGTTCTTGAAGGCGGAGATATCGCAAAAGAAGCTTTTATCGGCGACGGAAAACATATTAATTCGGATTACCTCGATGGCCTAGGAAAAGCAGAGGCTATCGTTAGAGTTACTGAAGAATTAGAAAAGAAAAATCTTGGTAAAAAGTCCATTAACTATAAGATGCGCGACTGGGTATTTTCACGTCAAAGATATTGGGGCGAACCCATTCCGATTATACATTGCCAGAAGTGTGGTGCTGTTGCTGTGCCCGAAAAGGATTTACCGGTCATTTTGCCCGAGGTTGAGAAATACGAGCCTACAGGAACCGGAGAATCACCCCTAGCAAATATCGATGAATGGGTAAATGTGAAATGTCCGAAGTGCGGAGGTGCAGGCAAGCGAGAGACAAATACAATGCCTCAATGGGCAGGTTCATGTTGGTATTATTTACGCTACATCGATAATAAAAATAATAAAGCCCTTATCGATATTGAAAAGGATAAAAATTGGTCGCCAGTTGATCTTTATGTTGGTGGGATCGAGCACGCGACAAGGCATCTTCTATACGCACGTTTTTGGCACAAGTTTTTATATGATATCGGTGCTGTTTCATATGACGAGCCGTTTAAGAAGCTAATTCACGTCGGACTTATTTCAGGCGAAGATGGACGCAAGATGTCCAAAAGGTGGGGGAATGTGATCAACCCAGATGATGTTGTGGATAAGCTAGGGGCTGATTCAATGAGATTATATGAGATGTTTATGGCTCCTTTTACACAGGGAGTCGCTTGGAATACGGCCGGAATTAAGGGTATGCGAAGATTTTTAGATAGGGTTTGGGGTATTTATCAGGGCAAGATCGTAGAAGAAGATGCGGACATTTCGGTTATAAGAATTACAAATAAAACCATCAAAAAGGTAACCGAGGACATTGAAAACTTTAAATTCAATACCGCGATATCTGCGCTAATGATTATGGTAAATAAAATCGAAAAAAATGATATACAAAGCAAACTAACACTTGAGATGCTTCTAAGGCTGTTGTCACCATTTGCGCCGCATATCGCGGAAGAACTATGGGAAAAATTAGGCAATTCGGGGAGTATTCACATCAGCCCTTGGCCTAGTTATGATCCCAATATGATTGATGATGAATTATTTACTATAGCTGTTCAGATAAACGGTAAAATAAGAGATCAGCTTTTAATTAACGCCGAGGCGACCGAAAATGAAGTGGTTGAGCTTGCGATGCATTCAGATAAGGTAGTCAAAAACATTGGCGATAAAGAAGTTAAAAAAACGATTTATGTTAAGGGTAAACTACTCAGTATTGTCGTGGGTTAGTTTTTATGATATAATTTCGTTCGTTCTGTGTGAAATAAGGAAAGAAAATGCAACTTGTAAATATAAAGAATCTATACCTTTCTGAGTTGGGGGCAAATGAAAAGATTGAGATTTCAGATGATATTAGCGATTACGAGCTTACCGACGGGATGGAGGCAAAAACAGCTAAAGGCGTTTTCAAGCTCACGAGGCTTGACGAGAGTTTGCTTGTCGTGGGGTCGGTAGAGGCTGATGTAATAGCAATTTGTGATCGTTGCCTTGATAGCTTTCCAATAAAAGTAAATTTTGACGTTGAAAGAGAATTTTTGTTTGACCGAAAGGCTAAAGATTGCAATAATCTGAAAGTAGATAAATATTTGAACATAGATTTATCGGAACCAATCAGGGAGGAACTAATACTAGCTTTGCCCATGAAAAAGGTTTGTAGCGAAGAATGTAAGGGAATCTGTTCTGGTTGTGGTGAAAATTTAAATTATGAAAAATGTAGATGCAAAGCTAAGACGGCTTGAGTATCAAAAAAAAGGAGTATAAATGGCAGTACCAAAGAAGAAGACTACCTCAAGGAGAGGAAAACTGAGACGCTCACATGATGGGTTGAAGCCGATTAATCTGTCGGTATGCAAACAATGCGGGGAGCCTTTACCACCACACATTGTCTGTAGTAACTGCGGATATTATGGCGATAAAAAAGTTTTGAATGTCCAGACAAAGTTAGATAAGAAGTTAAAAAAAGAAGCCAAAAAGGCTGAAAAAAATAAAGAGGAATAATGGCTGCAAATCGACATTTATCAAGAGTTGTTGCATTTCAGACTGTATACGAATGGGAGTTCGTCAATAAGAGGATGTCTGACGAGGAGTGCCCAAAGTTTGATCTGCCTAAGATAAAAGAAATTCTCGATAGAAACTATGTCGAATTTGAAAAAAATATTGATAGCAGAGACTTTCTTGATGATTTGGTCAATGGAGTCACTAACAACTGTGAAAAAATCGATAAGATTATAATTCCTGCAGCCCCAGAATGGCCAATTGATCAGATTGCTCTCGTTGACCTAGTAATTTTGCGACTCGGTATATACGAACTACTTTTTTCTAGGGAAGTTCCACCAAAAGTTGCAATCAATGAAGCAGTGGAACTTGCAAAAACCTTTGGTGGAGAGAACTCATCAAAGTTTGTAAACGGAGTTCTCGGGACGGTATATAGAGCAAGTGAAATTTATGAGCCAGAAGATGACAAAAAACCAGACGAAGAGTGAAAATAGCGCCGGAGGCGTTGTTTTTTATTTAAATAAAGAAAAATTACCTTATTTTCTTTTAATAAAAGATAGATTTCACAAATGGACTATCCCTAAGGGCCACATCGAGAATTCTGAAACTGCAGTTGGTGCTGCTCAACGAGAAATATTTGAAGAAACAGGGGTTTTAGTCTCGGGGGCAATTAGCGAATTGGGCGATGTTGAGTTTATATTTAAAAATGACAAGAATGAAAATGTAAAAAAGAACGTTAAATTATTCTTGTTTCCAGTAAGCAGTAAGGAGTTTGACAAATCTAAGCCAAATTTGAAGGAGGCAGAGGAATTAAAATGGCTTAATTATGAAGAGGCAGTCAATATGTTAGACTATGCAAATATAAAATTTTTTTTTAAAAAAGCACAGGAGATTATAGGAAATTAAACAATGGAATTAAAGAATTTTGAACAAAAAATTGGTATTAATTTTAAGAATGAAGATTTGTTAAGAGTTGCTTTAACGCATCGCTCATACCTAAATGAAAACAAAAGTTGTACAGAGCATAATGAGCGTTTAGAATTTTTAGGTGATGCGGTTCTGGAAATTGTTGTAACAGAATATTTGTTCAATAATTTTCCAAATCCAGAAGGTGAACTTACTAATTTACGTAGCGCACTTGTTAAGACAGAGTCGATCTCAAATGCTTCTAGAGAATTAGGAGTTGAAGATTTCCTTCTTCTAAGTAAGGGCGAGTCGCATAGCTTTGGAAGAAGCAGACAGCTTATTCTTGCGAATGCTTTTGAAGCTATTGTTGGTGCTGTATACCTAGATCAAGGCTTGGAGGTTGCTAGAAAGTTTATAGTTGACAATCTGATTATTAATTTGGACAAGATACTCAAAGATAAACTTTACCTCGATTCCAAGAGTCAGTTTCAGGAAATTGCCCAAGAAAAAGAAGGGTTAACCCCACACTATGAGGTAATATCTACCGAAGGACCTGATCACAACAAAAAGTTTACTGTTGGCGTGTATGTGGGAAACAGGCAATGGGGAGTAGGGGTTGGCTCTTCAAAACAATTAGCTCAGCAGTCTGCCGCCACAGAGGCTCTAATAAAATACAATAAATAGCATTAGAATAATCATTCAGCAACTGCAGCAATAGTCCAATTATGTAGCCTAAATTATTTGAGGAGTCATTAAGTAAGTGTCTCTATTTCTTTTCAGCTTTTTGACTTCTGAAATACAGTCAGCGAAAGTTCTGCATATTCATGTATAGTCATTGCGGGAAGCATAGACGGAAAAAGAGTAGAGATTATTATTGAAAGAGGGGAACTATTATAGAAAAAAGTAACTAGTATAAGTGACTGCTTTCTGTGTTATTTTAATATGCCTATAAGAGTTTTGGGAGTTGGCATTGTTGCTCCTATTGTTTTATTAAAATAATCTTTTTGTTGATTTCATCAATTATTTTTCTAGTAATATTTGTTGTAAATTTGCTGACGACCGCAAATATTTTCAGTAGCATTTCTTTGAAGGTGTTTGTTGAAAATAAAGTAGTTATAAGAATAGCTGCCAAAATAAGTGCTATTTTTTCATAGGTAGTATCAATGTATGTGTAAAATTTAATTTTTTCTAGCGTAGTAAAGAAAATTATTTGCGATAAATAAGCGTACAAAGTATTCCCCCCCCATTTTGTATAGAAAAGGGTGTTTGAGCTGATTGATCTAAGGAATAATATTGTAAAGAAGGTTGCTGCTAAATATAAAATACTTCTCCATAGCCAACCATGAGTCAAAATATTAAAAGAATAATATGAAAGTGATTGATGAAGAAAGGCATAATTATAGCTTATTTTCATGTTCATAATAAAAAGTAATATACAGCTTACAGTAAATATTATTTTCCAGCTACTAATATTTTTTTCCAGGATCTCTCTTTTCGTTAAGTAACCGAATAAGAAAAAAGGCATAAAGACCAATGTTCTGGATATACTCATAAAGGGTCCTATGTCATTGAAATATCCCACCAGCAAGCCAATTATTAAACTTGTGAAAATTGGATTTTTTAATTTTTTATAATATGGTAGCAAGAAATACCAACAAAAATAACTTAATAAAAACCACATACCCCAAGAAGGCGTTAGGGGAGTCAGCCTAATGGTTGGATATGTATTTAATATATCAATCAGAGATTCGATTACTAGGTACGGTATCAACGTTTTTTTTGCGATTTTGCCTAGATCCGTAGTTGGGTTATAGTTTTTTGCCAGGAAACCGCTTATTAGGGCAAAAGCAGGCATATGGAAGAGGTAAATGGTTTTATATAATACCATAAGCGCTAAATCATTCTTTATAAATGGTTCAATAGCGTGACCAATTACTACAAGAATAATTAGTAGATATTTAGCATTATCAAAAAAAGGATAACGATTTTTTTCCATAAACCAATTATAACAATTTGAATATAAAGCTCCAGATTTTTCTAGTTTCTGAAAAATATTGGCATTGTCACCATTTTTTTAGTAAAATAATTGGGTTAAAGAGGGTAAATGTATTTAAAGAGACTCGAAATATATGGTTTTAAATCATTTGCACACCGAAGTGTACTTGATTTTGAATTTGACGAAAACGGAGGAAATATAACAGCCGTAGTCGGTCCAAATGGTTCGGGTAAAAGTAATATTGCGGACGCGATTAGATGGGTGTTGGGAGAACAAAGCAATAAATTGCTTCGGGGTAAAAAAAGCGAGGATGTTTTATTTCTTGGTAGCCAAACAAAATCTAGAGGCTCGTTTTCGGAAGTAATACTATTTTTGGAAAGCCAAAAGCCTGCCAAGGCAGAAATAAACGGTAAAAGCTATGAATTTAATCAAATAGAGATTTCTAGGAAACTGTATCGTTCTGGTGACAGCGAATATTTAATCAATAGAAAAAAAGTGAGACTAGTCGATGTTCAACAGCTTTTGGCTACTCTTGGGTTTGGCCAATCTACCTATACGGTTATCGGACAAGGAATGGTGGACAGGCTATTATTCTTCAGTGCAAGTGAGCGAAAAACATTATTTGATGAAGCGGCAGGGGTAAAACAGTATGAGCTGAAAAGAGACCAAGTCGTGAGAAGACTGACCGAGACAAGTAATAATCTTATACGATTGAAAGATATTTTAAGCGAACTTGAACCTCGCGTAGATAACCTAAGAAAATTGGTCAAAAGAGCTGAGGGACGTAAGGAAATTGAGCTAGAGTTAAATACACTTCAAGATAGATATTATGGTAATTTGATCTTTGAATATAGAAAAAACATTGAAGATATAGAAGGAAAAAAGAAATTCTTGAATAAAAAAGTTATACAGCTTGATGAAGAAGTTCAAGAACTAGAGGAAAAAGTAAACGAAAATTCAGAATCAACTAAAATCATTCAAGAACGTTTGAAAATCGAAAGTAATATTAACAAGGCAACAGTAAGCAGAGATTTGCTGATGCAAAAAGTTGCTTTCATAGAAGGACAGATCAATCAACAGGGCAGTAAGTTACTTTTTTTGAATAAGCAAAAAGATGAACTAGAAATTGAGTTGAAGCAAAATGAAGAGAAGATAAAGTTCTTAGATGAAAGAATTAAAGTTCAATGTAATTCAATGAAGGACTTTGAGGCTGAGCAGAAGAATTTTAATATTCAGATTGAGAAGCTGGAAAATGATTTATCTGCAATTGATAGACGGCTAGAAAACCCAAAGGAAAGTGCGGATGCTGCTTTAGCTAGTCAAATTCAAGATAAGATTGATTTAGCTGAGAAGAATAAACACGATCTATCTTTAAAAATCTATTCTATTAAACAAAATGAAAACATTAATAAAGACAAAGCTAAACAATTAGAAAAGAGATTAGAAATAGAAAATAGTAAGTTAGAAGACTTAAGAGAGGTCCTGGAACTTCTAATCCGTGATTGTGCAGAACTGGAAAAGGAAAATGTGAGGCTCGGGAAAGAGCTAGATATTGAGAATGATGAGCTAAATAAAATTTTGGGGGAGCTTAAGAAAATAGAAAACGGCTTGCGAGAATTCAATACGGGTGACGAATCTGATGAGTTAAAGAAATTCGAAGAAGACTTAGAAGTTATTATTAAAGATCGCGACTCATTATTCGGCCGGATTCAAGTCTGTTCAAGCGTGAAAGACTTGAGTGTAGTAAAGGGCGAGATGATCTCTTTTTCAAAAAATTTGAATCAACTTTTTAATAAGATAAAGAGATTTGTTAAGGGGAAAAGCGCTAGTGAGAGAAAAGCTTTGGAGCTGCAATTAACTAATACCCGCGAGTTACAGAACAGTTCAAATAGCCGATTAAATGATCTAAAAATTGCTCTTGCGAAACTAGAAGTCGATTTGAGTTCGAAGAAAATCAAGATCGGGGAAACTCAGGATAAGATAAACATAAAAGAAGAAGAAATTAGGATTCTTTCTTCACAGGAAATTGTTAACGACGTTTCTAATAATCTTCCGGTTTTGGAGAAAGACTTGGAAAACTTAAATAACGAACTAACCACGCTTAATCTAGAATATAAAAAATATGCCAGTTCGGTAAACGAATATCAAAACGCAATTTTAATTGAAAAGAGTAATTTGCAGGAAAAATTAAACAAGCTTCGTAAAGAAAAATATGAACTGGAAGTTCGAATTACTCGTGCAGGAGGAGTTGCTGATAATCAGAGAAGAGAACTTGATTCTGCATTGACTCGTAGCCAAGAGTTAAGGAAGATTGTTGCAGAGCTTGCAGGAACTAAGGCCGACAAGGATGAATCTTTGATTATGGAGCTTACGGAAAAGAAAAAAGAGCTTAAGGGTTATGAGTTGATCCTTTCGAATTTACGTTCAGGACTTACAGAGGTTATTTCGAAACAGAAGGAAAATGAACAACTTCGCTTTGAGTCCAATCGAAAGATACAGGGAATCATTGACGAGAAGACGAGGATATCCTTAGAGATAAATAGCTTTGATCTTGATAATGCAAAAAATGCAGCAAAGTTAGAGTCTGTACTTGAGGAGGTTCATGTGTTGGGGATTGTGGTAGCGAGCATTAAAGAAGGCGAGAATGAAGATCTTGACCAAATGACTAAAGATACTTTAAGGGCTAAGATTGAAAATTTGAGACGAAGACTTGAAACAATCGGGGGTATTGATCCGGAAACAGAGAAGGAATTTGAGGAGCTAAACGAAAAAAACGAAGAAATGAAAATACAAGTTGAAGACCTTGAACTTGCAAAAGAAAATCTTGAAAAAGTAATTAATGAGTTAGATGGCAAGATAAGATCTCAGTTTTCTTATGCATTTAAGAGCATAGAGAAGGAGTTCGCTCATTATTTTAATATTCTCTTTAATGGGGGTAAGGCAAGCTTAAATTTAGGAACGGATGAAGAGGGTTTTTTTGGGGTTGAAATCACTGCAACTCCTCCTGGGAAGAGAGTTCAGAGTCTAAGTGCACTTTCTGGGGGAGAGAGAACATTAACTTCTCTTGCACTTCTTTTTGCGATTTTATCGGTAAATCCTAGTCCTTTCTGTGTACTTGATGAGGTTGATGCAGCACTAGATGATTCAAATACACTTCGTTATGCGAAAATTCTACACTCATTAGCCCAAAAGACTCAATTTATAGTAATTTCGCATAATCAAGAAACGATGAAATCAGCCAAGAATCTTTACGGAGTTACGATGAACGATGAACATGTGTCGAAGCTTATCTCAATTCGCTTAGCTGAGGCATTAGAAGCAGCAAACAAATAAGTTCTTAAATATTTGATACTTGCAGATATAAAGTAATCTTGTCTATAAACTTTTATATTTTTATGTTAAAATACTCTCTCAAGCCAAAATTGGATTGAGGATTTCATTTTTAATACTTGTACATTGAAAAATAGGAGGGATTGTATTGGAGATCACACCGTTTAGTTTAACTGCCATTAAGGAGCTGTTTCCGTTCCTCGAGAAAATGTTAAATAACGAGATTAAGCATTTCCAATGGAGCGTTGTTGAGGAAATTGATTTTCGTAAAATTCAGGAACAGGATTTTAAACTTAGAAGTGAAATTGTTGAAACTAATAATCTAGGAATTGAGAAAGTTTTGTCAAAAGTATTCTACTTTTATGATGATCAGAGCAAGCTATATTTTGAACTAGAAGCAAAAAATAATTCTTCGGATACTGAAACTAAACGAATCGGTGAATGGCTTTACGAAAAAAAGCTAGCCCCAAGTTTCGTGATATTGTTGGATACATCTTATGTGTCAGACGGTAAGCAACAAAGGACTTTGGTGAAAATCAAGATTTACTCACTTAGTGGCTTTAATCTTGAACGTTTTTTTGAAAGCGAAATTTATAAAACAAAAAATCGTATTAAATTATGGCTAACCCAACCAAAATAATTATCGTTTATGCGCTCTTTGATAAATTTGTTATAATAAACAATTTTATCAAAGAGCTATTTTTATTGAAAAAAAGTTAACATTACATTGACAAAACTGCGATTTTTAGGTATTATCTTAGATACAAAACTTAATAACCAAAGAGTAACTGAAAGGGAAAAATGGTAGTAATCAGACTAGCTAGAGTTGGAAAGAAAAAACAAGCGTTCTACAGAATAGTTGTTGCTGACTCACAAAGATTCGTAAAATCAAAATTTATCTCAATTTTAGGGTGGTACAATCCAAGAACCAAAGAAATTAATCTCAAAAAAGAGGAAATTTTAGAGTGGATGAATAAAGGCGCTCAACCTTCAAATACTGTTGCGGTTCTCCTTAAGAATAATGACGTTAAGCTTCCTGAATGGGTAAAAATAGTTGAAAAGGCTAGTAAGCCAAAGAAGGAAGTGCCTGAAGTTAAGGAAGTGAAGGCTGAAGTCAAGGAAGAAGCGATTGAGGCGCTTGTTGAGGAAGCTGTCGAAGAAATTAAAGAGGAAGCGGCAGCTGAAGAAGCAAAAGAAGCAGAACTTGAAGAGATTGAAGATAAAGCAATTGAAGAAGCTGCTGAAGAAAAGGCAGAGAAATAATCTTGTTTAAGTGGTCGTCTAGTGACGATCGTTTAATATTTTAACAAATTGACAATCAGCTTAGGCTGAAAACGAAAGGAGTCAAAATGCCAGCAAAAGAAGTTGACCAGGAATTTGTAGAGTACATTGTTAAACAACTTGTTACGAAGCCAGAAATGGTAGTAACAAACCGCGCTATCGATGAACTTGGGGTTTTAATTGAACTCACGGTTGATCGCGACGATATGGGTGTGATTATCGGTAAGGAAGGGAAAACCGCTAAAGCTATTAGAACGCTCCTAAGAGTTCTGGGTGCTAAAAATGACGCAAGAATTAATCTGAAGATTGTTGAGCCTGCGGGAAAAGAAGGTGAGAAGGCTACAAAGTCAGCACCAAAAGAAGTAGAAGAAGAAGTTGATGAGGACGAAGCCCCTCTTGCAGATCTAGATTTGTAAAACGAAGAAATATTTATAAAAAAACGGAACCACAACGTAGGTTCCGTTTTTTTTGTAGAATTAATTAGAAAAGGAATTATAATTTAGAATATGAGATTTATTGTAATTACATTGTTTCCAGAAATGATTAAGGGTTTTTTGGCCGAAAGCATATTACAGAGAGGTCAGGAGAAGGGAATTTTCAGTGTTGAATTTATAAATCTCCGAGATTTTGGAGTTGGTCCTAGAAAACAGGTCGATGATACTCCTTATGGCGGTGGTCCAGGAATGATATTGAAGGTAGACGTTTTGAGTGCTGCGATTGATGTTGCAAAAAAGCTTTCTCCAGAAGCAAAAATTGTTCTTTTGACTCCCCAAGGAGACGTTTTAAAACAAAAAATTGTACAAAATTTGTCTTCAGAAAAAAAAGATTTAATAATCATTTGTGGACATTATGAAGGATTTGATGAGCGAGTGCGAAATTTAGTCGATTTAGAATTATCAATAGGGGATTACATACTTACGGGCGGTGAGATTGCAGCTTCGGTTCTAATTGATTCTGTCGCAAGACTTTTACCGGGAGTTTTGGGTAGCGAAGAATCAGCCATACAGGAGTCTCATTCTGTGGAGGGTTTTTTGGAATATCCACAATATACTCGTCCGGCTGAGTTTAGGGGTCAAAAGGTTCCGGAGGTTTTGCTTTCTGGAAATCATTCAGAAATTGCAAAATGGCGTTTGGAACAATCAAGGAAGGGATCAGATAGAATATAAGTGAGAAAGATATGATCAATAACCTCAGAGAAAAGAATAATAAAATATTCAATTCAGCAAATAACTGTGTGGATATTGCGTCCGGTTTTCTCTCAATTGTTTCAGGAATTATATTCACT
This sequence comes from uncultured Candidatus Saccharibacteria bacterium, assembly GCA_964594415.1. Classification (GTDB taxonomy): domain Bacteria; phylum Patescibacteriota; class CPR2; order UBA1875; family CAIMLA01; genus CAZQLQ01. The sequence goes on from CAZQLQ010000001.1 coordinate 123,910, forward strand.
TACTACATAAAAAATGATATTTATCCTCCCCATGGTGATAATACAATGGATTATCTTGTGGCTGGAATTTTATTTGGCGGTGGAATTCAACTTATAACGGCGATTAGTTACTTTATCTCAACTACGATTAACGTTATTTATGGAATTATGGAAAAAAGATTTCTGTGGTCTCTTGTCTTGTTTATTTTTGCTTTCTTGGTTATTTCATATACTTTTTTTAACTGGTTTTTCTTTTCTAAATATTTATAATCTTAATTTGTTTCTTAGTATTCTAGTTGTTTTGCGCTAATAATACTAAGCTGGGGATTTCTTTTTTGTTTACTGTTTCTCGATTTTCAATTATTATTTAAGTCAGTTAATAATTAAATCAGGAGAATTTTATGGCGAAAATTACTGTTGATAAAGATTTATGTATAGGGTGTGGTGCATGTGTAAGTGCGTGCCCCGAATGCTTTGATATGGATGAAGAGGGAAAATCAGTAGTAATCAGCGAGACTTGTGATTGTAATCTTGAAGAAATTGCTCTTGGTTGTCCTGTTCAGGCAATAACCGTAGAAGAATCTGTAGAAGAGGAATAAAATGGATATCAAATATTGGAGGGTTTTAACGGTATTTGGCTGGGTACTTTTTGTAGCAGCGCTTATTTTTGTAATTCTATTTGGCTTAAAAATATCTAATTGGAATGACACAAAAGCACAGGAAATTAGTGATGCTATTTCGCAGAAGCAATCTGAAATGGAAGTGTTGTGTAGAGAGAACAACGAAAAAGATACGACTACCTACATAGCTGATGAGTATTTTGGCTCATTTGAATTTAGTTATCCAAAAGTTTGGCAAACCAACGTTACCCAGTATCTTGCCATTAATGAGCAGCTCGTCTTTATGGCCGACCCCTCTATAGTGTTAATAGATAAAGATGCAAAAGGGCCTTATCCGGCACTTAAGGTTATCGTATATAATACAAAATATGAAAGCAAGCTTAAGGAGCTGGAAAGCAAAAACAAATATGCAAAGAGTAGGCAAGCCGAAGAGGACGCAAGTGTTTCAGGTCTTTCGGGTAAAAAATTTAGCGGAAAAGATGTTGATTCGGGCAAACAGATTATTTATGTAATATTACCCCTTAGGGATAAGACTCTTTACATAGGGACGACTGATTCATCTCTTTACGCAGATCATTATAATACGATTTTGAATTCATTCGAAATAAGTAAGTAGAGTAAAAAGTATAAAAATAAGGTAGAATGTAAGCCACAAAGGCTTAGTTTGTAATGGAAAAAAATAAATTTATGTTAAAATCAACCTTTTCGCCCATGGGCGATCAGAAAGCGGCTATTGCTAAATTGTCGCAGGGTTTGGATTCTAAGAAACAGTTTCAGACACTCTTAGGAGTTACTGGTTCGGGGAAAACTTTTACTATGGCAAAGCTAGTTGAGCACGTACAAAAGCCAACTTTAGTGATCTCACACAACAAAACTTTAGCGGCTCAACTTTATAGTGAATTTAAGAATTTTTTTCCCAACAATGCCGTGCATTACTTTGTGAGCTATTATGATTATTATCAACCAGAAGCTTATATCCCAAGAAGCGACACATACATCGAGAAAGACGCTTCGGTGAATGAAGAAATAGATCGATTAAGGAATGCGGCGACAAGTGCCTTGTTTACAAGATCGGATACATTGATAGTAGCTTCGGTTTCTTGTATTTATGGACTTGGTAATCCTGAGCAATACACTGGCCTATCAATTGAAATTAAGGTTGGAGAAGAAAGAAGCAGAGATAGATTACTGAGACTTTTTACTGATGTACAATATGAGCGAAATGATAAGGTCTTAGAACGAGGAAAGTTTCGTGTCCGAGGGGATGTGGTTGATATCCAACCTTCTTATGAAGAATTCGCATATAGAATCACCTTTCTGGGGAATAGAATAGAAAGCATCAAAACAATAAATCCACTAACAGGTGAAATTGGCGCTATTCATAATCTAGTTACTATCTACCCCGCAAAACATTTTGTCACAACAAAAGAATTGATTATCGAGGCGTCCAAGAAGATTTTAGCCGAGCTTAATTTTAGGGTTAATGAGTTTGAATCTCAGGGTAAATTATTAGAAGCTCAAAGAATAGCGCAGAGAACCAATTATGATTTGGAAATGCTTAATGAGCTCGGATATTGTACGGGGATTGAGAATTACTCAAGGTACCTTTCAAACAGAGAAGAAGGCGGTGAGCCGGCTACGTTATTGGATTATTTTCCGGAGGATTTCTTGCTGCTAATTGATGAGTCGCATATGACGATTCCTCAAATAAGGGGTATGTACAATGGTGACCGTGCAAGAAAACAGACTTTGGTCGATTTCGGTTTTCGTCTCCCTAGTGCACTTGATAATAGGCCACTTAAATTTGATGAATTCGAAGACCATGTCAGGCAGGCAGTTTTTGTTTCGGCGACTCCAAGTGAATATGAATTAAAGAAAAGCACTGGTGGAAAAATATCATCAAGTGCTGAATTTTACGAGGCAAGAAGAGGCGGTACTGAATTTGAAAATGTTGCGGAGCAAGTTATTAGACCGACTGGGCTTGTTGACCCATTAATAGATGTTCGTCCTATTGAGGGACAGATTGATGATATAATTTCCGAGATTCGTAAAAATGTTGCGAAGAAGCAACGAGTTATGATAACAACTCTCACGAAAAGAATGTCGGAGGAATTAGCCCAGTATCTATCCGAGCTCGATATTAGGGTTAAGTATATACACTCTGATATACATACCCTTGAAAGGCCAGAAATATTGAGAGATCTGCGTTTGGGTGTTTATGACGTTATTGTTGGAATAAATCTTTTAAGAGAGGGTATTGATCTTCCGGAGGTTTCGCTTGTGATAATTCTGGATGCTGACAAAGAAGGGTTTCTTAGGAGCGAGCAATCCTTGATCCAAACTATCGGAAGGGCGGCTCGTCATGTAGAAGGTAGAGTTATTTTGTATGCGGATAATATGACCGGTTCGATGAAGAGAGCGATTGATGAAACCGAGAGAAGAAGGCAAATTCAGCAAAAATATAACATAGAGCACGGAATAACGCCAAAAACTATAGAAAAAGAGATTGCGGATCATATTCATACAAAAGATGAGGAGAGGAAGGAGCCTGAATTTGATATTACGAAGATTCCGGCTGAAGAATTGGGACGTCTGATCAAAGATTTGGAAAGAAAGATGGATTTGGCGGCAAAAAATCTAGAATTTGAATATGCAGCCGAGCTCAGGGACCAGATAAAAAGTATCAGAGAAGTCCAAGAACAGAATGCTGTTAAAAAAAGACTTAGAACTTAAACTTTATTCAAAATATTCAGTGGTTTAGTATCAGTATGTAAAGGTTAATAAAGGAAAGTATGAAAAGAAAAGAAATTAATTTAGGGCTAGCTGCGCTTTTATTATTAATAGGATTTATTGCGTGTTCTTATCTCGCATTTCTGGTTCTTCATTATTCACATGGTGGTGATGTTGAGATACTTTTTGAGCTTTTCATTTTTTTGTTATCTTGTGCCGTCACGTCTTTTTTTCTTGGGATTATCTTAAGCGCTTTTTATATAATTAAGTCTGATAACAAAAAAAACAAAATAACGATTAGTTTTTGGAAGTTGATATTATCAATAGTTATATCGATATGTGTTTTTTGTTTTCTTATTATTGGTGTTGGGTGGTACTTAATTGTGACGTCTATATCGTTCTAGCTTTAACAATATTGTTTAGAGTGCTCGTATAATTTGGTCATTATTAAAAATTTAAATTTATTTTTAAAAGAGAAAAATTACAATTTCTATTTAGCTTTGTTTATAATTTAACACTAGAAAAAAGTTAAAAAATCGAGTATAATATTTGAGTTTAATGGGCTAAATGGGGTAGTGATTATGAACGAAAATATTATTATTCATGGTGCCAGAGAGCATAACTTAAAGAATATTGATGTCACAATCCCGCGGGACAAGCTTGTAGTTATTACAGGACTATCAGGTTCAGGAAAGTCGTCTCTTGCTTTTGATACGATTTACGCCGAGGGTCAGCGTAGGTATGTAGAAAGTCTTTCTAGCTATGCACGTCAATTTTTAGGATTAATGGAGAAGCCGGATGTTGATAAGATTGAGGGATTGTCTCCAGCTATTTCTATTGATCAGAAATCAACTACTAGAAATCCACGCTCAACAGTTGGAACTGTAACCGAAATCTATGATTATCTACGCTTGCTTTATGCAAGAATCGGTATCCCTCACTGTCCTTTATGCGGTAGAGAGATAACTAAACAAACAATACCTCAGATTGTTGAGCAAATAATGGCGAAACCGAAAGATACTCGTATAATTATACTTGCTCCAATAATAAAGGATAAAAAGGGGGTTCATAAGTATGTTTTTGACGGACTTAAGAAAGCTGGATATGCGAGAGTGAGAGTTGACGGGAAAATATATGACATTGAGGAAGAGCTTACTTTGGATAAAAACAAAAAGCATACAATTGATGCAGTAGTTGATAGGCTTATAATTGATCCGGAAATAGAAAAAAGATTATCTGAGTCAGTAGAAACGGCGCTGAATCTAGGCGAAGGAGTCATGTGCCTTCTAAACAATGAAACAGGCGAGGAGGATGTGTTCTCTCAAAGTTTTTCTTGCCCAGTCTGCCACATTAACCTGCCAGAAATATCGCCTAGAAGCTTTTCTTTTAATAGTCCACATGGTGCTTGTCCGCTTTGCACGGGACTTGGGAATAGACTTGAAATAGATCCCGACCTCGTAATGCCGAACAAAAAGCTATCTATTGCAGAAGGGGCGATAAGACCATGGAGCCGCACTACTTCTAGGATGGGCTGGTATTCAAAATTGCTTGAGGTGGTTGGCCAAAAATATGGCTTTTCTGCATATGATCCAGTCAGTGAGCTTTCTCAAAAATCGATTGAAATAATTATGTACGGAGCAGGTGAAGAGTTATTTAATGTAAAGACTGGGCTACATAGTTATGAAACTACTTACGAGGGGGTTATACCAAATCTAGAACGTCGTTATCATGAAACTGATTCTGATTATGTTAGAAAAGATATTGAAAAATATATGGTTCTAAAAGAGTGCCCAAGATGTAAGGGGAAAAGACTAAAACCAGAAGCGATTGCGGTTACGGTAGCGGGAAAGTCAATAGTCTATATTACAGATCTTGCCATTGATGATGCTTTAGAGTTTTTCAAAAATATTAAGCTACCAGAAAGAGATACAAAGATTGCGCATCAGATTTTAAAAGAAATTAGAGAGAGGCTGGAATTTTTACTAAATGTTGGTTTGAGTTATCTCACTTTAGGAAGGGCGGCAAATACTTTATCTGGCGGTGAGGCTCAGAGAATTCGTCTTGCAACACAAATAGGCTCCTCCCTAATGGGGGTTATTTATATCCTTGATGAACCTTCTATCGGTCTTCATCAAAGAGACAATAGCAAATTGATTGATACTCTTAAAAATTTACGTGATATTGGGAATTCGATAATTGTTGTAGAGCATGATGAAGATACTATGAATGAAGCGGATTGGATTATTGATATTGGCCCAGGTGCGGGAGAGCACGGAGGGGAGTTAGTCGAGGCCGGTACCCCGGAAGACATCAAAAAGTCTGAAGTTTCTCTTACGGGTAAGTACCTGTCTGGTAGAACTAAAATCAGCTGTCCGCAAACTCGAAGAAAAGGAAATGGAAAATCGATTACCATTATTGGAGCTAACGAAAACAATCTAAAGGATATAGATGTAAATGTCCCTCTTGGCAAATTGGTGTTAGTAACAGGGGTTTCTGGTTCTGGCAAGTCAAGTCTTATAAATGATATTTTAGCGAAAAGGCTTTCTCAAGTTTTCCATAGATCACAAGAGCCTGCAGGTCAGCACAAAGATATCTTAGGCTTAAAAGATCTAGATAAGGTTATAAATATTGATCAGTCCCCGATTGGGAGAACCCCGAGATCTAATCCGGCGACTTATACAGGAGTTTTTACTTCTATTCGTGAGCTTTTTGCAAATGTCCCGGAGGCAAAAATCCGCGGTTATAAACAAGGAAGATTCAGTTTCAATGTAAAGGGTGGGCGTTGTGAGGCTTGCCGCGGGGAAGGAATTCTTAAGATTGAAATGCATTTCTTACCAGATGTTTATGTTACTTGCGAAGAGTGTGGTGGTAAGAGATATAATAAGGAAGCCCTAGAAATTCACTATAAGGGGAAAAATATATCGGACATATTAAATATGACCGTAGATGAGGCAAATGATTTTTTCAAAAATATTCCTCAAATAAAGGTAAAGCTTGAAACGCTGTCTGAAGTAGGTCTCGGCTATATTCGTCTTGGCCAACCGGCCACAACTTTATCCGGAGGGGAAGCTCAGAGAGCAAAGCTTGCAACAGAACTTGCAAGAAGATCGACCGGCAAGACTCTTTACATTCTAGATGAGCCCACAACGGGTCTTCACTTTGATGACGTGAACAGGCTGATGAAGGTTTTGAACAAACTGGTTGATAACGGGAATACCGTTCTTGTTATTGAGCATAATTTAGAAGTGATTAAGTGTGCTGACTGGATAATCGATCTTGGTCCAGAGGGGGGCAACAGGGGTGGCGAGATTGTTGCAGAAGGAACACCGGAACAGGTGGCAAGGAGTAAGAACTCATATACGGGGCTATATCTACGAAAAGTGCTTGACTCATCGAAATAACAATCAACTTTAGTGTTATAATATACTCAGATTTATTTTGAATAAGAAAATTGCGAAAAAGCTAAAAGAACTACCCAAAAATCCCGGAGTTTATATTTATAGAAACTCTTTGGGAAATATAATTTATGTTGGGAAAGCGGTTAACTTAAAGAGCCGCGTATCTTCTTATTTCAGGTCAAGAGAGCTTGATCTTAAAACTCAAAAACTAGTCGAGTTGATCGCTAACTTAGAGTGGATAATTTGTGATTCCGAGATAGAGGCTTTGCTTTTGGAGGCGGAACTAATTAAGAGATATAAGCCAAAATATAACATCGATTGGAAAGATGATAAAAATTACTGTTTCATAAAGATAACAAAAGAAGATTATCCGAAGGTTTCTGTAGTCAGGCAAATCATTGATGATAAGGCGGATTATTTTGGCCCGTATATTGATTCTTCGGCTGTAAAATTAACCCTCAAAGCTCTTAGGAAGGTTTTTCCCTTTTGCACCTGCAATTTAAACTCTGATAAGGTTTGTCTATATTATCATTTGGGACTTTGCAAAGGGCATGGTGAAAAATATATATCCTCTAAGGAATACAAAAAAAGTATAAAGGGGCTTATATCTTTTCTTTCTGGGGAAAAGAAGAATATTAAAAAACAGCTTGAAAAAGAAATGAAAGAATATTCAAAAGATAAGAATTTTGAGCTTGCAGCGGAAACTAGGGACAAAATAGCTGCTTTTATAAAAGTGCAAGCAGGGCACGTAATTGAGGAAAAGAGAGAGCTAAAAACAGATTCTGCCTTGCAGGGTTTGGTAAAGAAACTTAGGCTTGATGGAATACCGGAAAGAATTGAATGTTACGATATCTCTAACATCTTTGGAAGAGCGGCGGTTGGATCAATGGTTGTCTTTGAAAAAGGGGTTCCTAAGAAAAGTGATTATCGTAGATTTGAGATAAAAACGGTTAAGAGAATTGATGATTTTGCAATGCATCAAGAAGTTTTAAAAAGGAGGTTTAGTCGAGTTGGTCATGCAAGAGACAAGTCTTTTTCGAAGATCCCAGATTTATTAATTATTGATGGTGGCAAAGGTCAGTTATCCGCTGCAATGGAAATATTGGCTCCGCTTGGGTTAAATATGAGAATTATTGGCTTGGCAAAAAGGCTAGAAGAGGTGTTCTATATCGATGATAATAGCAATTTCGAAAGAATAATTTTTCCAGAAAATTCTGAAAGCAGATATTTGCTGCAAAGAATTAGAGATGAAGCTCACAGGTTTGCAATTACTTACCATAGAAATTTGAGGTCAAAAGAACTCACAGCTTCAACTTTAGATAATATTTATGGAGTCGGACCAAAGACAAAAAAGAAATTGATAAAAGAATTTGGAACAATTGATAAAATAAAGCAGGCGAATATAGAAGAACTTTGTTCATTTGTGAGCGAAAAAATAGCAAAAAAAATAAAGGAAGAATTGTGAAAAAAATTGTAGCTATTGGTGGAGGAACGGGTCTTTCCTCGCTTCTTAGGGGAATTAAAGATTATCCTTTTGAGATCTCGGTAGTTGTCACTATGACCGATAATGGTAGAAGCACAGGAAGGCTTAGAAAAAACCTGGGGGCATTGCCTCCGGGGGATATTAGAAACTGTATGGCGGCTTTATCAAAGGATGAAAGTAAGCTTCTTGATCTATTTCAGTATCGCTTTAAAAAGGGTAAAGGGCTTGCTGGACATAGTCTGGGAAATTTGCTTATTAGCGCATTAGAAGATATGACTGGTAATTTTGAAACTGCGATTGAAGAAATTTCTAGTATGCTTTCTATAAAAGGTAAAATATACCCTTCTACCCTAGAAGATGTCTATCTTTATGTTGAATTTAAAAATGGCAAAAAAGTAATTTTGGACAGGGAGATATACGAATACAGAATTAAAAGCCCACTTAGAAAGGTTTTTCTTTCACATAATGCCGAAACAAATAAAAAGGCGATTAAGGCCATAAACGAAGCTGATATAATTCTTATTGGTCCGGGAAGTTTGAATACTAGTGTCGTCCCAAACTTTCTTCTAGATGAAATTTCGAAGGCGGTTAAGAGAAGCAATGCTTTTAGGATATATATATGTAATGTTTCTACGGAAAGAGGCGAAACAGAAGGTTTTAAGCTTAGCGATCATATTAATACGTTAAAGTCGTATGGTGCTAACTTTGATTCTGTAATAGTGAATGACAAGTGTTTTGAATCAGGGTCTGGAGACGGTTATGTTATGCCCGTTGAACTTGATTTGAAAAATATTTCGGGGGTTAAAGTTTTTACGGCAAATATAGTAAATGAAGAAAATCCACTTTACCATGACTCGAAAAAACTTGGACGGCTCATCTATGAGATTTCTCAAAATCATAGCAAAAAGAAAAAGCCCTTAGCCAAATTAATCTGGCCTCGGGCTTAAGGGGTATTTTAGGTTGAAGCTTCAAATATTGATGCACCAATTCCATAACGTGCAGGATTCGAGCGATATCTTTCGAATTCTTGCTGCTGCATGTAGTTACATGCATAAAGGTAAGTTTGATATGTGTCTAATATCTTGTTGCTTGCAAATGAACATTTGATACTTAAGATTTCTTCTATCGGAAAGATGTTAGATATTTTTATGCAGATTTCTCTTAGCTTGATCATTTGATCTATGAGCTTGTCGAGGTCTTCTTCCTGACATCTTTTTTTGAGAATTTCTAATTTTTTAGGCCAACTCTTGTTTTTTGGAATCCCAGTGAAATATACATTGTAAATACCACGAGCTTTTTTGAATTTTGGAATAATGATGCTAAAGGCTTCTTCAAGCATTGGTATAATTTCTTTGCATCTTTCTTTGAAGGATATATCGATTGATGATTCAGGTAGGCGAAAAAAATTTTTTATTGCCTTCAAATAAGCAGCCATATGTCCATATTCGCTGTCGAGAAGTATAATTTGATTTTCTAGGCCAATAAAGTCAATATGGTATGGGTTTTCTATTCCTGCTTGCCATTTATGGGCTTTCTGAAACGCTTTTTTTCTTCTCAGCGTAATTTTTTCCTTTTTTCTTTTCCCCATTCTTTCTACCCCCAATTTTTGATGGTTTTAATGGTTTTGGAATTCATCTAGAAATACATTAAGGATTTGTATTATGAGGTATGAAGACAAGCAAACCATTAATACTCTTTGGAATAGAGGTAATGAATACCAGGCCGAAATAAATTGTGTCATTTGCTACACCTCTTTTGCTAGTATGCTGGGCATTCTGGGCCGCACCAACCACAAGTACTTAAACCAACACATCCTGGCTTTGGCTCCTCTTGGAAAGTTCTTTTGTGCTTCTTCCAGGCATCACATAAACTCATAATTTCGATAGGGTCCACCAGATACTCACTCATGGGCCAACATTGTATTTCGACAAACAACATTTTGAAAAAATTTGAAGAACCGTCGGTGTCTTGAAGTCTTTTTTTATCATTATCTGGGAGATTTTGGAAGAAGTTACAGAAGTCTTTTACTTCTTCCGGGTATACTGTGTACCAATTTGCTTTCCATTTTAACATTTTTGACTCCAAAAACTGGTGAACAACCTTGAATTCTTCTTGATTAAACACGACAACTCCTCCTTTATTTGTCAAATTTCCTAGCTATTAGCTCCACAAAAGTAAAGGGATTTTAGCACATATTATGCCTATTTGGAAGCAAAATATTGATAAAAAAGCCCTTGACTAAACTAGTCTCGGGCTTAGTTGTGAGTTGTTTCTAAACAGTGATTGCTTGAGGCGGTTCTTTATAGGGAGTAATTAGATCCCAACTTGGTCTTCCGGAATCTAATTTGTCCCAAGCATCGAAGAGACCTTGTATTTCAGTCTCCTCAGCTTGAAAATCCCCGTAGGCCCAGCAAGTTAGATTTACTGCCAACAAATGGAAGAAGTCGTCTGGTCTTTCTCTGTTCTCAAAGTTGAATTGAAGATCGATTTTGTCGACTTCTATCTGCTTTATAATGATTTGTTGAAAAGCGAAAAAGATAATCTTGACTTCTTCTTTGGAAGCCACAAATCCATTCACTTTCCATTTTTTCAGCATAGAAGGAAGCATCATAAGGAAAAACATCCTTTTGAGGTCATTCAATTCCTCTCTGGCGATAAACCTTTCTCTGTCTTTTCCTGACAATTTTGGCGGAATGCGTCCTGAACTGCAAGTTCTTTGTTCTTCTGACTGCATAAAAAAACCTCCTTCAATCCTCATAATTTAATTATCAGCAATTTTTTTGTTGTAAATCTGTGTAGACGAAGTTACATATTGATATTAGAGTAAAGAAAAGAACAAATTGTGCTTTTGCGTTGTCTATTCCTCTAGAAAGTAATCTGTAAGATACGTTTCTTCGCATGTCACCTAAGTCAAATTCGTTTGGTGCCAGTAATAAATTTGCTTCTGGATAGTTAATGTATAGTTTTTTTTCATCGTGCCAGATGAGAACGCGGTCTCTGTTGATGTCTTTCACTTTTTCAACGTAATCGCCATACATTGTCATCATATTGTTCTGGATCCTGTCGAGATACTTATTTCTCTTGATAGGAATAGATTGATTTCTAGGATCCGTCGGCTTTAGGCTCTCGGTATAAGTTAAATTTTGGTTGACAGTTTGCCTTTCGATCCAAGAGCCAAACAAAGGGCTTGCAACAGCTGTAAAATTATATTTACTTTTATCTGCAACATCCCAGGGGTTTTTGTCTCTCTTTTTGTTGAAAAGAAACTCGGGGAAACTTAACAGGCTTTCTTTGCCATATGAAGATTTGTTAAATTCATCAATTGATGGCAGCAAAATACTGAGAGTTGCCATTATTAGCTCTAGAGATTTGTTGTCATTGTTTTTCTCAATCATGGTACTAGAGGGTATCTGGATTCGTATTAAATTTGTATTTCCCTTATCCCAATGAAGACATCCATTATAGCCCCAATCAAGATTTTGCGGATCCTCGAACTTAGATTCAATTTTTCTTTCGACAGAACTGATTAACGATTTCTTTTCCTTTACAAGTAGGGTTTTGATATATTCTTTTGTGCTTGTGTCTAAATATATCAAAATCCAGAGCCCGGAGGAGACAGAAGCAAAAATTTTTAGGGTTCCCATGCTTTTTTTTACTAAACTGCTCAATATACTCATCTCCTTTGTCAAAGATCGAAGCGTCTAATTTCATAGAACAAGTGGATTATACAATTTTTTTTAATTTCTGTAAATGGAAGAACGACTCTTTTGTGACAAATTTAGTAATTTTAAAACCCGCCCAAAGAGGCGGGTAACGGTTGCAAATTATCTTTAAGATTTGGGATCTGCCAAAAAGTCGTTTTTCTTGAGGGTTTTTAATATTTTCGTTATACAGTCTCGATCTTGATCGCAAGGCCCTTTTTTATCGGTGCAATAAATGTATGCAGAATTATTTTTATTGAATCCCTTGAATAGCGCGAAAGGACAAGAAACATCATTCAGAAATAGAAAATCATTCAATTTTAGCTGCCATTCAGGGCTTGGTGTTATTAGCTTGCATTGCAGCGCTAATGCCTTTTCTGCTGTTAAACAAAAATGACATGCACTGCTTTCCAAACTGTAATTGCCAAAGCACTTGAATTTATTGCTGTCTCCCATCTCATTCCCCCCTAAAATAATTTTGGCAGTAAGTTACAGGCTATGTATTATTAAGTTTCAAAACAACCTTATTTTAGAGCCCATTCAGTTAAATGCAATAGTTTTGTTACATACCGTTTACTTTTTGTGTATTTTTATGTTAAACTGGACTAGTTAAAAGAGGAATGAGATGAACAAAATCCTAATGGCGCTAATCGCGATATCCAGTATATTATTGATAGTTTCTATTATGCTTCAGCAAAAGGGGTCAGGACTTTCGGGGATTTTCGGTGGGAGTGATGTTTCCTATATGGCAAAGAGGGGGGTTGAGAAGTTTCTGATAATTTTTACGATAATTAACGCAATTATATTAGCTACGAGTACGCTCCTTATTTTATTAGTTCAATAATATGAATATTAAGCGATTTAGTATCAAATTACGTTTGGTGCTAAAAAAATTTATTCTTGAAATTAAACAAACTCATTTAAAGGATCTTAGGAATACTTTCTTTTCTCATGTTAAAAAGATGCCGGATGTAGTTCATCTTAGAGGTTTTGTAGTTTTGAGCTCCTTGTTTTCGATTATTATAATTGTCATGTTTTCTCAGCGTTTTTCTGCTCTAAAGAATTTTTATGAAGTAAAGGTTCCTGATTTCGGTGGCTCCTATACTGAGGGAATTGTTGGTAGTGTTAACAAAATCAATCCACTTTTTATACAATCTAGCGCAGAAGCTTCGGCTTGCAGGCTGGTTTTTTCTGGACTCACAAAAGTCGGTGCTAACTCTGTCATAATTCCAGATCTTGCAGAAAGTTGGACAACTAGTGAGGACAAGTTAAATTATACCTTCAAACTTCGGGAAAATTTAAAGTGGCAGGACGGAAAAGCATTAACGGTAGACGATATTGTTTATACTATAAATCTTATACAGAATCCTGACACCAAAACTGCTCTTTCAACTGTTTGGAAGAATGTAACTGTCGAAAAAGTAAATGATAGAGAGGTTAAATTTGTTCTTCCGAACCCGTACGGTAATTTTCTCGGTGTGACTACGCAGGCAATTTTGCCTGAACACCTTTTGGGAGAAATAGATCCCCGTAATTTTAAAATTTCCGAGTTTAATACCCAACCAGTCGGGAGTGGCCCGTATTCCTTTATTCGTTTCGATCAGGCAGCTACTGAAACAGAGCTTGTTTTTGAGGCAAATGGATATTACTACCCGCATAAGCCCTATATAAGTACAGTGAAGCTCAGACTATATAATTCTTTTGACGATTTATATAACGGGTTTCTGAGGAAACAAATAGATGGGGTCACGGAGATTCCTCTTAGAAAAATTGAAGAAGTAAAGAATCTAGGAAGCCTAAATATCTACAAATTCTTTTTACCCCGTTATGAAGTATTGGTTTTTAATCTTAAGAACACTAATTTGAAGGAAAAGAATGTCCGAGCCGCTATAAATCAAGCAATAGATAGGCATGGGATAGTCGACAGTGTTTTGAGTGGACAGGCAAATTTGGTTTATACAGCGCTTTTGCCGGGGCAAGTTGGTTATAATCCTAAGTTAAATGTAGATAAGCTATATATTGAAAATGCGAATCAGCTGTTGCAAAATCTTGGTTGGATAAAGAACGATGAGGGAATTCGGGAAAAAGACGGCAAGACACTGTCCTTTAGACTAGTTAGCGTTGATGACGAAGAAAACAAAGCCGTGGCAGAAGTAATAGCCGCACAACTGGAAAAAATTGGGGTTAATCTCGAAGTATTTCTTGTAAAGCAGGAACTAATTCAATCGGATATTATTAGACCGCGTAATTTTGATATTATTTTGATGGGGCAAAACATTGGGAGTTCGGCAGATCTTTATAGTTTCTGGCATTCGAGTCAGATAACTGATCCCGGTCTTAATATTAGTAGTTTTGATGACAGGATGGCGGATAAATTGCTTGAGCAAGCAAGAAAGAGCAGCAACGATGCTTATATTTCGGAAAAGTATAGTCAGTTTCAGGAGATTATATCAACAGAAGTGCCAGCAATTTATCTTTATAATCCGCTCTATGCGGTAGGAATTACTGATGATATAAAAGGTTTTTATTCGGGCAAATTTAGCGAGTCGGTGGATCATTTGAATAATATCTCTCAATGGTACATCAGGGAAAAGGTTTCTAGATAAAAAACTGGTACTCATTTGGATTGACTATTTTCGTCTTTTCGCTTATAATTTTCTTTGCGGTTACTTTGAATCTTCATTTAAAAGGTATGCGGACATGGCGGAATTGGTATACGCGCTAGCATGAGGGGCTAGTGGTCGCAAGGCCTTGGAGGTTCGAGTCCTCTTGTCCGCACCATTCGACTCGCATTCGTTCGCTCACGGTTTTCAACCGGAAGTACAAGAAAAAAGTCGAATGTCCTGAGAGTAGTCGAGGGACAGAAAAGTGTTTTCTTTTTAGCAAAAATTGAAAATTTTTGCGATGAGAGTGAATAGTGAATATTGATAAGTATTAATATTATTAGGGCGATTAGCTCAGCTGGCTAGAGCATCTCGTTTACACCGAGGGGGTCGGGGGTTCGAATCCCTCATCGCCCACCACGTCGCAATACGCTGACAGGTTGCGCAGATTTTGTTAACAAAACTGCTTCGCCTCTTTGCGATTGCTCCTTAATCGAAAAATTATAAATTTTTCGGAAAACGGAAAGCTATTGTCTTTCTTTATTTTTTAAAAATTAACAACCTAATTTTTTTGGCGCGGTAGCTCAGTTGGTAGAGCGGAGGACTGAAAATCCTTGTGTCGCCGGTTCGATTCCGGCCTGCGCCACCACGTCAGCGCTAGCTGACGCCTTACACACGTTTTCCAAGGAAAAGTGTTTTAGGCTTTCGCTGCGCTTCCTTTTCAGGAAAAATTAAGTAAATTTTTCCGGGTGAACGGCTCGTGATTTACCCCATCGACGAAATCTTTGATATTGTCGAAAGAGGAGAAGTCGCGAGATGGCGGATGAATAGTTATTGCTATTTGTGAAGCCTGATAGCAGACTTCGACGTGCGAGAGTAGCTTAGCTGGTAGAGCGCAACCTTGCCAAGGTTGAGGTCGCGGGTTCGAATCCCGTCTCTCGCTCCACGTAAGAATTTGCTAACAGGTTACGTAGCTTCGCTAAAGCGAAATACTTCAACTTTACGCAATTCTTTCTTTACCAAAAAATTATAAATTTTTTGGAGAGATACTGTAAAATATTGTATTCTTAAAATAAGATAACATAGTTGTTGCGGCCTGATGGCGGAGTGGTTACGCAGCGGTCTGCAAAACCGCGTACGCCGGTTCAATTCCGGCTCAGGCCTCCACGTCGTAATTCACGGCCAGGTTTCGTGGATTTGCTTACGCAAACCACTGCACCTTAAGGTAAATTACTCCTTTTTCAACAAAATTAAATAAATTTTGTTGACACGATATTAATAATTAGCCCGGGTGGCGGAATTGGTATACGCGACGGACTTAAAATCCGTTGGTAGTAATACCTTGCGGGTTCGAGTCCCGCCCCGGGCACCAAAGAAAAAACCTCACAAAAGTGAGGTTTTTTCTATTGGGTGGGTGCGAGAACTTAATCAAGAAAAACATAGTGTCGGACTCCGTCAGAGAGTTTGTCGCCTGTCCGAACCTGTAATGGGTGGGAAGAAGCTCTAGATCCTTCACTACGTTCAGGATGACAAAGTGTTATTGTTCGATCCTGTATTAAAACTATCCACAAAACTAATAAAATATGCTATATTAATTAGTCAGATTTGAAGTAGCTTAAGTAAAAACTTCTTGAAATCTGTGAATATAGCAACTTGACATAAATAAATATTTTTTGGAGGTGTTTTCTGTAATCGTTTGCATTAGATTAATATTCAAGCTCTTACAATAATCATTTTTAGCTTAATACCTAGAATTTGAAAAAGGAAGTGAACATAATGCCGAAATCTAGACGAATAGTATTTAGTTTAGGTGAAGTAGTACGTATTTCACCACCTATCTTAACTGACTGCAAAATTGATAGTAGGGCGGGAGAGCTTTCGACATTTGCTCCGTATGGCAATGGATTTTATGGATACCAAATACGACAAGGCGAAAATCCGTTTACAAATGCTCCAATATATGAAGCAAGTGGTGGCGTTATCTATTTCGACAACGATATTGCCGAAGAAGATCTCGAGGCACTAATGCGCATTCTGAGAGTTCAGCCCAGAGGAACCGTAAAGTCAGTTAAGGATTATGCAGTTTTTATTGATGAGGCTGAAAATTCGAAAGAGGCTGGTTATCTTACGCAAATGCGTATTGTTTCAAAATTTGGGCTCCGGAGTATGTTTAAAGCGCTCAGTGATGCGGAATACAAGGAATTCAAGGGCCAGGAGTTGAATATTGTTGAGGCTATTTGGCAGTTTATCAAAACCGAACGAGAGCGTTGGGGGACTTCATTTTGGGAAGACGAAACTAAAGGACTTCGTGGCCTCTTTGGCGGAGACGGCTATTTTTCTCGTGAAGAGCTTTCCTTTGGATTCATGGTAGAGAATGATTATTATAATGTTTACAGGATCTGGTCCAGGGCATGGCTGGTTACAAAATAATCTTTTTGGAGGGGAGAAAAAGTGGCGAAAAGAATTATTTATCAGAGAGTATTTCCAACCCTAACTTACGGAGTTGTTCATACAATGAGTCTGGTGCCGCAAATTAAAGATGATCTACAAAGTAAAGGTCTTTGCTCTAATCTAGTTCCATCTAGGGAGAATATTCTCACTGCATGGGCTTTAAACGCTTTCTATGGCGAACCGGCAGGTATCGGTGGCGCTGTATTTGAATGTAGGTTTGGAAAATTGAAATATACTGCAAGTAACGGTTTGTTGCTCAAGATAACATTTGTAACTCCTTTATTAAAATCACTTAAGCCTGAAAACTACACCTTTTCAATTTACTTCGAAGAAAAACATCTTGATTCAAATATGCTCGAAGCAAAATTAATTGAATATGGCTGGGAGATGGTTAGTTGATTTGATTTTGCAAAATACTTTTTGAAAGAAGGGAAGAGAATGGACCGGGCAGATTTGATAATAAGCCATATCGAAGGGATTCTAGACGACGTTCAAAGAGATGCAGTTATGAGTCTGAATTCAGCAAAGAAAAAAGCGACAAATGACCTAACTTCAAAAGGAATGCAAAAAGTGTCAAATCAACAAATAGTTCAAAAAGCCGAAGGGTATTTGGACGCAGTAAAATGTCTGGCGACGATAATTTCTGATAGGCTAGAAGCGCTGAGATAAAAAACATTTGGGCTTTTTGTACAAATACGCTTAGGAAGCATCCCCAGTATCTTATAATCTAAACCATTAATAACATTTGACATAAACTTAAAATTATGTTATAATTTGCAAAATTTGTAGTTTTGAAAAATGAAGGAGGTAATGACGGTGGATAAAATTTCACCAGGACTTGTGCTGACAGCTTATTTTCTTAGGCTAATATTGATTGTAAGCCTGCCTTTTATAGGGTTCATGCTAATAATAAGCGAGCCGCTAAGAGGTTGGTCGATTGCAACTGGAGTAGTTTGTCTAATGGTCTGGAGAGAGCTTTTTCAAACTCTGAAGAAATAATAAACGGAGGGGTGAATAAATTATGTTGGAGGAAGATAGGGCTTTACCAGCAAAAGAAGCAAGCAATGTTTTTAGACATATTTTAGAAGGGGATAAACATCAAATTGAGGAGAATTTAAGGATTCTCCTTGAATTAGTAGACGGAAAGCTCCCTTTATATGAGGTCGCGGAGACATCGGATGGTCTGAATATGCTCAGACATCTATTCGGTGTCAAGCTGCTTAGAAACCAAGAATTATCAAAATTAGGATTAAGTAAGGAAAGAATATTTTCCGAGATAATCTCAATTTTGAAAAGGGAGGTGTTGAGCTATCGTAGCCTCATTGAAATTCAGCAGGAGGTGGATTTGTCCAACGTCTTAGAAAAGAATCAAAGCATGTTGGGCACAAATTGTTGGGAGATTAATCCTAGCAATTTAGTGCCAATTGACTTTGCCCTGAGAAAAAGGGTGGAAACCCCTTTGTAGAAAGGAGTGTTTCCCATATCTGTAGAAAAAAGTATTTACTTCAAAAAAGCTATTGAGGCCTGCAGAAATCTTTGGAAGGGGGATGATAGCTCGTCACATGCTGGAATGCTTCTAAAAAGGTTAATAGAAAAAGGCGGATTATCAATCGAAGAAGTTGAAAAGGCCGCCAGAGAAAGTTTGGAAAAAGCTACATAGAGTATTGGCTCGGTGAACGAAAGTTTGCCGGGTCTTTTTTTATGTATTTTTGCTTAATATTTATTTTTTGATTAAATATTGTATAATGTTTATGTATGAGTGAAGAAAAAAAAGAAGAAGAAACAAAGGTAGAAGAAAAGAAGGCTGAGGAGCCAAAAAATCTTTCATCCGAGTTTAAGGATGATATCGTAGTTGAACGTAAAAGCTCAGATGCTTTTGGCACTATAGTTGCCTTTTTTCTTATAATTATCATATTTGGGTCAGCAGGTATCGCAATTTATCAGATTTTTTATAAGCCAGATAAACTTCAAACGAAGACAAATGAGCAAAAGATAGAATCAAGGCCAGATGTTTCTAACAATACATCCACTACCACAACGACACTTGTTCCTATAACAACCACGACTACAAAATCAAGCTCTACCGTGAAACAATATACGGTTGTTGAGGGTGATACGCTTGGTGCGATTGCTGCAAAATATGATACTACGGTAAGCGCCCTTATGAGTTATAATGGTATTACTGACGAAACTAGTCTTCAGATAGGTCAAATAATTAAAATTCCATAGTTTATCTATTAACTTAATTCCGAAAGGAGTATTTATGTCAACAACTGCATGGGTTTTTCTAGGGATAGCTGGTGCTATCATATTTTACGTAATCGTTACCTACAACGGGCTTATTTCTTTAAAAAACAGGGTTAAAGAGGCCGAAAGCGATATTGATGTGCAATTAAGAAGAAGATACGAACTTATTCCGAACTTGCTAGCTTCCGTAAAAGGCTATGCTAAGCATGAAAAGGATTTATTTGAAAAAATTTCGGAAGAAAGAGCAAAGCTTCTTAGTGGAGGAACGGCAGATAAGCTTAAGGCGAATAATGAGCTTGCTAATTCGCTTAAGTCGCTTTTTGCAATAGCTGAAAACTATCCAAATTTAAGAGCTAATGAAAACTTCTTGCAGCTTCAGAATGAACTAACCGATACGCAGGATAAGATTATGGCTGCTCAACGTTTCTTCAATGCTAATGTTCGTGATTTCAATATTAAGATCCAGGTATTTCCTACAAATATGTATGCAAGGCATTTAGGTTTCTCGGAAATTAAATACTTTGAAATTAACGAATCCGAAAAAGAAAACGTAAAAGTAGAGTTTTAGGAGAATTAATGAAAAACGAAATAATTGGCACTGCAGTATTGTGGGTTGCCGCTTTAGGGGTGGTCGCATATCTTTTCAAAGGTGATGACAAAACAGCAATAGCTATTATTCTTATCGGGATTTTAGGCTTTGTTAATGTTATTCTTGTACAAACTTTAATTAAAGGTGTAAAAAGCGAATAGATGGCAACTACATATACTCACGTAAGATCAAATAAAAACCGAACGGCGTTTTTAATTGCTGTATTTTTTGCATTTATAGTTTTGATAGGTTATGTTTTTGCGATGGCTTTGGATATTCAGTGGATTTTTCCTGTGGCTGTAATTTTTGCTTCCCTTCAGGCAGTTTCTTCATATTGGTGGAGTGATAAAATTGTCCTCGCAATCTCTGGAGCAAAAGAGATACAGAAAAAAGATAATCCCGAATATTTCAGAATAGTTGAGAACTTATCAATCGCTTCTGGCCTTCCAATGCCAAGGGTCTGTATTATTGATGATAGTGCGCCAAATGCTTTCGCAACCGGCAGGGATCCTCAGCATGGTGTAATTTGTGCTACAACCGGATTGCTGGATAAATTAAATAGACAGGAGCTTGAGGGGGTAATAGCTCACGAGTTTTCACACATTGGAAATTATGATATAAGACTCTCTACTGTGATAGTTGTTTTGGTCGGAATCGTGGTGCTTATGTCTGATTGGTTCTTAAGAATCAGTTTTTGGGGAGATAACGACGATGATAAAGGCCAACTAGGTGCAATTTTTATGTTTGCGGGTATAATACTTGCCCTGCTTTCGCCACTTTTTGCAACTTTGATTCAGCTGTCAATTTCGAGAAAAAGGGAGTTTCTCGCTGATGCTGATGGAGCGCTCCTAACTCGCAACCCAGAAGGCCTTGCAAGCGCACTTGAAAAAATTTCAGCAGATAGAGAACCCTTGGAAGTGGCAAACAAAGCGACAGCACACTTATATATTGCGAATCCTCTTAAGGAGCATGAAGGCGATAGAATCGGTTGGTTTGCAGGTCTTTTTAATACTCATCCGGATCCAGCTGAGCGCATTAAACGTCTTAGGGAAATGGCTTTATAAGGCTAAGAAATATTATGAGCGGAGAATTCGGATATAACCCAGAAATTCAGTCAAAAAATGAAACTAAGAAAATTGTTAACACCTTTTTGGAACTACCAGAAAGAATTTGTTCAGGCAACCAAGAAAAAGACATACCAAGACAATTAGGTATTTTTTTAGTTGACAGAGAGTATATTAAAGGAGTTGATTGTTGGAAAAACAGTTGGGGCTTTAAGTATGATAGTAGAAACCGGAATATATCTATATCTGAAAAAGAGATGTCTGAAGAGTCTTATAACTATTACGTATTCAGATTAGGCAAAGATGCAAATGGCGAACCACTATACCCCCAAAAAGGTACCGAAACAGACGCTTATCGTTTTCTACATGAAACAAGCCATGCTTATCAGGACTTTCTTATTGATAAAGACGGCGCATCCAACTGGCACGATAAGGCTATAAAAGGTGAAGTCGATTCAATCTTTTCATTATTATTCGGATATTGTTACCAGAAAAGAATTAATAATCCAGGAAAAGGCCTTTCAACTTGGGGGAATGTTCCAGACTACAATAGTATTGAAAATAAAAATAACCAAAATGTTATCAGGGCAGTTGAAGATGCGAATGAATTAGTAACGATGTGCTTATGGAATCAAAAATATTTTGAAACCTTTTTAGATTATTTGTCGCTCAGCATTCCAGGTTACGACGTTTCCAGTTTGGAAGCTGATAAGTTGGCAATTATCTCAAACGATGAAAAAGAGGCCCTTAATGTCGCTGTGCAGCTTTATATTAAAGAAATGAAGAAAAATATTGCTGAATCCTATTAAACCCTGGACTAAACTGCAAAATTAGTGTATAGTATAAAGGTTGTTTTTATTTAACCAAGGGACTTTTATGAATATCAGGAACGTGGCAATTATTGCCCATGTTGACCATGGCAAGACGACTCTTGTGGATGGTTTTCTAAAACAAACTAAGATTTTTCGTGAGAATGAGGCCATGATGTCCCAATCTCTTATTTTAGATTCTAACGACCAGGAACGTGAGCGTGGTATCACTATAATGGCGAAAAATACCGCAGTAACTTATAAAGATACAAAAATTAATATTATTGATACTCCTGGGCATGCTGATTTTGGGGGAGAGGTTGAACGAACTTTAAACATGGCGGATGGTGCGATTCTTGTCGTTGACGCTCAGGAAGGCCCAATGCCACAAACTAAATTCGTGCTCGGGAAAGCTCTCGAGTTAGGTCTCAAAATTATTGTAGTTATAAATAAGATTGATAAGCCGGATGCCAGAGTCGGATATGTTATAGAAAAGATACACGATCTTTTTCTTGATATGGCAACAGACACGGATCAGCTCGACTTCCCAGTTTACTATGCGATTTCGAAAGAAGGGAAAGCTTGGGAAGAAATGCCAGAAAATATGAACGAAGAAGGAGATTTATCAACAATTTTTGAAGGCATTATTGATTTCATTCCTGCCCCAAAAGTTGAAGTAGGTGAATTTCAAATGCTTGTTACTACTCTTGATCGGGATAACTTTCAAGGAAAATATTCGATTGGCAGAATTAGAAGAGGTTGCGCACGACCGGGCCTGCCAGTTACTGTACTGGGTATTAATGATAAAAATGAAAATGCACGAATCGAAAAAGTTTATGTAAACTATGGACTCAAGAGAGTTGAGGTGGAAAATGCTGAAGCTGGAGATATTGTTTCGTTAGTGGGAATAAAAAATGCATCAATAGGGGATACTATAGCAGATATGAACAGTCCTGAGGCTTTGCCAACTATTGAGATTGAAGAGCCGACTTTAAAAATGTCTATTTCTGCAAATACTTCGCCTTTTGCTGGCAGAGAGGGAAAATTTGTAACCAGCAGACAGATTCTTGATAGAATAAATAAAGAACTGGAAACCAATGTATCTCTCAAGATGGAGGTAGGTAGTGAGAGCGATTTTATTTTGTCTGGCAGAGGAGAGCTTCACCTATCGGTGTTCATCGAAAATCTAAGACGGGAGGGATTTGAACTGCAAGTTGGAAAGCCCCAGGTAATCGTAAAAGAAGTTGACGGTGTAAAATGCGAACCGGTAGAAGAACTTACGATTGATGTTGCGACAGAATTTGTAGGTGCTGTTACCGGTGAAGTAGGACGCAGAAAAGGAAATTTATTGTCTCAAGCTGAAAATACTGATGGAACGACTAGACTGATCTTCGAGATTACGACGCGAGGGATGTTGGGTTTAAGGAATTTGCTGCTTACTTTGTCTAAAGGCACAGCTGTGATGAATTCACTTTTTAATAGGTTTGAGCCTATAGGAACTGTGATACCGAGACTTAGAAACGGAGTATTAATAGCTTCTGAATCAGGAAAGGCCGTAGCTTATGGTCTTAATATTGCAGAAGGAAGGGGAACGGTATTTATAAACCCCCAGACACAGGTTTATGCTGGAATGATAATTGGACTTAATACCAGAGAAGAAGATATAGAAATAAATATTTGCAAGGAGAAGAAGCTGACAAATACTCGTGCGTCTGGTTCAGATGACGCGATAGCTCTCACACCTCCAACCATTTTTAGTTTAGAACAAAGTCTGGATTTTCTTGAGGACGACGAGCTTCTTGAAGTAACCCCGAAGAGTCTTCGGCTTAGAAAAAAACTCTTAGACTCAAATGATAGAACAAAGGCCAGAAAAAGGAATTCATAAATAAAGCCCCTAGCAGGGGCTTTATTTGGTATAATAATCATATACAAAGAAATTCTATCAAATAGATTGGGAGTAAGTTTTGGCTAGCTGGAAGGGTCATATTACCGGAGGTATAGTTTGTTCTGCTGCTTACACGGCAGCGATTTCTTATGCTCCAGTTGAGCGTTTTGCAGAAGCTGCTGATTTGCTGCAAGACTGGCAGGTTTTTGCTTCAATATTTGTTATTTGTGTTCTTTTTTCAATTTTTCCAGACGTCGATACAAATAGCAAAGCTCAGGATCTTTTCTTTGGAATTATTTTTCCGATCGATCTATTGCTAATATTTACTGGAAATTTACAAGCTGCTGCTTATCTTGGTTTAATTGCAATGTTGCCGATCGTCGGCCACCATAGAGGATGGACGCACGATTCGTGGGCGGCTTTTATCGTACCCTTGCCAATCCTGGTAGTTCCTTATATCTACAATCAATCGCTCCTCCTGGTTTCAATTATTTATTATGGAGCGGCCATTGTGGGCTATCTTAGCCATTTGTTGTTAGATGGTCTGGAGCTTTAGGGTATTGGGCCTTTGAATAAATCTTATTGTATGAGCTATTTTTTGGTATAATTTTCCTATGCAAAAAGAAATTTCTTTTAAACAGGCCGCTGAAAGAGCGGAAAAATTACGTTCTCTAATAGAGCAATATAATTATGAATATCATGTTTTGGATTCACCAACTGTCGACGATGCTGTCTACGATTTGCTTATAAAAGAATTATATGAACTTGAGGACAAATTTCCAGAGATAACAACGTTGGATTCTCCTACGCAGAGAGTAGGAGGAACGCCTTTGGATAAATTTGATAAAGTGGAGCACATCTCCCAAATGTTTTCCCTCGCTGATGTTTTTAGCGAAGAAGAGATTTTGGATTGGGAAAAACGTATTCAAAAGCTATCGAATGAAAAAAATATTGATTATTTTTGCGAACTCAAGATTGACGGGATTTCCGTAATGTTGACTTATGAAGACGGAGTTTTTGTCCAGGGAGCAACGAGGGGAGACGGGAAAATTGGAGAAAATGTAACTCAAAATATCAAAACTATTTCTGCCGTTCCCTTAAAATTACGTAAGAATTTTCCTGGCAGATTAGATGTTAGGGGGGAGGTTTACCTATCAAAAAATGATTTCGATAAGATCAATAAGAAGCAAGAAGAAATTGGCGGACAAATATATGCAAATCCACGAAATTTGGCAGCTGGAAGTATCCGACAGCTAGATCCTAAGATAACAGCTTCTCGTAATCTAGATATTTATTTATATGATATATTTACTGATACAAGGGCAAAAACGCATAAGGAAAAACATGAGTTTCTTGAAGACGTAGGTCTTCGTACAAGTGAATATGTTAAATATTGTAAGAACATAAAAGAAGTAATTGAATATTGCCTGTATTGGAATAATAAGCGGAATAGTTTATCTTTTCAGGTTGATGGAATAGTAATTAATGTGAATAATAATAAGCTATTCGAAGACTTGGGAGCTGTTGGAAAGACGCCTCGCGGGTCAGTGGCTTATAAATTTCCGGCCGAACAGGCTACAACTGTCATAGAAGATATTAGGGTAAATGTGGGAAGAACTGGTGCTGTTACTCCTTATGCGGTTATGAAACCGGTCAGAGTTGCAGGGAGTACGGTTTCTAGGGCCACTCTTCATAATGAGGATGAAATAAAGAGAAAAGATATCCGTATTCACGATACAGTTGTTATCCAGAAAGCGGGAGATATAATTCCAGAAGTAATCCGTCCAGTGATAGAGTTAAGAACTGGTAAGGAAAAAATATTCAAGATGCCAGAGGTATGCCCGATGTGCGGAAGTGAAATTGTTAAACCAGAAGGCGAAGCGGTGGCAAGATGTTCGAATCTGAACTGTTATGCAGTTGAGAAAGAAAAGTTAATTCATTTTGCCTCTAAAGATGCTTTTGATATTGATGGTTTGGGAGAAAAAATCATTGAACAGCTCTTGAACGAAGGTCTTATTGGCGATATTGCTGACTTTTTTGCGCTTACGGAAGGGGATTTGGAGCCGCTTGAGAGGTTTGCCGAAAAGAGCGCATCCAATTTAGTACAAGCAATTAATGAAAAGAAAAAAATTCCATTTTCGCGATTTATTTATGCGCTTGGAATCCGTCATGTAGGGGCGGTGACCGCTTCAGATCTTTCTACTCATTTCGGGAAAATAGAAAATATTAAAAATGCTTCGCTTGAAGATCTTAGAAACGTTGAAGGTATCGGAGAGGTTGTAGCGCAAAGTATTTTTGATTGGTTTAGGGATGAAAAGAATATTAAGCTTCTCGAAAAATTGAAAAATCAGGGAGTCAGTTACGAGGAAGTAAAAAGAGGAGACAGGCTGGCAGGATTGACTTTTGTAATTACGGGTAGTTTGGAACAAATGGCGAGAGGGGAAGCTGAAGAAAAAATAAGACAACAAGGCGGTAAGGCCTCCGGGTCTGTTTCAAAGAATACAAATTTCGTAGTTGTCGGTGAGAATCCGGGATCAAAAGTTGAAAAAGCACAGGCTTTAGGAGTTAAGATTATTTCAGAAAAGGAACTATTTGAATTATTAGGTGAATAAAGTATATTGTTCGAGCAGATGCGAGAACTGCCTAGCGCTAGATTATATACCTTTTCAAAATAATCAAAGTATCCTTAAGATTCTTATTGCGATCTAGAAACCGGCCTTTTTGTTAGTTTTAAAGAATGATTTTTACTTTTAATATTTATGCTTGGCGAAGGGGCTTTTTAGTGCTATACTGTTCAGGAAATTATGAACAAAATTACTAAAGAACAAATTGAGAATCTGGCAAAACTAGCCAGAGTGGGACTTACAGAAGAGGAAAAAGTTGCGTTATCTTCAGATATGAACGCTATTTTGGAATATGTAAAACAGCTTAATGAAGTAGACACGAGTAAGCTAGAGCCAACGAGTCAGGTTACAGGCCTAAAAAACATTACTAGAAAAGATGAGATTAAAAAAAGCGAGCTTAGCAGGGAAGAGTTGCTAAAAAATGCGCCTGATACGGAGGATGGATTTATTAAGGTAAAGGCGGTTTTATAGAGATGAATAAAGAAACAATTAAAAAATTGCATAATAAGTTTATACAGCTTTCTGAGTCACCTACTGATAAGCTGCAAGAAAACCTCAAAAGAATCGATTGCATTGAGGATGAGATAAACTCTTTTGTAACGGTATCGGCTGAGAGCGCTATTTCAGATGCGAATGAGGCTAAAAAAAGGTATAAAGAGGGTAAAAGTCATAGTATTTTAGATGGCATTCCGGTGGGAATTAAGGACGTTTTTTGTACAAAAGATTTACGCACAACTGCCTCAAGTAAAATGCTTGATAACTTTGTACCGGCTTACGACGCAACGGTTGTCCGAAGACTAAAGGAGGCTGGAGCAGTTATTATTGGCAAAAACAACTGTGATGCCTGGGCGCATGGTGCTTCAACCGAGAATTCCGATTATGGAATTTCTAAAAATCCGTGGGACTTAGACAGGGTTTCTGGAGGATCTTCAGGAGGCTCTGCTGCTTCTGTGGCAGCGGGCGAGTGCGTCTATTCAATCGGAAGTGACACTGGAGGATCTATTCGCCAGCCCGCAGCTTTTTGTGGAGTTGCAGGACTTAAAACAACTTACGGGAGAGTTTCTAGGTATGGACTCATAGCTATGGCTTCGTCTTTAGATACGGTGGGTCCGATTGCAAACTCATCAGAAGATATCGCACATATCATGGAGGTAATCGCAGGACATGACGAACTTGATTCTACGACTGTTGAGGTCCAAGTTCCGAAATATTCAGAAGAGATTTCAAACCCTTTAAAAGGAAAGAAAATTGGATGGGCAAAAGAATTTTTTGAAATGGGGCTTGAGGCGGAAATAGAGACCGCTGTAAAAGACGCAAGGAAGGTTTTTGAAGGCTTGGGTGCAGAGTTCGTTGAAGTCAGTTTACCGAATGTCAAATATGGTGTGCCGGTTTATTACATTATCCAAACCGCTGAAGTTAGCTCAAACCTAGGACGCTTTGACGGTATAAGATATGGCCATAGCGCAGATGAGAGCGATAATTTGATTGAGCATTATTTCAAATCAAGAAGCGAGGGCTTCGGCAGAGAAGCTAAACGCAGGATAATGCTAGGGACTTTTGTTCTCTCGGCTGGCTATTATGACGCGTATTACAATAAAGCGATGAAAGTAAGGACTTTGATTAAACAGGATTTTGAAAAGGCATTTGAGCAGGTTGATATCATTCTTTCGCCAGTTGCGCCTACAACAGCATTCAAGATCGGTGAAAAGTCAAGTGATCCGATACAAATGTACCTTGCGGATATTTTTACAGCTTCAGTAAACCTTTCTGGAAACCCAAGCCTGTCTTTGCCGTGTGGATTTGATAGGAAAAAATTACCAATCGGAATGCAGTTGATCGGTAAACATTTTGATGAATCGCTGGTACTTAATTTTGGCCATAAATATGAAGAGGCAACAAAAGATTTGGAGTGGAGAAACTATAAAACTGTAATTTAAGAGGTAATAATGGGAAGAGCAGAAAAGCTTAAGGAGCAACGGAAAATTGAAAAGTTGAGAGCGGAAATAGACCGCGGCAAGAAAATAAGAAAATCAGTAAATACTGGATTGGCTCTGATTATTTTTGCTGGACTCGGTTTTTTTGCTTCCAAGGGCGTTTTATTTATTAAAGACAAGTATTTTAAGAAAGAAAATGGAGGAGTACAAGTGGAAGCAAAAAATTACAAAACAGGTGAAAGAACTTATTCACAAGCGCCAGACATGCAAATTGACACAAATAAAACCTATAGTGCAAAATTTGAAACTAGTTTAGGAGATTTTGAAGTTGAGTTATTTGATAATGACGCTCCCAAAACAGTTAATAATTTTGTAGTTCTTGCAAAAGATGGATTTTACGATGGTTTAACTTTTCATAGGATTATAGACGATTTTATGATTCAAGGAGGCGATCCTCAAGGAACCGGATCTGGTGGGCCAGGTTATCAATTTGAGGATGAAATTAATGACCATAAACTTGTTAAGGGTGTTCTTGCGATGGCAAATTCGGGTGAGGATACAAACGGTTCACAATTTTTTATAGTTACAAAAGATGCTACAGACTGGCTTGATGGCAAGCATACTGCTTTTGGGAATGTGACCAATGGACTAGATGTAGTAATGAACATCTCAAAGGCAGAAACGGATAGTAACGATAAACCAATACAGACAGTAACGATTAATAAAATAACTATTGAGGAAAAGTAATTTTGGATTATGGTATTTACATCGCAGTATTTGCGGGTTTTCTTGTATGGCTAGCACTTTTTATATATAGAAGAAAACCTAAGGCAGCAAAGAAATACGGAACTGCGATTTCTGTAAATAGGGCAGAGATTGAGAAGAAGTGGTCAGATATTGAAAGTATTTTCAATATCGGCGGCGATAGTAGACTAAAGAGCTCAATAATGGAAGCCGACAAGCTGGTGGATTATGTGTTAAAGAGCAAAAATATAAATGGAAATACTTTTGGGGAACGTTTGAAAAATGCCAAAAATCAATTTAAAAATTATGAAGATTATAATAATTTATGGTTTGCGCATAAGGTGAGGAACAATATAGCCCATGAGGCAATGCATGATTTATCTTATGCCGAAGCAAAAAAAGCAATAGATTTTTTCAAAAAAGCCCTTAAGGAATTGGGAGCATTGAGATGAGTAAATACGAGGTAGTTATCGGACTAGAGATACATGCACAGCTGAAAACAGCGAGTAAAATGTTTTGTGGTTGTGATAATTTTTCAGTAGATGCTGAGCCAAATACAAATGTTTGTCCGGTTTGTCTTGGAATGCCAGGTATGCTTCCAGTCGCAAATAAAAAAGCAATTGAATACACTTATCTTTTAGGATTAGCACTAGGATCAAAAATTTCTGAGAGCTTTAATTTTGAACGTAAAAATTATTTTTATCCGGACTTGCCTAAGGCGTATCAGATAACTTCTGCTACGAATCCTCCAGTAGTGGGGGGAAGTTTAGAAGTTGAGGACGAAGGGAAGATTACGAATCCGCGAATACATCATATTCATCTAGAGGAAGATGCAGGAAAATTAGTCCATCCAAAACACGGGAACTACAGTTTAGTTGATTTAAATCGTGCAGGGACCCCGCTGATGGAAATAGTAACAGAGCCAGACATGCGTTCAGCGCGAGAGGCTAGAATATTTATGCAAGACCTAAGGGCGATTTTACGTTATTTAGGTATTTCAGATGCAAATATGGAGCAGGGAAATTTGCGCTGTGACGCCAATGTATCCCTAAGACCTTTTGGCGAAAAGAAACTTGGAACAAAGGTTGAAATTAAAAACATAAATTCTTTTAAAATGATTGAGCGCGCCATAGATTATGAGGTTAGGCGACAAACGGAAATGATTGATAACGGAGAAAAAGTTATTCAAGAAACAAGGGGCTGGGACGATGCAAAAGGCAAAACGCTTGGCCAGAGGAATAAAGAAGAAGCAAACGATTACAGATATTTCCCAGAGCCTGACCTCCCACCAATCAATTTAGTGAAAAATAATGATTTTGACCTCGAGCATATCAAGAATATGCTCCCTGAGCTTCCTAAGGAAAAGGCGAAAAGATTTGTAGAAGAATATGGGTTGAGTAATTTTGACGCAGAAACGCTTACCAGCGATCTTGAAATTGCCCGTTTTTTTGAAAGAACTTTAGAGCTTATGCCTAAGATTTTAGAAAGCAGTGAGCTCAAAAGGGCAGCGGCAAAAAGGGTAGCGAATTGGATGATTACTGAGATGCTTGGAAAGTTGAACAACTTTAGTATTCAGATTAATGAAAGTAATTTCCCTGAAAAGGAACTCGCAATCTTGATTACAAAAATTGAACAAGGAGAGATTAGCGGGAAGATTGCAAAGGATATTTTTGAAGAAGCGTTTGAGATTGCAATTAAGGGTGATAAGTTAAGTATCGAGCAAATAATTAAGCAAAAAGGCGTAGTTCAGATAAGCGATACGGTTGAAATAGAAAAGATTATTGAAACAGTTCTATCTGAAAACGAAAAATCAGTAGCTGATTATAAAAATGGAAAACAACAGGCCTTTGGGTTTCTAATCGGTCAAGTTATGGCAAAGTCAAAAGGCCAGGCAAATCCCAAACTCGTAAATGAAATATTACGGAAAAAACTGGGTTAATTATGAGAAATAAGCAGGATACGGCTACCCATAGCTGGGAAAATATAGAGAAATTGCTTGAGGAAAATACGGGAAGTAGTTATAAGGTTGCTTGTATAGAAGCAGAAAAACTATTCAAGCACAAGGTTTCAGCACTTGGATATTCAACGAAAAACATGGACCAGCTTCTTACTCTTTTTGGTTGGAAGTTGAGTAACTTGGAGGGTCTAAAAAAAGCGATTAAAAAAACGCACGAGATAAAAGAGTCGCATGATTATACCTTAATAAGTTTTGAAGCAGAAGATGCTGTAGCTGCTTTCAAGCAAGCGGCGGAGGACTTGGGTTCTAAGAAGCCACTTTCATTGCAAAGAAGGCTAAATGTTTTTTGGCAGAATTATATATCAATAAAAAGCTCATTTTCGAAGAAGTTTATTATTAGTTTTTTTGTATTTTTTCTAATTATTAAATTATTGGCCTCTACTGAAATCGGGAAAAATATTACAGCTTTTATGGTAAAGGCAGCAAATTTTATTTATTCTTGGTCACTATTACTGGCTATACTAGGTGTAGTACTTCTTGTTTTTACTTTCTCTTTCTTTATGCTTTTTGAGAAAAAGAATATAAAGATAAAGGACAGTGAAAAATAGTTTTTTCA
The DNA here is from genome assembly GCA_964594415.1 of uncultured Candidatus Saccharibacteria bacterium. Classification (GTDB taxonomy): domain Bacteria; phylum Patescibacteriota; class CPR2; order UBA1875; family CAIMLA01; genus CAZQLQ01. Next base: position 155,344 of record CAZQLQ010000001.1, read on the forward strand.
GTGTTGACGCATATCGGTACTCTTATTTTTTCAGCTAACTTTGTTATTTAGTGTGTAGACTAGAAGCTTCCCTATATAAATCTTTTTATTTAGACTAAAAGATAAAATCCTGCTTATGCTTGAATAATCGAATAATGCTTCATTCTTTTTCACGGCTCTTCTATGCCGAGCGAATTGAGGGTATGGGGGTCTATATTCTGCCCAAGCAAGAAGAAAAATAACGCTGAAAACATATGTTTCGAATGATATGGTAATTGGGAATATTAATAATTTTTAAAAACGTTTAGAAAAAATGAGCAGATCTATTTTGTCTCTTGGAAAATTAGTCTTAAGAATATAAAATATTATAGAGGTAGATTGAGGAATTTAAACGAAAGGCCTCGTGTTTAGTATGGCCTTTTTAATTTGAAGGATCAAAATTGACGGAAAAAACAAACTCAAAATTTGTCCACTTGCACGTACACACCCACTATTCTTTACTTGATGGGATGGGAAAGATTCCTGATTATCTTGACCGCGCAAAAGAACTAGGTATGCCAGCACTTGCCATTACAGACCACGGAGTAATGTATGGTGCGATTGAATTTTATAAAGAAGCAAATAAACGGGGGATTAAGCCGATTATCGGTTGTGAATGCTATGTGGCTGTACGCAAATTAACTGACAAAACGGCAAAAGTAGACACGAGGCCAAACCATTTAGTTCTTCTTGCTAAAGATAACAATGGTTATAAAAATTTGATGCGGCTTGTAACTATTGCTCACATAGAAGGATATTACTATAAGCCCAGAATTGATAAAGAAGTGCTTGCTGAATACTCAAATGGGCTAATTGCACTTTCTGCATGTCTGCATGGAGAGCCAGCAACTCATATTATTAATGGGGATTATGAAAAGGCAAAAGCAACAGCATTAGAGTTTGATAAGCTTTTTGGTCGTGGAAACTACTATTTGGAACTTCAAGATCATCCTAGTATCCCGGAACAAAAAATAGCAAACGAGGGACTTATAAAAATTTCTAAAGAAACAGGGATTCCACTTGTTGTTACAAATGACGTTCACTATGTGAATAAAGATGACGCCGAAGCTCAGGATATTTTGCTTTGCGTCCAGACTGGACATTATGTTGACGACGAAGACCGCATGAGAATGAATGCTGATAATAGCATGAGAACACCAGAAGAGCTCGCAGCCGCTTTTAAGGAAGTGCCGGAAGCGCTTGAGAATACGGCGAAAATTGCTGAAATGTGTGATATCAAGTTGGACCTCGGAGGAATATTAATCCCGGATTTTCCAGTACCAGAGGGATTCACTATAAAAAGCTATCTTAAGAAATTAGTTAATGAGGGGATGGAAAAGAGATATTCTGAAATTTCTCAAGACCTCAAGGAGAGGCTTGAATATGAACTGGAAGTAATTGCAAACATGGGATTTGAGGGCTATTTTTTAATAGTTGCCGACTATGTAAATTGGGCAAAAGAACAAGGTATAGTAGTTGGACCTGGAAGAGGTTCTGCTGCAGGATCTGTAGTGGCATATGCTCTTGGAATCGTAGATCTCGACCCCATCAAGTTTGGCTTGCTCTTTGAGAGGTTTTTAAATCCTGACCGTATATCTATGCCTGATATTGATATGGATTTTGCTGACGATAGAAGACATGAGGTTATTGCCTATGTGACAGAAAAATATGGGCAGGACAGAGTGGCTCAAATAATTACTTTTGGGACGATGGCGGCAAGAAATGCGATTAGAGATACGGGAAGAGTTCTGGGTATTAGTTATGGCGAAGTTGATAAAATTGCTAAAGCTGTGCCAGAAAAGATGAATCTCAAACAGTCGCTTGCAGAATCGAAGGAATTCAGAGAGTTTTATAACGAAGACCAAAAATATAAGAAATTAATAGATCTAGCCACCAAGCTTGAAGGTGTTGCAAGGCATTCCTCTACTCATGCAGCGGGTGTTGTCATATCAAAAGACCCGTTAGTGGAATATACTCCTCTGCAGAAGGCAGTTAAGGGCGATTTGGCAACAAATACTCAATACGAGATGCATGCCGTTGAGGATTTAGGTCTTCTTAAAATGGATTTTCTTGGGCTTTCAAATCTAACGATTCTCAAGAACGCTATGCGTATCATTAAGAAAGTTTTTGATGCAGATGTCGATTTATACGCACTACCGATTGATGACAAGAAAACTTTTGAACTTTTGGCAAAGGCGGAAACTACAGGGGTGTTCCAGCTTGAATCCGCAGGTATGAAACGCTATATCAAAGAACTTAGGCCAAGCGTGTTTGAAGATATTGTAGCCATGGTGGCACTTTATCGGCCAGGGCCGATGCAGTTTATTGACGACTTCATTGCCAGAAAGCACGGTAAGAAAAAAATTGATTATGACCATCCACTGATGGAAAATGCCCTTAAAAATACTTATGGAATTATCGTATATCAAGAACAGGTCATGCAGGTATCAAAAGACATGGCAGGATTTACCGGTGGTGAGGCGGATACGCTTCGTAAGGCAATGGGTAAGAAGATCGCTGCACTTATGAAAGAGATGCGGGAGAAATTTGTTGAAGGATCGGTAAAAAACGGAGTAGAAAAAAAAGTAGCAAATAAGATATTTGATGATTTTGAGGCATTTGCTCAATATGCTTTTAACAAATCACACTCGGCTTGTTACGCAATGATAGCGTATTGGACTGCCTACCTAAAAGCGCATTATCCGGCAGCATTCATGGCCGCGCTTATGACAAGCGATTATGGAAATACAGATAGGATAGCAATTGAAATTGCAGAGTGTCAAAGAATGAAGATTGAGGTATTACCGCCGGACGTAAATGAATCTTTTGCTGAGTTTGGTGTGGTAAAAGAATCAGGAAATATTCGTTTTGGTCTTATGGCAATAAAAAATGTTGGACTCGGCAGTATCGAAAAAATCGTGGAAGCCAGAAAAGAGGGTGGTAAATTTACCTCAATTGAGGATTTTGCTAAAAGGGTGAGTAACTCCGACGTTAATAAGAAGGTTTTAGAGAGTTTGATCAAAAGCGGAGCAATGGATTCCCTAGGAGACAGGGCAACTCTGCTTGAAAATATGGAACGCATCCTTATATTTGCTTCTAAATCTCAAGGAAACAGCGCTAATGGGCAAATTGACTTATTTGGTGGTATGGGAGTGGAAATGCCGCCACTAAAGCTAGAGACGCCGTCCAGGAAGCTTACTACTCATGAAAAATTGACTTGGGAAAAAGAGCTTCTGGGAATTTATGTTTCTGAGCACCCTGTAAATGATTTTAAGGAAACTTTTATAAAAATTGGTCTAAAGGAAATAACGGATATTACGGAAGAAAATGCTGATCAGACTGTTAGGATCGGAGGCGTAATTACTTCAATTCAAAAAATACAGACAAGAACAAAACAAACGATGTATTTTGTTCCTTTTGAAGACGGAACTGCGAAAACGGAGATTATCGTATTTCCAAAAATAATTGACGAGAATCCAGACATTTGGCAAGTTGGAAAAGTTCTCTTGGTAAGAGGTAAGGTAAGTACAAAAGATGCACAAATTAAAATAATATGCGAAAAGGCGGTTATATTGGAAAGGAATATGGAAGAAGATATTTTGCTTACAGACCCACTGATAACTCAATCAGTAAAAATTGATAAGACGGGGACGGTAAATATTTTTATTCCGAGGGGTATTTCTGCAGAGACTCTCAGGGATATAAATATAAAACTTGCCGCACATAAGGGGGAAACCCCTGTTGTCATATATGTTCCAAATGGCGCTAGCGGTCCAAAAAAGCTTAGATTACCATTTGGAATCAACTATAACGAAAAACTGGCAGATTCAATTCGAAAGAGATTGTCTGAAGACTAATTAATATTGACTTAAAGCTCAAAATTTTGTATACTTTACATCGTGTTTATTTAAAGAATGTATTTGGGGTTTTATGAAAGCAATTGAAGAAGTAAGTAAGAAACAATTAAAGAACGTACCAGACCTTGCACCTGGAGATACTGTCCGTGTGCATACGAAGATTATTGAAGGCAGCAAGGAGAGGATTCAAATTTTTGAAGGCGTTGTAATCCGCGTGAAAAGCAGCGGCATAGGTGGAACATTTACGGTAAGAAAAATCTCTTATGGCATTGGTGTCGAAAGAACGTTTTTGCTACATTCTCCCAAGATCGCAAAAGTTGAGATTAAAAAGAGAGCAAAAGTAAGAAGGGCTTTCCTGTCTTATTTACGAAATCTTTCCGGTAAAGCCACCAGATTAAAAGACAGACAGTTTGACTCGCTTGCTGTAAATATTAAAGAAGAGGAATTGAAGGAAGCAGATTTAGCGCCAGCCGATACTGACAATAACGGAGAAAGCACAGAGATTACCGAATTAAACGAAGAACAAGTATTTGATGTAAAGGAAACCGAAGTAAGTACAGAAGATCTAGCCGAAGCCGAGCTCAAAATAGACGAGAAGATCGAGAAGGACGAGTTAAACTCTGATGAAGATGAAAATTTAGCCGCAAAGGAAGAAATCGAAGAAGGACTAAAAGAGTCTGAGGAAGATCTCGAAAGAGGTGCAGCCAATGAAGGCGGGCTTGCTGAAAAAAACGCTGAAGAACAAGAAGCATAATATGATAGATAAAAGAGCCCTAGGGCTCTTTTAAAATATATAAAAAGATAGTGCTATAATTGAATAATGAAAATTATTCCTAATATGGATTGTGAAAGAAAACTTTGGGCAGAAGGCTTTGAGTTTATTGGAGGAATTGATGAAGCTGGCAGGGGCTGTTGGGCGGGTCCTGTGGTTGCTGCTGTTGTTATTTTGCCAAAAAATCATATTCAAATTGTAGGAGTAACCGATTCAAAATTAATCTCCGTAGATAAGCGTAGATCATTATACGAACAAATTACTAATTCTGTTCTTGATTTTGGTGTTGGTATAGTTAGCAATAGAGTAATTGATGAAATTGGAATTCTTGAGGCTACTAAATTAGCAGCAAAAGAAGCGGTCTTAATGGCGAAAAACAAACCGAAATATTTGTTAACAGATGCTTTGGATCTTAGGAAACATTTGGATATACCTCAAGAACGATTTGTCAAAGGTGATCAAAAAATTTATACAATTTCTTGTGCTTCCATTATCGCAAAAGTTACTCGCGACAGTTTGATGTTAAATCTTTCCGGTGAGTACAAAAGATACCGGTTTGAATTGCATAAGGGGTATGGGACGAAATTACATACTGAAATGCTAGAGCTTTATGGAGCTTCGGATATTCACCGTAAATCCTATAAACCAGTAAAGAGGTATCTATGAGTAGGGAGATAGGGAAAATTGGCGAAGACCTGGCTTGTGAAATATTAACTGGAAGCGGATATAAGATTATCGAACGTAATTACTTCGCTAGATTTGGTGAGATAGATATCATTGCGAAAGAAAATAACGATCTCGTTTTTATTGAAGTAAAGTATCGCAAAGATGAAGGCTTTGGTTCTGCTCTTGATGCGGTTACCAGGAAGAAACTAAAAAAAATTCACAAATCTGCACTAATTTACCTGAGCGAAAAAGGCCTAACGAATGTAGATTGGAGGGTTGATGTTATCGGGATAAGTCCAGACACAAAAAAATTTGAAATTCTAGAGAATGTTTATGTAGAGGGTATTTGTTAGCTTGTTTATTGACCATAAAGGCTGATATTAATAAAATTTAAATTATGGATATAAGGGAACTGGCTAAATATATTGAGTCTCAAAGGTATGAAGGCGTTTCTGACGAGGATATTCAGAATAATCTATTGGTAAATGGATTCAGTAGAAATGATATTCAGAATATTTTTAACCAACTCAAAAAAGGCAATCAACGGGTTGGCTTAGATATTCTAAGACCGACAAAGAAGTATTTCCTAAGAGGTGATTATAATTTCCAAGTCGTGGAAAATGGATTGTCAAAGAAAGACACTAATACTAAAAAATTATCTGGGCTAGTGCCGGGTTCTATTGGCATAGTCTGCATCTTTTTTTCGTTCATGAATTTTAATAATAGTGGCATGTTTATTCTTGCACTTGTTAGTTTGATTTGCGGCTTTTTGGCTTATCACTTAGGGGAGGAAACTCTGGGTAATATTATTTTTGCCGCCTCTTTTTGTATTGCTCTTTCCGCACCTCTTATATGGTTCTTTGCTATGCTTCTGGGATTTGGTTAGAATTGAAGTATTAATTATTAAATTGCTCTATTGACGAAAAGAAAAAAATGTTATGCAGATGAGAGATGAACATTTTTACCAAGATGTTTAATGGCTTTGTTTTTTTCTTAGCAACAAAAAATAATTTTTGTTAAAAAAATGTTGTTGTACTAGGCTTACTGTGCTATTATTTTTATTGAAAAGTGAGGGTAAAATGAAAAACAACTTTAAGAAAGTGTTTAATTTTTTATTAAGGCATAAAATTAGTACTCTCGGTGTGATTTTGACAATGCTTCTAGTAAGTGGTGGGCTGATTTATTATTCCGTATATAGAAAGAGCAGTGCTTGGGAAAAGGCAAGAAGCTATTATCAAGCCGCAGAGTATGTCAAGGCCGCAGAAGAGTTGAAAAAAGTTTCCTTCCCGTCAACCGTTGAAGAGCTAGAAATTTATTCGGAAACGATGTTTGCCGTAGGCAATTATGAAGTTGCTTCTAAAGGGTATGAAAAGATATATGAGATAAACAAAGATCCCAATGCGATGAATATGATTGGGAACATTGCTAATCAGCAGAAAAATTACGAAAAAACAGTAGAATCTTATAAAAGCGTTATCGCAAATAACCCAAACTATATAAAGAGTTATGTAAATTTGGCGACCGCATACCGTATAAAAGGGGATATTAATAATGCGATCAATACCACTAAAGAGGGTATTGTAAATAATCCGAGTAATGCTGAGCTGAGGGTTTTGTTGGTGTCTATTATGTCCTCAAATGAGGAGCTGAAAAAAACTAGTGATTTTAGAGAAGCTGTCGATAAACTGAAGGAGATTGATCCTAAAAATCCGATTTTAACACAGATAGAGGGGTAGGAGGGAATGAAAAAAATGAGAGGGAGAATAATAGGGACTTTTATCCTTGCTTTTTTATTATGTCTTTCTTTGACTCCTTACGTTAATTTTGAGAACACAGAAGCTTACAGTTCAAACGGTCAGAATGCGGGATATTTGTTGGGTCAAACTTTACCAAACGGGGACTTTAATTACGATTCACAAACAGTCAATAATCCAATGAATGCGGGGTTAAATTCACCTTCGGCGGGTGCTACCGACAAAAATAATCATAAGTTTTATCTGGCTGATACTTTGAACAATAGAGTATTGGTCTATTTATTAAATACCGACAATTCTTTTCCCGACTATAGGGCCGATTATGTTGTAGGACAAGCTAATTTTAACGAGACAAAAGAAAATAAGGGCTCAATAGACCCTTCGCAGTCTTCGTTAAGCAATCCTTACGCTGTCGCTGTAGAACAAACAACGGGCGATTTATATGTAGCTGATAGGGGGAATAACCGTGTTCTAAAATTTTCTCAAGTTTCATCATCTAATCCAAATGCTATAAATGTAATCGGCGCGCCTAATTTTGTAACTAAAAATTCGGGAAGCATTGTTTCCGACAAAAGGTTTCTTTCTCCAACAGGAATAGCTTTCTATGGCTCCGGTGGTTCTATAAAAATCTATATTTCAGATACTGACTTCAATAGAGTATTGGTTTTTGGACAAATAACCGGAGATGATCAGTCTGCAAGTCATGTTCTGGGGCAGGTAGGCTTCACTAGTTCTGCTTCTGCGACAACGCAATCAGGGTTGGCGGCACCGAATGGAATTGCAGTCAATAGCTCGGGCCATATTTTTGTTTCCGATACAAACAACAACCGGGTAATGATCTGGACCTCGGAAATTATTACTAATGGACAAAACGCAGATAACGTTCTCGGGCAAACATGGTTTTACTCCAATGCCTCAGGAACAACTCAAAATAATTTAAACAAACCTAAAGGAATATCAATAAATGACCAGGACAGAATATTTTTAGCTGATTCCAGTAATAATAGAGTTATGGTTTGGACAGTTCCGATCTCTTCTAACGGCCAAGCGGCAACATTTGTCTTGGGGCAAAGCAATTTTACTACAAACTCAGAAGGGGTCAGTTCTACGAAAATGTCAAATCCAGCTGGCATCTCTACTGTTGGTAACGATAAGCTATACATAGCGGATCCGAATAATAATAGAGTTATTGTATACGTGCAAACGATTAGTTCATCCGGTCAAGCGGCGAATTTTGTCTTGGGACAGCTTACGACAGACAATAATGTCGATATGTATAGTAATACGGTAAATAATCCACAAAATACTGGTTTTAACAAACCAGGCGGAGGAGCCTTTGATCCCTGGCATCATAAATTCTTTGTTGCAGACACGGATAATAATAGAGTGCTTGTCTACAATTTGAATTCAAATAACGAATTTATAGACTACAAGGCGGATTTTGTTATTGGACAAGCAACATTATCTTTTGCAATGCCAAATCAAAATGGCAGTGTCGGCCCCAATACCTTGAATCAGCCAAATGATGTATTTTATGATGAGGCAAATCAAAGGTTATATATAGCAGATACTGGTAATAACAGAGTTCTCATATATACTACAGATATTCTGGCAAGCAATCAGGCTGCGAACAAGGTGCTTGGTCAAACAACCATGAGCAGTAATTCTCTTGCCACAACACAGGGTGGTCTAGCAGCACCTGTTTCTGTCAGTGTAAATACATCCAATAATCATGTTGCGGTTGCTGACCGTGATAATAATAGGGTGATGATTTGGAACGAATTGCCAACGGACGATGGGGAACTTGCTGATTTTGTTTTGGGACAAGATACTTTCACTACAAATACTTATAATACTACTAGCTCAACGATGCATACACCGCGGGGAGTCACATATGATACCGCTAGCGGATATCTTTACGTATCGGATAGTGATAACAACAGAGTTCTTTTATGGAGTAGTGCTGTTTCTGAAAATGGGCAAGACGCTAATTTTGTTATAGGCCACTCAGATTTTACTACTGAAGCGCCAGGTAATCCAGTTTCTGCGGCTACTCTTAACCACCCAGAAAAAGTTTTTATAAGCACAACAAGTACAAATCTTTTTGTCGTTGATAAGGGAAATAATAGGGCGTTGATATTTAAACAACCTTCACTCGCTAATGGCCAATCGGCTGATCTAGTAATCGGCCAGGACAATATGACCTCAAATGACTCAAATGTCAGTATAAACGGGCTCGCTTCGCCAGCAGGAATAATAATGAATCCAACAAATGGTTCTGTTTTGGTTTTTGATTCGGGCAGTAATAGAATTACGGGATATTTAAACGTAGCCCCAAACAGTCCTAGCCTCGCATTACCTAGTGATGGGTCTATAAATATTAGCTGTAAGCCCTCATTCCAATTTGCAGCGACTGACCCTGATGGTGATGCTCTGCAATATAAAATTGAGATTGCCAGAGATGCCGGGTTTACAATCGGTTTGCAGGCGTTTGACCAAAGCTCAAGTCAAACAGGGTGGAGCGGTGACAAGATTGGGAATGCTTATGGATCGGGCTCTACGGCAATCTATACTATGCAAGACGCAGATATTTTGTACGAAAATACCCTTTATTTTTGGAGAGCATATTCATATGACGCTTACGCCTCAAAGACATGGAGCGACCCTACTACTGCATTTTCCTTCACTACTGCAACGGCACATGAGCTATATGTGACAACGCCAGAAAGAACCGTAACTGCCGGAACGGTTTCAAGTGTAATAACAGTGCAATTTCAAGATGTTAATCATAATCCGGTAAAGACCAAGGCAGCCAGATCGATCAATCTCACTACTACTAGTACAGGCGGTAAATTTTCGGCTAATAGCAGTCCTTTTGTCGAGATTGTTGCTCCTTACGAAGCCCCAATAGGAACGGTCTCCTTAGACTTTTACTATAGAGACACTAAGAATGGTAACTGGACTATTACTTTTTCTGACGTAATTCCTCCTCCTGAAGGAGCAGTTGATCTCATTGACGCTACACAGCCTATTCAGATTACAAATACAGGTATAAACACTTTTCAATTTTCTAACAGTAGTCCTCAAACGGCCGGAGTCGCTTTCCCTGTTACTATTTATGCTTTAGATATTTACAATAATTACATGACGGATTTTAATGGTGTGGTATCCATCACTTCATTAATTGGTTCGGTAACCCCTACTCCCGTAACCTTCGTTGCAGGCAGCTATAGCGATGATTTTATATTAAATACGGCAGGGAGCACCTATCTGACTGCCACTTATTCTTCGAGGACAGGAACATCCGGATGGATTACGGTGGAGCCAGGCCCAATAAATAGCGTTTCTATTAACCCTACAAGCTTAACGGCAAAAGCAGAAACTGATACCAATTTTTCTGCTACTTCTAGAGACGCTTATGGAAATATAATTTCTTCAGGGGTTACTTATAGTTGGTCGGTTGGTCCTGGTTTAGGAGCCTTGAACCCTCTTGACCAGGCAAATACTACGTATTCGTCGGCAAGCTTAATTGCGTCAGGACAAATAAGCGTTATGGCAACGAAGGAAAGTACGAAATCGGCTTCTGTTAACGTTAACATAATTCCTCATCATTATACTTTTAGCAACATTTCATCTCCTGTAGTAGCCGGTAATAACATTGCTACTACGGTTTCGGCTTGTGACGCATCCGGAGATATTATCTCCAACTTTTCAGGATCTGTAAGTATTAGTGACCAAACGGATGATGTTCAGCCAAACCTGATTAATTTAACAAGCGGGTATAAAGACGCAAATTTTGTAATTACACGCAAGAGAACTGGAGACACACTAACTGCATCAAGTCATTCCGGAGCAGTTAGCGGAAATAGTAATGCTTTTGATATTATACCGACAGTTTTGGATCACGTGGTTCCAAATGAGGCAAATTTCTCGGTATCTGCAGGTGATACTCATCAAGTGATTGCAACTTCTTATGATCAATACGAGAACTCAATTGATGGCTTGACTTATAATTGGTCAACAACTATCGGTTCAATCCCTACTCCAGGAAATCCTGTTGACTTTGATGCGGGACCGTCTAGCGGAATAGGTACAATTACGGTTTCCGTAACCCAGCTGGTAATTACGAAAACCGCTAATATAAACGTAACCGTTACGAGCTTGTCTGTTGATCATTTCTCTTTCGATGAAATAACTTCTCAAGTTGCAGGAACTCCTTTTGAAATAAAGATTTATGCAAAAGACAATCTTGGGAATACGGTAACGAATTATTCTGGAGAGGGATCTCTTGGCTATTCTGGGGGTGCGATTGACCCAGAAACTACCACTTCTTTTATAAGTGGTGTTTGGACAGGAAATGTTACGGTAAATGTCGCAGGAACGTCAAAGAAAATAACTTATGACGATGGGGACCATACGGGCGAAAGCAATCTTTTCAATGTTGTTTCTGGCGCTCTATCAAGAGTAGAGATTTCGCCTCCTGTTGCAATAGTTCAGATACAGAATACTCAAGAATTTGTTGCGCATGCTTATGACTCTAATGACAATGAAATCACCGAAGACACGACCATAATATGGTCTCTGGGTAATGAAGAATTAGGCGATCTGAGTACAATTTCCGAAGCGACAACAATATTCACAGCTTCTACATCGGCAGGCTCTACATCATTGAATCTTTCCGTAACGGTCGGGGGCACTACAAAAACATCGATTGCACTTATCAATATAACGCCAGGTGTTTTGCACCATTTCAATATTGATGAGATAAATTCTCCCCAGCAAATAGAGGAAGAGTTTGGTATTAAAATTATTGCAAAAGATGAATTTAACAATACGGTAAACACTTTTTCGAGCCAGGTTAATATGGTTGATCTTTCAGGTACGCTTTATCCAAGTACTACTACTAATTTTATTAATGGCGTTTGGGATGGCAATGTGAAGGTTGAAGATGTTCGTTTCTCAGATAGAATTACCGTAAATTATGACACTATTGGTGGTATTTCAAACTATTTTGACGTAATTTCTAATAGTTTAGATCATGTGGTTATTTCACCTAACACCGCAAGTATTATTGCCGGAAGCAGTCTAACTTTTACAGCACAGGCTTATGATTTTAAAAACAACGCAATTCTTGGCCTCAGCTATGAGTGGTCAGTAACAAACGAAATCGGAGTTCTAGATCAATATACGGGACTCTCGGTTACTTTCACAGCTGGCGAACAAACAAAGCTAGGCGTAGTTGCAGTAAGGGTAGTACAGGGTGCGAATGAGAGAACTGCTAGCTCGGACGTCAAGGTTGAGGCGGCTTCGTTGGATCGATTTGAGTTTTCCGAAATTACTGATCGGATTGCAGGTAATTCCTTCTATTTAACTCTTGTTGCCAAGGATGTTTTTGGAAATGTTATTGAATCGTTTAATAATTCAGTTACCTTGAGTAATGATTTAGGAGAGATTAATCCTCCTAATACGGGGCAGTTTACTGATGGCGTCTGGACAGGAAATGTAGCCTTGACAAAAGCTGGAGTTGATCATATCTTGGCTACCTTTGGAGCCGTAACTTCTATCTCTAATGACATTCTAGTTTCGCCAAATGTTCTCTCAAAGGCTTCGATCTCTCCATCACCAGCCACCGTGGTAGCCGGAAAGACTCTTGGGTTAACTGGATATGGTCAAGATGAATATGGAAATAATATAGACAGCGGTCTTTCTTATCTATGGACTATGAGTCCAAATGTTGGGACTTTGGACTTTAATGCGGAGCAATCTGTGATTTTGACTGCAGTTAATAATGTTGCAAATGGGTCTGGTAGCTTAGTTGTTACCAGTGGCGTGATAAATGTTACGGCATTTGTTGATGTAGAAGTAGTTGCAGATAACTTATCTAGTTTTACTTTCTCTACCATTAATTCTCCACAAATTGCTGGTACTGCCTTTTTGGTTAATATTTCCGCAGTCGATCAATTTGGTAACGTGATCAAGGGTTTCGATGAAATGGTTGAGCTTTCTGATGATACGAATGCAATTTCGCCTTCACAAACTTCATCTTTCGTAAACGGTGTGTGGTCGGGAAACATTAATATTACCCGCACGGCTTTAGCGGATAAGATTACTGCAAAATTTGGTAGCGTAACTTCTGAAAGTAATGAGTTTAACATCAACGCAGGAGAACAACAGGTATTTCTAACTATAGTTTCCGGAAATAATCAAAGAGGAAATACGGGCGCAACTCTATTAAATCCTTTTGTCGTAAAAGCAGTTGATATATACGGGAATCCTTTGAGCTGGGTGAGCGTAACCTTTACAGTGTCTTCATATCCGTCCGAGGCTTCTGTTTATTCGCTTTCTCCAAGCGTTGTTGAAACTGATGCTGACGGGATCGCTTCGTCTGTATTAACTCTGGGAAATAAGATAGGCACATATATTACAAGTGCTTCAGTAACTGGAAGATCTTCTTCTTCGGTAAACTTTTATTCTATCGCGAGTCCATCCAGCGTTTCGACTGTCAAAGTGAAGCCCAATAATACCGTTCTTTTGATTAGTAACTCCCAGTTGTTCACTTTTGAAGCTTATGATGCATATGGCAACCCTGTCACTACGGATGAAGTCAAATGGTCAGTCGTAAACGGCGGCGGAACAATTGATTCCTCCGGACTTTTTACTGCAGGTACAACAACCAGGACATTTACAAATACGATTGAAGCATTAGTAGGGGGAGCAAGAGGCTATGCTACAGTGAATGTTACCACTCTTCCAGGCATTGCCGGAGATAATAGGCCGGGAGCAGGCGTACTTGACCATATAGTCTTTGTCCCTAGCAACCCTTCTGTTCAGATGGGAGATAAGCTTGCGTTGATGGTAGCGGGATACGATGTCTATAATGAAGAAATTATTTCAAAAGAATTAACTTATAGTTGGACAACAGATATTGGCGTTCTTGAACCGATAAATGCGTCTCAAAGCACGCTGACTGCAGATCAAAAAGTTAAATCTGGAAAAGTGAACGTAACCATAAACCAACCAAGCGAGCAGGTAACAAAGAGTGTTTCTGTTGACATAAACGTCTTACCCAATCCAAATGGTTATTTGGAAATACAAGTACCGAATGACGAGATTACTGCTGGCGAGGAGTTTTCAATTACTGTTTTGGCTTATAATGGCGACGGAACGATTGATGAAAACTTTGAAGGGCCAGTAGAGATTAGCGATAGCTCTCAGACGCTCTTTCCGATAAAAACAGAGGAATTTAAAAAAGGGAGGTGGAGTGGCCAGGTTACTGTAAATTCAAATGACGATTCAACTATAATTCAGGGTGCTGGCGGTGGCCTTCTAGGTGCGAGTAAGAGTATTAAGGTTCTGTCAAAGTTTGAGTTTAAAAAACAGAGTATTGTCGGTGTTTGGTCTGCTCCTTATAATATGATTGCCTATGTGGGTCAGGGGATAGCTAACTTTGTACATTCTTTCTTGAATGTATCAGGAAAGTTTCCGGAAACCACAAAAAACGTTGCTGCTGGAGGGGTGGCTGCGGTAGGGTTTTTTGGAGCAGCGATCAGTTTTGGCATTACTGCAGCAAGAGGACTTGAGGCGATAGGCAGAAATCCTTTCGCAAAAGGCAAGATTATCTCCAGTCTAATGATTGCCTTTGTTGTAAGCGTGGGATTTGCAGTTATGTCATTTTTGGTAGCAGGATTTATAAAGTTTTTCTAGGTATTCAAGGAGGGGAATGTTTTTCCGAAGAAAGAAAAGCAAAAAACAAAAAATTGGTCTTGGCAAAATAGATGGTCTCTCGGTTGTAAAAAAAAATAAACATCGAGAAGGATTTAATGTTTACGAGATGGACCCCTTTATCGATTTGGACCAAAAAAAGAGTTTTTTTTATAACTTTTTAGAATTTATTGGTGAAGACTTGCCAGGTTCGGTAATTAGATTCTTTAAAGAGCCGATATTTGATAAAAAACATTTTTTTCCAGGCTCAAAAAGGAAAAAATTTAGTACTAATTTTCAGTTTTTATTAGCTGCCTTGCTGTTTTTTTTGGCCGCCTCTCTTTCTAACCTTAGCGTAAAGGCGTCTTTTGGCGAATACTCAAATCCGCCTGGAATTTTGAATGATCCAATAGCAACTGTTGATTCAGGAAAAGCAACAATAAGTTGGAAAACTTCAAGAGAGTCAACAACTTATGTGTATTACGGGTTAAGTAGCGAGAATTTGAATCAAAGCAAAGAGTCTTCGGTGCTTACGAAGGATCATGAAGCGGTCATTGACGGTCTTATGCCGGCAACTGTCTACTACTATAAAGTGCAGAGCTATGATATGAATCGCACTTACGACATCTCGGAATCTCTATCCGATTTCTTTACCTTTAAAACCGATGATTCTTCTATTATTCATAATGTTACGACCGAAAATATTAGTTCCGATTCACTGTTTATTAATTGGGAAACGATTATTGAAACGAATGCTGAAATTCAATATGGGGAAACAACAGATTATGGTTCAAGTCTTTTCATCAGCGAATATAAGGATAGTCACACACAAAAGATTACTGGGCTTAAATCCGGTGTTATTTATCACTTTAGGATTATCGCGTCTAATAGTAATTCGGAAAAATTTTTGAGCGCCGATTATGAATTTTACACGAAGGCTTTACCTATGATTCTAGATGTTAATATTGAGAGCAATAGAGATGACCCTTCCGACTCATTTTTAGTACGATGGAAGACTAACGTTCCAACGGACTCTTATGTGAGCTATGAGTTTGAAAATAGGGTAAAGGCTGAATTGGATGACGATCTGGCGGAGGAGCATTTAATTGAATTATATGATTTGCAAAGTAACGCAGAGTACGAAATTACTATTTCTGGGAAAGATCAGTTCGGGAATATCGCTACAAGTCAAATATATAGAAAGAAAACTGAAGTTAACGCTGAAGCGCCGAAAATTTCAGAGATATCAGTTCAGAATAACAGTTACGGAGTGGGCAAAGAGGCTGTCGCTCAAATATTGGTTACTTGGAAAACGGACAAGTTATCTACAAGTCAAGTGCAATATTCCAAGATTATCTCAGAATCTTTTGATGATGAAGCTGGTAATAATAATGAATTTGCAAATACTCATTTGGTACTGATTTCAGATCTTCAATTATCACAGGTATATAAAATAAGACTGCTTTCTAGAGACGAAAACGACAATATAACCTATAGCGAAGAGAGAATAGTTGTAACTGAGGATTATCAGCCTTCTCTATTAGAGGTGCTTGCATCAACTATTAATGGAATTCTTGGAGATTAATATGGCAACGGTTAATTCATCGCCTAAAAAAGTAAAAGTTAGGATCGAAAAAAAGCTTGAGGAGGACAAGAATCTTCTTGGTGAGAATAAAAAGCATAATTCCCAGTCATTTAGTCTGGGGCATTTTACGGAAGCACCAATAATTGAAGCTGTTGGTTTGTCTAAGATCTATAAAGTAGGTAAGCAATTGGTAAGCCCGGTTAAGGAAATGTCTTTGCAAATCGGATACGGTGATTTTGTTATTATTTTTGGTCCTTCAGGCGCTGGAAAGACAACATTAATAAATATTCTTCTTGGTCTGGAAAAACCAGATGTCGGAGAGGTGTATATAAAAGAAGAGTCTCTTTACGCTTATAACTCTGATGAGCGGGCAAGGATTAGATTAAAAAGATTTGGAGTCATAACCCAAACACCTTATTGGCTTGACTATCTCAGTATTCTTGAGAATGTTGCTTTACCGCTTCTTTTGGATGGAGTAAGTAGAAATATTGCAATAAAGAAAGCCAAGAAGCTGTTGCGCTCTGTAAAAATGACCAAGTATGCTAGGTTTAAACCGCATGAATTGTCTGGAGGACAGCAACAAAAAGCAGCAATAGCAAGGGCGATGGTTAATGATCCCTGGATAATTTTTGCCGATGAGCCAACCGTCAATCTAGATTCTGTATCCATAAAAGAGGTTACAGATATTTTGCGTGATTTGAATAAGAAAAAGGGCATTACTGTCATTATGGTGACGCACAACCTGGAATTTTTGAAATATTCTAAAAAATGGTTCTTGGTTAAGGAAGGCCGTTTATCTGAGGCAGAAGATATCAAGAATCCGTTCCACACAATCAAAGAAGTTATCGGTTATGTCAAGGAGGATATTGAATGAAGCCGTTTTATATCTTCAAATTAGCTTTAATAAGTATTTTTTCAAACAAGTTAAGGACTGCTTTAACTATTATAGGGATTGGCGCTTGTGTAGCAATAACGGTTTTTCTGATTGCTCTTAATGCTGGGCTTAAGAGCATAATTTCTTCAGAACTCAAAAGGCCAGAGTTTTCCAACCTTATAACGGCCAACCCGAGAGCAAGCGATATTGTCTTGAACGAAAGCGTTGTCTCGATGATTAAACTAATGAATAATGTTTCTAAAGTTGAATACATATCTAATCTATCGGGCACTATAAACTATCATGGTAAAGATTTCCCAGTACCAATTTACGGGCTATCCGAAGGGTATTTTTCTGTAGTTCCGGTTACTTTTGTTGAAGGGAGGAGTTTCGAGTTTGATGGAAAGAAAAATCAGGTTATCTTGAATGAAAAAGCTATCGAATTGATGGGCATAGAAAAGGCAGATGAAAAAATTGGTACGAATATTAATCTCAGCATCTCTGTAACTGAAAATATCGCTCCCGAACAAGAAGAAGTTACAAAAGCTTATCCTGGAATAGAATACGAAATAGTTGGTATAATCAATAAGGGCGATTTGCCATTAGTGTATGTTCCTTTAACAACTCTGTCTGAATTGGGAGTTAAAAACTATAACCAATTAAAGATTTTAGCTACTGAGTACGATAAAATATCTTTAACAGAAAAATCCATTGAACAGCTAGGTTTCAATGCTACTATTTCGAGGGATACCGTAGAGCAATTTAGTAAAATTTTTTCACTTTTTAATTTTATTTTAATAGTTTTTGTGGTATTGACGCTTTTAGTATCTGTTTTTGGGACAGTAAATACAATTAGCATATCGTTGGTAGAACAGACCAGGCAAATCGGGTTTTTGCGGTTGTTGGGTATTAGGGAAAAAGATGTGAGATTTTTATTTATTTTTGAAGCCATAGTTTTGATGTTTTTGGGTTCCGTGATTGGGATTTTGTTATCCTGGCTTCTAATTTTCTTGGGTAACAAGTGGATATCGATTATTGCAACTACGGCAAATTATTCTATTGGCAATATTTTAGAAATTTCTTATCTGGTTATAATAGTAGTTTTGGTAGTATCATTAATAATAGGATGGCTAACGGGAATTAAACCGGCAAAAAGAGCTGTAAAAATTGATCCGTTGGCGGCGTTGAGGTTTTGATGGAAAAATATATATTATTTGTTTTGATATTTATAGGAATCATGTGGATTTTTCTATTTTTTATTATCATTTTTCTGCACAAGAATTTGAAGAAAATCTCAGAGTCGTTTGGTAAGATAGGCTATCTGGCGAGAGAAGATACTAAGAGGTATTTCAAGGAGTCATCCGAAAAAGCCACTGAAATATTTGCCAATGCGGCCGAAAAAAACAAGGAAGTTATTGGGCTGACAATGCAAAAGGTTTTAAATGATTCCACTGGGGTAGTAAAAGAGGTTATCTCGGGAGCTGAAAAGGAAGCTTCAAAGATAATAACCGAGGCAAGAAAAGAAGCCGCGAGTATTAAAAGAGAGGCCGAAGAAGAGTCTAGTAAATATTTTGACAAGATAATTAGTGATGCCGTACAGGCAGTAGATTGGTCGGTGGAACAATTTGTAAAAAACAATTATACGGTGAAGGAGCATGAAGATATTATAAGGAGGCTTATTTCGATATATGTCGATGAACACAGAAAATCTTAATTTAATTTATAAATATTTGGAAGAAACGTGTTCTTTTTATCCGCGAAACAAGATAATAAAGGAACTCAATCTTGTTTGTGATCGAATCAATTTCAGTAAGGATCTACAAGATTTGTTTCTTTCTTTGAAAAGAGATGATCCTAAGAGTGCGGAAACAGTGACAACCCTTTTTAAACAAGAAGTTTCTGAAGAAGTTTTTAGATTTTTAGATAAATTGGCAGACGAGGGTCTTCTCTGGACTTTAGTCGGCGAGGATGGGGTTAGCTTAATAAATTTTTCGCATAATAACTTGTATCAGTATGAAGAAGTCTATTTTATCTCTGCCGTAAAGATGTCAAATGCTATGCGAGATATGATTTCAAAGAATATAATTTCTGTCCGTACCGGTGAGATTGTGAGGGTGGTCTTTGACGAGAACCCCAACCTAATTTTTGGATTCATTATCCAGGAGAGTGATAGGCTTTTGGATTATTCATACAAAACTAATGTCATTTTTTATCTGAAAACCTATTTTAAAAATAAATTGAAAGAAATAAGATGAGTGAGCCTATTACTGAATGTGGAGATTTATTGGACCAGATTGGCCGTGTTGAATCGGTTATGAACGAAATTTGTATTGTTGAAGGGTTGAAATATGTTGCCCTAAATAATTTAGTTGAATTTTCTTCTGGCGAAAAAGGAATGGTACTTGGTTTTACGACAACTGAGGTTCAAGTAATAATTTTTGGGGATTACAGAAAAATAAAAAAAGGCGATCTTGTCAAAATTGTTGACGATTATTTGTGTGTAGAAACAGGAGATGAATTACTCGGGAGGATAATTGATCCTTTGGGTAACCCCCTTGATGGGCGAGCTCGACCGGAATGCGAATCTTCTAGATACATTGATTCGCAGGCAAAAACAATTAGCGAAAGAAATACAATAACAAAACCGCTTTGTACAGGCTATCTCATCATTGATTCGCAAGTGCCAATAGGCCTTGGACAAAGAGAACTTTTTATTGGCGAAAAAAAGGTTCATAAAGCAGATGTCGGTATGGGAATTATTACTAACCAAGCTAGAATTAATTCTGATGTCATTTCTATTTATGTAACGATAGATGTTGAAAGTTCGACAGTGAAAAGAAAAATAGAGCAGCTTGAAGAGAGCGGTTCTCTTAAAAACAGCGTAATAATTATTGGGCGATCATCGGATCCGGCCTCAGTAAACTATATTGCACCAATGACCGCAGTAACTATTGCCGAATACTTCGCAAACAAGGGAAAGGACGTATTGGTAATTTTTGACAACCTGACAAGTCACGCAAAAGTATATAGGCAGATCTCGCTACTTTTAAATAGAGCGCCAGGTAGAGAGGCTTATCCCGGTGATATCTTTTATTTGCATGCAAGGCTTTTGGAGAGATGCGGAGCTTTTAGCGAGTCTGCCGGCGGAGGTTCCATAACGGCAATTCCAATTGTTGAGACGCAAGGCACAGAGGATATCACTGATTATCTCTCGACAAACTTAATGTCGATTACTGACGGGCACGTTTTGTTTAGACTGAGTTTGTCCAACAAAGGAATTCAGCCAGCCGTAGACAGCGGTTTTTCGGTATCAAGAATTGGCGGAAGGGCGCAGCATCCTATAATGAGAGAACTCTCAGATTTGCTGAAGAATATAATTATTAAATATCATGAAGTTGAAAAATATTTAATTTTTGATTCAGAGATGAAGAAAGAAACGCTCGAAACCATAGAGCTGGGCAAGAGAGCATACCAGTTTTTTTATCAAACTCCAATTGAGCTTTTTTCTACCGCAGAAGAAATTATCTTACAGTATTTTATAATAGGAAATTATGTCTTAGAGTGGGAAGTCGAAAAGATATTATCGGTAAGGAATCAATTAGTCGAGTTTATAAGAAAAACTGAAAACAAGAAATTCCTCGATGAAATATTGGTAAGAGAAAGCATCAAGGATGCTGAAGAATATCTTGAGATGATTATTGGTGAATTTGTTGAATTGCCGACCACTATTCCTAAAATTAGAAGAAGGAAGCCATCAAAAGCTGAAAAAGAAACGGTGGTAGATATATTGAAAGATAGAGAGGGTTCAGATGTCGTCGATAGAGGCGCTAAAGCAAGACATTAAAGTGATTGCGGAACTTGGGGAGATTACCGAGGTTCTCGAACAGGTTGCAGCAAAAAATATTATGGAAACAAGATCTGACATACTAAAAAGCAGGGACTTTTTTGATGAGGCTTGGAAAATATATAATGTCATTCGTAATACTACAGAAATTGGCCCAGAAGTTATCGACAGGGATTTAATAGTCGTAATTACCCCAAATAGGGGGATGAGTGGTAATTTGCTAAACAGGGTAATTGACAAAGCTGAAGAATTATATAAAAAACATAAAGCGGACTTATTGATTACGGGGAAAAAGGGGCATAATCATTTTATTAACCGAGACGAGAGAACGATACATTTCTTCAGTATTCCTAATAAGGCGACTTTTGAAGATGTTGAACCGCTTAAAAAAATAGTATCTAAATATGCGAGAGTACATTTTGTCTACCCAAAATATATCAGTATTACGCAACAAGAAATAGTAATTGCTTCGTTATTTAATGACAGAAAAGGAGATATTGTAGGAGACATGGAGAGTGCGATTGTGGCAAAGAGATTTATTTTTGAACCAAATATTAATGAAGTAGTAAATTATTTGAATAAAACAATTATTGGCGTTTTGTTTTTCAGTTATTTTTCTGAGGCGATTCTTGCTTATAACGCTGCACAAATGATAGCTATGAAAGATGCTCACGACAATGCTATGGAGCAGTCTAAAGACTTGCGTTTTAGATTTAACAAGCTCAGACGTGGTGTTATTGATGCGAAACTTCGGGATTTGTATAAATTCAAATATATAAACGGGAAAGAGGCATAGTGGAAACAGTATCAAAGGAAAATAGAGGGAGAGTAGTTCAAGCGGTTGGCCCGATAATTGATGTCTATTTTGATTATCTTATTCCGCCGATCGGCAGGTCATTATTGGTAAAAGAAACTGATTTACATCTTGAGGTAGTAGAATACTTAAAAAGCAATATAGTTCGATGTTTAGCACTTGGATCAACAGATACAGTGAGAAGAAATAGTGTGGTAATAGACACTAAGGAGCCTTTTTCAATAGCAGTCGGACCAGAGCTTATAGGAAGGGTTGTAGACGTCTTTGGTCGTCCGATTGATAATCAAGGGGTCTTGGAGACTACCGAGAAACGACCGGTTGAGCAGTTGGCTCCAAGCTTTGAGGCTATTGGAGGCAAGCTTGAGGTTTACGAAACAGGAATTAAGAGCATAGACTTTTTTTCACCGTTCCCTAGAGGTGGGAAAATCGGTCTTTTCGGCGGAGCAGGGGTGGGAAAAACTGTAATCATTACTGAACTTATTCATAACATAGTTTATGAGAAGCAGGGTCTTTCAGTATTTCTGGGTATCGGCGAGCGTTCGCGTGAAGGATATGAGCTCATAGAAGAGCTTAAAAGAAAAAAACTAATGGAAAAAGTTGCTTTAGTATTTGGCCAGATGAATGAAACGCCTGGTATTAGGTCAAGGGTTGCCCATACGGGACTAACTATTGCTGAATATCTTAGGGACAGTCAGAAGAAAGATGTATTATTATTTGTTGATAACGTCTTCAGATTTGCTCAAGCAGGCAGTGAAATTTCAACTATTCTGGGGAGAATGCCTTCTGATACAGGCTACCAGCCAACATTAGGGCAAGAGATAGGAAGGCTTGAAGAAAGAATAAATTCGACATCGAGTGGAGCTATTACTTCGGCACAAGCGGTATATGTACCAGCAGATGATTTTACCGATCCTGCGGTACAAGCTATTTTGAGTAATATAGATGCTAGTGTCGTTTTGTCTAGGGATTTGGCTAAAAAGAAAATATATCCTGCTATTGATCCATTACGCTCTACCTCCGTACTTATAAATCATATGTATATTTCCGGAGAGCACTTTGATGGCGTTAGAAAATCTAGACAAATACTAGAACGCTATGAAGAGTTGAAGAACATTATCGCAATTTTAGGTATTGAAGAACTTACTCCAGCCGACAGGCTTACGGTTGAGAGAGCAGAAAAGCTTGTGAAATTTTTCAGTCAGCCTTTTTTCACCTCGGAATCTTATACTGGTAGGCCTGGCATTTTTGTTACATTGGATGATACAGTGAAGGGTGCCAATGATATTCTTTCAGGAGCCGTAGATGAGATACCGGAAGATTATTTTTATATGAAGGGGACCATAACCGAGATAAAAGAAGAATGGCTAAAGAAAAAGAAACTTTAAAGGTTAAAATACTAAGTGAAAATGGCAGTATTTATAATGGTAATTGCCACGTATTATTTGTTCCCTACCAAAAAGAAGAGATAGCAATATTGCCTTTGCACACACCTATTATTGCATTGCTTAGCAGTGGCGAATTGAAAATAATGGATAATTCCGGAACGAAAAAAATTACTGAAATAAACTCTGGGATACTTTACGTCGGTGAAAACGAGGTGTCAGTTCTGGTGAATACCTAAATCGGTGGATATTGACAAAAAAGTCTTTTTGAAATATAATTTTTTTACAGATGTCGCAGCGATGCGACTTTTTTGTTCAGAAAAGTGAATAACAACTAAATACAAGAAAGTAGGAAAAATGCAAACTAATTTCTCAGCAGCGATAGGGCAAATATGCGAAGAAAAAAATATCCCGAAAAATATAGTTATAGAGACTATTGAGGCTGCTCTCGCCGCGGCCTATAAAAAAGACTACGGTAGTAAGAATCAAGAAGTCAGAGTAGATATGAATGAAGAAACAGGCGAAATCATTGTTTATGTTTCAAAAGAAGTTGTTGAAACAGTCGAGGATTCCTTTACTCAGATAGGCGTAATGGAAGCGGATAGACTTAAAAAGGGGTCAAAAGTAGGCGATATTATCGAAATTAAGGACTTTCCGAATGATTTTGGAAGAATAGCTGCTCAAACGGCAAAACAGGTGATAATCCAAAGAATAAGAGAGGCAGAAAGAGATATTGTTTTTGGCGAATACAAAGACAAGGAAGGCGAAGTAATCAATGGTATTATTCAGAGAATTGAGGGGAATAATGTTATTGTGGATATCGGAAAAGCTTCAGGGATTCTTTTTCCCAAGGAGCAGGTTCAGGGGG
The DNA here is from genome assembly GCA_964594415.1 of uncultured Candidatus Saccharibacteria bacterium. Lineage (GTDB taxonomy): Bacteria > Patescibacteriota > CPR2 > UBA1875 > CAIMLA01 > CAZQLQ01. Next base: position 179,479 of record CAZQLQ010000001.1, read on the forward strand.
AGAGATATTATATTGGGCAGAGGCTGAAATTCTTTGTTGTAAGAGTAGAGCAAAACACAAAAGGGCCACAAATTATTATTTCAAGATCGCACCCAGGTTTGGTTAAGAGGTTGTTTGAGCTTGAAGTTCCTGAAATTTTGTCAGGGGTTGTTGAGATAAAGTCGATTGCGCGAGAGGCTGGCCAAAGAACAAAAATTGCTGTTACCAGCAATCAAGAAGGAGTCGATCCGGTTGGTTCTTGTGTCGGGCAAAGAGGTGTTCGTGTTCAAGCTGTAATGAATGAAATTGGGGCTGAAAAAATTGATATCATTCTTTGGGATGAAGACGCTCGAACATTCATTTCCAATGCTTTGTCTCCAGCAAAAGTATCAACAATTGCTATCAACGAAGAAGAAAAGAAGGCTGAAGTAACAGTAACTGAAGATCAATTGTCTCTTGCAATCGGTAGATCTGGCCAGAATGTAAGGCTTGCAGCTAAATTAACTGGATACAACGTAGATATTAAGGGCGGAGATGAGTCAGGTGTTGAGGCAGCTTCAAAAATATTACGACCAGTTGAGGATAAAAGAGATTTAGAAGACGAATTACTGAAAGCTGTTGAGCTGGTTGGAGAAGAGCCAGAAAAGAGTTCAGATCAACCAACAGACTTAGAAAAAAAAGAAGAGGTAAAAGAATTATTGGAAGAAGAAAAGGGTTCTCAAGAAGTTAAATCCGCTACAGCTGAAGCTAAGGTGATTGAAAAAGAGAAAGGTGATCAAAATCCTGTAAAGGTTGAATCAAAAGAACTAGTCACTGAAGGTGAAATTGAAGCAAAAGAAAAAAACTTAGAGGAAGAAAGCACTAAGTCAGCGGACTTGCAGAAGGGTGTATTGGATGCAGATGACGGAATAGACGAAATAGCACAGATTCTAGAAGAGGAACAAAGAACTCAATCTTCCTAAAAAAGTTAGGAGGTAATATGAATAATCAATTTGATCGTTTTGCTGAGGATGCTAAGCAAAGCTTAATGTTTGCGCAAGAATATGCTTTTGCAAGTGGTGCGAAAGTTATAGACACCGCGTTTATGATCTTGGGATTTCTTAAAGTCCCTGAGTCTATTGCGTCGGAAATTCTTGCTGAAGCCGGAATAAATGACCAGAAAGTAAAAAGTCTGATCGTGCCTGGCCAAAATATAATAACACCGATGGAGGTGAAGACGGGTTTAAGCTATTCAGCACAAAGAACGCTTGAAATTGCTTTTACGATAGCACATAAAGAGGGGGATACTTTCGTTGGTACTGAGCACTTGTTGTTGGCGATTCTCAAGCAGGAAAACTCCGAGGGAGTGATTCTTCTAAAGAAATTAGATATTTCTGTTAGTCAACTAACCAGGAAGCTAGAAGACTACTTCAAGGAAGGCGGACAGGATTATTCAGACGATTTTTCGGAATTTTCAAAATTTTCAGATATGCCAAAAGACCAAAACGGAAAAGGAGAGAAAGTCTCAACTTTATCAAAATTTAGTACCGATCTTACCTCTTTGGCAAAAGAAGGGAAGTTGGATCCTGTAATTGGAAGGGAAAAAGAGATATCGCGTTTGATTTCGATTTTAAACAGACGAACGAAGAACAATCCTGTATTAATAGGTGAGCCAGGGGTTGGAAAGACTGCAATTGTAGAGGGGCTAGCGCAGAGGATCGTTTCCGAAAATGTTCCCGATCTCCTTCTTGATAAAAAGGTTTTGGTTTTAGACCTGCCTGGAGTAATCGCCGGAACCAAATATAGAGGTGAGTTCGAAGAAAGACTGTTGAAAATAATTGAGGAGGCAAAGCAGGATAGGAGTGTAATCCTCTTTATTGACGAAATTCATAATCTTATTGGCGCAGGCGCAGCGGAAGGAGCGATAGATGCCGCTAATATTTTAAAGCCCGCGCTTTCTAGAGGCGTAATTCAGGTAATCGGAGCAACAACTTTAAATGAGTATCGAAAATACATTGAAAAAGACGCTGCCCTTGAGCGTCGTCTTCAGCCAATTATTGTTCCAGAAGCTTCAGAAGAAGAAACCGTTCAGATCTTAAATGGACTTAAGTCAAAATATGAAGAATATCATAAGGTAAGAATAACGGACGAGGCAATTAATGCTGCAGCAAGATTGGCCAAGCGTTATATAAGTGATAGGTTTTTGCCTGATAAAGCGATCGATCTTATTGACGAAGCTGCAAGTTTGCAAAAAATTAAGAAAGGGAAAGCTTCAAAGAATATACGAACAATGATGCGAGAAATCAAGGAGATTATAAGCAAAAAGGAGGACGCAGTTTTATCAGAAGATTTTGCCTATGCGGCAGCGCTTAAGCAGAAAGAAGATATTTTAAACACTAAACTGAAAAATCTCAAAAAACGCGAAGGTCTTAATGGCGATGAATACCCGTTAATTGATGAAGAAAATATTGCTGAGGTTATCTCTATTTCAACTGGTGTTCCAATAACTAGACTTGTTCAAAAAGAAACCGAGAGCTTACTTAATCTAGAAGATTCCTTAAAGAAAAAGGTAATAGGGCAAGATGAAGCTGTAAGCGTGGTTGCAAGCGCAATCAGAAGATCAAGAACGGGAGTTTCGGACACGAAAAGACCGATAGGTTCATTTATGTTTTTGGGTCCTACGGGGGTTGGCAAGACCGAGCTTGCAAGGGTATTGGCCCAAGAAATCTTTGGTGATATTGAAGCTCTTGTAAAGGTGGATATGTCTGAATTTATGGAGAAACATAATGTTTCTAGGCTTATTGGGGCTCCGGCTGGGTATGTTGGATATGAAGAAAGTGGACAGCTTACGGAAACAATCAGGAGGCGTCCGTATTCTGTAATATTATTTGACGAAATTGAAAAAGCTCATCCCGATGTATTTAATATTCTTCTTCAGATTCTTGAAGACGGCTATCTTACTGATGCAAAAGGGATCAAAGTAGACTTTAGAAACACCATAATAATCATGACTTCGAATATCGGTGCGCATTGGCTTAATAGGGAGGCAAAATTAGGGTTTTCTGCAGTCACAAAAGATGAAGAAAAAGAATTAGAGAACGAGCATGCAAAGCATTCTGATCTGATTATGGAAGACCTGAAGAAGAGATTCCGTCCGGAATTCTTGAATAGGGTTGATAAGGTGATTGTATTTAGAGCACTTTCAAAGTTAGCCATGAAGAAGATAGTAACTCTTCAAATCAATGAATTGGCAAAGAGGCTTTCCGACAAGCACATTAGTATTAAGATCACTGAAGCAGCTAAGGGTTTGTTGATTGAAAAGGGTTATGATGCTGATAATGGCGCCAGGCCGCTTCGCAGGGTGATACAGACTATTATAGAAAACCCTCTTGCTAATGGGATACTGACTGGTGAGTTTAAAGAAGGCGATACAATATCCGTTTTAAAGGAAGGAGACGCTTTAAAGCTTTACGTATTGGAAGCTGCGAAGTAGAATATTCTTAAAACTGTAACTTGAAAGGGGGATTTATGAAAGATAATTACGTAGTAATGATCGGTATATTAATGACTTTAGTCATTGCCTACGTAATCCTAAAGAAGTATGCAAGGCTAAATAACAGGCAGACATATCTAGGTATTTTTTTCGGGGGCATTATTGGTCTTATTATTGGGGCATTGTTAAGTGGACCCCTATCATACCTGCCTGGTATCTTTGGCGAATGGTTGCCACTGATGGTATCTATTCTTTCTGCATTATTAATGATGGGATTATTTTGGCAACAAGCGGAAACCTTGGAAAAGATCTCTGATTATTTTCTAGGACTTTTGCCTATCAATAGGACGGAAACGAAAAACCATACTGCTAACTGTGAAGAAGTGGTCTTGGATACGTCGGTTCTTATTGATGGAAGAATCGCAGATGTTATAGCTACGGGTTTTTTGTATCAAAAAATTTTAATTCCGCAGTTTGTTCTTGCAGAATTGCAAAATATTGCAGATTCAAAGGACTCGGATCGTAGGGAAAAAGGTCGTCGCGGTTTTGACACGATAGAGAAAATGAAGAAGAAAAAGAAAAATGAGGTTGAAATCATCTCGGAAGATTTTCCAGAAATTCAAGAGGTTGATGCTAAGCTTTTGGCTTTGGCAAAAGAAAAGAAAATTGCTCTTGTAACCACTGATTACAATTTAAATAAGATAGCTCAAGCTAGTGGGGTCAGCGTACTTAATATTAACGAGCTTGCGCAGAGTTTGCGTCCAGTTCTTCTCCCAGGCGAAGAGTTGGAAATTAGAATAGTTCACCCAGGAAAGGGGAGAAGGCAAGGAGTGGGATATCTTACTGACGGAACTATGATTGTAGTGGAAGACGGAGAATCATTGATAGAAAAGGACGTTAAAGTAAAAATAGTAAAAGCCTTGCAGACAGCCGCAGGCAAAATGTTTTTTGCGAGGAAAATAGATGAAGATTAATCTTAAAAAAGATGTAATTTTGGCGCCGTATACTACTTATGGCATCGGAGGTAAGGCTGATTATTTTTGCGTAGTTAAGGACAGGCAATCTTTTTTAGACTCCCTGGATTGGGCATATAAAGAAGGGCTCACTTTTTTTGTTATCGGAGGCGGTAGCAATGTATTGATTGCTGATAGCGGAGTTCGTGGGCTAGTGATTATTAATAGAGCAAATAACTATAAAATTACAAATGACGAAGTAGTCGCAGAAAGTGGAGCAAGCTTATCAAAAATAGCCAAAGAAACAATCAGTCTTGGGCTTACGGGATTAGATTTTGCGGCTAACATTCCCGGGACTATAGGTGGCGCGGTTGTGGGAAACGCAGGTGCTTACGGTAGAAGTGTTTCAAACTCTTTGATAAGCGGGGAAGTCTGGCAAGCTGGTGAAGTAAAAAATCTAAATAATCAAGATTTTGATTTTAGCTATCGCTATTCAAATGTAAAAAACAATCCTGAGAAGGTACTTATAAGCGCCAGATTCTCTCTTTGTCCCGGGGATAAGAATGAGATGGAAAAGGCTCTTAATGAGGATAAACAAAAAAGGGCAGTGTATTCTGGCAAAAACTGCGGGAGTTATTTTTGTAATGTAAATACTTCAAGTTTAAGCGAAAACCAGCTAAATAAACTGAGTAATTATATTGTTCATGATAAGGTAGTGCTTGGAAAACTTTTTGATGACCTTGGTTATAAAGGGAAAGAAGTTGGTGATGCTAGGATAAGTGAGAAACACGCTAATGTAATCTTGAATACTGGGAACGCAACCGCAAAAGATATTATAGAGCTAGAAAAAGAAATTATGAGGTCAGTTTTTGAAGAATACGGTATGGTACTTATTCCTGAGGTAACAAAAATTGGAGAATTTTAATCTAGAGAAAAGGTTATCAGGAGAATTTTTCAATAGGGATACTCATGCAGTTGCGAAAAATCTTCTCGGTAAGCTAATTGTTCGAAAGTTTGATAATGGTGACTTTAAAATAGGAAGAATCGTTGAGGTAGAAGCATATCAAGGGTTCGAAGATAAAGCTTCCCATGCATCAAGAAAAAGAACCGTTAGAAACGAAGTAATGTTTGGCAAAGCCGGTTGCTATTACATTTATTTTATCTACGGCATGTACTATTGCTTGAATATTGTAACAGAGGGACAGGGGTTTCCTGCGGCAGTTCTGATTAGGTCAGTTGAGCCTGTTTTTGATTCAGAAATCAATATTTCAAAGCTCTTGATCTCCGAAAGAAGGAAACTTAGTGCTGGTCCCTGCAAACTTTGTCGTTGGCTTCAAATAGATAAGGAACTCAGCGGCAAGTCTGTTAACGATAACACATTATTCTTTATCGAAGATAGTTTGGCACCAAAAATAAAGATAAATAAAACGAAAAGAGTTGGCGTAGATTATGCTGGTGAGTCGGCTCAGTGGGATTGGCGGTACTATATCAAAGGCAGTAAATTTTTAAGTGTCAAATAGCTCTAAATACAAGGAGCCGCTTGTTTGGTGTGTTCGCGAAAACGCACGGCACTCGCGGCTCCAACTCTAGACAACAATAAGCGCCTAAATTTTGGGCAATTTATTGTTTTTAGTGTCTAGGTTTCTCCTTTGCTAATTACTTCAAAGTATAGATGGGGTCCGTAGCTCTCAAACGACAATGGAGTTTCTTTTTGTTCGCTCTAAGGTCGTAAAAGTTGAGCCCGTGGCTCCAGCCAAGGCATCAATACTAATCTGTTGTAGCCGGGAGAAAATTGTTAGTTTTATCGTAAAATTAACAATTTTCTCCAGACTAAAGCGAAATAATTATAGCAAATTAAAAATTTTCTTACAATTAAGTCTAAGTCGAACTTTCTTCTACTGTAATTCCAATCTTTTCATTGGCAATTTGATATTTACTATCCTTTACGGTAGCGGTAATCTCATGAGCCCCAGATGATATTTCGGAAAAGCTTGCAATATAGCGATTACCATTTTTGTGTTCGGCCTCGATCGTTTTACCGCCTACGGTAACTTTCACACTCATAATCCCTGCAGGAGCCTCTACGATCACTTCCACATCGAATTCACTTCCCAATACGTCTCCGTCATTAGGGCTGATAATGTTGATTTCCGGTAAATCATCGCCAGTGTGAAGGTCGCATATTTCTGTTGGTAATCCTGAAGAATCGGTGGTATAGCCCTGGCTTTGCGCCCATGCCAGGATAGGGCCATACCATCTTGAATACGCAGAGTCGCTAGAAGATATCTCTGCCGTTATTGGATTGTACACTTTTGTTTCTATCAGCTCTTCTGGGCATTTATCTGTGGCAAGCTTTCCGGATAACTTATCAATTTTTATTTCTTGCGATACACCTGCTCCTTCAGGTATCTTGTACCATGAAGGAAATATATCAGTAATTGTTTTGCTTGTAGGGCCTGGCTTATGGCCAGTAATCGAATCCAAAACTACTGTTTTAACTCCGCTTGGTTTTGTAAACTGCTCGACCGCGGTTCCAGCAAGAGCTTTCGTCATGAAATCATGCCATATGGGAGCAGCAGCGATTGATCCGCCAGCTTTCGTCATGGGCGAATTGTCGTTATTTCCTGCCCAAACACCAGCAACGAGGCTTGGTGTATAGCCCATAGTCCAAGCGTCTTTGTAATCATTGGTTGTGCCTGTTTTTGCGGCTGCTGGACGGCCACTGATTGTAAGCGGTCCTCCTGCACCAAAGGTTCTGGCTCTTGCAGAGTCGTCAGAGAGAACATTGCTCATTAAATAAGCAACTTGAGTATCAAGAATTTTTGAACCCTCGGTGTCCTTGTATTCGTCAATAGTTTTGCCCTCAGAATCCTCAATTTTTAGCATCCAGGTCGTGTCTTTTTTGATACCATTGTTGGCAAATACGCCGTATGCAGTTGTCATATCGAGTAGCTTCACCTCACCAGCTCCAAGAACAAGCGATAGTCCATATTGGCTGGTATCATTTAATGTGGTTATTCCCATACTGTGTGCTAAATCTAGCACGGTCTGCATACCAGCTATATACAAGGTTTTTACGGCAGGTATATTTAAGGAGTTTTGAAGAGCTGTTCGCATAGAAACGGGGCCCCAAAACCCGCCACTGTAGTTATTTGGTATATAGCCTCCACCAAAATCTGTCTTTAGGTCATATACAACGCTTCCCGGACCCCAGTTTGGTGTCGCCCATGCAGCGGCATATGCAAACGGCTTAAAGGACGACCCTGGTTGTCTTTCCTGCAAGGCAACATTTACGTTTCCATCTATTTCCTCATCAAAGAAGTCCCTGCTGCCAACCATTGCCAGGATTTGTCCAGTTTTCGGATCTATAGCCACTAGGGAAGCATTCGAAGCGTTATACTTGGCATAATTCTTATCAACATTTGTTGCAACAGCTTCTTCGGCCATCTGTTGTTTAGACAAATCCAATGTCGTATAAACCTTCAGTCCGCCTTCATTTACTACTTGTTCCCCATATTTTTCAACAAGCTGTTCTTTTACATAAAGAACAAAATGAGGAGCTGTAATCGTCCCATATTCATTTTTTGCAAAAACTATTTCAATTTCTTTGGCCTTTTCAGCTTCTTCTTTTGTGATAAATCCCTGTTCAGACATCTGATCGAGAATAATGTCTTTTCTAGCTAGTAGATCTTCTTTATGATTCCCATAGGGTGAATAATAGGTCGGAGCTTGCGGAAGTGCTGACAACAAAGCACATTCTTCAAGGGTTAAATCTTTTAATTCCTTACCAAAAAAGGTTTTTGCGGCAACCTTTGCTCCATAAGCATTTGACCCGTAGGGAATTTCGTTTAGATACATCTTTAGGATATCGTCTTTTTTAAACATTTGTTCGATTTCAATCGATATAATAAGTTCCTTGATTTTACGGGTATAGGTCTTTTCATTTGTAAGCAGTGCATTTTTGACAAACTGTTGAGTAATGGTGGATCCTCCTTGTGCTTTGCTGCCTTGCAATACATTTAATATTGCCGAACCTATTATACGTTTTGCGCTAAACCCACTATGTTTATAGAAATTTCTATCTTCAATTGCAACGGTAGCATTTTTTAAGTTCTGAGGTATTTCGTCCCATCCCGCGAGAATTCTATTTTCGTCGCCATGAATCTCATATAGTAGTTTCCCGTTACGATCAAATATTTGAGTTGATTGAGCCGAAACTCTCGCATTTATCTTATCGGGAGTTGGTAGGTCTTTTGCATACCAAAGGAAAAAACCAAAAATTACCCCCAAAAAGATTACAAAGGCCAGAAAGAGTCTTTTCCAACCTTGTTTCGTAGTAAATAAATCACGAAGAAAACCACCTAAGTTTATCAATATGGACTTTGGGTTTTTTATATCTAATTTTGTTTTGTTGTTTGTTGAGGGTCTTGGTGATGTATACCTTTTTCTTGATCTTAAGACTGTTCTTCTCTTGAGAAACCTTGTTTTTCCGATTTTAAAGGCCATATTTTCTCCAATTTTTTTAAGCATTATTTTTAAACTGCTCATCTTTTTTATTTTTTCAAAGACTAGTCTTGAGAGCGGCTTTACATATTTTTCGAAAAGTTTATTTTTGTTTAAAACGTATTTTTTTATTCTCAAGGCCATATTTTCTCCAATTACCTTTGAAATTATTGTCAAAAAAGTGTATATTATAAAGTTAATGAATAGGTCAAATATTCTTTGATATCAAGGCAAATTATATTAATTTTTATTTAAACTGTCAAGGAGAGTCAAATGGAGAAAATAGATGAATTGTTAACTCGTGGTGTAACGGAGGTAATTGTAAGGGAGTCGCTCGAAAAGGCTTTGAAGAGCAAAAAGAAGCTTAGGATCAAATACGGGATTGATCCCACCGGACCAAAGATACATATAGGGCGTGCCGTACCGATTTGGGCTCTTCGTAAGTTTCAAGATTTGGGGCATACAATCGTTCTCATAATTGGAGATTTTACCGCACAGATTGGGGATGCGTCTGACAAAACTGCCGAGAGGCAAATACTGACTCTTGAGGACATCAAGAAAAATATGGAAACCTATAAGGAACAGTTGGGGCTAATTTTAGATATGGGAAAAGTTGAATTACACTACAATAGCGAATGGTTGAACTCTATGTCTTCGGCAGATCTTATTCGGGAGGCAATGAATTTTACGGTGAATCAAATGATCAAAAGAGATAATTTTTATCAACGTTTTGAAGCTGATAAGCCTATCGGACTTCATGAGATTCTTTATCCTTTACTTCAGGGTTACGATTCTGTAGCCGTAAAGGCTGATGTTGAAATCGGAGGAAACGATCAACTCTTTAATTTAATGGCAGGGAGAACATTACAGAAAAAATATGGCCAAAAAGAGCAGGATATAATGACATTTGAGCTTTTGATGGGAACAGATGCTAGAAAAATGAGCACTTCATATGGCAATTGTATTTATATTCAAGATAATCCTACCGAGATGTTTGGTAAGATTATGTCTATAAATGACGAACTCATCATAACCTACATGACCTTAGTGACTGACTTAAAGTTATCCGAGATAGAAAAAATCAAAAAGGAGCTTGAAGGCGGCATGAATCCGCGCGATGCCAAGATTATTCTGGGTAAAGCTCTTGTAGAAAGATACTATGGAAAAAAAGTTGCAAATGAGGCAGCGGAAAACTTCAAGAATGTTTTTGCAAAAAATGAGCTCCCAGAGGAGATTCGTGAGGCTAAGATACTAGACAAGGAATGGCATCTCGTTGAGCTCATGTTATTTATCGGCATGGTTCCTTCAAAGAACGAAGCAAGAAGATTAATCACGCAAGGTGGCGTCAAGATAGATGGAGCTGTTATAGGGGACATCAATGCACAGATTAGTCCTATTGATAATATGGTTATTCAGATAGGCAAACGTAATTACGTTCGTATTAAACTAGACAAATAATGAATTTAAAGACCTCTATAGTAGAAATTGACGGTATCGGTAAAGAACATGCTGCTTTATTAAATAAGTTAGAGATCTTTACCATGGAAGACCTGCTTTGGTACTTGCCATTTAGGTGGGATGATTACTCCAGAATCGTTAATATCCGTGATGTAAAAACAGGCGAAGTTTTATGTGTATATGGAGAAGTGCAGCAAATATCGAATAAAATCAGTAAAAAAGGACTGAATATAACAGAGGCAATTATTGCCGACGAAACAGGTACTCTAAAAGTTGTCTGGTTTAATCAGCCTTATTTACAAAAAACTTTTAAGAAGGGTGATAAGGCATTTTTTGCAGGCAAAATAGATTTTAATTACGGTGGATTCAATCTCCAGTCACCTAGTTATGAAAAAATTACTTCATCAAATGAAGGTGAAAGCGTGACAAGAACTGAATTGATCCACGTAGGCGGACTGATACCGGTTTATCATGAAACTGAGGGAATCTCCTCGAAATGGCTTCGGAGTAGAATTAAGCCCATAATGAAATATATCTACAGCATAAAAGACTATTTGCCGGAAAGCGTAAAAGGGCAATATGACCTTATTGGCTTGCCTGCGGCAATCAGGCAAATGCATTTTCCAGAAAACTTAGCTCAGATTAAGAAAGCAAGAGAAAGGCTTGATTTTGACGAATTGTTTTTACTACAAATAGAGGTGCTAAATGCGAGAAAAAACCTCCGTAGCAAAAAAGCAATTGCAATCCCTTTTAATGAGGATCTGAGTCAGAAATTTGTTCAAGGTCTTGGCTTTACCTTGACTAATTCTCAACGTAAGGCAGCATGGGAGATAGTTCAAGACTGCAGTAAATCTGAGCCAATGAATAGGCTTCTTCAGGGTGACGTAGGAAGCGGAAAGACAGTTGTTGCGGCTCTTGCTATGGCGAATGTAGCAGCAAATAGTGCACAATCAGTTTTGCTTTGCCCTACTGAAATACTGGCAAAGCAACACTTTGCAAAAGTTTCTAAAATGCTTGAGCCGTTAGATATCAGCTGCGCCTTAATAACCGGTAGTATGTCAAAGGCGGAAAAAGACGAACTTATTACAAAAATATATGAAGGCGAAGTATTGGTTATTATTGGGACGCATGCGGTTTTGAATCAAAATATTAAGTTTTGGCGTTTAGGACTTGCAATAATAGATGAACAGCATCGTTTCGGAGTTGAGCAAAGATCTGCACTTAGAAAAGAAAGTGGTGAAATAGGAACATTGCCACATTTTCTCTCGATGACGGCGACTCCTATTCCACGCACCCTTACTCTAACCGTTTTTGGTGATTTGGATATTTCTGTTCTGAATGAGTTGCCACCAGGTAGAAAAAAAGTTATTACGAAGATTGTTCCTGAAAACAAAAGAGCCGATAGCCATAAGTTTATCAAAGAAGAAATCCAAAAAGGAGGTCAGGCGTATATTGTTTGTCCTTTAGTGGAAGATAAAGACGAAGAAACGGATAAAAAATCGGTACTAGGAGAATATGAGAATTACAAGTCGAACATATTTCCCGATATCGAGATCGGGTATGTTTATGGTGGTATGAAGGCAAAAGAAAAAGAATCGGTCATGAGTGATTTTCTAGACGGTAAGATAAAAATTTTGATTGCTTCTTCCGTAATAGAAGTTGGTGTAGATGTTCCAAACGCATCCATTATAGTAGTTGAAGACGCCGATAGATTTGGGCTCGCTCAATTGCATCAGCTTAGAGGAAGAGTTGGCAGGGGCGACAGACAATCTTATTGTTTTCTTTATACCAAGTCAATTTCAGATATCGCTGTAAGAAGGCTAGATTCAATTACTAAGATTGATGATGGCTTCAAATTGGCAGAAGTTGATCTGGAACTAAGAGGACCTGGAGAAGTTCTTGGAATAAGGCAGCACGGTGTTTTGGGGATTAGGGCAAAGAATCTGACAAATGTTGAATTAATTAGAAAATGCAGAATGGCAGCTACGAAGTTCCTCGAGAATAACGACTTGGATAACTACCCTTTGTTGAAGGAGAAGTCAAAAAGCTTTAACTATATTTTGAACTTGGAGTGATATGGAGGCCGAAAGAAAGATTAAATTGCAAGAAAGAATAGGGGTTTTCTTATTAGTATGTATCCTTATTATGGTAGGACTGATTATGACTAAAACCGATAAGGCAGAAAGCAAGTTTGTTTCGAACAGTCAAAACCAATTCAATAACTCTACGACTACTACTAAAAAGATAAATAATTCAAATACGAAGATCAGCATTAATAAAGCTTCGGTAGAGGATCTGGACACACTTCCGGGAATAGGTGCAGTGATAGCTGGAAGAATCGTAGAATATAGGACTCAAAATGGTGGCTTTAAGTCGCTTGATGAACTCAAAGAAGTTTCGGGAATAGGGGACGCAAAGTATGAAAAAGTGAAAGATCTTATAAGTTTGTGATTTTTCTATCACTTGAAAAAAAGCGTTAAAAGTGCTAAACTTTACAAGTTAATTCATGGTGGGTTCGCGAAAGCGAGTACAATTTAATAAAGAGCATTGACGAAACATTTCCATGCAATTAACACTCTTACAAATTAGTTTGCCGCTATTGCGGACCCACGCACTTAGAAAAGTGCGGGGTAATCTGGCGAACGATTTGTGACTAAATAGATTATTGGTGCATGCCGCGGTGGCGGAATTGGTATACGCGCTAGTCTTAGGAACTAGTGCCAGTGATGGCTTGCGAGTTCGAGTCTCGCCCGCGGCACCAGAATTATATACAAGAAGAGGCCCTTGAGCCTCTTTTTTAGATTGAAATTTTATTCATTTTATGCTAAAATGCTCTCGTTAAATTCAGTTTTGCTCGTAAATTTGGACCTTAAAAAACAGCTAAAGGAGGAAGGAAATTGGAAAAACGTTTTCCCGTTATTATTATTCTAGGCTTTCTTATGCAAAGGAATTTATCAACAGATGGCATGGGCGGCATATTGAAGCTACTTTCTTTTATGACAGGAAGAGCTTTGAGTGAAATGCCAGGTAAGGAACTATGCGAATGCTGCAGGGCATCAATCTTGAAGCAGTTTCCCCAGTTTGATGCGAAAGCCTTAAAAAAGGTGGGTGAAGATCTTGATTCCGAGCTGTCAGAGTCAATGAAAATGATTGGCGACGATCCCTTCAAAAGCTTAGCGAAAAGACAGGAAGCTGCTTCTAGAGAAGCGGTCAACTCGGTATTGGAAAAATTTTATTCTGGAGAATATGATATTTATTTTGAAGGAATGATGCCAGTCAAACAGCTCCCGGAAAAAGTTAGAGAATTCTATTTGGCGGCTGATTCATAAGCTTAGTTATCGAATGCTAGACGGGAGTGATTGGCTATTTGTGAAGACATTTTAGAAATGGAAAAAGTGATACAGCTAGCAATTCCTAAAGAGATATTGGATGACCTTATAGCGGGAAAAATTAACTTTTTCTCTCTCAATGTGAATTTTCCCAGGAGAAGAAAAAGTGTCCTCTCTATCGTCAGAAAACGTAAAGTTGGCAATGAAGGAGAAACTCAAGAACCTTCAGATGAACGTCTTTTTCTAACAAAAAAGGGCTTAGAAAAAAGATTTGGATTTGAATGCGTCGACTCCTTAAGAAGGGAGAAAGTAAAATTTCTTCAAATAACGAGCAAACTCGTAAATGAAGAAGTTAAACTTGTAAAGCTCGTGATTTATTATTGAAAAAGCTTTAGAATATTGCGCTGATTAATGTAGTCAGCGCTTTTTTTATTGAAAGACTGCTCTTTTTGTGCTAAAATGCGCGTGATTGAATCTAATTTTAGATTTGCAGTGGCATATTGACATTATTAAAAGGAGGAAGTGGATGGTTGAAAAAGCTATTTCCAGTGAATTGTCTAAATCTAAAGGACTTCGACTGATAATCTTTTCAATTTTTTTGACAATATTCTCGTTTATGCTTGGTGGAAAGGACGTCGGCTTGTTATTCCTATCATTCTTTCTTTGCGCTTTTAGTTTTTTGTACTTAGTGAGTACTTTCTATCTTCTTTCTCATGGAAAACTGAGGAAGGTAAAGAATTCTAAAGTAATCTCTATTATTCTTTTATTGTCGCTAGTTCTAATTTTAGGACTAATATCTCTTAATAATAGTTTTGGGAAAATTTTCAGTATTATTAAGATTAGCTGAAAACCGTTAAAGAAAAGATTGGGGGGAACTTGCTTGGTTTATACAAAAGAAGAATCAACTATTGCTTTGAGGGATCTTCGTGAGGGTTCGATAATTTTCTTTGAAGTCATATCGGATATTCGCTCATCCGTTGGTATGGGTATTTTTACTCTTGAGGAAATAGGTACTAGCGAAAAAGAGTTGGAAGAACTTTGGAGAAAATGTGCTTTGTATGCAGCAAGGTCTTGGCTGTCCGACCTTAGGGGTCAAATTGAGGATCCTGAAATTTGTATCCATTGGATCCGGAGAAATGCCGAGCTTGGTCAGTTGACTCTTGAAGAAATAGGTACCAACGCCAAAGAGTTAGCAAATTATTTGACTGTCAAGTAAGGAGGTAAAAATATGCTAGCACTCACCTACAGCATTAGAGCAGAAAATCTCAGATTGACCCTAAAGGGAATGAATAGGGTTGCTCTAAGGGAAAATGTTCTTTTGGCTGTATATTTCGGAAATGTGGCAATTTTAGAGAGGCCAGAGAGCGATCAGACTAGATTTGATCGTGTCTGTATGAATCTCGGAGACATACTCATCTCGAATCCCTATACGGGGCAGTATGAAGAGATTCCTTCATGTAAGCTAGAAAGAAGAACTGCTACAGAGGATTTTACCGTCTGGAAAGACGGAATCGTGCCTCTTGTAGTTACTGTTTATGCTGACAATTTTTCTCGTCTGTCGGAATACTTCATAAAAAATAAAGCCTTGTTTGATGTTGCCTTGTGTTTCGCAGGACTTATTGAGTTCCAATATTCAAAGAATGAAAACGAAAAGAATTTCCAAAATATTGCAGAAGACGCATGGATACAGTTATCGGCACAGAAGGAAATAACCGATGACGACTTTGTCTGCATTCTGCTTCTTCTTTTAAAAGGTTGGAAATATGGCGAATCTTTGTTTCGTTGGGGCCTAAACAAAAGATTCAGGGGCAGCGTAACAACGAAAGAAGAACTAATATCGTTGTTGAAGCTTAATCAGGCAGTAAGTGGCCTAAGGCCAGGTAAGTAGACAATGCAAGTTTCTAAGGGCTGGAGATTTTGATAATCTTCAGCCTTTTATTTAATTTTTTTTCAATTTGTGTTATCATTCACGCGGAAAATAAACTTTTCATTGTGCAAAAGCTTACTCAGTATCTTAAAAATTAAAGGAGGTGTATTGATTGCCTGACGTCGGTAGAGAGTTTTTAACTCCGGAAGAATTAGTTCGAAGTGTCGTCAAGATCTGGTCACGCAAAAAAGAGGTAATAGAGCGGTTTGGGCAGGCAGAAGGAGTTTGGAATTCATTTCCTATCATAGAAAGCGGGTTGCTAATGGAGGGAGCAAGTCGGCAATGGCTTGTAACTTTTTGTGAAGCCAAAAAGATCGGAAATGGGTCGAGTATGCCATATCGGTGCTATGTTTCGGGTTCACCAATTAAGGCTATCCCTGATCAAAAATCAAAAAAATCAATATTTCAGTTGTTTAAAAGGGCAAAAGAAGACAAGTCTCCAACTGATAACTTCTCCATAACGGAAGACCATGTCAGCGTTTTGCTGGGAAAAGGTACTTTGCTGTCAAATGCGCTAGTCGTAATTGATTCCCAAAACAATTTAAGAATTCTAGAAAACAGATTTGCAAATAGTCATCTGAGGAATTTCTACCAGAAAAAAAATTTTTATAGTAAGGAGATATCTCTTGTCGCTGAAACAAAATCAGAAGAGGAATTATATAATTCAGATTTGATAAATTATCTCTCTGCACTGCTTCTGTCGGTATTAACCCAATGAAATTGAAAGGCTTGTGTTTTCACGAGCCGCTTTTTAATTCTTGAATTTGTGCCTATTCTAAGGTAAACTGTGCAAACAAAGAATTTTTGAGAAGCTTGACAAAGAAAGAGGAGGGGTATTTGTGGAAAAGGTTACTATCAACGTAGAAACACCGTGGATTCTAGAGGGGAAATATGATCCAGAAAAGGAGTTTTGGTCGTCGTCGAAAATAATTGATCATGTAATATGCAATTTGGTGTTAGCTTCGCCAGATTTTAACAAGACCATTCTGCTGCCTGAAAATCAAATAACAAAAGTCTCAGATAGCGAGTATTCTACAATTTTCCAAAAGACGATTTTTGCATGGAGCGAATATCGGTCATTGATACACATAGTTATCAATGGCAAAAGATGGGCAGTCGGAGTTGGATCTGGGTCAAGTAATTTGGTAAAGGTGGCAAGTAACGGGATTCTAGATATAATCGCTCTGCCAGTAGAGGTCGGCGAAAATGGGATAGACCCTTATGATGAATTTTATGTAGATCTAATGACTAATCATAATTACCGTAAATCTTTGTTAATAGCTTTTGACGACGGTAGTTTTGGTTCAAGTCGTTGGAATGTTAGCCGCTGGAGCCATAGGCTAGAACCTATCTGTGAATTCATTGAAAACGGTTTGGATGAATTTACTGTTTATGCGAAAAAAGATGATCCAGACTTTGTTTGGGCACAGAAATTTAAATCTGTTCCTATGTACAAGCCTGAACTGGCTGATAAGCTTTCGGAATTAATGATTTGTGCTCTTAGTTACCGATAAAGGTAGCTAAAGTAGCCATTGATTTATTATCTCGCCCGCGTACGCGCGGGCTTTTTTATTGAATTTGTGTCTATTTTAAGGTAAAATGCATAGGCAAAAACTTTGAGGATCTTGAAAAAAGGGGTTGATTGTATTGGCAGATGACTATCTTATCAGCTCGAGCGAAGTATTGAGTCAAGTTTGTCAACTATTTCTGGAAAATCAAAACTGTGAAAGGTTTGAGTTTCCAGAATGTCCACAAGCACAGGTTTTTCCTGAGGAGAAGGATATGGCCACTTTCCCAGAAGGCATATTGATCAGAAGCTGTGGTAATGATTGGGTTATGGCTGTTGGGTATGTTATCGGAGGAAAAGAAGTTTATGATTGCAATCTCGTTGTAAAGAAAATTTATTGCCTCAACTCCTCAATGTCTTATGGAGACAGAAGAGACGAGGTGATCAAGGTCCTGGAATTACCCAATCCTTTATATGGCACTTTGATATTCGGGGCTGAAGGGATACTGGGGTGTAGAAATGTCAAATGGCTAGTCGACGCCCTTAATAATGCTAAGAAGGAATATGTTTTGGCTGCAGAGGATAGTCAGCAAGATTTTTGCTCAAAGCTTTTTTACGGCCCAGAAATTATCAAAAACTTATATGAGGGAGTATCTTTTTATCTCCAAGTTGCATAAATATTTTGTTGAGGAGAGGATATTGTTGGGTAATAAAAAATATTTTTTAACAGAAATTCCAGACGATTTCAGTGAAGAGCTTCATTCGGCAAAAAGTATTTTGTCCAGGGTCTATGTGCATATCATTTCAATGGCCGGAAAAGACTGTCGCATTAAGTTCAAACATAATATAGAAGCAAAGGTTCATATTAGGGACATTGAAGACATAAAAATTTCTGGCATGGCCTATTATCATTATGCGGATATTGTAGACTTCGGAGTCAACACGTATGCTCTAGCCAGAGGCAACATGTATATTGTTGAAGGCCCGCCAAGCATTAGCTACGCAGTAGATATTGTTGCGATTCCCATTGATGTAAATGGGAAAACCCACAATGATCTAGGGGTAGAAATATCCCAGGCACTAGCCGGAAATGAAAACTATCAGAAAAGCTTAATCGTTGCCTATTATGATGGCACTTTCCGAGCTAGTTCTTCAAGCGAATGCTTTGAAAAGGTATCGGGCTTTATTGAAAACAGGATTCCTGAGTATGCCATTGTATCTGCAAAAAGAGATAACGAATTCATAGCTGGAATCGACAAGATCCTGTACAAAAGGAATCTCGAGGACGATTTAGAAGAATTCGTTCATAAACTCTTATCCCTGCTTATCTAGTTTTGATATCAAAATATAGGTTGTATATGTAACATAAGGCCCGCATAAAAGAGCGGGCTTTTTTCTTGATTTTTTGCCTATTTTGAGGTAAAATGTGCAAGCGTATTTTACCGAGCAATTTAACAAAGAAATAAAAAGGAGGAATTCATGTGGAGGCTAGTTTGCTAACTCCAAAAATGGTTTTTGATGGTGTGATTCAAGAATTTATGCAAATTCAAGGTACCGGATATCATGAGCTTCCGGAATGCCCATTATCAGAGATGGGAGTGTCTGGCATTTACTTGAAACATGAAAAAGCTATAATCTTGACTACCTCAGAGAAAAAAATCTTACTCTCTGTTGGGAAGGTTGTTTTAAACGAAAATGAGGACGACCTGCTAGATTGTGGTCTTATCATTAGCGAAATTTCTCTCAACGATTCAAGAATTAGAGAGCAAATACTCGGTTTCCTGCAAGACAATTCCGTATTCCTTGGAAGTGCTTTTTACGGATGGAAAAACGGCTACATTAGTATGAACGAAGACATAATACCTACCCATGAATTTATTGGCGTGCTCGTAGACAAGCAAAACAAAAAAATTAAGGAATTAATGCCTTGTTATAGTGATAGCTTAGAAAAGAATAATCTAACTTTTCGGCTGAGCTATACCCCAGCATTATACGAAAAGGAGTTTGTGCGTAATTTCTACTCAGGGCTGAAGGCTTATATCTATGGGCGTTGGGGTAACTATAATATTACAGAAAATTTATCCTGCATGAGGTAAGAACTGTTAAGCTGATAAAAAAGGAGGAGATTGGATTGCCAAACGGCGTACAAATCATATTAAAAGCAATGGAACTTATAAACGATCCTTCGTGGCCACCAGAAGAAAAGTATATTACTATTTCTCGAGAGGATTTTCTAAAGAAAGGATGTCCAAGTTGTGGTTTTAAAATCGGTCACAAATTTAATTTTCGACCAGAAGGCTATACTTGGGGGTGTAATAATCCAAACTGCAAAAAATATTGTTTTATTCTCTCAGATAAACTCAGTGCGATCCCGGATAATTTAGTAAATATTTTACCGGAGCTTATTCCTCATCCGCGCCGAATCCGGATAAGATCACATAAGAAAAAGATTACGGAAGACGGCGTAAAGCTTTTTGGAATTTATAGGCCTAGCCCGGGAGATATTGATTATGGTAGGGGTAACTGCTCTTGTTTTGCTTGTGTCGATAGTCTTGAGAATCAATTCAATCTTAAGACGAGAACTACTATTGTCTTGTATGTTCGTTTAAAGGAAGAATGCGAGGAAATTATGAGGATGTTTGGTTACGGCGCTTATATAAGCGAAGAAGAGGGTCAATCAGACCTTTTCAAGTTATCGATAGGCGCTTGTCATAAGCATTTTGACAACCTGGTTTGTCTGCTGAAACTTTTAAGGAAGGACAGCTGGATAACGCCGGAAAAAATCAAAAAAGCCAGAAATTATACTGGTTGAAGTTTAGCTAAATAGCGCTTATTCTGTCTGCTATAGACAGAATAAGCGCCTTTTTTATTGAAATTTCGTCCGTTTTAAGGTAAAATGTGCGAACTGAAATTGAGCTTGTAGCTGGTAAATTGACAACAAAAAAAGGAGGAAAAGGGATTGGCGCGAACGGTTAATCGATCAGAGAAGAGAACGAATGAATTCACATCAGTACTTTACAAGCAATTTTCTAAATACGGGTGTCCCTATTGTGGTGGCAAGAAAGGATTTAAATTTAACTTCAGGGCGGAGGGTTTTAGTTGGCAATGCGATGAGGAAAAATGTAAAAAGATTTGCTTTGTACTAGCAAAGGATCTTGGAGCGGTTCCTGATTACAAAGGAAATGTTATTCCAGCTCTTTCTTTTGATCAGTTTCCTGCCAGGCCGATGAAAAATCCAAGAGTAACACAACCTTTAGAAAAATGTGACGTGCCAGTTTTGATAAAGGATCGGAGCTACCGCTCAAGTTATTGTCTTTGCTTTGCATGTGAGGATAAGCGCTCTAGTCTTTATTGGTTGGAAAAGAGAAAGCTTGTAAGATTGGGCTTTAGTTCGAAAGAAGAAGCTGAAGCTGTTGTGCAGATGTTTGGTCACGGCGCCTTTATGAAAGATAAAAAGAAGGATAAATCCGGAGATTATACTGCATATGTAGGCGTCTGTAGAGAACATCAAGATAAGTTAGAATTCTTATTGAACAACCTTGAAGAATATCGGGGAGAACTGATATTGAATCCTAAAAAAATTATGCATGCCCGAATCGTTATAATACATTGGATGACAAATGAAAATTATTAGGCGTCCGGGAATTTATTAAATTCCTAAAAGCTAAAAAGCAAAAGAGGGAGAAGGGGGAGATTCTTTTGTCGGATAATTCGGATAATATAGCAACTGTGGATGCTGGAAAGTACAAAAAGAATATTACCGATGTGCAGCTTCTAACTGACGAAGTGTATGGAAGACTTACTGTTGGCTCAAAGTTTTCTGCTAAGTTCCCATACCAGGCTATTTCATACGTGAGATACAAGGATTCGAAAAGGAACATAGATACTGAAGATAAAAATATCTATTCTCAGTTTGACCTCGTAGAAATCAACGGAGCAAGATGGGCGTTTGCATATGGAAATACTTCCTGGAGCGACCCCGACATGCCATTTCTTATCGACATAGCGGCTGTCAAGGTGCTAACTACAAGCGATTATGAAACTGATATTGTTTCAGAGGTCCATAGGGCTTTATGTTATAACCACAATTTTTTAAGTAGCTTAATTGTGGCTTGTGAGGGTAATGTTTTATGGTTCAACGGGTCTAGTGTTTTCTCGCCAAAAATTGCCGAATTCTTTGAGAAGGAATTGCAGAAATATACCATACTATTACCGAGTGGTGAAATCTGGAGAACAGAATATAGAGCTGACCTGCCTGAAGTTCTTTCAGATCTCTTTATTTCTATTCTTTCCGAAAGGAGTTAATCAAGTTCTGTAATCTTTATGAATCATAAGCCCGCGAGCATTCGCGGGCTTTTTTTAACTCTTGACAAGCTCATAGTTAAATGTTATATAAAAGGTAGTTATATCATGCATCTTGACAATCTGAGGAGAGAACGAGCATCTTTGGAGAAGGTCACTTTGGTAGCCCGTAACAAAAGTATTTATCGTTTTATTATTTAGACTACTAAAACAAAAATCAAAAATTGCAGCGTAGGATTTGACTTATTACCTGAAGGAGGGGATTACGATGTGTCTCAACGGCATATGCTCAAGATCGGTTTTGCTTGAAATCTACGAGAAATTTTTGAGAGAAAAAGGCAGCAGGAGATTAAGTTTTCCCAAAATAAACTCAAGGCTACACAATTCACGTACGGTTACGGTCGCGACAGCTTACTCGGAAGGAGTTCTTGTAAATCTTTCTGGGAGGAGCCTATTGGTTTCAGTAGGTACTAGCAGTGACCCAGGATATTCTAGTTACAGTAATAACTGCAACTTGTTTGTCCATCAGATGTTAAAGCACAGATTTAATGAGGATCCGCTTGAACTTTTAGCTCAAGAAACGTTGAAAAGAATTGAGGGATTCAGAGGATCAATAATCTTCGGTGATTGCCACGGCTTTTTGCAGCTATTTGAGAGGGAAGGATCTCTATTCTGCTATTCTATCGCAGACATCCTTTCAAAGGAAAACAAGATACTCGTCGAGGAAGTTTCTGCCAAGCAAACGCCTTGTCCTCTATATAGCAAGAAGATAGTAAGACCAATGTACGAAGTCCTAAGAGGGACTTTGATAAAAGAATTTTAAGAAAGGTGGAGTAAAAGTGGTGAATGAATTAGATTAAAGCCGGTAATGTTATAACGTTACCGGCTTTTTCATGTCCTTGAACTTATTACTTTTATAAAGGGAAAAGGTGCAGATACTTGACTTTTGTGCTCATTTATGTCAATATATACATATAGTAGCTTGAAAACCGAATAAAAAGAGCTACACAGAGAAGGTTTCTCGAACTAAAACTTTTCAATCTTGGCACACAACCAAGCTTATTTTATAGTTGAGTTATTGTGACACGGCAGTAAAAGATAGGAGTTGATTGGGTTCAAGGAGAAAATATATTTTTTAATAGTCCTAGTTTCTCTAATAACAGCTTCAAACTACACGTCTCATCCAAATTTAGCCCCACTCGCAGAAAATTCTGCACAACCTTCAGTGGTGATGGAGGAAAATTCTAGCGTTCCTACAACTGAATTGCCGCCACCAATACTGATAAGTCCAGACCCAGTTCCGGCTCCGGTTCGAACCGAAACTGCTAACGTTTCTCGTGGAGGAGAAGTTTCTCGACTTTCAAATGAGCAAATCATTTGGAATTTTTTGAGGCAATTTTTTAACGAAAAAGCAACCGCCGGCATTATGGGCAACATGGAATGGGAAAGTTCTTACTCAACTGCTGATACTAGGGGCGGCTTAGGTCTTCTACATTGGATTGGTTCTCGCAGAGCAGAACTTATAGCCGAACATCCAAATGATTATTTAAATCTCGAAGTTCAGCTAGCCTATTTGATGAAAGAGCTAAACAAACCTTCCTACATCGGGACATATGAAAAATTAAAAAAAGTCACAACTGTTAATGAAGCCTGTATTATTTTTCAGAACGACATCGAACGTCCTGGAATACCTAAACAAGCTGATCGTATTAGATGCGCAAATGAAATTTACCAAAAATATTCTGGCAAATAATATGACATTTGCCCTTGCCCGCGGTAAAACCGCGGGCTTTTTTTATGTTAAAATGAGTAAAAGCGAAAGAATTTTATGAGTACAAAAGCAGAACAGATCGCTGAACTAATAAAAGGTTCAGGACACACAATAATATTTACAGGAGCGGGAGCGAGTACCGAGGCGGGGATACCGGATTTTAGGAGTCCTGGCGGTATTTGGACCAAATATGATCCTAGGGTGCTGGATATCAACTATATTTTGTCTAGCGATGAGGCAAAACGGGAATACTGGAAGTTCAACAAGGAGCTAGGGAAGATGACGGAGGGGTCAGAACCGGGAGATACTCATAAAATAATTGCTCAGCTTGAGAGCAAAAATCTGGTGAACACAATTATTACTCAAAATATCGATGCCTTGCATGAAAAAGCAGGAAGTAGGTCCGAAAATATTCTGGAACTTCACGGTAATGCGGCCAATGTAATCTGTATGAAATGCAAGGAAGAGTGCTCGATTTCGGAAATTTTGAAGCGTCTTCAAGATGAAGATATACCGAGATGCGAGAATTGCGGAGGGATACTGAAGGTGGATTTTGTCTGTTTCGGAGAGCAGTTGCCGGCTGATGTTTTGAACAGAGCCTTTGAAGAATCTTCGGCTTGCGATCTTTTTATAGTTATCGGTTCTTCACTGGTGGTAAATCCGGCAGCCCAGCTTCCGTATGTGGCAAAGGCAAACGGAGCAAAACTAGTAATTATAAATCTTTCCGATACTCCGCTTGATTCTTATGCAGACGTACTTTGGAACGTAGAATGCGATAAAGCTCTTTCTGAAGTAAAAGAAGCATTAGACTTAGAATGATACGAATAAAAGCGCTATTCGTTGTTTTGAGTTGATTGTTTTTCTCTCTCGGCTCTTCTTAATAAATATGCAACCACTGTTGCTATTTGTTCGGATCTTATTAACGGCATATCGTGATTACCAAATTCTTTTCCGCGGGCCCATTTTATGTAGCTGCTATTTGGAAAAATCTTAGCTAAATTCTTCTCATGATATTCTGTGATTTCATCTTCTGAAAGCCCTTTTATGGCTGCTTTTTCAGTCTTTTCAGGCATGGAAACAGAATCATTCATTCCTTGTATTAGCACTACTGGGCACTTTATTTTTTTGAGTAATGGACTTTGTTTGGCCATCTGTGATACTTCTTTTCCAAATCTTTTTGGATATGAGAATCCTGATTTTTTAATTTCGCGGCCAAGGCCGATTGCAATATCAAGGCCTTCTTGAATAACTTTTTTTAGGGGAGATTTGAAAAAAGATGAGAGACTATTTTCCATAAAATTGTATGCAAGTTCTAAGCTGCCTTGATCATATATTCCTACAGGGTCAAGCAGTATTACGCCGTCAAGCTCTATTTCGGGGTTCTTTTTTTTCAATATAGCAGCTAAGGTAGCTGCTTCTAAGCCCCCTTGAGAATGTCCCGCGAGAATTACTTCCTTTAGCCCTTGTTCTTCTATAAGCCTTCTTACTGCTTCTGCCTCGGCCATTATTGAGTTGTCAACGATTTGTTCTGCTCTTGTGTCTATCGAATAAACCGCTGAATAACCGTTCTTTGTTACTTCTTCAGCTAGATTGTCAGCTAGGTTTTCGGGGGATTTGGCATCTACGTTCATACTCCAGCCATTGAAAAAAATCACATTATTCTTCGGATTTGTTATTTTTTCCTCGCCGGTTGTTTCGGGGAGAAATCGCCTCCATTCTACGGTGATAGTTTTTTTACCCACTTTTAGTTCAATTGTTCCACTGTTTCTTTCTTCGTGAATTTCGGATAGTTTCTCACGGACCTCTTTTAATCGTTCTTCATCATTCGTTCCAAATCTTTCTAATCGATCATCCGCATTTATACTATTATTTTCTCCTGACCCTATGGCAATAGGGGATTCTTCTGTTTTTGAAACAAACTCTTCGTTATTTTCTGGTGAAAATTTTTCCATAAGGCAAGTGTATCACAAAAAATTTTTGCTATAAACAAGAAATTAATACGATGTACGTGCCTTGTTTTTGCGGGTAAAATTTGTTATTATTGAAATCCAAAAGTAGATAAGGAAAGGAGTGGTTATGGCTATTGTTTATGTAGATGAGACAAATTTTGAAGATGAAGTGATTGCTTCGGACATGCCGATAGTGGCTGATTTTTTTGCTGAATGGTGTAATCCTTGCAGGATACTGGGTCCGATTTTTGAGAATATGAGTGAAAAGTTCGAAGGGAAGATTAAATTTGTTGAAATAAACATTGATGAAGCTCAAGAGATTGCAGAAAAATACACTGTTATGAGCATTCCAACGCTCTTGATTTTTAAGGGTGGAGAAGTTGTTGACACATTAGTTGGGCTTCAGGACGAAGAGTCCCTAGAAGAAAAGTTAAAATCTTTAATTGCATAGAAGCGAAAGGACAATATGAAAGTAACGAGAGAAGACCTTGGCAGCAAGGTGAAGTTGGTTATTGAGGTAGAGAAGGACAAGTTAGTAGAAGCCGGCGATGTGGCCTTCAATAAGCTAGCGCCAACTGTAAAAGTAGACGGATTTAGGCCAGGAAGAGCGCCGAGAAATATTGTTATCAGAGAAATAGGCCAGCAGGCATTTGATGCTGAAGTTCTCGATAATGCAATCGTAAGCACCTATTACGAAGCGGTTATTCAGGAAAAATTAGATGTAGTTGGCTCTCCGGAAGTCAAAATTATTAAATTTGTGCCGACTGATGAACTTACTTATGAAGCAACTGTAGAAATAATGCCGGAAGTAAAACTGCCGGATTTGACAAAAATTTCTGTTAAGAGAGAAACGCAAAAGGTTACCGAAAAGGAAATTCGAGAAGTTTTGGATGACATTGCCAAACAGTTAGCAAAAAACGTGAAATCAGAAAAACCAGCTGTTTTGGGTGATAGGGTAGAGATAAATTTTGAAGGATTCAAATGCGGAGTCCCTTTTGACGGCGGAAAAAGCGAGAATCATCCTTTTGTTCTTGGTGAAGGCAAATTTGTGCCTGGATTTGAGGATCAGATAGCCGGGATGGCTGAAGGCGAGGAAAAGGAAATCGAAGTTACTTTTCCGGCAGATTACCACTCGAAGGACCTAGCCGGGCAGAAGACGACCTTCAAGATCAAGATGAACCTTGTCGAAAATATCATTTTGCCTGAGCTTACAGATGAGTTTGCAAAAAATGTAGGTCCTTTTACTGATCTTGCACAGCTCAAGGCTGATATCGAAAAAGAACTTCTTTTTACCAAAGAGAGAGAAGCTAGAAAAAAAGTAGAGGACGAGATTATCGAAAAGCTAGTCGAGAAGACCAAACTGGAAGCTCCTCACTCACTCGTGCACCAAGAAACTCACAGATTATTGCACGAGATGGAACACAACCTTCAGCATAGCGGACTTTCGATGGAAAAATATTATGAGATGGCGAAGAAAACTGAAGAAGAAGTAGAGAAAGATCTCGAGCCGGAGGCAGAAAAGCGCGTGAAGGGAGGACTGGTACTTTCACAAGTCGCAAGAGATATAAAGGCTGAAGCCACTGAGGATGAAATAAATGCCTTTATCACAGAAAAAACTGCGCTTTATCCCGAGGAACAGAGAAAACAAGCGGAAGAATATTTCGATACTGATAATGCAAGGCGTCAGGTAGAAAATGCGATAGTCGGCCAGAAGGTAATGGACCACCTCTACGAAACCTGTTCTAAGTAATTAATTATCCAAAAGGGGCTTTGGGAGTACTCCCAAAGCCCTATTTTCCATGTCATCCCTGGCGCCATTCCAGGGATCTATATAAAAAGTATAGATTCCAAGGCTTGACACTTGGAATGACAATGGTGTGTCATCCTCGCGAACGCGGGGATCCCTCTTCTCCTTGTCATTCTGTCCGACGACTCCGATGAGTTCGTGTCGGACTCCGTCGGAGAGCGTAGTCGAAGAATCTCGTCCTCCCATGTCATTCCAAGAGTCAATCCTTGGAATCCATTTCTTTGCCTGCCCGAACCTTCAAGGGGTGGAATGAATTTAGTTTTGTATACTTAAATATTTATATTTATTTGCCTATAATAAGGAAGAAAATAAGCAAATACTATATGGATGAACAAATAAAAACAAGTGAGATTATTGCAAAGTATAGAGGCATATATGAGGGACTAAAGCCGATATATTCTCCTGCGATTGGTGAAAAAGTTTATTTTAATATGCCAGGATTTAAGCATCTTATATTTAAAGGAAAACATAGACGACAAACTAAAGCTATCCTTAACCGTTTAGTGCTTATACCCTTGATTGCGCCTGTAATAATAAATTGTAAAGAAGAGACAGAAATTCGCATAAGAAAAGAAAATATTGATGGTAAGAAAATTAGGGTTACTTATTATGCGCTCGAGGCTCATGTTGGTAAAGATAGCGTTCGAGTAAGAGTAATAACGCGAAAAGTTGGCGAAAAAGGAAAACATTATTTTCAAAGCATAATGAAGTATTAAAAAAAGCGTTTCAAATGAAACGTTTTTTTTGTGCTTGTTTCCGACTTAGGAGATTTCACCTTGGCCGGTTCTAGGGCAAGCCCCACAAGCACAACTTCATTATATATCATTAAGAGTTTTTTGTAAATCCACCATCTTGTCGCTTGCCCGAACCTGTAAGGGGCGGGAAGGGTCTCTTTTACTTGTCATCCTCGTGCTTGACACGGGGATCTCTCTTCTCCTTGTCATTCTGTCCGACGACTCCGATGAGTTCGTGTCGGACTCCGTCGGAGAGCGAAGTCGAAGAATCTCGAGATCCTTCATTACATTCAGGATGACATTGTATTTATTGTTCGAGCGCAGCGAGAACTATTAGTGTATAATTTTATAAGAAGGAGGAATGATGGATCCTGTAATAATTGGTGTTATGGCTATGATAGTCTTTGCAGCCATTTTAGGAGTTTTTGAGTGGGGTTCTTCGATAAATGAAAAAGAATCATATAAGACACGAAAAAAGGAGTCTAACACACTTATAACGTTCGGAGCGGTTTTGTTAGGTATAAGCTATATCTTCGCTACTTCGTTGACTTTTCAAATTTATAATTATACTTGTCGGTTTTTTATTTTACTTCTTGTTATTACTACAATTTTATTGATATATTTTCACAACTTATATAAAAATAAGCTCTATTTTTATGTTATTTTAGTCCTATTTTTTTTTATGCTTTTTGTTTTCTATATGACGGAACATGCTTTTGATGGAGCATTGATGTAATTTTAAAAAATAAAAATTATATTAACTGTTAAAAAGGAGGGGATTATGGTAAAAATAGGACTTATTGTCATTGTACTAATAATAATCATCGGTGGAGCTTACGCATCATATTATATGAGCCAGAAGAAGGATAAGTAATTTCTTCTGTTCCTTTTTCTTGATAAAAAGGAACACAAAAATCAAGAAAAACTGAACTCTTTTTAAAAAAATTACCCCTCTTTCAATATATTAAAGGAACTAGATCCCTGGAATGGCGCCAGGGATGACATCGGTATGAGGTAATTTTTTTAAAATGTCGGGCTACCGAGCCGAGCAGTTTTTCGGAGGGGGATCCTCTGTCATCCTCGACTAGTCAATTGAAAAATATAATCAGTTGATCGGGGATCTAGATTCCCGCTTTCGCGGGAATGACAATATTTCCCCCTGTCATTCTGTCCGACGACTCCGATGAGTTCGTGTCGGACTCCGTCGGAGAGCGTAGTCGAAGAATCTCGTCCGCCTGTTGTCATTCCTAGTCGCAAGCTAGGAATCCATTCTTTATATAGATCCCTGGGTTGGCGCCAGGGATGACAAATTGTACTATAATACCTACATGACCACATACAAAATCCACATTTTTGAAATAGACAAGGGCAGTGGGAAGCTGTATATAAATTTCAGCACGAAGGGCGAAACGGAATGCTTCGCGAAGTTTAAAAAGAAAGTAAAAAAGGGCAATAATCCGATATCTCTAACCAAATCCCTTGGGACTTCAGAAGCATTCCCGAAAC
Source organism: uncultured Candidatus Saccharibacteria bacterium (assembly GCA_964594415.1). Lineage (GTDB taxonomy): Bacteria > Patescibacteriota > CPR2 > UBA1875 > CAIMLA01 > CAZQLQ01. Next base: position 208,676 of record CAZQLQ010000001.1, read on the forward strand.
AGAAAGAAGCAATAATCGCAATCGACGAGCTGATCAATGAGCTGGAGAAAAAGGGCTTCGAGGTAATAGCAGGGCCACCGTTTCAGAATAAGTATTATCAAATATACGTAATAGAGCTAAACAACTACCCACATACGGTTTATGTCGGGCAGACGAAATATTTCCCGGAGATTAGACTCGCACAACACCAGATAGGGTACAATTCGGCGAGTGTAGTCCGAAGGGCAGAAAGTGCAAAACTTCGCCCGGATCTCTTCGTCCATATCGAGGAGGCCAAAACGAAAGAAGAGGCGCTGTATCTAGAGTCAGAAGTCGCAGAATATCTCAAATGGAAAGGGTATAAGGTTTACGGCGGCCACTAATATTGTATAAATATTTTATACAATATTTGCAATTGTGCAAAATTATCGAATTTTTGTGCATAAATAATCGCTCTGTATAGACAAAAAATCAAAATAAAAAGGCTTTATTTTCAAATTTACAAGAGTATAATATGGTTAGTAATGAAGGACTTGTATGGACAAAATAGAAGATTTACAGCAAAAAGTTGCAAAATTTAGAGATGACAGAGATTGGCAGCAATTTCATAATCCTAAAGACTTAGCGATTGCGATATCTATTGAGGCGTCTGAATTACTAGAATGCTTTAGATGGAAGTCTATAAAAGAAGTTGAAGAATTTATGAAATCTGAAAAGTCTACCAGCGTGGAAGAGGAAATGGCGGACGTTCTTATTTTGCTCTTAAATCTGGCCGATACAACTGGGATTGATGTCGTAAAAGCGGCAAACGATAAACTAGATGCAAATAATAAAAAATACCCTGTAGAAAAATCTAAGGGTAGCGCTAAGAAGTATACGGAGCTTTAATGAGATTATATGAGGCATCGCTGGCTGATTTTAATAGGGACATAACTTATAATAAAATTACTGATATTCTAACTGAAGCATTTAGTTTTTTTTATAAAAAAGAACCCACAATTGGCGAAAAACTATCTTGGACAAATTCTTTGAGACAGGTAAGGGACGTTCTTACTGAAGCCAAATTAACAGACAATTACATAGCGATTGAAACTGAGGTGCCCTATACCTCAAGAAGAATAGATGTACTTTTGTTTGGTAGGAATCAACAAAAAGGCGATAACATCGTTCTTATTGAGCTTAAACAATGGGATAATTCTGGAGTGTTGGATTCAGAAATAGATGGTAATGTTTATGTAAAATACAGAAACGGCTTCAGCGAAGAGCCTCATCCTAGTTTGAAAGTAGAGGGATATCATTATGGATTGATTGACAATTACTCAATTTTTGAAGAACAGCCGCCTGTAAGTTTAGTTTCTTGCGTATTTTGTCATAATTATTCAAGGACGGCAGCAAGTCAAGTCTTGTTCAATAACAAATTTTCTGAATATACAGAAAAATACCCGGTTTTTACAAAAGAGCAGGTTCAGGAACTGGGGAATTACTTAACACTGAGGTTAGCCGGAGGCGCTGGACTAGAAGTCTTTAATAGATTTATAACGAGTAATATAAGGCCATCCAAGAAACTACTTGATCACACTTCAGATATGATTCACAAGCAGCAAATATTTAATCTTATTGATGATCAAATTACTGCATATAATGCCATTAGGTCAGTATCTAATAAGCTGGCAAAATTAGATGAAAAGTCAGTTTTTATTATAAAAGGTGGCCCAGGAACAGGGAAATCTGTTATTGCTTTGGAGGTTTTGGGCGAATTACTAAGGAAAGGTTTTAACGCTTTTTATTTAACTGGCTCAAAGTCATTTACTGAGACTCTGAGGAAAATTGTGGGCGTAAGAGCGAAAGACAGAATTAAATATTTTAATAGTTACAGAGATTATAAGGGCCCGCAAATTGATGTGTTTGTTTGTGACGAGGCTCATCGCATTAGAGAAAAAAGCAAAAAGATGTTTGATAGAAATGAGATTATTGACCAGTTACCTCCTCAAATAGATGAGATCTTGAAAGCAAGTAAAATGTCTATCTTTTTGATAGACGAAAAACAAACAGTTCGACCGGATGAAGTTGGAAGTGTTAGTATGATCAAAGAGGCCGCGATTAGAAATGGAGTTCTGCAGAAGAATATAAGGGAATACGAATTAACGACCCAATTTAGATGTAATGGGTCTGATTCTTATATTCAATGGCTAGACAATACTCTGCAGCTAGCAGATACTGATAAAGTTACTTTAGAGAAAAGTGATAAATATGATTTTAAAATTTTTTATACACCCCAATTGCTTAAAAGTGCTATTGAAGAAAAAAACAAGATAAAAGAAAATTCTTCACGTCTCGTAGCGGGTTTTTGTTGGCCATGGAGCGAACCGCTTGAGGACGGCTCCTTGGTTGATGATGTTATCATTGGCGATTTTAAGATGCCCTGGGAAGATAAGAGAAATTTTTGGAAATGGGCCACAGACAAAAGCGGCATGGAACAGGTTGGAACAGTATACACCTCCCAAGGTTTTGAATTTGACTATATAGGTGTTATCTTTGGTCCAGACTTAACTTATAATAACAAAACAAAAAATTGGGAAGCACACCCAGATCTTTCTCACGATTCTATGTTAATAAGAAATAACGACAAAATAAAAGAACATCTGAAAAATGTTTACAGAGTTTTAATGTCTAGGGGAATGAAGGGTTGTTATGTGTATTTTATGGATAAAGAAACTGAAAAATATTTTCGTGATAGGTTGAATCTAGCCGAATAGAGTAAAATGAAAGATATTTTAAAATATACAGAATTAACATCGAAAGAAAACTTGCCACTTCAAAAAGGTATGAATTTCAGGCCTTCTGGAAAGTCGTATTCTATTTTGTTGATGTCGGTAAGAAAAAATTCTCCGTATAACGACGGATTTGATGAAAATAATAATCTTGTTTATGAAGGGCATGATGTTTCAAAAAGACAAGGTATTGATCCTAAAAAATTAGACCAGCCAATGTTTAATTTAACAGGAACACTTACTGATAATGGTAAATTTTATAAAGCAGCAGAGGATTACAAACTATCTAGAAAAAATAAAGAAAAAATTCAGGTTTATGAAAAAATAAATGATGGAATGTGGTCTGATAAGGGCATGTATTATTTAATTGATGCAAGAACGGAGTTTTCGGAGACAGAGAAAAGAAAAGTCTTTAAGTTTGTCTTATCCCCAATCGAATCATATTCTACTGATATAGAGGAAATAGTTGAAGACTTTGAATTTTCCCGTAGAATTCCAACTGTTATTAAGCAGAAAGTGTGGCAAAGAGATAATGGCAAGTGTGTAGAATGCGGTTCAAAAGATGATTTGCACTTTGATCACATCATCCCATTTTCTAAAGGAGGGTCTAGTTTAACTGAAAGTAATGTTCAGATTTTGTGCAGAAAATGTAATTTAAAAAAATCAGCAAAAATTTAGTTATTAATCAGAATTAGGTAAAAATGGCACTGGAAAAAAAATCAGTCAAATAATGAGTTTACATCTGTCCTTGCGGGGGTGGCAGGGGAGTATTTTAAGAGTAGATTAAAACCATCTTGTTTGCTATAATAACGAAAATATGAGGAAATCAGATGACTACTAATCGAATAACCGACTTAATAACTGAGCTTGAAGAAGATAGAAAATCTAAGGTTATAGTTTACTTTACTAGTGACAAGCAACCAAACGAACATTTTGGAACCCAAGTACATCCTGAGCAGCTTGTTTATTTTCGTAAAATCTTAGAAGAAATAAAAAAAACGGAAAGAATAACTCTGGTTTTGGATACTAGAGGAGGTGCAATAGATATGCCTTGGCCCCTAGTTAATTTGATTAGAGAATATTGTAAAAAATTTGAAGTAATTATTCTAGAAAAGGCACTTAGTGCTGGAACATTGATAGCCTTAGGTGCAGATAAAATTGTCATGCAACCATTTTCACATTTAAGCCCTGTTGATCCCGCCACCTTTATCCCAGATGGTAATTCAAGTATTCTAAAGAAACTCGAAATAGAAGACATAATAGGTTTTATAGATTTTGCTAAGGAAAAAGTTGGCATTGCAGAACAGTCTTCGTTAACAGAAGTTATGAAAGAGCTAACTAAGGAAGTTCGTCCGACGTTATTGGGTTCAGTAAATAGAACATACGCACTGATTAGAAAACTTGCTAGACAGCTCCTGTCTTTGCATAATGGAAAATTAACGGAAAAACAAGTAAACGAGATTACCGAGCATTTGACACAGAAGCTTTATTCTCATAGTTATTTAATAAATAGGAAAGAAGCAAAAGAAATTATCGGCTTTGGCAATATTATTGAAAATTCTTCGGAAAATACGAAAAGGATTTCAAAGGATATAATGGATTATTATAGAGAAGTCATGGAAATTGAAAAAGATTTTGACCCATTATATTTACTCTCCGAAAAAGAAACAGTTGACTGCAAGGTAGTCGGGGCAGCCATACATAGCAATACAATGAGATATTCCTTCAGCCATAAGATTAGGCTTACAAAAATCCCAGATCCGGCTGGTAGGCTAAATATTAATTTCGAGATACTAGAAAGAAAGTGGTCGGAAGAGAAAATTTAAGGAGAAGTTATGTTGAATACTTGTAACACGGTGTGTACGTCTAATAACAAAATTGTTAATTTTGAAAACTTAACTGCCAGGGGTGGCAATGTCCCAAAGTATAAAGTAGTCGAACATTACACTATAAATAAGTCAAGTGTATTGATTCAACATTATGATGAGGATTCAGACCAAAATATTGACTCAAAGATTAATAGAAAGTTTTTTGAAACAAGAAATGTTTAATATATGTACATTCCCAGTCACGAACTAGATAGAGGTAAATTTTATCAAGGGGATGTCGTAAAAGATTTCCCCTTTTTTGTATTGTCCAACTTAGAAGATCAATTATCTATATTAACAAATACAAGAGAGGGTACGCTAGAAATTAAATCTAAACTTATAGATGTTATGATTCTTTCGCAAACTTGTGATATACAAAGAAGAGACCAGATTATTATTGCTCCAATAGTCCCAATGCAACCGAGTATTGATAATGGTGACCTCGGAGTAAATATTTTGAACAATATTAAAAACCGTAAGATAAACTACTTGTTTTATTTACCGGAAAGTCCCGGAATAATTCCTGATTCATACTGTAATTTTCAGTTGATCTATTATGTTTCGCCCTTATTATTAAATAATTTTATCAACAACAAAATTACATCTTTAAGTGATTGGGGTAGGCATCACCTTAGTTGGTCTCTTAGTAACTATTTTGGAAGACCAATTTTAAGTAAATGACGAATACCAAATAATAAGCGACTTTTTGAGAAATAAATATTTTAAAAACATAAAGATGTATATAATGCGACTTCAAAAATCTAATTTAGAAAAAGCGGAAGCTTTTGTGGAGTCGGTTGAGTGGATATTTGCTAAGACTTATGCAAAGACGGCTCCGCATGAATATATAGTGAAGAGATATCTGCCCAAAGAAAAGTGGGACGAATTTTTGTGGTTTGCCCGGCTTATCAGAGAAGAAGGGTATGATGGGAAATTTTATGACCATACCTATAGATACCTGGACATCGATGGTAAGAAATATTGGACTATGGATGAGGATGTCGAAATGACTGAGCTGATAAATAGGTGTGATGTCGGGGATGAGTATGAATAATTTAACTAAAGAAATTTTTGATGCGATAAAAAACGGAAAAAATGTTTTTCTTGTTGGGGCTACGGATAGCGGTAAAAGCTGGTTTTTACAAAATGAGATTATCCCTTTTCTAAGGGAAAATAATTATAAGGTTTGTTATCTTGAGGATAGTCTAGCCGATAGTCATATTTCAGAAAACTGCGATATTGTTATCGCCGATGAATATGAAACATTTGTCGATAAAGACTTTCTAGAAAAAAGACACCCCGAAGAAGTCCCATACTACTCTGGTTCATATATAAAACAGGTCAATAATTGTCAGAAAACATTAGGAAACGCAAGGTTTCCTGTAGTTTTTGTTATAACAAGAAATGAAGACGTGGAAATCGATTATCTAGTGAATAAGATAAGTGAGGAATATTCAGATTCTTTGGTTGCCCTGAAGATGACTAGGAAATAGATCCCAGGGTTTCCTCTAGAAGCGGACAAGTGCGACCAGGAATGACACAAATTCGTCAGGGATGATATACTCTATATTAGAGTTAATTGGAGGGAAAATATGAAAAAAATAATAAGAATTTTTTCAATTTGCTTAGTGGTAACTTATCTTTTAGTGATTTCTTATCAAGCGTTTATTTGGCAACGTTATAAAACCCCAACTTTTATGAGCGATAGAGTGTTTTGTGATCTTGAAAGTAAACAAATACCTCCCACAAATACAGTATACGAAAAGGTATTTGGCAAAGCCTGTACTTGTTGTGGAGCGCCTACGCCCTTAACTTTGGCTGATGGAGTAAGGGGCTTTACTCAATTAATTTTTCTTGATTTTGAATAAAATTAGTTTCAAGATCGTTTCTTCTAATAAATAGGTATGATGACGGGGATGAGTATGAGTGGGGGATAGGGAATGAGATTCTTCCCGCCCCTTTCAGGTTCGGGCAGACGTCAGGCTCCCTTCGACTAACGCTCTCCGACGGAGTCCGACACGAACTCATCGGAGTCGTCGGACAGAATGACAAAAAGGAATAAATATGAATGAGAATTACATAAATGAATTAGAAGAATACATGATTTCGGTGTTGAAGGCTGGGAATAAGGGTAAGCCTCTTTCGATGCTCGCAAAATACAATTGCAGTGAGGTTTCGAGGCTCGTCGGTCTGAAGGTTCTTGAGTATCTAGGTGAAGATAGTAAGCCGTTTATACTAAAGGGTGAGGTGACTAAGAACGGAATAGATAAGGATAATATCCATGACATTTTAGGCTTTCTTGACGTTGATTCCTCAAAGTTCGTTCTTATTGATCCGACTATCTGGCAATTCTTCCCGGAAAGTGAAGAAATTTTCTTGGGCGAATTTGAAGCGCTTGATGATGCAATTGCTTTCTGTGCTGATTTCTATGAAGGGGAGTGGAACTTTTCGGAATATGTAGACAAAGAGAGTGAAGACGTAAATGAGATGATGAAAATCATTAAGATGAATTGTGGCCAAGCCTCTGATTGGGAGAGAGATACAACCCAGGATTAGTAGGGGATGTATTGTTCGAGCTAAGGGAGAACTATTTATATTTAGGACTTCTCTCTGCGCTCGAAGAATAAAAATAGGGGAGGGGGCTAGATTCCAAACATCCTTCTTCGCCAAGGCTACGAAAGGACAAGTACGATTTGGAATGACACAGGGGAGTGAGGATTAGATTGCCGCGCTTCCAACTTCGCTAAAGCTTCGCTAGACAAGTCGCTCGCAATGACGATGAGGCGTGCAAGCAGGGGAATCGGGATTAATACAAAAAAATTTGGCCGGCTTTCATAACGCTTTTGTATATATACGTTATGTTAGCCGGCCATTTATTAATTCTATTGTTCGGTTTGGACGGATAGAGTCTATGAAATCTCTGTCGTGTGAAACAACGACGAAGGTTTCGGGATAAGTCTGAAGGGCTTTTTCTAGCTCTTCGATAGCTGGGATGTCCAGATGGTTTGTCGGTTCATCCAGGAGAAGTAAATTGGTGTTTTTATAGACTAGTGTTGCAAGAAGCAGTCTGGCACGTTCCCCAGGACTTAGACTCTTACCTTTTTGTTGGAGCTTTTCTTGGTCGAAGTTGAAGCTATGCAAGATGGTTCGCAACCTAGAGTCGTCGATAGGGCCGTCTTCTGAGGCAAGCTTCTTGGCGTTCTCGAGGGCTGAGATTTCTTCGTCAGGCAAACTCTTAAATTGGTCTATGAGGCCAATTTTCACTCCGTTCCCGAAACGAACATCTCCTTCTTCTGGGCTTTGCACTCCTTCGATAATCCGCAGTAGAGTCGTCTTACCACTGCCATTTGGGCCAGTGATTACGATTCGATTTCCTCGCTCAATCATGAGATCGAGCGGACCGACATCGATCTTGGGATAATGGATTGTAACGTTTTTAAGCTCGACTAGAATATTGCTCACTTCGCCCTGGTGTCCGCTGAAGGCAAACTTCAGATTGATCTCTTTGAGCGGTTTCTGCGGTATCGCTAGCTGTTCTTCGCGAGTAGCTGTAGCTTTGGCGGTTGCAGACAATCTACCTGCAGCCTTCTCTTTGGCCGAGTTTCTTCCTAACTTTTCAGTATCCGAAGCTTTCGAATTTGAATCTGCTCTCCTGGCTTCGTTGTGCAGTCTGCGACTTGTATCGCTTAGTCTTTTTCTCTCTTCCAGATATCTTTCGTAAGCCTCTTTCACTGATTTTTTTTGCGCTTCCCTCGCTTCTAAATATTCTTCGTATCCAAGCGAGTAGAGATCGATTCTAGATCCATCCGAGAGTAGTTCGGCAATTTTGGTCGTAACTGTTTTAAGCATTCGTCTGTCGTGAGTAACAATTACAACAGCCGAGTTTGTGGAAAGCAGGAACGCTTCAAGAATCTCGATGCCTTCTAGATCCAAGTCGTTAGTCGGCTCGTCTAGCAAAAGAATGTCGAACTGCGACATAAGAATGGCCGCCAGCATTACGCGCTTGCGTTCACCGCCTGATAGGGTGCTGACAGGCTGTTCCAACAGACGAGTGTCGAGGGTAATTTTCTGCAATACTTTTTGAAGCCTCGTATCGAATGAATAAGTTCCAAGGTGTTCAACTTTTTCCATTGCTTGTTCGAGTCGGGAAAGAGATTCTTTGCTGGCATCAACTTTCTCAGAAGCTTGTTCGAACTCAAGCTCGGCATCCATTATGCCAGTGAGCTTTTTGATGAATTCAACAACAGGTAGTTCGAGATGTTCTCTCGGTTCTTGAGGAAGGTAACCAACTATTAGATTGTCTCTGATTACTTTTCCAGACGACGGAAGGATTTCTCCAGCAATGATGCGGAGCAACGTGGTTTTTCCGGTTCCGTTAGGACCGATAAGTCCGATTCTTTCGCCCTCATTTATGATAAGCGAAATTCCTTTTAGAACCTCTCTAGTCTCATATTCGAATCGTACGTCGTCTACTTTCAGCATTACTTATCACCTCCTTTATTTATAATAACAAGGTACGCAACTGACATCAACCGAGTTCCTGCATTTTACAATAAAAAGCTATTTTTGTCTAGGTACACTTAGTGTTGTAATATTTTATAAAAGCAGAGATTCCATAAGGATCTTTGCTATAAACTTCGCCGTTAAATAAGTAAGCGCAGGCTTGGCATTCGGCTAATCCTTGTTTCCGAAAGTTAATAAAAGTCTCATTTTCTCGCCAATTCTTTACAAAGTTTTTATCAAATAAAGGCAGGTCTTCCTTTTTGTAATAATCGGCTTCGTATAACAAGGCGCACGGCAACATATAGCCGTCTACGTCGATAGTTAGACCGCTAACTCCGGCGCGACAAACATCTCTCTTTACCCCCCTTAGGAATCCCTCGATTGCTGCGTTGGTAACGCCTGTCTTGACACCTTTTTGCTGTAGAGCGTATATCTCCATAATAAAATCAAAATATTTTTCTGGCTCAATTACTAGGTCTTGATGCGAGCCTTTGAACGGCTTGAATAAATTGAAGTTGCAAGGACAGTCATGCTCCTGTGCAAATTCAATTAATTTTTTGTAATTTGGATAGTTAAAATTGTTTAGAGTGCAGGAAATCTCGACATAAAAACCTTCTTTGCGGAGCTTGCTGATCGATTTCTCTACCTTTTCGAAGACTCCTTTTCCTCTAATCTCGTCGTTTATTTCTTTTATTCCTTCAAGGCTGACCAGGAAGGCTGGTTTGTTCTCCAATTTTTTTAATTTTTCGATAGTATCGTCATCTATTAATGTGGCGTTTGTAATAATATTTACAGCGAATCCGTAATAATCGCAGGCTCTTTCTATGATTTTCATTGCGTCTTCGTGGAGAAAGATTTCTCCGCCGACAAGATTGAGCATAAAAACTTTCTCTTTTGCCAGTAATGAAAGCCTATGGTCTATTTTCTCATAGCTAAGCAGTTTTGTGTAATCACCCTGAAAGCAGTGTTTGCATCTTAGATTGCAAGTGTTGCTGACCTGTATTTCTCCAGAAAGGGGAGTGTCAAAATAGTCTTTGTCTGGTACGGGATAGCTTAGCTGATCTTCTTTTAGGCTTTGCTTTATGTCTTCCAAGAAAGATTGTAGCTTCTCGGCATCTATCTTCAGCTCTTTTGATATTTCTTCAGCCGATTCCTCCATGTTGAAAAACAGGTCTAGAATCCTAGACCCATCTTCGTTCACAAATACCAATTTCCTTATTTCCGGGAAAAAGGCTACCGTGTAGTCAGCATCTTTTCTTAATACTACTGTTTTCACGATAATTTAGATTTTCTTTAATCTTTTTTCCGTTTTTGTGACTTTGTTTTTGGCCTCAAACTCTTGAACGCAAGGCTTGCCGCCGCAGCTTCGGAAGCAACATCCAGTCTCGCTATTTTCAGTGCTCTTTTTGATAACCTTAGGTTCCATCTTTTTGTCCCCCAATTAATTATTGGCCGTATTGTATCTTTGAAATCTTTTGTTGTCAATAGTAATTTTCAGGTGAATACTTTCGCTACCCTTTATCATTTAGTCAAAGCGAAAATTCTTGAGGTCTATTACTTTTGGGTAAGCAGAGCGAGTATGAGAGGACTCTCGTTTTTTTGTTGAGGAAGGGTGTTTTTTGTGCTATAATCACGCCGGAATGTAAGGAGGATTCTACTATCTTGTAGATTCCTTTTCGTTTAGGAACTGAAAAATAAAGGGGGTTACTACGTGCTGGTAATCAGAAAAGTACTTGTCAAGATGTTCGGTTGGAAGCCGGTAGTAAAAAAGACGCATATCTTTGAGTGCTACGAAGCCGGTTCCCATAACGGGTTTTCATTGTGCGGAATATATGTTTCCGATAAGGATTCCTTAAGTGAAAAAGACGCAAAAGAATTAACGGGTAAAGAAGCGTCTACTTGCAAGAAGTGCGAAAAGATTTTGGAAAAAAGGCTCAAGGATGAGAAAAAGCAATAAAGGAGGGATATCTGATGTACGTTGAATGGAAAACATTTGCAAGAATTTCTGGCAGTGATCTGGTTGTGAGAAAAACACATGCATTTGGGCCGCGTGGAAGATTGTGTTCGTGTTGCGGTCTTGTGGCGAGATCGAATGAAATGATACATGAACAAGTAGCCAGGGATGTGCTAAAGAAGCCGCCCAAAAGATGCAAAAAATGCGAAGCTGCCGTGAAGAAATTGCGCAAGCAAAGATAAGCCAAAAAGCAGAAAATTGACGGCAAAGGAGGGATATCTGATGAATTACGAAGCAAGAGTTCTTGTGAGGATTTCCAGTTGGGAACTAATAGTTGGCAGGTCGCATTTAGTAACCGGGCAATATAACAATTATTCTCTTTGTGGACAACACTTGGGTTCAGGTAAATCGCTGAGCGAAAACGAAGCAAAGAGAGTGCTCAAAAAGCCGGTTGTCAGATGTAAGACATGCGAGAAAATCCTCGCAAAGAAAAAAGCCGAAGAAAAAGAACAGGCAAAGAAAAACAGAGCCAAAAGAGGCTGATCTTAAAGAGCTAATATCAAAAGGTATTTCAACATTCACTATCTAATCACCAAAGCCCACCCGAGGTAGCAATATTGCTTCCAAGGGTGGGTTTTTACTTTGGTACTTTTGTCACTCTGAGCGAAGTCGAAGAGTCTAGAGATCCTTCACTACGTTCAGGATGACATTGTATTTATTGTTCGAGCAGCGAGAGAACCATTTTATTGAAAACTTCTCACTCCGTTCGAAGAATAAAATCCACGTCATCCCGAGCTTGTCGAGGGATCTCGGTCTTATAGATCCTTCGAATCGCTCCGCTCCCTCAGGATGACAAATAGTATATCGTTCGGGGCGAAGCAGAGAGATAGGTAGATCCCCGCGTCCGCGAGGATGACATAAAATCTCGTAATTTTCTCATTTTTGTGCTAAAATTACGCAATGAAAATGCCACAAAAACTTTTTACCGAACATTTGCTATTAAGGCCAGTCTCTCCAAAGTATTCGAGAGAAGTATTCACGAATTTTACCGACGAAGTAACGGCTATGATGTATCCTTCTACTCCTAAGGAAGAGCAAGAGACAATTGATTATCTTGTTGAAGCAGAAGAAAAGATGAGAGAAGGTATAAATTATCAAGTGTTAATTTTTCTTAAAGACACGGATGAATTTATAGGAGGAGCAGGAGTTCATCATATTGACACTAAAACTCCTGAGTTTGGAATTTGGATAAAAAAATCTGCTCAAGGGCATAAATATGGTAGAGAAGCAGTTGTGGGACTAAAAGACTGGGCAGATAAGAATCTAGAGTATGATTATTTAAGATACCCGGTAGTAACTAGCAATACACCTAGTAGAAAAATTCCGGAGTTTCTCGGTGGAAAAGAAGTAAATGAATTTGATACAGAAAAGCAGGACGGAACTATAATGAAAATGGTAGAATATTATATTTTTAAATAGCATCTATTGTTCGAATAAAATGAGAACTATTTTTACTACAGACTTCTCTCTACGTTCGAAGAATAAAAATTGTCATTCTGAGCTTGTCGAAGAATCTAATCTGTTTTCTGCCACTTTTCCTTGATGAAAAGTGACTCAAAAATCAAGAAAAACTGAACTCCTTTTTAAAAGATTATCCTTTTTTCGATATTCTGTAAGGTTTTCCTACAAGGAATAACTTTTTAAAATAGTCGGGCTACCGAGCCGAACAGTTTTTCGGGGGATAGAACTACCTCGCAAAAGTTGCATTTTTGTGCTAAAATAGGTGCACTTTAACTATTGGAGGACTTTATGGAAAACATACAAAGTCAAATACTTATACCAACTGTAATTCAGAAAACTTACGCCGGCGAGCGGGCGTTTGACATATATTCGAGACTTCTTGAGGATAGAATAATCTTCCTCGGGACGCCGATCGACGATAACGTCGCAAACCTTATCATCGCTCAGCTTTTGTACTTAGAGAGCGTAGATACCAAGAAAGATATATCGCTGTATATCAACAGTCCCGGCGGGAGCGTAAGCTCGGCTCTCGCAATCTACGATACTATCCAACTCGTTAAACCGCATGTTTCGACTATTTGCGTAGGGCTTGCAGCTAGTGCCGCCGCCTTAATTCTTACCGCTGGTGAAAAGGGCAAGAGATTAACTCTCCCAAATTCCCGCATAATGATCCATCAGCCGATCGTTTCCGGTATGGAGGGGCAGGTAACTGACATTGAGATTCATGCGAGAGAACTTCTGAGAACGAAAAAACAATTAAATGAGATTTTATCGAAGCATACGGGTCAGAAAATCGAAAAGATTAACGTCGACGTTGAGCGTGATTACTTTATGACTGCAGAAGAGGCGAAGAAATATGGTCTCATCGACAGTATAATAGAAAAGAATAAATAACATCTGATTATTCTTGACAAAACCGCTGAAATAATGTAAATTTTGTATTACACGGCTTTAGAGCAAGCCGCAATCTTATGTTGTGGTTTAGAATTTTGGCTTGTTTTAAACAAAACTGCGGGGCAGTAAATCGCTTACAATGTGAATAGTAAACAACTCCTGTGAAATTTTATTGATTAATTAAATATAAGGAGCAAGTATTTTTATGGCAAAAGAACCGCTTGCGTTTGCGTCCACTTCAACAACTGGTCGCAAATATGTGAACCCAGAACCTTATGTACTTCAGTTACCAAATCTAAAAGAAGTACAAACGGACAGCTTTAAATGGTTTATCCGAGAAGGATTGGCCGAACTGTTTGAAGAAATCTCCCCGATAGAGGATTATACCGGCAAAGTAATGGGACTAACCTTCAAGGATTATTATCTTGGCGAACCTAAGTATTCCGAAAAAGTTGCAAAGGAAAGAAAAGTAACCTATGAAGCACCTCTAAAGGTAAATATTGAACTAAAGAATAAAGATACCGGCAAGACCCGAACTCAAGAAGTTTTCTTGGGTGATATTCCTGTCATGACCGATAACGGCAGCTTTATTATAAATGGAGTAGAAAGAGTTGTCGTGAGCCAATTAGTCCGTTCATCGGGTGTTTTCTTCACTTCAGAAGACAACAACGGCACCTCGCTTTTTGGGGCAAAGGTAATTCCTGGTCGTGGTGCTTGGCTTGAGATAGAAACATCTCCACAGGATGGTCTTTATGCAAAAATTGACCGGAAACGTAAATTTCCTGTGACTACGCTTTTGCGTGCTTTTGGTTATGATACAAACGAAAGTATCATTAATCTTTTTCGTGACGTAAACACTAACAAGGAAAGAGATTACATCAAAAACACTTTGGAAAGAGATTCTGCCACAACTGCGGGAGAGGCTTTTATAGAAGTATATAAGAGAATGAGGCCCGGCGATCTTGCTACCGTAGAAAACGCAAAAAATTTTGTCGAAGGAACTTTTTTTGACGTTAAAAAGTATGATTTGTCCAGAGTGGGCCGTTACAAAGTTAATAAAAGGCTTGAGCTTGATGTCGAGAATATCAGAGAAAATCGGATTTTGAGGAGAGAAGATCTAGTCGAGATAATAAAAGAAATCATCAGGCTAAATAACCAAGGCGGGGTCGCGGACGATATCGATCATTTAGGCAACCGGCGCGTTAGAACAGTAGGTGAGCTTATACAACACAAATTTAGAATCGGTCTTGCCAGAACGGAAAGAAATATCAAGGACAGGATGTCTATTTGCGACGTAGAAACAGTAACTGCAAGTCAGCTTATTAATGTACGTCCGATAGTGGCTTCTGTCAGAGAGTTTTTTGCCAGCTCTCCACTCTCGCAGTTTATGGATCAGACAAATCCGCTTACAGAACTTGCTCACAAGAGACGTCTTAGCTCATTAGGGCCTGGTGGTCTTTCTCGTGAAAGAGCAGGTTTTGAAGTACGTGACGTCCATAGGACTCATTATGGAAGAATTTGCCCTATTGAAACTCCAGAAGGTTCAAACATTGGTTTGGTCAACTCACTTTCAAGCTACGCCAAGATCAATGATTATGGGTTTATAGAAACTCCTTATAGAAAAGTGATTACTAGAGTTGAAAATAACGGTAAAGCTGCTGTAGATGAAATTGCGGCAGTTGATCTCAAAAATAAGGCAGGGGAAATAGTCATTAAAAAGGGCGATAAGATTTCCGCTGCAAAAGCTAAAGAGCTTATTGGGAATGGTAGTGAAAGCATTAAGGTTAAGCCTAGAGTTACAAACGAGATAGCTTATCTTGCTGCTGACGATGAGGAACAGACCGTAATTGCTCAAGCTATAACATTAGTTGACGAAAAGGGATTCTTTATTGAAGAGACCGCAATCGCCAGAAGAAACGGCGAAGCGGATGAGGTTATGGTTAGCGAAATTGATTATATGGATGTTGCTAACGAGCAACCGGTAAGTATCTCTACCTCGCTAATTCCGTTTGTTGAACATGATGATGCACGTAGAGCGTTAATGGGTGCTAACATGCAACGTCAAGCAGTATCGGTTATTAAGCCCCAAGCGCCTATCGTTGGTACGGGGAATGAAGGCAAGGTTGCTGAAGACTCAGGTCAAATAGTTCTTGCCAAACATGCTGGAGAGGTTCTCTCGTCTACAGGTTCATTTATAAAAGTTAAATATGATAATGGCGAAGAAGAATTAATAATGCTCAACAAATTTGAGCAGTCAAATAGTGATACTTGTATTAACCAGCGGGTTGCTGTTTCAAAAGGTCAAAAGTTCAAGAAAGGTGATCTTCTTATTGATGGGCCGACTATTGACGGCGGCGAACTCGCTCTCGGACAAAATGTTCTTACGGCATTTATGTGTTGGGGCGGTTATAACTTTGAGGACGCGATTATTATTTCAGAAAGACTTGTACATAACGATCGCTATACGTCAATTCACCTCGGCGAATACCATACAGATGTTCGCGACACTAAATTGGGTCAAGAAATAATAACTAGAGATATTCCAAATGTTGGTGAAGAAGCTCTTCGTGATCTTGACGAGGGCGGAATTGTAATAGTCGGAGCGGAAGTAGTAGCTGGAGACATTCTGGTGGGTAAGATTACTCCGAAGGGAGAAACAGAACTTACTGCAGAAGAAAGATTGCTTCGAGCTATTTTTGGCGAAAAAGCAAGGGATGTAAAAGACAGTAGTTTGAGAGTTCCGCCTGGAGTACACGGAAAAGTGGTCAATATATCAATAAAGAGCAGAGACAAGGGAGATGAGCTTCCTGCAGGGGTAATTATGCAGGTTTTTGTAACGATTGCTCAGATGCGTAAAGTAGCAGTTGGGGACAAAATGGCCGGTCGTCACGGAAATAAGGGCGTTATCGCAAGAATACTTCCGGTTGCGGATATGCCATATCTCGAAGACGGGACTCCCGTTGATATTTTATTGAATCCACAAGGAATTAGTTCTCGTATGAATTTCGGTCAGGTTTTGGAAACACATCTTGGGTGGGCCGCTGCTGCATTGGGAATCAGAATAGCATCCCCAGTATTTAATGGAGTAAAAGTAAGTCAAATTAAAGAATTACTTAAGCAGTCAGGACTTCCAGAAGATGGACGCGCTCAACTATATGATGGGCGAACAGGCGAGCCGTTTGCAGAAAGAACAGTAGTGGGATATAACTACATGCTGAAGCTTCTGCATTTGGTTGAAGATAAGATTCACGCACGCTCAATCGGGCCTTACGCAATGGTGACCCAGCAACCGCTTGGTGGTAAAGCACAGTTTGGTGGTCAGAGGTTCGGAGAAATGGAAGTTTGGGCATTAGAAGCTTATGGCGCAGCACATACCTTACAAGAAATTTTAACAATCAAATCAGATGACGTTATTGGAAGGTCAAAGGCATACGAGTCAGTGATAAAAGGTGAAGATATCAAGGAACCTCGTATTCCTGAATCATTCAATGTGTTAGTTAAAGAGCTACAGGGATTGGGGCTATCGGTCGACCTTATCCGTGAAGAAGAGCCAGGAGTTCAAAGCGAAATTGAAGCAGATGAAGTAATTAGTGAAAGCTACGAAGAAGATATCGAAGACTTGAAAGGCGGTAAATTAATCGTCGGCGAAGCAGCCGAAACTGAGATGCCGTTAGTCGATGTTAGCGAGGAAGCTGCAAAAGATGACTTTGAAGTTCTCGACGAGATTGATGAACAAGTTGAAGTTAACGAAGACGAATTTTAAGAGCAAAAGTGATAACACTTTAGGAGATAAAAGTGATAACAAACGAAACAAAAAATGATAATTTCAAAGCAATAAAAGTCTCAGTGGCTTCACCAGCAGAAATCTTGCAATGGTCTCATGGAGAGGTTACTAAGCCTGAAACAATCAATTATCGCACACTGAAACCGGAAAAAGATGGCTTGTTCTGTGAAAGAATTTTTGGTCCTGCAAAAGACTGGGAATGCTATTGCGGAAAATACAAAAGAATCAGATACAAGGGTGTGGTTTGCGATCGTTGCGGAGTCGAAGTGACTAGATCGATAATCCGTCGTGAGCGTATGGGACATATCAAGCTTTCAGTACCGGTTACGCATATCTGGTTTCTTAGAGGTACTCCGAGCTCAATTGGTCTGATTCTCAATATTTCAGTAAGAGACCTAGAGAAAGTTGCCTACTTTATTAACTACATTATTCTGGATGTAAATAATGATGCAAAGGAAGCTGCCTTAAAACAAATCGACGAGGAGTTTAAAAAGAGAAAAGCAGAGATAATGGCAAATGCGATTGATGACAAGGATGCAACTTCGCAAATTTCAGAGCTCGATGCCTATAGGAATACTGCACAAGACGATTTGGCTCAGATAGTTCCAATGTCGATTATCTCTGAAGCAAAATATCGTGAATTCTCGATGAAATATGGTGAGGTGTTTACTGCTGGAATCGGAGCAGAGGCGATACAGTCGCTACTTTCCAAGGTCGATCTAAAGGCTTTAGTTGAAAAACTTAGAAAAGAAGTTGATAATTCGCAAGGCGTGAAAAGAAAGAAATCTTTGAAGAGACTTAAGTTGATTGAGGGTTTCTTGAATGCAAATATAAGACCCGAATGGATGATTCTTACGGTTTTGCCGGTTATCCCACCGGATCTACGACCGATGGTTCAGCTTGACGGGGGCCGTTTTGCAACTAGCGATCTAAATGATCTTTATAGAAGAGTAATCAATAGAAATACAAGACTTAAGAAGCTTCTTGACATGGATGCCCCAGAAGTAATTTGCCGAAACGAAAAGAGAATGCTTCAGGAAGCGGTTGATGCGCTTATTGACAATAGTGCGAGAAGAGACAAGAACGCCTCTATGGCAACTAGCCGAAAGAAGCTTCGATCGCTTGCAGATATGCTAAAGGGCAAACAAGGAAGATTT
Organism: uncultured Candidatus Saccharibacteria bacterium; assembly: GCA_964594415.1. Classification (GTDB taxonomy): domain Bacteria; phylum Patescibacteriota; class CPR2; order UBA1875; family CAIMLA01; genus CAZQLQ01. Next base: position 227,107 of record CAZQLQ010000001.1, read on the forward strand.
AGACAGAATCTTCTGGGTAAACGTGTAGACTATTCTGGACGTTCAGTTATTGTAGTTGGTCCTGAGCTCGAGCTTTATCAGTGTGGTTTGCCAAAGATGATGGCGCTAGAATTGTTCAAGCCTTTTGTAATTTCAAAACTTGTAATCGACGGTCTTGCTCACAACGTAAAGAGCGCCAGCCGTATGATAGAGAGGTCAAGAAATGAGGTTTGGGATGCTCTTGACGAAGTAATTCAAAATAAATATGTTCTATTAAACCGTGCTCCAACCTTGCACCGTTTGGGTATTCAGGCATTTCAACCAATCCTAATTGAGGGTAAGGCTATTCAAATTCATCCGCTCGTTTGTAATGCTTTCAATGCTGACTTTGATGGAGATCAAATGGCTGTTCATGTTCCTTTGTCGAAGGAAGCTCAAGAAGAAGCGGCAACAATTATGCTTTCAACCAAGAATCTTTTAAAGCCTGCTGCTGGAGAGACCGCTGTTAAGCCAAGTCAGGATATCGTATTGGGATGTTACTGGATGACGCTAGATAAGCCTACTGACAAGAAGGAAATAAAGCACTATAGCACACAAAATGAAGTGTTCTATGCATTTGATATTCATGAGATTGATATTCACACGATGGTAAAAGTTCCAGTGAATGGAGAGCTTATGGAAACTACGGTTGGGAGATTGCTTTTTAACGAAATCGTCCCAGAAGAAATTGGTTTTATTAACGAAGTAATGACTTCAAAGAAACTTTCTGGGATTATTGAGAAAATCTTTAGAATTTGCGGAACAGAAAGAACTGTTAAGTTTGTAGACAATATGAAGGACCTCGGGTTTAAATACTCTACAGTTTCTGGGATCTCGATTTCGATGGATGATTTTCAAGTTCCAACCACAAAACAAAACATTCTTGATGAATATGGTCAAAAAGAAAAGCATGTATACAATCAATATAATCAGGGGTTAATAACTGAAGATGAGAAATATGCCAAGGTTCTTGAAATCTGGATGGATGCGCGTGAAAAGATCCAAAAAGACATGAGCGAGCAGTTGGATGATAGTTCAACAGCGGCGATAATGATGAAATCTGGAGCTCGCGGTAATATCAGCCAGATGAACCAAATGATTGGTATGAAAGGGCTTGTGGTAAATGCCTCAGGTCGAACTATTGAGCTTCCAATCAAGTCAAATTATAAAGAAGGGCTTTCTTCGCTAGAATACTTTATTTCAACTCACGGTGCTAGAAAAGGTCTTTCCGACACTGCACTTAAGACTTCGGATTCAGGTTATTTGACCAGAAGACTTGTCGATGTTTCCCAAGATGTAATTATTGTTGAGAAAGATTGCGGTGATAAGACAGGGTTAACGATCTCAAGGACTGAGTCGAAAAAAATTGGAGAGGATTTCTCTGCTCGCTTAATCAGCCGTATTCTTGCAAAAGATGTCGTTAATCCGGAAACAGGCGAAATAGTTGTTAAAAAGGGTACACTAATTGACGATGAAGAATTTGTCAAAATTGATAACTCAGGAGCCGAACAGGTTACAATTAGATCGGCGCTTACTTGCCAGTCTGAATGGGGTCTTTGCCAACACTGTTATGGTGCAGATCTAGCTCGTGGAGGATTGATTGCGATGGGTGAGGCAGTTGGTATTATTGCTGCTCAGTCAATCGGAGAACCCGGTACACAATTAACGATGCGTACTTTTCATGCAGGTGGTGTTGCGGGTATTGATATTACCCAAGGTCTGCCTCGTGTAGAGGAACTTTTTGAGGCTAGACAGCCAAAAGGACAGGCCATTCTTGCCGAAATATCAGGGCTTATTCGTATCGAATCCAGAGATGGTAAGAACAAGATTGAGATAATTTCACAAAACCTAAATGAAGAAGACTACAATGCCGAAGGTTATAAGATAGTTGTTAAAAACAACCAGTCAGTTGCCTATAAAGACATATTAGCTACAAAAGACGGTAAAAAGCCGATTCGAGCAAAGAGCCAAGGAACTATTAAGATTAGCGGAAACAATATTACAATAGTAAAAGATGCTGAAATCAAATCTTATAACGTTCCAGCACAAGTTGGTATCTTAGTGAAAAACGGGGATGTGGTTGAGCAAGGTCACCAAATCACAGAAGGTTCTTGGAATTTCCAAGATGCAATTCGTTTACTCGGGGAAAAAGAAGTCCAACATTATATAATTAATCAGGTTCAACAAACCTATGCTTCACAAGGCCAGACTATCAACGATAAGCACATTGAGGTTATTGTGAGACAAATGTTTAGTCGCTGTAGAATTGATGAAGCGAATGACACGCCGTTTGTTGTTGGCGAAATTGTGTCTCGCTCAGTGCTAGCTCACGAAAACAACAAGGCAAAGGCGAGAGGGGAGAGACCAGCTGAATTTACGAATCTAATCCTCTCAATTACAAAAGTGTCGATTACTACAGATAGTTTTCTTTCCGCTGCCTCATTCCAAGAAACCACTAGAGTTTTGATCGGCGCAGCAGTCCAAGGAAAGGTCGATTACTTGAGAGGACTGAAGGAAAACGTGATTATCGGTAAGCTTATACCAGCAGGAACAGGGTTCTCTACTTCCTTGACGGAATAGGGAAAATCTGTTAAAATTTTTAAGATTTTTTAAGGAGAAGAATGCCTACAATTAACCAATTAATCAGAAAACCGCGAAGAAGTCCGCGGGTAAAGTCAAAATCACCAGCCTTGCAAAAGGGAATGAATGCGCTAAAGGGCCGAGCGACTAATGCTTCAGCGCCACAAAAAAGAGGCGTGTGCGTAAAAGTTACGACTACTACACCAAAGAAACCGAATTCGGCTTTGCGTAAAATTGCTCGTGTTAGGCTTACTAACGGAATGGAAGTAACTGCTTATATACCTGGAATTGGCCACAATCTCCAGGAGCATAGTGTCGTGATGATTAGGGGCGGTAGAGTAAAAGATCTTCCAGGTGTCAGATATCATATTATTCGTGGTACACTTGACGCTGCCGGTGTATCAAATCGCAAACAGGGCCGAAGTAAATACGGTGCAAAGAAGAGTTAATCCTAAGAAGGAGTGAATTATGCCTAGAGATCCTAGAAAAGTTATAAAGAGAAAAATTGAACCTGATTTGCGTTACAAAAGTATTTTAGTTTCAAGAATTGTTAATAAAATTATGCTTGATGGCAAAAAAGGGGTTGCTACCAATCTGGTGTATGGTGCCCTAGCTGAAGTTGAGAAGAAGCTCAATAAGCCCGCATTGGAAATCCTCGAAACCGCCATTAAGAATGTGTCCCCAGTTGTTCAGGTAAAGTCAAGACGCGTAGGTGGGGCTACATATCAAGTTCCGTCTGAAGTTAAGGGTGATAGGAAACTACATTATGCTATTACCTGGATGAGAAGCGCTGCAAGATCTAAGAAGGGTATGTCCTTCGATAAAGCACTTGCTTTGGAGATTATAGATGCATATAACAATGTTGGAACTGCGGTTAAAAAGCGTGAGGATACTCACAAGATGGCGGAAGCAAATAAAGCCTTCGCTCATCTAGCAAGATACTAATTTTAGGCCAAAAGGCTTATTAAGAGCTTTATATTTTGATTTAAACGAAAAAAAAGGAACTAGTTGGTTTCGTACCGAAAGGAGAAATGGTGGCTAGAGAATATAGCTTAGAAAAAACAAGAAATATCGGTATTGCTGCACATATTGATGCTGGTAAGACTACGGTGACAGAGAGAATTCTGTATTATACTGGTCGTACCCACAAGATAGGCGAAGTACATGAGGGCGCTGCGACAATGGACTGGATGGAGCAAGAGCAAGAGCGTGGGATTACTATTACCTCAGCCGCTACTACTTGTTTTTGGAACAACCATCGAATTAACATTATCGATACGCCGGGTCACGTAGACTTTACGGTCGAAGTAGAGCGTTCTTTACGTGTTCTTGACGGTGCGGTAGTAGTTTTTGATGGTAAAAACGGTGTTGAGCCTCAGTCGGAGACTGTCTGGAGACAAGCCGATAAATATAATGTTCCAAGAATTGCATTTGTAAATAAACTGGATGCAATCGGAGGAGATTTCTATATGTCTTTTGACTCAATCAAGGAAAGATTGGGCGCAAATGCAGTTGCAATGCAACTCCCGATAGGTATGGAAAGCGGGTTCACCGGAATGGTTGATTTATTGCAAATGAACGCATTTATGTATTCAAATGATGATCAGGGCAAGGACTATAAAATCACTGAGATTCCTGCAGATATGCTTGATAAAGCCAAGGAATGGCATAATATTATGGTTGAAAAAATTTCTGAAACCGACGATGCTCTGACGGAAAAATATTTAGAAGGAATCGAGCCAACCATCGATGAACTGAAGGGGGCTCTTAGAAAAGCTACGATAAAAGGTGATATTGTTGCTGTTTTTTGCGGCAGCGCTCTTAAGAATAAAGGCGTTCAGCCTATGTTGGATGCGGTAATTGATTATTTGCCATCTCCAATTGATATTCCAGCAGCGATAGGAAAGAATCCTAAAAACGAGGAAGAAGTAACCGTAGAAGCTACTGATGACGGCGATTTTTGTGCTTTAGTCTTCAAAGTTGCAGCAGACCCATTTGTCGGAAAGCTTGCATTCTTTCGAGTTTACAGAGGAAAACTAAGTTCGGGCAGTTATGTTCTTAATACTACAACAGGAGAAAAAGAGAGAATCGGTCGTATTGTTCGTATGCATGCAAATAATCGGGAAGAGGTTAGCGAGGTCTACGCAGGCGAAATTGCTGCTGCTGTTGGGCTGAAAAACACTTTAACAGGCAATACAGTTTGTGATGTTTCCCATCCAGTTATGCTTGAAAGCATTACTTTCCCGGAACCTGTTATTCAGGTTGCAATAGAACCGAAAACCAAGGCAGATCAAGAAAAGATGGGGATTGCGCTTTCTAGACTTGCAGAAGAAGATCCGACGTTCAGAGTTTATACCGATGAAGAAACCGGGCAGACAATTATTGCAGGAATGGGTGAGCTTCATCTTGATATTATTGTAGACCGTATGAAACGTGAGTTTAAGGTTGAAGCCAACGTGGGGCGTCCACAAGTCGCATATAGAGAGACGATCAAGGCTAAGGTTCAACAAGAGGGGAAGTACATTCGTCAATCTGGTGGTCGTGGACAGTATGGTCATGTTTGGCTAGAAATAGAGCCAAACGAAACAGGGGCTGGATATGAGTTTATTAACAAAATTGTTGGCGGTGTAGTTCCTAAAGAATATATCAACCCGATTGACAATGGCGTAAAAGAAGCTTTGGCAAATGGCGTTATAGCAGGTTATCCGGTAGTTGATGTAAAAGTGACGCTTTATGATGGTTCTTATCATGAGGTTGATTCATCTGAAATGGCATTTAAAATCGCGGGCTCTATGGCTGTTCAGCAAGGTGTTAGAAAGGCCAATCCGATTATCCTTGAACCGATTATGAAGGTCGAAGTAACTGTTCCGGAAGACTACATGGGTGACGTAATGGGCGATCTTAATTCAAAGAGAGGCCGAATACAAAAGATGACCGATAGGGGAAATGCAAAAATCATTGATGCTCTTGTGCCTTTAGCTGAAATGTTTGGATACGCTACAAATTTACGCTCTATGACTCAGGGAAGAGGAAATTATACAATGGAATTTGACCATTATGAGGAAGTTCCCGGCAATGTAGCACAGGAAATTATTACAAAACGTGGTAAAAAACCAATTGAAGAGCAATAATTATTCTAAAAAATACTTGATAAATGTATAGTTTTATAGTAAAGTTAACAAGCAAATAATTTTAAAAATCCACGATTTATGCGTGGAAGGGTTGTTTTGTCAAAAAAACAATGAAGAAATATTAACTAAATTCTGCGGCCGAATCGCAGAAAGGAAAAGGAGAGGAAATGGCAGAGGTTTTTAAGAGAACAAAACCGCATGTAAATGTTGGTACCATTGGTCACGTAGATCATGGTAAAACCACTCTTACGGCTGCAATCACGGCTGTCCTTGCAAAAAAGGGTTTAGCTGCAGCAAAGAAGTTTGAAGAAATAGATAATGCACCTGAAGAAAGAGAGCGTGGTATTACCATTGCTACTTCACATCAGGAGTATGAAACAGAGAAGCGTCATTATGCGCATGTTGACTGTCCTGGACACGCTGATTACGTAAAAAACATGATTACCGGTGCTGCACAAATGGATGGAGCTATTCTTGTTGTGGCTGCAACTGATGGACCTATGCCTCAGACACGTGAGCACATTCTTCTTGCAAAACAAGTTGGCGTACCAAGAATCGTAGTATTTATGAATAAGGTTGATATGGTTGACGACCCTGAGATGCTTGATCTAGTAGAGATGGAGATTCGTGAACTTCTTACTAAGAACGAATTTGATGGTGACAACGCACCAGTTGTTCGTGGTTCAGCCCTAAAAGCTCTTGAAGGTGATGCGAAATATGAAGAAGCTATTATGGAGCTTATGAACGCGCTTGATGAGTATATTCCAGAGCCAGTTCGTGACACTTCCAAACCTTTCTTGATGCCTGTTGAAGACGTATTCTCTATTAAGGGCCGTGGTACAGTTGCTACCGGCCGTATCGAAAGAGGTATAGTTAAGGTCAATGACGAAATCGAGATTGTTGGTATCAAACCTACTAGAAAAGCCGTTGTAACTGGTGTTGAAATGTTTAAAAAACAACTTGAACAAGGTATGGCAGGGGATAATGCAGGCCTACTTCTAAGAGGCATTGAAAAGACCGACATAGAGCGTGGTATGGTCCTTGCAAAATCAGGTTCAATCACACCTCATACCGAATTTGACGCGAAGATTTATGTATTAACCAAGGAAGAAGGCGGAAGACATACTCCTTTCTTCAAAGGTTATAAACCACAATTCTATATCCGAACAACTGACGTAACTGGTGAAATAGAATTTGAAGGCGAGATGGTTATGCCTGGTGACAATATTGAGATTAAGGTTAAGCTTATTCAGCCGATTGCTATCGAAGATGGTACTCCATTCGCAATTCGTGAGGGTGGTAGAACTGTTGGTGCTGGTATAGTAACTAAAATTGTAAAATAATTAAGAGAAGTTGATAAAAATGGCTGACGAAAAGACAAAACAAAGAATCAGAATTAGACTCAAGGCATACGATAATAAAATTATCGATCAATCTACAAAAAAGATTATTGAGACAGCAATACGTAGTGGTGCAGTAGTGGCGGGACCGATTCCACTTCCTACTGATAGAACTCCAATCACTGTCCTTAGGGCAAGCAATATCGATAAAAACTCACGCGAACAGTTCGAGATGAGAGTTCATAAGAGACTAATCGATATTACTGAGTTTACATCGAAGACTGTTGATTCTTTGATGAACCTAAGTCTTCCGTCAGGCGTAGATATCGAAATAAAGATGTAACTTTCTCTTAAATGAGATAATTAAAAGTACCCCTACTTCTAGGGGTACTTTTTGAAAATGCTTTTTGTAGTGCTCGGTAATGCGGGAATCAATTTTATCTGTCATTCTGAGCGAAGTCGAAGAATCTCAATCCTTGTCATCCTCGCGAAAGCGGGGATCTAAGTTCCCGTTTTCACGGGAATGACATTCTTCATATCTTGTCATTCCTGGCAACGTTCCAGGAATCTATTCCCTGTGTCATCCCGTCGGAG
>CAZQLQ010000002.1:0-46776 GCA_964594415.1 uncultured Candidatus Saccharibacteria bacterium
TTTTCCTAGAAAGAATAACTTTTTAAAATAGTCGGTCCTCGGGACGAACAGTTTTCCAAGGGGTTTATTGTTCGAACGAATGTGAGAACTACTCTTGGAACTTCTCACTTCGTTCGAAGAATATCTCTCCTGTCATCCCGTCCGACGACTCCGATGAGTTCGTGTCGGACTCCGTCGGAGAGCGAAGTCGAAGGGAGCGTAATCTACCTGCCCGAACCTGTAAGGGGCGGAAGAATCTCAACCTCATTGACCAAAGCTCGCATTTTTGCTATAATTTCCCTGTTGTTCAGGTGAATAACATTCGAAAAATTATTTAATTTTTTCGTAAAAGGAAGCAAAGCGAAAGCTTGAAGTACTTTTCTCAAAGAAAATGTGCGGAAAGCGTCAGCTTACGCTGACGAGGTCCAGTAGCTTCCCGACGCTATCCCGACGATACTATCGGGATTGACAGGTCGGGATTCCGACAGAATCGTCGGAACAGTTGGTTAGAATATGATAGGATATGTTTATATATTACAAAGTGATAAAGATGGCTCCTATTATATTGGAAGTACGAGTTGTGTTAAAGATAGGGTAAAAATGCACTGCTCAGGTATGGTAAAGTCAACAAAGGGCAAGATACCTTATAGACTGGTTTTTTCACAAGAGTTCAGGGATACCAAAGAAGCTCGTCTGTATGAAATGAAGATAAAGAGCTGGAAAAGAAGAGATTTTGTTGAAAAAATCATTAGTGACGGTAAAATATCAACAATTATTTAATCTTTGGCGCGTTTCCCCTCGACAAAATTTCTAATTTTGTCGTAAGAGGAAGCGTAGCGAAAGTGAGAAGCAGTTAACTTTGTTTAATCTGTGAATCACGCCAGCTTACGCTGACGAGGTCCAGTAGCTCAGTTGGTTAGAGCGCCGCCCTGTCACGGCGGAGGTCGTGGGTTCAAGTCCCATCTGGATCGCCAAATAGAACAGACTTAATAAGCTGCCGCAAGGTAGCTTATTTCTATTAATGACGCAAAATATACTATCTGCAAAACAGTTTCTTGTGGTAATATATATTTTATGAAGAAAATACATTTCGTTATTTTTATATCACTACTATTATTTATCCCATTTGTTACATACGCAGTCTATTTTGCATCAGATACCGTGACTCTAGCTGAAAACAGTAAAAAGATAACTGACGACAAAACGTTGTGGGCAGCAGACTATGGCTATGGTGGAATCTGTCCGAACGGAGTTTGTGATATTGGCCAACAATTTTACCCAGTCACTATTTATAGGTTAAAGACCATCGACATACAAAAATTTGGAGAATTCCAAGAACCACCTGACAGCAAACAGGGCGTTGAGTTTCACAAATACTTAAAAGAAAACAGTTTCTATAGCATGGTTTTTAGCCCCCCAGCTTCAGAGGGTGGGGAGGGTTGTGGCTCACCCGGCTGTATGGGTGGCAGAATTGGGGATGAAAGGAATATTGACTTAGACTTAAAGACGCAAAAATATTCAGTTGACGATGTTAAAAACGAAACTTCGAGTAGTATTTTTTCAAATTATTATCTAATCTGGTTTGTATTAATTATAGCGTTTTTGGTAATTTTTATTGTAGCTGTAGCAGTCTTGTTGTTCAGGAGAATTAAAGATAAAAAAAATATTGTTACATAGTTCCTGCGCTTCTCGGCTCGCCAAATAGAACAGACTTAATAAGTTGACTTTATGCCAGCTTATTTCTATTCATGACGAAAATCGACTAATCTGCTAAGCACTTTTTGTGTTAAAATTACCTCATGATTATCTTCATTAATGGCTCTATAAACGCTGGCAAAACTACCGTCTCAAAGCTTCTACAGGAAAAAATCCCCCAAACGGCTTTAGTTGAAATGGATTCACTGCGGAATTTTATCGACTGGCTACCGATTGATGAGGCTATACCGATTACCCACGAAAACGGGATTTCGGTCATTCGTAATTTTGTAATGTCAGGATTTAATGTTGTGGTACCATATCCTTTATCGTTGAAAAGCTATAATAAATTTATCGAAGCTTTAAAGTCATTAAACACTGATATTTACGCTTTTACTTTAAGCCCCAAGATTGAAGTGGCAGTAATCAATCGAGGCAACAGAGAACTTGACCAAAAAGAAGTTGATAGGATACACCACCACTATAAGATAGGAATACACAATCCAGGCTACGGAGTGGTCATTGATAATACGAACCAATCTCCAGAAGAAACTGCCGAGGAAATCTTAAGGCAAATCAATAAAAAATAGCAAATGGTTCCCGCGCCTTCCCCTTCGCCAAATAGAACATATCTAATAAGCTGGCTTCGGTCAGCTTATTTCTATTCATGACGCAAATCGACTAATCTGCTAAGTACTTTTTGTGTTAAGATTAAATAATGAAAATACTAAAGAATACAGAAGAAGCGTCCGCTAAAAAATATTTTAGAGAAGCTGTTAACGCAAGCAAAAAATCAGTTTGTCTTAAAAGGCCGCGCGGAGTAGTTATTGTTAATAACGACGAAATAATTGGGAGAGGTTGGAATGCTCCTGCTGATGAACATGTCTGTAAAGAGTGTCTAAGGAATAGAATGAAGCCAAAAGTTTTTGCTATCTTTAATACAGAACCCTGTTATGCGGTACATGCAGAACAAAGAGCAATAATTGATGCTTTTAGGAATGGTTATTCTAATTTATCTGAAGCAAAGATGTATTTTATTAGGACTGATGATGATAGCAAATATATGCCTTGTGATGATGGGCCTTCGTGTACAATCTGTAGTAAACTAATATTAGAATCTGGTATTAAGAGCTTTATATACGAGACATTTGATGACGGGGTAGTTGAACTATCTGCTAAAGAATTCAACGATCTGTCTATGCAGTACGTTGAAAACATCAATTAGTCTCTGCGCATCTTGGCTCGTCATATAGAACAAGCTTAATTAGCTATCTTCGGGTAGCTTATTTCTATTAATGACGCAAACTGACTAATCTGCTAAGCATTTTTTGTGTTAGGATATATTCATGAACAAAAAAATAACAAGTGCCAAAGATTTTCTAGGTAAAGAAGTTGAAGTTAAAATCGATCGTCAACTCGGGAGTAAGCACCCTAAGTGGGATTTCATTTATGAATCAAACTATGGATTTATCCCGGGCACAATGTCGCCTGACGGTGAGGAGCTTGATGCATACCTATTGGGAGTTGATAAGCCGGTGGCCAAAGGATCTGGCAAGGTTATAGCAATAATCCACAGGACAAATGATGATGACAAGTTAATTGTTTCTGTTGGCAATAGTCAAATTAGTGACAATAAAATTAGAGAAAAAACTGATTTCCAAGAAAAATTCTTTGAATCGGTAATCATTAGATAGTTGCTCTGCGCTTTCTCCTTCTCCAAATAGAACAAGACCAATAAGCTATCCTTGGGTAGCTTATCTTCATTAATGTCACAAAAGTTTCAATCTTATTAACGCTTATTATGCTAGAATATATTTATGATTAACGAAAATTTTGTTTTTTTGGGAGCGTTGATTTACTTGTTTGGAGGTGGTGTTTATATTCTGGAAACCTTAAAAGGGAAGGTTAAGCCGAATCGTGTTTCCTGGGGGCTTTGGACAGTGGCCGTAATGATTGCTTTTTATGCAGAAATTAAACAAGGCGTAGGAATACAGTCACTCGCCACTTTTATGGTAGGATTTGTCCCTTTTTTAATTTTCTTAGCATCTTTTATAAATAAAAATGCTTATTGGAAATTAACAAAATTTGACTTTGCCTGTGGTTTATTGTCTGTATCTGGATTAATATTTTGGTATCTGACAAAAAATCCAAATATGGCCATACTCTTTAGTATCTTGGCTGATCTTGCGGCAGGGGTGCCGACATTAATAAAATCTTACAAATACCCCGAAACTGAAAACTGGAAAGAATATGTTACAGCAGCCATTAATGTCAGTATTGCAATGTTAACTTTAAAAACCTTTTCCTTTGCTTACCTTGCTTTTCCTCTTTATATCTTTTGCTATGATTTTATAGCTTTTATATTAATAAAATTTGAGTTAGGCAAGAGGAGTAAAGAATTTGTATAGTACAAAAATACTCCAAATAAGCTCGCCAAATGGAACACATATCTAATAGGCCGATTATATAGGTCTATTTCTGTTAATTACGTAAAGCGACTGATATGCAAGGCGCTTTTTGATATAATTTATTTATGAAAAAGAACATAGCAAACGCTATCTCGGCATTAAGAATTGTAATTTCCCCAATCATTGTTTTTCTACTAATAAAAAGCAGTTTTGTATTAGCTACGGTCGTTTATCTATTTGGCCTTTTCACAGATGTTTTAGACGGTTACATTGCCAGAAGATACAGGCTAACTTCTGCTTTTGGAAAAGTTTGGGATCCAACTACCTCGGCAATACTTTTTTATTCAACTTCATTAACCCTTGTCTTTTTGGATAATATTTATTTGGTTTATCCACTGTTAATTGGAATTTATTCCATTGCAGCATCTTTTGTTGTAATGGTAAGTAAAGACCTGAGAATAAATAATTTTTTAAATAGATCAATTATTCTTGTTGGTGGAGGGTTTGGTGATGTTGGCCTTGGTCTTATAATGACATACCTATTTTTAAATAAATATTTTTCTGTTTTAATCGTTACTAGTTTTGGGCTTTTTTTATTGAAAACCTATATTCAAAGAAATCAGCAAATATTGACATTTTGAGTTAATCTTGATATAGTTAGTATATCAATAAGTTCTATAGATTTCCGTAAGGGTTATTCTTTCGATGTTCTATGTAACTAGTTGAAAGAATAATTAATTAGCATTAGTAATTATTTACTATGCTAGAAGAAACGGAAATTTTTTTATGCAAAACAATCGAATGAACAACAGCAGGCGTCCTAAAAGCAGCTTTAGGCCTCAAGCCGGACACCGTATTTTTGGTGGCCCTAGGAACAATAGAAGGAAACCCCAAAAACTTGATATTTATGACTTTATTCAGAAGTCAACAAAAAATATCGATTGTGAATTGAAGGAAGTCACTATCCAAAACACTTTCGCAAATTTTGATTTTGTCCCGGAAATCAAAAAGAATCTAATACATAAAGGGTTTGAAACGCCAACGCCAATTCAGGACCAATCAATAAATCAAATCTTGGAAGGGAAAGACCTTATCGGTATGGCAAATACGGGAACGGGTAAAACTGCCGCTTTTCTTTTGCCTCTTTTGAACAAGGTCTATAAAGACCGTAGTCAGAAAGTACTAATAATTACCCCAACTAGGGAATTGGCGCTTCAGATCGAGGCTGAACTTCAGCAATTTTCTTGGGGGATGAAGATATTTTACGTATCTGTCGTGGGCGGAATGCCTATTGGTAAACAAATCGGTTTATTGAAGAGAACTAATCCTAATTTCGTTATAGGAACACCAGGCCGCATCAAGGATCTTGCTAAGCGCGGTTTTATCGATTTCAAGACGTTTAACAATGTTGTTTTGGATGAAGTTGATCGAATGTTGGACATGGGCTTTATAGACGAAATCAAATATTTCTTGAGCAAGTTACCAGAGAAAAGGCAGTCCTTATATTTCTCGGCAACTATGCCGCCAAAAGTTAAGTCTCTCATAGAAACATTTTCATTAAATATCGTCACGGTTCAGGTAAAAACGCAAGAAACGCCAGCTAACGTTTCGCAAGAAGTTGTAAACGTATGTAAGAGTGCAAAGTTTGATAAACTTACCGGAATATTGAACGAGCCCGGCATGAACAAAGTACTAATCTTTTCTGAAACAAAAAGAGAAGTTGAACAGCTCTCGAATAGTCTTATTAAACAAGGGTTCAAGGCCGAGTCTATTCATGGCGACAAAACGCAGGGCAAAAGACAAAGAGCATTAAACGATTTCAAACAAAATAAAGTAGATATACTTGTTGCGACAGATGTTGCTGCGCGGGGTCTAGACATAAAGGACGTTACTCATGTAATCAATTACACCGTTCCGCAAACTTATGAAGACTATGTTCATAGAATTGGCAGAACCGGTCGTGGTAGTGCTTTTGGGAAAGCTCTGACATTTGTCGAGTAACCAAGACAGCATAATCAACGAAGCGATAATTGAAAAATGACGGATTTGTAACAAAATCCGTCATTTTGGTTGTTAATTTAGAGAATAAAGGTAATTATCTAAGGGTTCCGCCCCAGACCTGCCATGCTAGGAGCGCTTTTGCTACAAGTGAGAGGGTAATATAGGCGTATTCACCGTAAAGATAATCTTTCCATTTGCCAACTTTCTTGTACTGCAAAATCATATTTATTGCGAAGATGTTGAAGAAGACTAGAAGGCTCCAGAATATTGCATAAACAAACTTTGGTACTGCGTCTGCGTTTGACCCAATTGCGTTGAAGAAGTAGAGACCCATAACAACCCAAGGAACAATTCCGGCAAAACAGCCAAAGATAAAGGAACTCCAATTTACTTTGTCGGTGGTCTGATTATGTACTTCCATTATCCAACCAAATAGAATCATGCTGGCGTTCAGGGAAAAGATTAGGATAAGACTTGATAGGTCATACACTCCGCAAAGCATTGCGATTACGACAATCATTAGCGAGGAGGTTATAGAATATTCCATCCAACGGAACAGATTCATTCCTTTTTGGATTTGTTTTTCATACTTTTCTCTCCAGAGATAAGCTGATCCCAAGAGAAAAAGACCCGAAAGCAAAAGGAATATTGCCACTAGGTAGCCAACTTTCAAGTTTCCGATTGTTTCTAATGTAGCTACCGGAAATCCGATGCCCTCATCCCACTTAAGGTAATTTGTAGTAACTGGCAGAGAAAAGTCATTTGTTGTAAGCCACATTACAATACCTTGGACCAAAAGAATAAATCCTACTACTGCATTATACAGTTTTAATTTTTTCAATTTTTGTTCCATTTTGTTCCCTTTCATTATTACCTAAATTTTATTATTATATCGGGACAAGTTCAACAATTATTTATTTAAAAAAAGAGCCGTCCTCATGATAATTTTTTCAAATCATTCACTTGGACGGCTATATTAGCTAACTGTTACTTATGATGTGCGATTGGCCTTTTCGGCTATGTCTTAGTTGAAGAGATGATTCATTTCGATGGGGAATTTGCTCAACAATCTATCTATGGTAAGATTAGACCATGGAAATAACTGCTAACTATAAAATAAATGGGCATAATATTGCCACCGTTTTTCATGACGCAGGAAGCAAAAAAATCGTTATTTTTTGTCATGGCTATCGGAGCTCAAGCATTGGTCCAAATCGTTTTTTCGTAAAAGCAGCCAGGAAATTAGCTAATAATGGAATTTCCTCCTTACGTTTTGATCAATTTGGTAGTGGTAACTCTGAAGGTGATTTTATGGATTCGAGTTTCAATGATTGGATAAAAACCGCTGAAACATTAGTAAAAGATTATTTGGGCAAAGGTTATCTTGTAGCTTTGTGGGGGCAGAGTATGGGTGGCTCTACAGCGCTCAAAGTGGCGGCAGATAATCCAAAAATTTCAGCAGTAGTTAGCTGGGTGCCAGATGCTTCGGTTGATACATTTATGCCAAGTACGGAAGGGTGGGAAGAGGAAGAAGGACAGAGGGTGCAATCTTTATTCTGGTTAGAAGCTCATAGTATTGATTTTGCAGATTGTTTAAGCAAAATTAAATTTCCGGCATACATAGTTCAATGCACAAATGATGAATACGTAGACGAAGCCAACAGGGAATCAATCAGTTCTAATGCCCAGCATAATCATGTGGTTAATGTTTTTAGAAATTATTGTCATAGTAAATGGACTTACGAACAAGCCGAGGAGATTATTAACAAGAGCGTTGATTTCTTGGTCAAGAATTTATAACTATTAAACTAGGGGATTATTAGGCTTTTAATACAAATAAAAGAGCCGTCCTCGTGATGATTTTTTCAAATCAATCACTTAGACGGCTTTGGGACATAGATATTATTTATTCTGACCATTAAGTTTTGTTAATTTTCTGGTCCAGTATTGACTAAAGAGCGTGTCTACTTTTTTGTGCTTGAATCTCTTTGTGGCAATACGAATGAATACATATAGTGCGCTAGCACAGAAAATGATAGAGAGCAACGGATGATCACTGCCAAGAAAGTAAAGAGCTGTAATTACAAGCAAAACGCTTATTAGTGCTCCAAATAAAATATATGACATTTCTACCGAAATTTCGTAAATGGCCTGTACGGCGTTCATAACGTTCTTCCCGAAACGAAATCCTAGCGGCTGCTCTTTCTGTTGAGGTTGATTAAGAAATATCGTATTCTCAGGTTTTCCGACTGTTACTATTGGGTGGCTCTTCAGTCTCTCTCTTCTTTCTTCGACTTCTTTTTGCGCTTGCTTTTCGGCTGCTATTTTGGCTTGCCTTTCTACCGGTGGCAGCGCCTTTGGTTTTCGCTCTTCCAAAAGTACTTTCTGCCGATATGGCTCAAGAAATTTTTCAAATTCTATCTTATTTTGTTCAAGAACTTTTTCCTTTTGCGCTTGTTCTTCGGCAGCAATTTTGGCCTGTCTTTCTCTTTCAGGTGCTTCAATTGTATCCTGGATGTACTTACAAGCGGATTCGAGAATATTGATATATTCGTGAGCAGTTTCGGTATAATTTATTAAATCAATATCTCCTTCATAATCGAGCTTAATAAATCTGAAGAACTCTTCTCGTCTGTAGTGACGTACTCGCTCTCCACCCGGTTCGTTTGGATCCTCCTTTCTACAATAAAGCGCAATTCTGCCATCCGCCAGTAAGTATAGATTATACAAATCAAGATAAATACCCCAGTCCCGTCGTTTTACGGGACTGTCGCTAACAAGAAGCCAAGAGACGATCTTTTTTCCTTCGATTTCCAGCCAGTCATGATCACGAGGCGGCTTCTCTTCATAAAACTCTAATAGTTTGGGTACAAGCTCTCGAAGCTGACCTGCAAAAAAATTATATCTCTGAACAATAGCTGCCCTCTCGGCAGCAGCCAATTCATTTACTAAGCGAAGAGTCTCTTTTTCTTCTGCTTCCTCTTGTTCTAGGTAAAGTTTGTTCCATTCTTCTCCGTCCACTGTCTCACACCTTCTTTTGTTTTTTTATTTTCAAGTAACTTCTTGTACAATACTTGTAATCTTGTATTTCAAGATTGCGGAGATTTTACCACAAAATCAGTAATTTTGATAGTATAAAGTTGTATTCAGGCTATAATTATTCGCTTGAGTTCACATGGCAAGGAAGTAGTATAATGAAGGTGATAGTTAGTAAAACTTATCGAAAGGGGGTTCATATGAATTCTTATGGGGTTACAGAACGCATAACTGCAAAAGCACTTGAACTGCTCGAGCAACACCCAGATGGTATGCATTGGTCAGAGCTTAGTTCGCTGATTGAAGCTTCGGATCATACTTTTCACCCAAAGACAGTTAACGGATGTATCTGGAAGCTTCCCCAGAAGTTTCCAGACAAAGTTTACAAACCATCTAGAGGAGTCTTTCGTTTGTTGAAATATAAACATAATTGATAAGGTTGTTAGGCTATGACAAAAATTAATAATATAGATGATTATATTGACCAGTTTCCTCCTACTATCCAAACCGTACTTATGAATATCAGGAAGCAGATTATTGCCACTACTGATGGCTTGGAAGAAGCTATGGCATATGGAATACCAACCTTTAGGTATAAAGGGGAAAATCTTGTTCATTTTGCTGGATTCGAGAGGCATATTGGTTTTTACCCAACGCCAAGTGGAATCAAGGCCTTTAAAAATGAGATAAAAGACTATAAGTGGGCAAAAGGCTCAGTTCAATTTCAACTGGATAAACCGATCCCTTATGAATTGATAAGAAAAATAACTTCATTTAGGATTAGCGAGATTGATAATAAATAGAAAAAATACAAGATAAAATGTAATCTTAATAATAGCTAAAGTATCTTCTGAGGGTAATATTGTGAAAATAAAAAGTAAAAATATATATAAAATCTGTCTCTTCACCGGTTTTATCGGCTTTTTCGGATCTCCAGTGCTCTTCGTTATGTATATAAGGAGTATGCCCTTAAATCTAGACGCAATAAATGCATCTTATTATGGAATGATGAGCTTCATGTTAATCTTTTTGGCTATATTTATGTATGGCATCACAAACAGTTTATTGAGGCTTTTGAAGAGGAAAATAAATCTTAGGTCGGATGTTAACTTTGTTTCACTGTTCAAAAATTAAAGATGGAACACTTAATGAATATTGAAACGGCTTTTATCGATAATACGACGCGGTCAACGAGTTTACGGATTTTTTTGTAATATTTAATATTTTGAATATAAATCTATTCTTCTGGCTTGTTTCTTGCAAATCGAGGAATAAATAAGAGAATATCAGGCTTAGAATTCAAGTGTGATTGCCTAAAGGTGTGATTATGGCTATATTATAGCTGTAACGAAATTGTTTAATGAATGTAAGATCATACTGCTGTATAATGACTTGGATTCTTGTTTGAGCCATCCCAGTACTAAGCTAAGCGACAATAGGTTCCCGCAAACTAAAAAGTTTAAGTTGTTTGACAGTACTCCCTGAAACGCCCATTCCAGCATATTTGCTAGTAGGAAAAGGATTGCGGTTATAATGTTTGCTGTCCAGAATTCAATCTCTTTCTGTTGAAACATAGAAAGAATAATTCCACGGAAAGTAAACTCTTCGGCTATCGGAATTCCTGTTACTAGCCACAAAAGAGTAAGGGAAAACAAAACATCGAAACTTGGCTTCTGGATAATTATCGATATAGAAACCCAGATAATCCCAATTATTAAGCCGTAAAGCAACCCTTTTTTAATATTTTTTAAGCCTGTAAAATCTTTTTGGCTCGTAACTTTATAAAATTTTTTCAAATAAAAAATGGGGAATACTACCCATACCAGAATCTGCATTATCGCCCAATAAAAAAGTTTCAGGTTATCTGAACTACCTAGGGCATTCCAAATGGTTGATGACAAGAGGTAATATATCCCACAAACCAAAAACCACAAAAAGAAAAAAGACAGGATGAATATTATTTCTTTTTTATATTTCATGCGCATATTTTACTACTATATAGGGGAAAAATCTAGAGAATATTTATAATAAATAGATAATATTCAAGCTATGATGGTAAAATGTAGGTAATTAATGGGTCAGGAGGTTGGTATGGTACAGGGTAGAGCAAAAATTGAAGCTGAGTGGGACGAAGAAATAGAAGAGCGTCTCGAAAAAAAAGCTGATAGATGGGCTAAATCTTGCGAAGTAATGCACAGAGGTTCAAACGGAGGGGGAGGGGCTGTCTACGGGCTCGGTTTTATGGGTGCGGTAATCTATTATATCTCTGCCGCTACCTCTTTTTGGATGGGAGTATTGGGCGTTCTAAAGGCAGCCGTTTGGCCTGCTTTTATGGTTTACGAGCTTCTTAAATTTCTTGGTGCATGATATAGAAGTTTAACGAACCTATTTAATATTTAGGGCTATCATATAGCATATCCCCAAAACTGATGTGATTGCGAGTATTTGAAAATCGCTAAGTTTTTTTAGATTTTTTTCAAAATACGGATATATGAAATATAAGAAAAGGGTAGCCAGAAGCCCGAAAACAATTCCAGCAGATAGAGATGTATAGCCGTTAATGTCAAAGGGCTGCCCTGTGTAATTCCAGTGTTTATTGTAACCTTCCGTTTTTACCAAGTAAAAAGCACAAAAATACTCAGTACCAGCAGTAATAATTATATTTAGAAGAAAAACGCTAGGAGGTTTTAGCTTGAGCCTTTCTTTTATTGGCACGACTAATAAGATTATCCCCACAACACCCAAACCGTAGGGGATGGCAAGCCGCATCGGAGGAGTAATGGGCAATTTAAAAGTAGTATCAGTGGCAAGGTAACGAATTGCGAACCAAAGAATTTCAATAAAATGGCCGATAACACCAAAGAAACAATAATATATAAAAAGTTCTTCCCAGAAACGCAAATCTTTCCAATCGTCTAGAGAAGAGTAGCTTTTATGATTTAAATTTTCTGTATTGCTAATTAGTTTGTTCATAACTATTTTTATCATGTTATACTACTTTTCAAAATTCGACTATAATTATATTGTTAATTCTAAGCAGTCATTTTTAGTAGTTGAAAGGAAGTAATTAAGGATTATGAAAGAAAAATATTTAGGTTGTGCATTAATTGCTATTAATAATAGAAATCAGCTAATGTTGCATTTGAGGGATGATAAACCGGAGATTCCCTTTCCTAACATGTGGCAATTTCCTGGAGGAAGAGTTGAGAATAATGAAACTCCCGAAGAAGCGATTAGGAGAGAAATTTGCGAAGAATGGGATGGATTTAATCTTCAAGAAGTAGAGTTTCTTACAATAATCCCATCAGGAAGTTATGATAATCATATTTTTATTTCACAAATCAATGTGGACCCCGTAACTATCAATTTGCAAGAGGGCCAAGAAATTAGATGGTTTGACATTGACGAAATAAAAGAAATGATATTGGCCGACACCGATAATATTACTTTTGGGGAATTTCTTAAGAAGCATGGAGCTATATACTAAGAATGATTGTATAATGGCATTTTATAATCCAAGAAAGCTCTTTGGTTCTTTTTTCATAGGGCTTGACAAATAATATTAATGGGTATATATTCATAATACAATCAATTAATATTAAAGTTTTCTAGAGCGGAGGTGATTAAGATGCCAAGATTTGATCAAACAGGTCCAGTAGGCTCAGGTCCAAGGACGGGTAGAGGAATGGGGCCTTGCGGGAGGGGCTATGGCCGCGGTTGGGGGTTTGGAAGGTTTTGCGATCGTTCATATCTTACGAAAGACGAAGAAATTGAAGATATGGAAGAGGAAGCAAAAAACCTAGAAGCTGATCTTCAAGCTTTAAAAAAGATGATAGAAGAAGCAAAAGGTCAAAAATAATAAACCGCCCCTTGCTAACATTTTAGCGAGGGGCAGTTTATGCAATTGCCAGTTAATTTTAAAGGATTTATATATGAAAATAGCCATTGGTGTTAAGAATAAACAGAATAAAGAGATTAATGAGATGTTTTCTAGATCGCCTTTTTTTATCTTGCTCGAAATCGAGGATTCAAAAATTATAAGCGAGGAGTTTCATGAAAATAGTTTTGTTAACCAAACGAGCGGTGCGGGCGTTTCGGTTGTTGAACAATTAGCAAAGAAAAATATTGACTGTATTGTTTGCTTTACGATAGGTCCTCGAGCTTATGATTTGTGTAAACAATTAAACATCAGGGTCTATAAAACTGAAAAATCAAATTTTGAAGAGACAAAAGATATGTTTATTAAAAATGAGCTAAAAGAGATTAAATAATATGAAAATCGCAATTCCTACAAACGACAAAATCAATGTAGCTAATCATTTTGGGCGTTGCCTGCTTTTTTTAGTTTTTGATGAAAACTTAAAAGTAATTAACGAGGTTATAAATACTTCTGAACATATGGGAGGAAACGGTCTCCCGCCAGAGCTTTTGAGAAAAAATGGTGTAGACGTACTTTTGTGTAAGGATTTGGGCCCGAATGCCATTAAGGTATGTCAAGAGCAGGGAGTAAGGGTTTATAAATTTTATGATATAGAAAAAGTTAGCGATCTTGCGAAGTTGTGGAAATCAGGTAAATTATCTGAAGCGACCTTGGAAGATGGTTGCGAGAGTCATAAATAAGGAGAAAAATGAAAATTGCTATTTCTGGAGGAAAAGGAGGAACGGGAAAATCGACAATTGCTACGATGATAGCTGTTTATTTGTCTGAAAAAAAGAAAACAATGCTCGTTGACTGTGATGTTGAATGCCCAAACGATTACCTTTTGCTCAATACGGAACTCGAATTTCACAAAAATGTTTTTCAAGTAATTCCTAAATGGGACTTTAGCATTTGCAATAAGTGTGGTAAATGCGCAGAAATTTGCAAACAAAATGCTATAATTTTTGTTAATGGAAAATTTCCTGCTTTTTTATCTGAAAAATGTATTGGATGCAAGGCGTGCATCGCTTCCTGCCCCGTTGGGGCAATATCGGTAGACAAAAAAGCTGTAGGTAAGATTTACTTTTCGGATATTGCAAAGCCAAATATAGCTTTAGTCACTGGTGAATTGAATATAGGAGATTTGGCTTCAGGCGAAATTGTGTCTGAATTAAGAACAGAAGCAGGAAAAATTAATAATGTACATAAGTGCGAAAATGTGATTATTGACTCGGCTGCAGGAATAGGCTGTCCAGTGATTGCATCTATAGTCAATAACGATTTCGTAATAGCGGTAACGGAGCCAACGCCAGTTGCTTTCAGTGATTTAAAGAGGATAATAAAGCTTTCAGTCCACTTTGATATACCAATTGGGGTTGTTATTAACAAGTTTGACATAGATAGTGAATTTGCGAAAAAAATTGAGGACTATCTCGCAATTAATAATATGGCATTATTGGGAAAAATTCCATATGACAAAGATATTATGAAACTAAGTGGCAGTTTTGAAGCAGGACTTAAAAAGGAGTTTAGAGAAATAGTAAAAAATATTATATTCAATTCAGAGGAAATGATTAGAGCTAAGGAAAGTAATCAGCATGAGACCAAAAAAAGTTAGATATATTTATTTTGAGCCGGGAATTAGGTTCTTTAAACCTCAGGGTATACCCATGAGAGAACTTGAGATTATAGAGCTTAATGATGAAGAACTTGAGGCCTTAAGGCTAAAAAATATTGAAGATTTAGATCAAAAAATGGCAGCGGAAAGGATGAATACTTCCCAAAGCACATATCAGAGGATTTTGTCTGTAGCCTATAAAAAAATTACAGAAGCGTTAGTAGGGGGAAAGGCAATTAAGATTATAGAAATAAAAAGTGAAAGGAGGAAATCTTGAATTCTTCAGCATGTAATATAGACTCTTGTGCAACGAGAATTATTGAACCTAATCTTTTAGTCATAGCTAGTGCTGCATTAGTGGATTCTATAAATCCTTGTGCGATTGCTGTACTCCTGATTTTGTTAACTGCTTTGTTGTCGCAAAATAATAAAAAAAGGGTTCTTAAATTAGGACTTATTTTTACATTATCTATATATATTGCATATTTTCTTTTAGGCATTGGATTACTTGGCGTCATTAATCTTGCAGGCCTAGCAGGAACATTTCATAAAATTATCGGTTTTTTGGCGATTATAATCGGAATCTTTAATATAAAAGACTTTTTCAAATATGGAGCAGGCGGCTTTGTGATGGAAATACCTCGGAAATGGCGGCCAAAGCTTAAAACATTACTAAATAGCGTAACTTCAGCACCTGCTATTTTTGCAATAGGGTTTGTTGTTACCTTGTTTGAATTGCCTTGTACGGGTGGCCCATATTTGTTTGTGTTAGGTCTTTTGTCTCAAAGCATTGATTGGTATAGAATAGTAGTTATTTTATTTTTCTATAATTTAGTTTTTGTAATACCGTTGATAATTATTACATTTTTAATCTATTTTGGATATTCAACGGTTGAAAAAGCAGATAAATGGAAAGACAAAAATATTAGATTATTGCACCTGATAGCTGGGATTATAATGCTTGCTTTGGGAATATGGGTATTCGTTAGCTAGTCTTGCTAAATTATTTTGAAACAAATTTATTTTTTTGTTTCTTCATATTCTTCGATTACCGGTTTGATGTTTGGGGCACAATCGTCGGGTAAATTATCTGTGTCAAACCAGTCCCATGCCAAAATATCTTTTCCTGGTTTTATCTCTCCTCTCCGAGTTGCTAGATAGTGGATAAGGACAACCACTTTATCGGGGAAAGCAATCATCATAGGTTTTAGGGGTCTAATAATCTCGATTTCAAGCCCCATTTCTTCCATTACTTCTCGTTTGGCGACTTCCTCCAGGGTGGTATCAAAATCCTCAACTTTTCCACCTGCAAACTTCCAATAATTATCGTCCCCATGCTTATTGAGAAGGACTTTTCCGTTTTCTATGATTACGGGACCCGAAGCTACTATGATCGGTTTATTATTTTTCATGCTTGAATTATAGCATGAATAGTGAATTATTTTTTTGGAAAGATTTTTTTAATAATTTTTACAACTTTATTTTTGTTCCTGTCATATGCTAAAAAAATGAAAATAGAAACTATTAAAGAGCCAATACTGTCGAAGAGAAGATCTGACATACTGTCCCGAAGGCCGATCCCTTGGTTTTCATTGCCCATAAGGATTGTATTAGCGGGTAAGTTCCATTGTTGCATCGCAGTTCCAAAAATTACATCAGAGAGGAATTCGAAAAGTTCCCATAAGGCTCCTATTGCCAAACCAAAGGCGAATACAAAGAAGGCGATAAAAGAAGAATTAAGCCTAATGTTGTGTTTGCCGTTTATATAATAAATAAGCAAGAAACCTATTACCCCAGCAATTACTCCTGAGAGAGCATGAATTATATCGTCCCACCACCAATAAATCATATAGAATCTAAGAGCTGACCCGAGGAAGAGAGCAGTATATATAAAGAGAGCAAGTGATATTTCCAGAACATTTGGAAACTTCACTTTTCGATGTTTCTCTATAAATTCGGGTATAAAAGTCAGAAGTAGAGCAACGATTGTTTCAAATAGGGTTTGTAGATTACTGCTTTTAATGCTTAGCGCGCCACTCATGACGCCGTTTTTGAAGACTTCAACTCCAATTAGAGTGGTAGTAATAATTATTGGGATTATTAAAGCAACTCTGATAATCCATAATGTTCTGTACGAGTTTTTGTCTTTTTTTACTAAGTCCATAGCTGTATTTTAGCATTATATAGGGATTATCAAATAGCTTTTATGGTATAATAAATAAGATGATAACAATTACACCAAAAACAAAAATAGGAAAGCGGTCTGTTTATCTTATTGTGGCAATGCCGTTGTTGTTTATTGCCGGATCTTTTTTGAGTGTTTATTACCAGAATGCTCCAGCTTCAGATACGATTTGGGAAGATGTTATTAATAGACCGTTTCTTTCGCTTACAATGATAGTCGGAATGGGATGTGGACTGGCTGCATTTGTTACTGGGCTAATGGCGATAATCAGGGAAAAAGAGCGTGGAATTCTTATTTACTTTTCTGTTGTCATGGGAGCACTGTTGATATTTTTTCTGCTAGGTGAAATTATTTCCCCACATTAATTTTAGAGAGAGATCATAGATGTATAGTAAGTATAAAGAACATTTTATAAAGGTGTATGAAGCCTCGGAAGTTAGATTTCCTACTTTTCCTCATCATGTAGATATAGTAGCAAAGTGGGTGGATAAAATTTGCGATATGTATCCTGAGGCCGATCGCGAAGTTGCAATGATAGCGGCTTGGTTTCATGATCTTGGGCACTTCATTGGAGACGAAGAGGATCATGCCGTAGATTCCGAAAAAGAAGCCAGAAGATTCTTAGTGCAGGAAAATTTTCCTAAAGAAAAAATGGAAAGTGTATTACATGCGGTTCGATCACACAGGAACAGAGATGTTATTCCTGAAACCTTGGAGGCAAGAATTGTTTGTTGTGCAGATTCTGCCAGCCACTTTACTTCTGAAGTTTATCTCAAAATTTTACCCTTAGATATTACCAAAAAGAACTGTTTGGCAAAACTGGAAAGAGATTTTAGGGATATCTCTGACTTTCCTGAAATTAAAAAAGAATTAGAACCGCTATATTTTGCTTGGAAAGATCTGATCAATTCTTATCCTGAGGATTTTATCCAATTTATTCAAAGATAAATGATTTCATTTTAAAAAGCGCCCTGAACGAAATATCGTTCAGGGCTTGTAGTTATTTGTTTTTTGGCTTTTGATAGCCATGGTGTTCGACGACGCCATCTTTGGCGCCCGTGCCGACGGACACATGTTTGTGTTGGCCGCTTGCTTTGTCGATAATAAGAAAATCAGTTCTTTCTCTGCCATCCTTGCAAGCACTCCCGCTAACTTGAACTTTTGCATCTTTGTTATCGGACTGTGTATCCCATCCCATCTGCTTCACCTCCTTAAAGGAAAATAACAGGGTTTAATTAATTAACTCCAGCGCTTCTCACTGTCTATTGTTCCTAGATAGAATGTGACTGCAACGGTTATTATAGTGGAAATTTTAATAAAAAGAATTAGTGTATCATCATTAGGTTCCACAATGCCGAAAAATTGAAGCATAAAGGTAACTGCAACTAAGAAGAAAGTAGAAGCTATAATTGCAATTAGTTCAACAAAGAAGTAGATGGCCACGTAAGCCAATCCTCCCGGTATTCCCATAATAAATTCGTCAAAAATACCAGACATCTTTGTGAGTATTTCAGAAGAAGGATCTGAATTTTTTTGCTGCGTTTTGTGTGTAATATTTCTAGGAGCGGTTTCTTTCGGCCCGGTTTCTTGCTTGGCATCGGAAAGCTTTTTTTCGACACTTTTCTGGACCAATTCTATTAGACCAAGATCGTAAGTACTAATTTCTTCAACATAATCTAATTCTAGGTAGCCCTTAAAAACTCTATCTACGGACAGAACCTCATAATCTCGTCCGTTTTTGTTGTATTTTATGTCAGCTTCACCCCTGACTAAAACTAAACGGCCGTCTTGGGTCAAGTAGACTGTGACCCCCACATAGCTGTTTTCGATCCTAAGTGTTCTATCGTCACAGATCTTCCAACCAACTGGTCCTTCGTTTCCGTAATAGTAAATATCTTCGCATGTCGGGAGGCGCATTTTTGCGTATAAAGGAAGTGCCTTTGGAATTGTAACCCTTAGGATGTCTATGACCTGATTATACCTTTCAACTTTTGAATCCATTTCTTGTCAACCTCCTTGGTTAATCAAGTATTATTTACAAAGTTGTCCCAAAATTTTTTAAAACCGTTTTTAGGGGGACTCTGAGATTGTTGGATTTTTTGTGGGTTTTTTAACTCAGCCTCGTCTTTTATTTGCCGTGTTAAATCTCTTAGCAAGCGGTCTAGCCCTACTTTTATGCCTTGTATCTTTTTGAGATTTATATCTGTTTCATGGAAGCTATTAATATGCGACACTTCTACAAACTTGGTAAACGAATATAAACCTACGGCTAGTCTGACTAGACGGCCATCTGAGATTATACCAATCCGTTGATAAAGCATATCAACTTCCCAGAAAAGATACCCCTTTCCGTCAATTTCAAGTAGGGCTTTATTGTTTGTTGGGAATGAGGTTTTGATTATGGACGTTATTTTAGGAATTATTCTATTGATTTCGTCCACTAATTGATTGAACTCTCTTATGTCCTTGGCGCTCTGGATTTTTTGTTCTCTTTCCATCTTTTGTGCATAACGTTCTTCAATGCTCATTTCTTACCACCTTCTCTTATAATTTTTCAAATTACTTCTGGGATTCAGGAGTTATGAGTCAAACTGAATATTGCGCGAAATTTTACCGTAAAATTATCAAGGTGTCAAGGGGATGTTGGTAATAATGCACTAATTTATGCCACTAAAATGTTAAAATGAATATATGTATTTGAGCGAAGATAAACAAATCACAAAAGGATATTATGACAAGGCAGCTCCTGAGTGGACAAGAACAAAGGATGACTTGAACTATCTGGAAACAGAATTTAGGGAATTTCAAAAATTATTGCCCCGAGGTAAAGTTATTGATATCGGCTGTGGGACGGGCAGAGATGCTGGCTTGTTTAAAAAAGATGGATACGAATATGTTGGCGTAGATATTTCAACGGGTATGCTAAGTGAAGCACGAAAACTGTTTTCTGAAGCAGATTTTCGCCAAATGGATCTTATGAAATTGGATTTCCCAGACGGGTATTTTGACGGTATATGGTCTTTTGCGACCTATCTGCATATTCCAAAAGCTGAGATAAACGATGCCCTAAATGAAGCCAGGAGGGTAATTAAAATCGGAGGAATTGGGTTTATTGTTATTAAAAAAGGAAGCAAAGAAGGTTATTTCGATTCTGATTACGGAAAAAGATACTGGTCGTTTTATGGGAAAAATCAATTTGCCAAGATTCTCGAGAATAACGGATTTGAGATTATTAAGTTTTGGGAAGACAAAAGAGCATATAAGCCACCGAAAGATGTCACGGTTTTTCTATGTTATCTAATAAAGAAGGTTAGGTAAAATGGAAATAGGTGAGGCAAATAATATAATTAATGAATACAAAAAATCTCTTGATAGAGGTGCTGAAGGTGAAACGGTTCTGAGGAGAATTTCGTGGTTGCCTTGCTCAAAAGGGAAGATAAAATATGCGTATTTTACGGTTATCGAGGATATTGTTGAAGATGAAGGTATTCTAGGTAGCGAACTAAAAAAAGAGTTGCTTGAAACCTATTCCTTGCTTAATACTTTTGTTGACGACCATATGGTTGATAAATATGCAAAGATTTATGACGAGTGGCAAGCAAAAAAGTCTGATTTTTACAGAAACAAAAAGGACGAAATGTTAGCAAAGCAGTATATCAATTATACTTATACGTTGAGAGGTGATGAATTAGCCAAGGAATTAAATGACTTTGTTGAAGACCTTTTGACTGTTAATTAAGTGGTTTTTTATTTTTAGCGAATATAAAATATAAATTTGGTTATAATATATTTATGAGATTAAAACTGATTATACCTAATTTGGGAATTATTTTTTTATTTTTGATATTTTTATTCGTATTCCTCTCCTTTTCTTTGGCAAGCGGTTATAAATGTCCTTTTATCGACCAAATTACTATAACCAGCCCTGTTGCGTATCAAATCATTCAAAGAGGAGAAAACAGTAGAGCGGACATATTGGTAACTGGAAGATATGTCGGAGAGCCGAGCTCGATAGAGGCTTCTTGGAATGGTGGAGCTTTTGCTATCATTTCCGAAGATCCTTCAAACGGTATCTTTAATGGTGTTCTGAAGAACCAGTCAGCAGGACAAGGAATACTATCTGTTAGATTTACAAACAATAAAAAGGTGTTATCGATGACTCCCAATGTTGGGATTGGAGATATTTATGTAATAGCTGGGCAGAGTAATGCTAGTGGTAGAGGCGAGAATAATCAAACCTACAATGCTTTCAATACGCTTGCTACCTTATTTGGCAATGATGACAAATGGAGAAGGCTACAAGACCCGACAGATTCAAGCCTAGGGCAAGTAGATGCTATCAGTTCTGAAGGTCTTCTCGCAGGAGGGTCCATCTGGCCCCCTTTGGCATCTGAGATAGTAAATGATCAAGGCGTCCCAGTCGCGTTTATTCCTACCGCCAAAGGACTGACTTCTATTACGCAATGGCAAAGGAATGATTCTAGTCCCAGCGACGCCAATACTCTCTATGGGTCTATGTCTAGACGAATAAATGCAGTTGGAGGGATAAAAGCTGTTCTTTTTTGGCAAGGAGAATCAGATGCTATCAGTGGGATGTCTCAAGCGGTATATAAAGAAAATATTGTCAAAATTGCAGAAGATATTTATAGGGATTTCGGAGTGAGTACAATAGTTGCACAAATAGGTATAGTTTCTGGTGTAAAATCGGAAAATATTAACAACATTAGGGCCGCTCAAAAATTAGCCTGGAACGAATCTGAATACATTTTAGAAGGCCCGATTCTTTATGATATTGATATCAATGACAACGTTCACTTTACTACAGACCAAGAGCTTGCTGTCGCTGCAGAAAGGTGGTGGACATCGATTAAGGAACAACTTTATTGATAATGATCTGACCTTATTATCATTAGATTACTTCTATCCTGTGAATTAGTCTTCGTCTACATTTAAAAGAGCCTTGATCTATGATGTATTTATCGGTAGCAATCTATTGGTAATAGTAATCACTTTTTCTAGGCACAGATATATTTAATCGTTTACTGAATATAATTTGGATGTCAAAGAATAATAACTAAGCTTCTTTTAACCAATCTCTTTCTAAGAGGGGATGATAAATCTCAAAAGTGTTAGTTACTAATTATCATTATGCTAGAATAAGAACGTGAAAAAAATAGTAGTTGTAAACGACTTGATGCAGAAAAACTATTCTTACAGGCTAGTTGAGTCTATGGGCAGAAATTTTGATTTTCGGTTTAAGCCAGAATTGACGCCTAAAGAAATGTTAGAGCTTGGCGTCTTCGGAGGCAAATATATGACTGATTGCAGAGATGAATTTCCAAAAGACTGGTATCAAAACGCAAAACTTTGTCACGAATTTCATGACCCGAAGCTTAATTATTTTAAAGTAAACGCTTCCCAGCCCTTGTCATTTTGGCAAAAGAAAGGGTGGATATATCCGGAAGATCCTAGAGGTTGGTTTCAGTGGTATTGCAGATATTATATGGGAAGACGTATTTTTGAAGAGGATGAAAGGCAGATCAAGCGCTGGTTGGCGATAAAAAGGCATGTGGTCCAATTGGAAAAAAATTGTGAACAAGGCGATTTCTCTTGCCGGCCTAGGCAGAGACAAGCAATATTACATTGGGCTTATGATAGCCGAAGAATCTAAAAATAGTCTCAAGAATGATTTTGTAGGTGGCGTAGCGAGAATTTTTTTCTATTTTCTGGAAAAATAATTATAAAACATATATTATCTAAATAGATGATTACGGCGATTGTTTATCTAATAAATGGGATAGTCGTAGCAATAATTAGCTATAGAGTTTTTTTGACGATGAAAAAGAATAACAACTCACTGTTTGTTTATTTTTTTTGGACTCTATTTTTTTACTCATTATCTTATTTGAAAGGAGCGCTTCTTATTCCTATTGCAATTTTTACCGACGGTAATACCATTCTGTACTGGATAGATTTTATTGGCAGGATCCTTTTTTATTTAGGGTCTGCATTTTTAATCCAAATACCTTTGTATAAATACTTTCCAAAAAGCAAGAATAGATATATATTCTCTTTTTATGTTTGTATTTTGGGTCTAGCCTTATCTACTTATCAGTTGTTATTTCCTAATTATCCTTTTGTGAATAAATTGGGAATAATCAACTGGCAAGCCGACTCAATATTAGCAGTCGGGATGTCAATTATTGCTCTTGCTAGCTGGGTGGCAACATCACTCGTATTTGGTTTTGAATATTTAAAGGACAGAAAAAAGATAAAATCGTTACTGATTGGTACAGGACTGCTAGTTACTGTGATAGGGGGTCTTTTTCAGGATTTGGCCGCAACCGTTTTTGGTTATGTCTTTTTTGGTGTAGTATTAATGTTGGGTTTTATGGTGGTGTTCGCAGGATTGTACTATGAAGGAGAGCAGGAAACCAATATTTGGAAAAACAAAATTTTAATAAGGAGTAAATGATAAATGTTAACCGCAATAATATATCTAATAAGTACCGTGATTATAGGTTTGTTCGCATATAAATGCTATTCAGTTGGCTATGGTAAAAAAATCGAAAATCCATTTGCCAACTATTTGTTTTTCTCATCGTTGTTTATTACTTTTTCTTACTTAACTGGTTTTATCTTGGTTTTTCTAGCAGTATATACAGCAAACGATGTTTTTATATTTATATATAATTTCTTGGCACGAATTTTCTTTTACACATCGGCGGTTTTTTCGGTACAAGTGCCTCTTTACAAATTCTACCCAAACGATAAAAGAAGATATATCTTTTCGTATCTGGTTGCGGCTATTGGTATTGGACTGCTTATTTATCAGTCTTTTAATATAGTCCATCCTACGATAAATCCCTCGGGTATTGTTAATTGGAAAACAGATATTGTGTTAAGTATGGGTATGGCTTGCCTGATGATAATACCCTGGGCAGCTACCTCGATAATATTTATTAGGGAATTTATTAAAGGTAAGTTTCAGTCGCCTAAGCCTTTTTTTATCGGTTTCGGATTCTTCTTTATATGTCTTGGAGGTTTTTTTGCAGACGCATTTAGTGCAGTAAATCTATATATCATTTCTAATTCAGCAATGATCTTGGGGTTTTTGTTTTGTCTTGCAGGTATGTTTTATAGTGAGAACCAATAACTATCTTGAAATATCTGCCAGGCCTTGATGGACATAAAACAATAGTTAGTATATTATTAATGGTATGATTAGTGGTTTTGTTTATCTGGTGAATACTATTATATTAGGTCTTTTCTGTTACAAGACTTATTTGGTTGGTTATGGGAAAAATAATATTTTTGCTAAATATCTTTTTTGGTCGTCGCTTTTCATTACGGTCTCTTTTCTAAAATCAGTAATTTTAATTTTCTTAGCTATTTCTCTTTCAAGCGCAGATCTGCTATTCTGGGCTGATTTTTTTGGCAGAATACTTTTTTATACTGCAGGGGCGTTCGCTGTTCAGATACCGCTATATAAATTTTTTCCAAACAATAAAAAAAATACCTATGTTTCTTATTTTTGGATTTTGATAGGAATTGTTTTTGTTGTTTTCCAGCTTTTACACAGAAACGAGCCGTTCATTGAGGGTACGGGAATCATAAATTGGGGAGCTAGCGTGGGATTGACCGCTGGTATGGCTTTACTCGTTTTGGCTCCTTGGGCGGTAACATCTTTCATATTTATCAGGGAGTTTGTAAAAAGCAAGTTTACAAAGATCAAATCATTTTTGCTAGGATCTGGATGGTTTTTTGTTTGTATTGGAGCCACATTTCAAGATTCGGCAAAAAGTGTATTTTTTTATATTTTATTCGGAATAATTCTAATGCTCGGATTTATGTCTGTTCTCGCAGGATTATTTTATGAAGAAAGCCAAAATTAAAAAGAGATTTGTGTTAGTGAATCTCTTTTTAGTGAAATTTTTATAAATTAATTTTTAATTATTTTTTTTACGGTTTCTACTACGTCTGACATAAGGGCTTCTGATTTAACCAAGTATTTATCGGCGCCATATTCAGCTGCTTTTTTCTTCGTAGCTTCGTCGGAAAGAGCGCTTAACATTATTATTTTAGTATCTCTCATATCTGGGTCATTCTTAACCATATCTAAAACATTAAGACCGTGAATCTTTGGTATCATGATGTCTAAAATTATTAGATCGGGCTTTGTCTTTTCCTCAGCAATAAAATCTAGCGCTTTTTCTCCGTCAGCCTTTACGTAAACCTCAAATCCTTCCGCCTCAAGGGCTGACTGATACATTTCTCTCAGCTGAGGGTCATCATCAATAATCAGAATCTTCTTGTCCATTTATGCTCCTAATTAAACTTAATAAAACACATAACTAGTTTTAGTATAATACTTCTTTTCTGGAAAAACTACACTTTTCAATTTTAGGGGAATAGCTTATTTATTAATTATTAAGCAGTTTTTTTATTACCACAATGACTTCCGACATAGTAACTTCAGATTTTACTAGATAAGCGCTTGCTCCATATTTTGCTGCTTTTTCCTTTGTTGCATCATCGGAAAGCGCACTTAAAATTATTACC
The DNA here is from genome assembly GCA_964594415.1 of uncultured Candidatus Saccharibacteria bacterium. Taxonomy (GTDB): domain Bacteria; phylum Patescibacteriota; class CPR2; order UBA1875; family CAIMLA01; genus CAZQLQ01. The sequence continues at coordinate 25,404 of CAZQLQ010000002.1, forward strand.
CTTATGTCGCTAATAGCTGGGCTAGCTTTTATCATATCCAGTATGTCCAGTCCCGTAATATTTGGGATCATAACGTCTAAGATTATCAAATCTGGATCTTCTTTCTTGATAAAGTCAATCGCATTTGTACCATCTGGCTTAATAACCACATCGTAGTCTTGTGCTTCTAATGCTGCTTGGTACATTTCGAGTATTCTCGAGTCGTCGTCTATGATCATTACTTTTGTTTTATTTTTGGTAGACATTTGTCGTTCCTTTCATTTTGTATAAGTTGTTGTAGTTAGATTAAAGATTTTCTATAAAAGAATCAAGTTGTTTTTCACTTTCTTTTCTCTTTACCTTTTTTTGGATTGTAACTGGGATTGTAAACCAGAAAGTACTTCCTTCTCCTTTTTTGCTCTCAACTCCTATTTTGCCGCCAAGTGCTGTTACTAACGTTCTGGATATGTAAAGGCCAAGACCTGTTCCTCCTGCTTTTTGAGTGCGAAAGTCGTTTACTCTATAGAAACGGTTAAATATTCTTTTTTGGTCTGCTTCGGAAATTCCCTCACCGGTATCAACAACTTTTATAGTAATGATTCCTTTTTGACTCTCGGCCGCCGTAATAGTTATCGATCCCTTTTCCGTAAACTTGATTGCATTTTCTGTAAGGTTTGTCATTATCTCCCTGAATTTTCCTTGATCAGTTAATGCTTCTGGCAGCCTTTCTTTGATTTCTGTATGTAATTTTAGATTTTTTGCTTTTGCTTTTGCTGAGAAATCTTGAGAAACTTCTTTAATTATTTTTTCTAAATCAGTTTTTTCAAAGGCTACTTTAATTTGGTTGTTGTCAGCTTTCGTGACGGTGAGAATATCATTTGTTAATCTGATAAGCGATTTAACAGCGCTGTCTATCTGTACGATATATCCTTTTGTTGTTTCATCATATTTTAGTTTCTTATTCATTAATAAGTTGAAGGTAAATCCTTCTATTACCGCTAAAGGCGTTCTAAGCTCGTGAGAAGCTATTGAGTTGAATTCGGCTCTCTGCTCATCAAGTGATTTTTCTGCAGTAATATCCTTGAACGTTATTATGGCACCAAGTTGTCGATTAGTTTTATCAAAAACAGGGGTTGCGCTTGCAGAAATGCGATACATTCCTTTTGTGGTTACTAGCTTTAAATCGCTGTAAGAAGATTGTTTACCGGTCTTTAGCACCTCGTCAACTAGGAGTATTTGCGCTTCATTGGAAACAACGGGCATGACTTCATTTAGCTCCTTGCCAATTAGATGATCGCTTTCTTCACTTTCACCAAAGAATAATGCCGCTGTTTTATTGACGATAGAGATTTTTTGGTTTTTATCAACGGATATGAGTCCATTTGGTATGTTATCTATTAGGTTCAATATCTCATTTTTCTGGATTTCAAAATCGTTAGCTAACTTCGCTAGACGTTCCTGATTATTTCGTAAGAAGACTGTTTCTCTGGCGAATGACTTGAGCACTATAATCAAGGAGATAATCCCCATTATGTAGAAGAAAATACTAACAATTGAGGCGGCTTGTGTAATTTCCGAAGCAATAATGTAGAATAATGTAATTGAAGTTAGTGCTTCAAAAACAGATAAAATAAATAACCATGTAGGTTTCGTGAATATGCTTATAGTTAAGAATAAGAGTATCAGGATAATTACTCTTTCTCCTCTGGCTCCATAATTTATCATCACTATAAAAAAGCCAGCGTTATAAAAAAGGTCGGGGAGGAAGGACAGGCTCTTTTTCATATAAATGGATGGTATTAGATAGTAAGCTAGAGTAAAAATAAACAAAAATCCTAGCGTTAAAAACATTATTAGCTTTTTTGTATAGTCAAAATCTATGAAAAAAATATCAATTGCAATAAATGCAATTCCGCCAGCTGCAATTAATCCTGTTAGTTGTTGGATTTTTTTATAATTCGTTGAGGTATCAAGAAAATCTGATCTTATTTCTTTTTCTTTCTTTTTGTTCATTTCTTCTCCAATTATGAAATTGCTTATTATGATTTATAAAACTAGTCGTTAAGTTATTTTGCTAGAATGTTATCTACCTCACTAATTACTTGCGAAATAGAGGCTTCTGATTTCGTCAAAAAAAGTGTTGCACCATTCTTCATTGCAATCTTCCTTGCTGATTCGTCGGAAAGAGCACTAAAGATAAGGATTTTTGTATTTTTTGTTCTTGCATTGTTTTTAATTATTTTTAGTAAATCAAGCCCTTGTATGTTTGGCATCATTATATCTAAAATCACCAGATCGGGCTTTTCTTGTTTAATATGATTAAGTATATTCTCGCCATCAGGCCTCAAAGCTACCTTGTAGCCGCTTAGCTCAAAAGCTTCTTTATACATCTCTCTTATTCTTGGATCGTCGTCAACGATTAAAATTTTTCTCATATGTCATACATAAATGATTATCTTTATACACTAAATACCTGACTACATAGTCTACACTAAAATAAATTATATAAATTAATAATAAATATCTCAATAACTACTAATATTATTTATTGAACTAGGAGTCAATATATTCTATAATTAGACAGGATAAATGTTTTTTAGGAGGGTCAGATTCTTTTCAGGGGCAAGAAACAAAAAGATAAGACAATAATTTCTTTTATCACAAGATTTAAAAAAATTCTAAAAAGAGTTTTCATTTTTTGTGTCAGCTTGTGGCGCTTTTTACGTGGTTTGGTTTCAAGACTTCATATAGTTATTTCTAGTAAGTCATCGATTTATTCAAGATGGCATGAGCACCCAAAGCACAAAAAAGTTCACAAAGCGCTCTTTCACGGTCATAACGCAGTCTGGGTCGTTATTCTCATCACCGTTTTGATTCAGTCTGTAAATACCCCGCTTTATGCAGCAAACTTAAATCAAGGGGTTAGTTTGAAGGAGGAATGGGAACAAGGAGTTATCAGTAATCTTGATACGGAAGATCAAAGCGGGAATATCAAATTGAAGGCTAGCGGAGAGTGGGGGACGAGAGTATTGAAGACTCCTCCCCAGACGGTTAGTGTTGGAACAGCAGGTGTTTTTTATAACGGGATCCTTTACGTTCTGAGGGGTAACAGTGATAATGACTTTTGGGCTTATAGCCCTACAAAAAACGAATGGACCGCACTGGCTCAATCCCCAGTTGGCGTAGGAACTGGTTCTCATGTTACCAGAGATAATGCGGGGAATTTGTATGTAATTTTTGGCGGATACACGAAGGCTTTTTATAAATACACCATTGCGAGTAATACATGGACAAGACTTGCTGATATTTCGGACGTTACAGGACCCCAGTCAAGTATTATTTATGCTGCTGGAAATATTTATTTGTTGAGAGCAAATAATTCGCAAGATTTCTTTGTGTATGATCTAATCGCTAATGAGTGGAATTCTTCGAGTATTCTGCCGAACGCAGCAGGCAACGGAGCTGAATTAGTGTTTGATGGCGGTCAATACATTTATGCATTAAGGGGAAATGGAGCGGCAGCTGCAACTGCTATGTACCGTTTTGATATAGAGACTCCTGGGTGGCAGCTTATAGTCACTACCGGAATGCCAACTATAAACTGGCAAACCGATGTGCAATATGTTTCAGGAAGCATTTACATTCAAAGCGGTAATTCTACTACAAATTTTTATAAGTGTACTATATCGGGAACTACTTGCCCCACTTCAGCTATTACGCCATTTCCGAGTACGACTAATTCCGGACTTTTGGCCTACAATCCGGCCGATGCATTACTTTACAGCCTTAGAGGTAACGGGACTTACGATTTCTGGAAATTTGATCCCTCTACTGATACATTTGTGGGCCCTTCGCTTTTCGGCCAGCCAGCTTCTACAGCGCCAATAGGCTTCACTACAGGTGCGGATCTTATTTATGACGGTAATGCAGGAATCTACGGTCTCAAGGGAGGATCTCCGACCTCTGGCTTTTATTATTATGATTTTGCCACAATGTCATGGTCAGCTAGAACTGTTACAGGATTGCCAACTTTGAGTTATGACACGAAAGCCATAAAGGTTGGAAAATATATATATCTTTTTCAGGGAAATTCAACAAGTTTTTATAGATACGATACTACAAATGATGCCGGGGGATGGTTGGCTCAGGCCACAGTGCCACTAGCTGTTAGAAATGGAGGATCCTTGGCCTATCCTGGAACCGGGGATTTGATATATGCGATTAGAGGTAATAATAGCGGTAGTTTTTATGCATATTCAATAACCAACAATAATTGGACCACTTTTGATCCTGCTGATTTGCCAACAGGAGTTATCGCTGATGTCGGCGCTGGCATAGTTGCTACTGCGACAGATGTTTACGCTATTATAGGAAACGGTAATACGGCCTTTTATAAGTATAATATTTTGGGTGACAGCTGGACCCAAATAGGCAGGCTGCCTTTTTCGCCGTATTACGGAACTGATATTACGGTTAATTCTGGTAAGATTTATGCACTTGCCGGCAACTACTCTTTTTCAACTTATGAGTATGATGGAGGTGCCTGGAGGAGGCTACAAGATCTGCCAAAATATTCACAAGCTTCACCGTTTTATTATGACGCTGGAGCATATAGAGGAGCCTCCATCGAAGCGGCAGGTTCTTATGGAATATTTGTAGAAAGAGGAAATGGCGCGTCTGAATTGCTCTATCTTAACCAGAATAATACAAAATATCTTGCTAGCGGTACATACGAAAGTCCTGTTTTTGATTTAACTTATGTTACTAGCTGGAATTCGCTCACAAAGACAGTAAATGTTCCAACAGGAGCGAGTCTGGCTTTTGAAACAAATACAAGCGATAACGGGTCAATTTGGAATGGGTGGTCTGCTGTAGTGGGAGATACGATTACTTCACAGCCAGGTCGCTTTATTAAAGTGAAAATTGTCTTTAACTCGACTGCTGATCGGCTCTACACCCCGACTGTTAGCGATTTCAATATTTCGTATGTTTCTGATGAAGGCGACCCTGTGAACCCAACTAGCATGTCCTGTTATTCTGCTCAAGTGGGGGGAGACCAACTGACGTCAGAAAGTCCTTATAGATATGATCATCCATTTTGTTCATGGACTGGGGCAATAGATAACGAGTCGGGTATAGCTGGATATTATGTATATGCAGGAACAGACCCAAATGCCGATCCTGCAAATTTATCAACGGGCTCCTTCTTTGTAGCAACCTCAAATGCTTTATTGAATAACTTAGACTCCAACGGCAATAATTATATTAGAATAAAAACAAAAGATAATGCGGGAAATGTCTCTGATGATGTTTATCAGGGATTTGTTTACAATTACGTAGGAGTGGCTCCTCTTACGAGTATCACTAAAACACTTACCTCTGATTTTACAGGCACCTTAGAAGGATTGAGTGCGAATAATAACCAACTGAAATTAAACTCAAAGGAAGGTTTTTGGAAAGAAAGCAGACTTACACCTGCTCCGACTACTGCTTCTTCAGCAAGCATGGTAACAAAGGGGTCACTAATATATTACGCACGGGGTGGAGCCATAACTATTGATAGTTATGATATCAATACCGATACTTGGAATACAGCGACAGCTGATTTGCCGGTTGCGTTGGCGGCTGGAGGGAGTATCGTGGATGGCCCAGGTAATTATATTTACGCTATTCGCGGGGGAGCTCAGACGACTCAAAATTTTTATAGATTTGATGGCTCGGCATGGACGGATCTATCCGCAGCAGCACCAATTCCGGGGACAATTAGCACTGGCAGTACTTCTGTCTATGATGGCAGTAGGTATATTTATGTGATGCGCGGGAATAGCGATGACGGATTTTACAGGTATGATACTCAAGGTACAAACGGTCAGTGGACAACTAGATCAAATATTAACTTTGGTTATCCAAATCAAACCAATTCTGTTGCACCAACAACGGGGTCGTCTATGGCTTATGACGGTAATGATACTATTTACGCCATCCAGGGTGCATATGCAGGAGGCTTTGCAAAATATACTATCTCGACCAACATCTGGACTCCTCTTGATTTACTGCCAATGATCCCAGGAGCTGGAGCTTCACTAAATTGGGATCTTTCCTCCTCCAGTCTTATTTTTATTCCAGGCAATAACTCAAATAAAATGTACCACTATAGCCCTGCTTCTGGTCAATGGAGTAGTTTGGCAAAAAGCGTGGTTCCTTTTTCAACTGGAACGGCCTCAACTATATATGATGGAAATTTGTATACTATAAGAGGAGGAACAACCGCCTTTTATCAATACAATATTGAAAAAGATAGTTGGTACTTACCTACAGCGGGTTTCTTCGGATCTAATTATTTAGGATCTACAAATTATAATTTCGGACCTGGGTCGGCTGTTTCTAGAGATAATAGCCAAAATATTTATTTACTAAGAGGTTCTTTTGATAATACCTTTGTGAGATATAACACTAGAACAGGAATTACTACTCAGATGTCTAGCTTTCCTACCGGTGCGTATGATGGAGCGAGTCTTGCTTATGTCCAGTCTGAAAACGCAATATATGGAATTGCAGGCAATTCTAGTAGTTCAGTATTTAAGTATGATATCTCTACGAACACCTGGACAGAGATGGAAAATGATTTTTTACCAGCTGCTTCAGGATCTGGGTCTACGATAGAGTGGGATGGCGGTCAATATATCTATTTTTCTAGAGGTGTTTCAACTAACACTTGGTACAGATACGATCTAAACGGCACCGATGGTACAAGGTGGTCAGCTGTTCTTTCGGTTAATGGTCTAAGCGGTATTACTTTTGGAGCAGGCTCGGAAGCAGTTATAAAATCTGGAGTCTTATACCGAATGAGGGGGCTTGGGACTATGACTTTTTATTCTATAGATCTTGCTAATGCAGTTTCTGGAACGTGGAACGCATTGGCTTCTTTGCCTACTTCGCCTTCTCCGTTTACCGCTACTACGGTCGCTGGTGATGCTTTTCTAGTTGACGGAAATGACGGTTATCTCTATTTGGCAAAAGGTAACTCAACAAGTGAATTTTACAGATATAGTATCTCTGGAAATTCTTGGTCAAGGGTGGTAGATATACCCTCTATTATATATGCAGGAACCACTAATGGTGGAGCCAATTCTGTCTCTATAGGCGAAAGAATTTTTGTTAGTCCTGGTAATACAGCAGGAGTGGGAACGTATAACGACGGACTTCTAACTTATATCGGCCAAACCACAAATACAAGCTTTGTGGAAGAGGGGGTTTACACATCTGACTCAATTGATCTAACTAAAAACTATAATTGGGCAAATCTAGTAGTGGCTTCCAGTACCCAAACAAATACAAATGTTAATATCGAAACGTCAAGTTCCAATGATGACTTGACTTGGTCTAGTTGGTCAAACGTCTCTAATGAAAAATTAATAAATGGCGCAAATGAATATGTAATAAATTCGCCAGTAGGAAGATATGTAAAAGTTAGGATAACGCTTAATTCTACCGACGGGATATACAGTCCAGTAGTTGATTCGTTAAAAATAAATTACTATAAGGACGAAACGGCGCCTTCCAACCCGCAAGCAGTTTTTTCTGCAAAAAGTAAAGAGATTGGAGGAGTTGACCTTGTAAGCGGAGAGTGGGCAAATACGGTGGAGCCGTATTTCACTTTGCCTACTGAAGACGCGGAGAATGGCGCTACCGATGGTGTTGGTGGTGCAGGTGTGGATTGCTACTTCGTCTATTTTGGAACAGATATCAATGCTACGCCGAGTACTTTGTCACAATGCAGCAATAATTTAAATTATAAATTTAGCCCATCTGAGAATGGAGAAACATATTACTTATTGGTTCAGACAAGAGACAGGGCGGGTAATACTCAAGGCGAGATAAAACAGCTTTTCAATATGAAACTAGACATTAATGCACCTACTGACCCCCAAGATCTAAATGTAAATCCTGAAGGCTACACAAACATAGATAACTTTACTTTTACAATGTCAGATCCGGCAAATGATCCTGAAACAGGATTAGAGCCCATGATACAGTATAGGACTGGCGGCGATCTTAGCGGGACTTGGTTTGATATTCCTTCGGGAGAACTGACGGTCACTATTCCAAATGCCGAACATCCAGAAGGTAAATATAGAGCAGGGGTAAATGAATTCTTTGTTCGTGTGAAGGATAGTGCGGGGAATGTTTCTTCGGGAACAAAAATGGTGCAATACAAATTTGGTGCCGTAGCTCCATCACCACCCCAGAACCTTTTAGCAATTCCAGAACAAAGAGAAATAAACGAATTCTCTTTTAGTTGGAATCCACCTGCTAGTTATATTGGAGATGTAAATAATATTACATATTATTATAGCGTCAATAGTGAGCCAGGACCTTATAATACCAACTCAACTATGGTTACATCGGTTGGGCCCGGATCTTTTGCAACACAAAAAGGTGAGAATAATTTTTATGTAGTAGCAAAAGACGAAGCGGGGAATATCGATTATAAGCAATATGCGAAAATTCCCTTTATAGCGAACACTTCAGCCCCGAGTTCTCCTACTTATTTAAACGTAAGTGATATTTCAGATAAGGAATCGGCGCAATTCAGATTAGTTCTGTCTTGGATGGCCCCGGATATTGGGGATGAGAATAATTTTGCCGGTTATGACATCTATGAGTCTGAAGACGAGGAAGGAGATTATGCAAAAATAGCAAATACGTCAGGAACTGCTTATGTTCATACGAATCTTGAGAGAGATTCTGTTCATTACTACTATGTCGTTGCTGTAGATAAAACACAAAATAAATCAGCTGCTTCTTCGGTGTCCTCTGCCATTGCTACGGGGAGATATAAGAATCCGCCTAATATAGTAAAAGAGCCGGAAGTTGTTGCCAGAGCAACAACAGCGACTATAAAATGGGCGACCAGCCGTGAAGCCAACTCGGCGGTTCAATTTGGTGTTACCGAAGAGCTGGGTCAGAACATATCAAATCCTCTAACAACTTATGTTACAGATCACGAAGTATCTCTTACCGGGCTTTACCCTGAAACTACATACCATTTTAAGGCCGTTTATCAAGATCCAGACGGAAATATTGGGTATTCGGAGATGGGTTCGTTTGTTACCGCTCCTGCGCCAAAGGTTTCGGGTCTTAAGGTTGAGGACGTCAGGCTTGATTCTATGCTTATCACTTGGGAGTCGAATGTACCATCTTACGGTAGTATAGTTTACGGAGAAACTCAAAATATGGCTTCATCGGTTGAGGAAGACCCCTATTATGTCAAGAAACACACTGTCAAATTGTCAGATCTTGATGATGGGACTACATATTACTTTCAGATTAAGGCATTAGACGAAGAAGGGAATCTGTTTACATCCGACATATATGAAGAATCAACACTACCAATGCCAAAGATTTCAAACGTAAAATTTCAAAATAAAACAGAAGTAGACAGCCCGACAGTTATAATTTCTTATGAAACAAATGTTGAAACAAGTACTATAGTTAGTTATTCAACACCCGAAGTTAAAACGAAAGAATATCTCAAGAGCGCTTTGGTAAAAAAACATGAAGTGGAGATAAGCGATCTTCAGCCGTTAAAGTATTATACGATTTCGGTCAGTGGTCGTGATAAGTTTGGTAACGCCGCAATGGTAGAGAACCATAATATAACAACTCTCTCGGATACTATGCCACCAAAAATAATAACAATAACAGACCAAAAGAAAGTTATTGGAGAAGGAGGTTCGGCAGAAACCCAGCTAACCGTTAAAGTAGTAACCAACGAAGACTCAATTGCTGTTGTTGAGGCAGCAAAAGGGGCTGGAAGTACTGCCTTCAATATTAACTCCAATACAACCTCTACTGCTTCTAACCATACTATTTCTATGAAGCTTGGTGAGCCAGGGATACCTTATACCTACAGGGTTAAGGTGAAAGACTCTGCAGGCAATGAAACAATTTCGGAAATCAAGACGTTAGTTGTTTCTTCTCCCAGAAAGAGCGCACTTGAATATATTGTTTCTGTTTTTTCTAGGAACTTTGGTTGGCTAGGAGGAATATTTGAATGATAAAAAATAAGAAAAAAAGAGAAATATACATAAAAGCTGACAATCTAGTAAAGGACTTTATGATAGGAGACAAGTGTATCCGAATCCTCAAAGGACTTAGTTTTGAAATAGAAAAAGGCGACTTTGTTATGATAAATGGTCCATCAGGGTGTGGCAAGTCCACGTTACTTAATATAATTAACGGTTGGGAAGGTCCTTCCTCTGGGAATGTTTATATAGAAGGGCAGGATCTTTATACACTTGACGAAAAAATTAAAGTAAACTTTTTACGTAAGTATATTGGTATGGTTCCCCAATCAGCTTTTTGGGTAAAATCTTTGAACGTGGCTGATAATATCGGGATACCGTATTTGCTCACAGGTAAATCCAGGAAAGAGACTCGTAAACGTTCAATGCGGCTTCTTAAGATACTAGGGCTGGAGAAGTTTTATGATCATAAACCCATGGATCTCTCTGGTGGTCAACAACAACGAGTCAGTTTGCTCAGGTCAATCGTTAATAATCCAGAAATTATAATGGCTGACGAGCCTACGGGGAATCTTGATTCAAAGTCTTCTGATATTCTAATGAATCTTTTTTGCACCATTAAATGGGAGCTGGGAAGAACCATTGTGATGGTTACTCATAATGAAGAGTTGCTCGAGTATGCGACAAAAGTTATTTATATGAGAGACGGCCAGATTACAAAAATAGAAACCAAAGGTTGGCCTAATCAGGTTAAATTTAATTCAGAAAGGGATATTCTAGACCTTGCGGATAAAAACATTATTAAGATGGCGGAAGAGGAAGAGCAGGAAGAGATAGAAAGGGTCAAGATAAAATGAAGCCACTTTATATATTTGAGATCAGTTGGCGTAATTTAATGAGCAGAAAGATTAGGAGCGTTATCACGATTTCCGGCGTAATCATAGGGATAACTACAATTATATTTCTTACTTCTCTGGGTTATGGCGTAGAAGAGATGACAACAAGCCAGATTGCTTCAAAAGATGCTTTATATGTTTTTGATACCGGTGTAGACGAAAGCGACATAGCGGCAGTAACCGAAGAGAACCTAGTAGAGATAAAAAACATAGAGAACGTAGACATAGTAGAACCCGGCATCAAACTAGCCGGAAGAATATCCAACGGGTTTGTCAAAACGGACATCGTCTTAAATGGGTACTCTAGAGAGTTTTTAGATCTGGCCAATACAGATATTTATAAAGGAGCAAAATACAACAATCAAGATGATGGAAGTATGCTTGTTAGTACTGCCACTCTCAAATTAATGAATATAGAAGTTGCTGAATATGCAAATACGGAACTAACTGTCGATATGCTCTCAAGCGAAGTCTTAACTCCTTCTGTAAGTGACGGGGAAATCGTTAATTTGGGGAAGTATAAGATAATAGGGGTTATTGATGACGAGCTTTCCCCTTTTGTTGTTGTTCCTTTGAGGACTATTACGAAAAATGTTCCGGTGTCAAGTTATAACGAAGTGAAAGTCCATGTAAAAAACAAAGAAAAACTTGAAGAAACACGCGAAATTGTGGAAAAGATGGGTTTTAGTACTAGTTATTTAGGGGACACTATAAAGCAGATAAGCACAATATTTGTTATATTTCGTTATATAATAGGTGGTTTTGGATTGATTTCAATGCTTGTTGCGGTTCTAGGAATGTTTAACACGCTTACCGTATCTCTTCTTGAGAGAACAAGAGAGATCGGGGTTTTAAAGGCTAATAATTCGACAAAAAAAGACATATTTTTTATATTCCTATCAGAAGCCCTGCTTATAAGTTTTATCGGTGGAATATTGGGTATAGCAAATGGATTTATAATTGGAAAACTTGCCAATTACTGGTTCAACTTTTATGCGATAAGAAGCGGCTCGGAACCTCTTAATCTTTTTTATCTTCCCGCTATATTTGTTTTTCTCACTCTTATTATGGTAGTGATTGTAGGATTTTTAACTGGATTTTATCCTGCATTCAGGGCGACTAGAATAAAAATATTGGATGCCCTGAAATATGAATAAGAGAGATAAAAAGCATAATCTTAAGAAAAAGAGGCTTGAGAAGACCCTCGAATTTATGTTCGATAGTTATGCTTTTCTAAAAATTACTAACTTAGTTTTGGTTGTTACTTCTCTCGTCAGCAGCGTGTATTTTTCTAATAAAGGAAATTTGGTAGGAATATTTATGATTATTGCCTTTATGCTGACAATCAATATCTTTGCTTTATTTTCGAATAGCAGGCCAATTAGGGAGCTTGCGGAGTTTATGACAATTCTATACTTACTTTGTTTTATAATTATATTATTTTTTTACTCGGTGTTTATTTTATTTTTTAATTAAGAAGAAAGAAGGATAAGAATGGATCTTGAGGAAGCGAATGAATCAGAAGGTCTTGCAGGGGGAGTGAATAGCAATGCTGTTAGTGATGATTCGGCGATGAATGATATTAACGAGAATACTTCTTTGAGAGACACAAGCTCGCCTTCTTTGGAAAATATTTCAGAAGTTCCTAGTACTCCTGGGCAATTCAATGACTTCGAAATGAGCAATTCGGAAAAAGTTATGAGTATGAGAGACGAAGATATCCAAGAAGAAAGAAATATAATCGGTAAACAGCAGGAAACTCCTATTCTCCAGCCATCAGAACCGCAATCCTTTGGACTCTCAAGCTCTATCGTAAGTCAAGCATCTCAGATGCAGACGCCTAGTATTACAGAAAGTTTTGTAAGTTCGGCTCAGGTGAATAATTTTGGTACGCAACCCGAAGTAAATCGAAATTCTGGAAAAATCAAAAAAATTTTTACTATTTCCGCAATTACGCTTTTGAGCTTGGGGATTCTTGGCTCTGGGGCTTATTTTGGTTTTTATTATTATCAAAGATCTTCCGATCTTGCTATTTTAAATAAAGCAGAAAAAAACTTGTTGGAAATCAGTGGAGCACAAGTTGATTTTGAGATGGGGACTGAGAATATTACAGTAGGCGGTAAGGTGCTTATCGACAGCGATCAAGACGTCAAACTGGATTTGGGCGATTACTTCAATTATTTTGGAAATATGGATTTTATGTATATAAAAGAGAAAGATGCTTTTTATGTCACTGACTATAACTATGAGGATAATAGCAAGAAAGAATACATAGAGTATAAGAACATTTCTCAGGCATGTGAGAAGTATGGGGTTACCAAGGCCTTTAAGGATAATGTTAACATTACAAAAGAAGACCTTAAATATGTGGTTAGGAAGGAAGATGAAAAAATTGATGGCATCAACCTCTACAAGTACGCGCTTAAAATTAGCGAGGAAGAAAAGGGCAATCTCCTTAAGAGTATGAAAGATAAGGCAAGGGAAGTTTCGGGTGACGATCTTGGCTATGATATTTCTCTGCCAAAATTTACTCTTACCTTTTGGATAGATAAAAGTAATCTCAAGATGTATAAGTTAGAGTTCAATGCCACAGTTGAAATTATATACGATGAGAATAGTTATTATTATGATGAATATATGTTAGAAGATAACAGTGGAAGTGGGAAAATCACTAAGGACTTTGATGTGATGTTTGGCCTCAAATTCAATTATAACGATCAAGACAATATTTCCTTGCCGGACGGTGCAAATATCTCTGAAACGGTTGATTTGTTAACTATAAAAGAGGACATGGAAGCCAAGGAGAGCGATGCAATAAACAAGTCATTGGCGCATCAGATCCAGAACGCACTCGAGATGTATTACGTGGAATATAATTTTTACCCTCAGACAATGGAGGCTCTGAAGAATACGGATCCTCAACTTTTGTCTTCTGATACTGATACTAGCACGCTAGTTTACGAGCCTTCTGATTCAGGGATATCCTATACTCTTGGCTTTTTGCTGATAAATCAAAATGATAGCGGTGATAATGTGATCGGAGAGCCACCTAATAAGAGATATCAGGTAGAGAATAAACAGTAATCTAGATAATATAAGCTGTATTCCAGTTCCCGGAACCAATTAGCTTTTTTGCTATGTTATAATACGGTTATGTATTGGGATTTGCCGCCAAAAATTAAAATATATGAAGCGCTGGGCAGTCTCGGAGACGGCAGGTTAGAAGTTACTGATAATAAAGGGAAGCTCTATTCTTCTAGTCGTAACAAATTTTATGAGATTGAGTATGATCCGGAGACAAACTCAATTATGTGTAATGACAACGCTTCATATTTTGTAGGATACCTAGGATATCCAGCAATTGCATTTTTAATGGCAAAAAAAGTGATTGAGTATGACAAGAAGCTAGAGGCTGCATTTGAGGGTATTCGCTGGAAAGATATTAACACCAAGTATAAAAACGACTTTAAGAAGACTAAAGAGTACGCTCTTTTGGTCGCTGAAGACAGAGGATTCAATAGGAGAGAGATGGAAGCAGAAACAGAAAACATCTTCGAACAGATTAAAACACTCAATCTGAAGCACTTAGGCAAGAAGAAAAAACCACCACAAGGATATTAGTCTACACTTATTCTCCTAGTAAACGATAATTCTCTACATATAGAAATTTGAGTGATTTTGTGTTAGAATGCAATCACAGATAACCACTAGCCTCGGAAAATTCGAGTAGAAATAAACTATTTGAAAGGAGGTTGTGATGGACGGTTTAAGTAATGAAGACATTCTAAGTCTTTGTGAAAGAAACGAAGATTACCAGGTCTCTATATACATGTCTACAGGAGTTGGTTCCGCTAAGACCAAGCAATATCCCTTAATTCTCAAAAGCTTAATCAAAGAGGCTTATGAAAGGTTGATTTCATTAGATGTTACTCGGGAAAAAGCGAAAAAGATACTTGAAGAAGTATCTAATCTTGCTGATAATAGTGCTTTTTGGATGAGCCAGAAACAGGGCTTATCTATTTTTATTTCTATTCACGAAATTAAATATTTTTTATTTCCAATAGGATTCAAGGAGTCTGTTACGGTCTCAAACTATTATAATATTTTGCCGATTCTTGACTTTTTATTTACTGATAATAATTTTTATATTCTTGCCCTAAACTACAATGGAAGTAAGCTATATCAGGCAAATAAATATGATATTAAGGAAATCACTACTAAAGAAATGGCAAAATCTCTTCGTGAAGTTAAATCTGTTTATGAAAGAGAAGAAAGTAACTTTTTTCATATTGCTAAAGATGGGAGCGATAAGTCCTCTGAGAATATAATTTTTCACGGAAGAGGAGGATTAAAAGAAGATGATAAAATGAGAGTCCGCGACCTTATTAGACAGCTGGAAAAAAAGGTTTCTAGCTTTATCAAAGACTCTGATCTTCCTTTAGTTCTCGCTGGTACGGATTTTGTAGTTGCGGAGTATAGGAAATTGAATAGTTATAAGAATTTGTTAGAAGCAAGTGTTCTTATAAATATTGATCCTACCAATGAAAAAAAGATATATGACCAAGCCTTGAAGCTGATTGAAAAAACCTATGAGGCAAACAAAGAGAATGAACTTCAGAGGTATTTTGATTTAAAGAATGACGGAAAAGCCTCTAATAATCCTAGCGAGATACTCAGGATTGCTTATACTGGCGGAATTAGAACGTTATTTCTGAATGAGGACAAAAACTTATTTAACGGTTTCAGTGAGAAGTCAGAGCTTACATCTGTGGGTAATCTATCCAAGAACATTTATTGTCCATATGCCAATTTGCTATCAATTCTTACAGTTAAAAATGGCGGAAAAGTAATTATTCTTGGCGAAGATAGGATTCCGGAAAAAAGTCTCGTAGCAGCAAACTTTAGATATTAGTTGCCTAACTTAAGAAAGGAGGGGCTATCAAAGAAAAGAGAAAACAATTTTTAGATATAAGCAAGAGCTTTAAGTCGACCAAAGAAAGGAGGCTATTATGGCCATCATGAAATGGGACCCATTTAGGGAAATAGATAGAATCTTTGAAGAACCATTTGCTTTGACTCCAATAAAAACCGATATATCTATGGATCTTTCAGTAGATGTTTATGAAGAAAAGGGAAATATTATTGCTGAAATGAATATCGCAGGCATGAAACCAGAAGACATTGATATTACGGTAGGAGATAATTATTTAAGAGTTACTGGAAATAGAGAAGAAAAGAAAGAAGAGAAAGAAAAAAATTATTACTATAAGGAAATACGACGTGGCTCTTTTCAGAGGAGCGTTAGTCTCCCTGCAAAGGTTAAAGAAGACGAGGCAAAAGCAAGTTATGAAGATGGGGTATTGAAAATAACGATCCCTAAAGAGGAAAAAGAAAAAGAACGCAAGAAAGTTAGAATTGAAAAGAAGAAGTAAAAAGGACCAAAAGGCTCTTTTTAGTGCAAATAATTTTTCTTCGTATCAAGACAGCTTATTACATTTCTAGAGCAAGCGATTGGCTTATGTCGTTACGATGTTGCTATTTTCTAGATATCAGCTATCTATTTGCTCAAATTTTAGAACTGCACTTACTATTTCATGGAAAAGCTCAGTTCTTTCGGTATAATCGACTGTATTTATACTATCGGTCATAATTGTTAAAAAGACCACATTGCCTTTATAGATAATTATTGAGTTGTCGTGTAGATTGTTATCCAAAAGACCATATTTGTGATAAACAATTGCGTTATCTGGTAGTGCTTCGGGAATGAGGGTTTCGTAGTTTGTATTTTGCATGTAGGAGAGTAATAGTTTCTTATTATAATTGCTTAATAATTCTCCGTTATACAATTTTTGTAATAAAAGATTTTCTTCAGTTGCAGTAATTGTATTCTCTAACGAATCGAAAGAGGTAAGTCCTATTGAGTGAGCATAATCTTCTAGATTGGAATACCCTAAATTATTATTAAGAAGATACCAAGAGTTATTATTGCTCTGATTTATCATTTGTTGGATTTGCCATTTTGCAGTATAGTCTCCAATGATTTGCTCAAGGGCCCTTTTGTTTTCCTCTACTAGGCTTAAATAGTATATTGCGGTGATTATTTTTGTAGTACTAGCGGCTGTATATGATTTTGTATTTCCATAGGACTGAGTTACGTCAAAATATAAGTCTTTTAAGGAAACTGAAGTGTCTACTTCCGGATAGCTAGCAATAATGCTATTTATATTTTTTTCTAACTCCGCTTTTCTTATTTTGTTCTCGGAGTTCTTTGTGGCTAATGTGCCAGCAGTATTTTGTAAGTCAGTAGTAGATGAGTTATTGGGGTCGAGGACGTTTTTACAGCTAGATATATTGACAATCAAACAAGTTAAAATAAATAAAAAACAAGCCGTTATTATCTTTATATTTTTTTTGATAAAAGAATTGTAAATTTTACTCTTACGAGATATGATCTTCTGCTTCCTCATTTTTCCATTATGCCAAACAGATTCTTAGAAATAGCTGAAGAGGTGAATAGCGTTGACTTTAATGTATATCTGATTTAAAATATTTTTTATGCAAAAGACACAAGTACAATTTGCTTGGTTCTTTACTTTCAAGGCTTAAGCTTTGTAAGCAGTCTTTTGCTTGTCAAAATGCCCTTACGAAGCGGGGCCTTTTTTGTTTCCGCTCTTAGGGCATTTTCTATTGCCAAGTTCTTTGAAAACAAAAATTTTTAGGAGGTATGGTTATGAGAGGTAGTAACAGTTTGGTAAAAAGTCCGTATGAAATTACTCCTGTATGTATCAGTCTAAAGGGTATACCTTTGGAGATAGGCTTTCCTAGCGTGGAAAGGATAATGCTCCAAGGCACAAGTGAAGAAAGTATTACTCCAATAAACGAAGCAACTATCAAGAGCAGGTTAAAAAAATTCTTTATGGCAAGAGAGGATGGTGATTGGAAGGCGCTGAGAAGGCATGGGCATAAGCTCTGTAAGCTATTTAGAAACTGTGACATACAAACAATTAGAGAAATGATACAAGAAGTAGGGGCAACCATATAAACATACCTAGAAAAACTACAATTTGCCCAGGCGATTTATCGCCTGGGCTATTTTTTTAGTAAAATACTACTTGATGTTTTGTAATCAATCCATATAATAGTATTAGTTGTAATTATCTACTTGTGGATAAGATGTATACGTAAGTAGAACAGTTTAGTATAATTATTTAGTAAAATAGAAAAACTAAGGAGGGTGATGAAAACTGTAAAAGAATATGGCAGGAAGCCATTTATCATAGGACTTATATTATTGTTAAATCTTCTAGCGTTTCCGTTTGGGGTCAAGGCTGAATCGGTTTCAGCTATTTCAGATACTATGACTAGACAGGCGAAGGACGAGGATGCTATTCATACAATCGAGTTTACTACGCCTACTGGCGTAGCGGCTGGAGAAACCATTACAGTCACTTTTCCTGCGGGATTCGATATTAGTACGCTTGTATATACAGATATGCAGCTTGAAGATGACGGGACCCCCCTAACGCTTGGATCGACGCCTTCTGGTACTACTTGGGGAGCTCAGGTCGCAGGTCAGGTAGTTACTTTCACATCGGGCACAGGTACTATTGGTGCTACTAGTGTTGTTACCATTGTTTTAGGTGGAGCAACTCATAAGGTAGGAAATCCAGGCACTGCTAACACCTATATAGTTAATATTGGTGGAACCATGGATGATAGTGGTTCCTTTGCAGTCGTAATTGTTGATAACGATCAAGTATCAGTTACGGCTTCTGTTGCGCCTTCTATCACATTTTCTCTTTCTGCAAATTCGACTGCCTTTGGTCAACTAAGCACTGGCTCGGTATCTACATCTACGGGAGATATAACGCTTACGGTAGGCACAAATGGAGTTAACGGTTATACAATAACGATTCAGGACGAAGGAACCGGAACAAATGCAGGTCTTTTCAATTCAGGAACAAGCACCTACATCGCTTCAGCTTCTGCTCTTCTTTCAGCAGGAACCGAGGGATATGGTATAAATGCAAGTTCTGCTAGCGCTACAATTGCGGCCCCTTACAATGTATCCGGTAACAACGTGGGTGCTCTTCAGAGAACTGCACAAAATCTTGCTACCTACAATACTGCAACTTCTTCGAACCACTCAATTACGGTTAAGCATTTAGCGGCTATATCAGCGTCTACAAAGGCCGGTAGTTATGTAGACACTCTAACCTACATAGCTACTGGTAATTTCTAAAATATGAGAAAGCGTAATTTGTGTTTATTCATATTTGCGCTTATTGCTTCATTAGTTTTTGTTTTTACAAATGCTGTTGCGGAAGAAACTAATACTGGGGAAGGTCTTACGATTTCTCCTCCCATTTCAGAACCAAAGATTGAATCAGGCGAGAGCTTGGATCAAACTATTAGGATTACCAATACTTCTGGGAGGATGATTGAAGTTTATCCGCAAACAATGGATCTTAAGGCGAGCGGCGAAGATGGTAGGCCGTCTTTTTATAACGCGGGCGATAGCAATAGCAAATTTTCGCTTGCATCATGGATTAGTTATGTACCAGCTGCAATAGCTTTGATGCCGGAGCAGGTAGTGGATTTTAAATATACTATTTCGGTCCCAATAGATGCGGAACCAGGAGGTCATTATGGCGCTGTATTTTTTGTTTCAAATCCTGGCTCAACTGGCAACGGTAGCTCCCAAGTCGCAATCTCTAGTATGATCGGATCCCTTGTTCTTGTGGAGGTACCAGGGGATGTTACGGAAAAAGGAAATATAGTGGATTTTGGCACGGACAGCACCTTATATCTAAAGGGTAATAATGTTAACATCGGTACTCGTATTGCAAATGTTGGCAACGTCCACTTCAGGCCAATCGGGAATATAATCGTGAAAAATATGTTTGGGAAACAAGTAGGCAATCTTGTTTTCAATGAACAGGGAGGGAATGTTCTGCCTGAGAGTGCCCGTAAATTTGAAAATAATTGGGGGTATAATTGGAAAAATTTCGGTAAGTTTACCGCAAATCTTGGAATCGTATACGGTGAAAGCGGGAACTCCCTTGCTGCATCTTATTCATTCTGGATTATTCCTTATTGGCTAATCATAGCAATTATTTTTATTATAATCATACTTATATTGACTACTTGGCTGATAATCAGATTTCTTAGGAATAGAAAAAAGAAAAAAATAACAAGAAAAAACGAATCACCGAGAGAATTCAACGACATAAATAGGCCCAACGGTGGGAGGCCTCCAGTAATCTTGAGATGATGAAGCAAATAAAATTAATTTTTTTAGCCTTTTTTTTCGCAGCGGTCCTTTCGATAGGTTGTGTTAGCGCTGCTTTGGTAGAAAACGCTTCTGTTAACGTGGGTGCCATTGTTCCTTCTAAGGCTTGTCCTCAGTACTCTAGTATTGTTTCAAATGTCAGTGAAATTCTTGCTGATAATTCTCAAAAAGTTACTATTACGGTCAAAACTTATGATTGCTCAAATGTGGCGCTTCCAGATGTACCTGTGGTATTAAGATCAAATAGAGGAGTACTAGACAATATCTACAACCAATCGGCTGGAGTCGGAAATGGGCTAGATGGGCTAAGAGCAATCACAGACGAAAATGGTTTTGTTTTTTTCGAGGTTTATTCAAGTGTTCCAGGCGAGGCAATCTTTACTGCAGTCGCGGACGATCTTGTGACTATAGGCGATGTAAAAATAAAATTTTTATCACTCCCTTTTCCGAAAAATGTTACCGTGACAATAAAAGTACCTTCCGTAATAGGTAGAATAACCGGTAATAAAATAAACAAAATTACTATATTACAGCCGGAAGAGATGCAATATGATGAGACCAGGACTGTGAATCTTGGTGTTCAGATAGACATTCCTTTCTGGGTAGCCTTATTTATTTTTATCTCAATATTATTAAATATTTTGCTTCTTTTAGTTATCTTAATTTTAAATATTCGTCTTCGAGTTGCTCAGAACAAGGAAGTCAAAGAAATCTCAAAGGACACTTTGCTTCTCGAAAAAGAAGAAGAGCAAATAGAGGAAATTCTTAAAGAGATCGAGAAAAAATAGTACTCGCTATAGTTGTCAGTTTCGATGTCAGTATTTTCGAAAGGCCTTTTTAATTTAAGAAATATTCTTTGTACGAAATTAAATTGCTGGTCGAGGTATTTTGCTGTTAAAATTAACATAGGGTTATTATAGGCGTTAAATTTTTTAATATGAAAAAAGTTGATACAATTTTTGTAAGAGCGGAAGCAAAATTTAAAAAACCAGAAGTTAGAAAAAAGCTGAATAATCTAACTGTTTTTATGATATTTCTAGGATTTGTCGCCTCTATAGTTGTAAATTTCCAGCCTACCCAGGTAAGAGCCTCATCATATACGGGAAAGCACTCTCGCACAGTAGAATACATCCTTGGTACCGGTGGTGCAATCTGCAATACTTCAAATAACGCTTGCG
>CAZQLQ010000002.1:46876-98353 GCA_964594415.1 uncultured Candidatus Saccharibacteria bacterium
TGGTGAATCAAGCAGAAGAAGCTTGGTTTTCTCATACTATCGTAGTGACATATGACGCGGCGCTAGGGTCTGTTGACCCTCAAGCAAATTCTTATAATAAGCACTCTCGCACAGTGGAATACATCCTTGGTACCGGTGGTGCAATCTGCAATACTTCAAATAACGCTTGCGGGACAGATGCTTATGCCTCAGCTAGATCCTCAGCTGTTCCTGTTTATTTTGGCGGACAAATAGATACCACGAAGTCTACGGCAGGAACTAAGACTATTGCCATTCAAGGCAGTGGAATCAGGGTAACCCAAGCGTATCTGGAAACAACTGTTCATTTGGTAACCGCTGCCGACGTAACTGATGTAGATAGCTATATAGATGTAGCCAACGGCCCTGCTGGGGGATCGGATTTGAGAGCTCTTCCTACTGCAGCAGTAACTCTTTTCGACAACTCGAGTCATAACGGAACCCTAAAGTGGAATGCTGATGTTACTCCTGCCTTTGATCGTCAGACCGATGCTCAATTTAATTCTGGCCTTGGAGTGGTAGCTGCCTATTCTGTAACCGGTCCTACAACCATATTGGGAAAAATAAAATTAGTTATCACCTATGAGCAGGATTATTCTACAGTTTCTCATACCGAAACCAAGACCGTTAGGTTTCCTCTTGACTCTACCGTTTCAGGAGATAATGGAACTAAGACAGCGGCTTGCGCGGGATCAACGACTTGCGGGTTTAGCTATACTCCGAATATTCCAGATGCTGCTGCTGATGGAAATATCAAAGATGTTTTCTTTGAGCTTACGGGGGAGATCAACTCCGCTACCGCCTCTACTATTCAGCCTCAGATTTCGGGAGGAACCGCAGCAATGACTTATCCATGGCTAGATGCTATTTTGAATGACATCAGTATAGATTTTGCTTTTCGCCCGGCAGTTGGAGGCTCTGACTTTTCCCGTTCAGGAGCGCAAACCTTAAATATTGTAAACGGTTCGGTTCCGATCCAGGCTCTTGGCGGAGAACTTGTTATCACATATGATTTCCTTACCGGAGCCGACACACAAACCGAAACGATCCGTCAATTCGTAAGACAAGAAACTGCCGCAAACCAAGGGACCTCGGAAAGTGCTAATTCAGCTACATCGGTAACCGTTTCAAATACCGGAATGAGTATGAAGAATGTTTGGGTCAAAGCCAATGCAGCAGTTACCGAATCAAATACCCTTACTCTTAAGGGAGATGTAAATGGAAATGTAACCAGTGATGGTAATGCCGATATTACAAATGCAATTGTCTTAGGCGGCTCAAATAGTATTAGGGCGGGTAAAACTCGCACTCTTTATCTTGATCTATCAGGACAAGCAAGTGAGTTTTCGTCTGCTACTACCTCTATTGATGTAGAAAAGCAATACTCCGGAACCAGCGGAGATGCCCCGGTAGGAATGGAACTTTACTTTACTTTCACTTGGTCGGGTTCAAGCGGAGGAACAGTAACGAAAACTCTGCTTTTCGGAAACGCCCAAGGAGGTATTGCAGCCAGGGCGAGTGCTTATCAGAATATGAAAGTAGGGATTAACCTTTCTGAAGACGTCACAAAAACTTTTCGCAGTGCTTATATGGTAACCGACGTTTCCCATTCGGATGCGACTAGCATCGTGAACGCCTCTCAAGTAACGATGGGAATTGACGCTACCACTACTTCTTCAAATATCTCTACAGTTGTAGAGCAACCTGATGAAGGAACCACTACTGCTGAAGAGGCAACTTTATTTACTTTCTATCATGATATAAGTTCTACATTATTCTCCGGAGGAGCCAATATTACCTGGAAAGACAGAGAGTTTAAGATGAATGGGATGGTGAATCAAGCAGAAGAAGCTTGGTTTTCTCATACTATCGTAGTGACATATGATGCGGCGCTAGGTCCTATTAATCTCCAACAAAATCATTTCCGTTGGCGTGATGATTCGGTGGCTTTATCAACAAATTCGGGCTGGCTTGCTAGTCAGGATGCTGTTTATACTTCTATGCCCAAAGCTACTGTTACTAGATTGAGACTAGAAGTGGCTAATACCGGTACGGCTTCAGCAGTTCGTTATCCTTTCCAGCTTGAGTACGCAGCAAAATCCACGACTTGTGCGGCGGCTACCTATGCGGCGGTCCCCGTAACAGCTACTTCGGAACCCTTTCAATCCGCATTATCAACCCAGTATGCAGACGAGGCTACTACAAGCTCAAGTTTACTTACGGCAACTGGTACATTCTCCAATGGACGTGCGGTTGAGAATCCATCTACAAAAACAAATGCTATTTCTATCAAGAACGCTTATTATACTGAGCTTGAATACTCTATTTCTGCTACCTCAAATGCGAATAAGGGTGCTGCTTATTGCTTCAGAGTTACTAATTTAGGCTCTACAAATAATTTTACTTATTCTATTTATCCTGAAGTCACTATCAGCAATACAAATGCCAATCCAGACAATCCCTCATCATTGACTCAAGGTTCCGCAAACGGACTGGATAATATATCCGAGTCCTCTTGGACAAAATATAATGCACCCTATTTGGGTTTTGCGGTAAATGATCCTGATAGCGGAGATACCGTAAAATATAGGGTTCAGATTGACGGAACAAGCAATGCTTTTTCAAATATAATTTTGGACTATACTCATGACACTCTTTCAACAAATGGAACAGTCTTTGCCTTCCAAGTTGGACAATCTGGGGGAACTTATGCGGTCGGTTCACAAGGAATGACATTAAGTGATAGCTCGACTGGCTATTGGTGGAGAGTGCAAGGAATTGATGATTCTTCTGCCGTATCTGGTTGGTCTACTTTTGGAACTACTGCTGTAGACTTTAAGGTAGATGCAACAGCACCGACAGGGCTTTTGGTATACGATGGAACCACCATTGGTTCAGATATAGCATATAATACTGGCTCGCTGACTCAACTTTCGGCAAATTGGACAACCGTAAACTTCAATATTTCAGGGGCTTTAACGCCAAATAAATATCAATACGCAATAGGGACAACATCTGGCGGGACAGATATACTCACTTGGCAAGCAACTAATACTGAATCGGCAGTAGTAAATGCTACAAGTTTAAATTTGCATACGGGTCAAATGTATTACTGGACGGTAAATGCCTATGATAATGCTGGGAATATTACGACAGTAGTTTCTAATGGTCAGCAAGTTATGCCTTCGCTAAGCTTTTCTTTTAGTCCAAATACTATTACTTTCGATAACTTAAATAATGGAAATAATTGGACTAACGCGAAACCGATTACTACTACAACGTCGACCAACGCTAGCTCTGGATATAGTGTTTACGGATATATAGACGATTATATGAGGTCTGTCCCATTTCCTGCAACTTATATTAATGATGTCGCTTTTTCTTATTCCAGCCCACAACTCTGGCCACTTGGTACTTATGGCTTTGGTTATACTTCAAATGGTGCGGCTCGTTATTTAGGCGGGACTTTATATTGTGCATTCAGTCATACAATTCCAGGCGACATAGTTGCGGAGCATACCACAGCTGTAAATGGAACAACTGGTCCAGTATCATTAGAACAGTTCACGGTAACGCCGAAAATAGCTGTTAATTCATTTCAAAAAGTTTCTGAATATAAAACTACGCTATACCTTATGGTAGTGGCGAATTTCTAAGTAATAATTATTTTTTCCAAAATTGAAGATATGATTCACTTTCTTGTCATTCTGAACGTAAGTGAAGAATCTGCTAGACTCGTCACCCAAAGCGGACAGATGCGACCTGAATGATAAAAAGGGGAAATTTGATGGAAAGCGATTGCGACATTGTCTTTATTGCTTTTCTCTCTTAATCCTATCATTCTCGCTGATACGGTAATCTGATTCTTATAATTAATCTAATTTTTTGTTATAATACTCAAACTAACTAACAAAGAAAGCGAGGTATCTATGAAGGGATTTAAAGACAATATCGAAAAATTAACCCTGGATAATGATAACTTCCGAAAAGTACTCTATACTGGAAAACATTCACAGCTTGTGCTTATGTCACTTGCCCCAAATGATGAAATCGGCATGGAGGTTCACGAAGAAAACGATCAATTTTTCCGTTTTGAGAAAGGAGAGGGAAAAGTAATAATTGGTGGAAATGAATATATGGTCGCTGACGGGGATGCGGTGGTGGTTCCTTCTGGAGCGCAGCATAACATTATAAATATTTCTGATTCGGATTATCTTAAACTTTATACTATATATTCACCGGCCCATCACAAAGATGGAATTGTTCGCGAAACAAAGCAAGAGGCGGAGGAAAACGAAGCCGAATTTGATGGAGTTACGACAGAATAAAAATAAAAGCCAAAAACTTAACTTTATAAGGCGCCATCCGGCGCCTTATTTTTTTCTAGATTCAATACTTGTCGTTCTCGCGCGGACGGGAATCTAGATCCCCGTATCAAGCACGAGGATGATAATAGGAATATATACTTCAGCACTCTTCGCTCCCTAGGGAAAGGCACTCTTATTGTTCGAGCGTTAGCGAGAACTATTAGTTTGAGAACTTCTCGCTTTGTTCGAAGAATATCGTTCGAGGCTTAACGAGAACTATGGCTTAAACTTCAACCATCGGGGCTAAGAACTGGCTGTTGTATAGATTGGCATAAAATCCGTTTGCTGCTAAAAGTTCTTTGTGAGTGCCTTGTTCTACGATATTTCCCTCATTCATTACCAATATAAGATCGGCTTCTTTGATAGTCGAAAGTCTATGAGCAATTACAAAACTAGTGCGTCCTTTCATTAGTCTTTCCATTGCTTTTTGAATCAAGATTTCTGTTCTGGTGTCTACTGAGCTTGTCGCTTCATCGAGAATAAGAATCGGTGGATTCGCCAGCATTGCCCTTGCAATTGTAATTAGTTGTTTTTCGCCCTGAGAGATATTATTTGCTTCCTCATTTATTTCCGTATCATAGCCTTTTGGAAGAGCATGCACAAAGTGGTCCACTTGAGCAGCTTTTGCAGCCGAATAAATTTCTTCATCTGTCGCATGTTGTTTTCCATAGGCAATATTTTGTTTAATTGTACCATTAAACAGCCAAGTATCTTGCAAGACCATTCCGAACATTTTCCTGAGATCGCTTCGCCTCATATTACGAGTGTCTATATTGTCAATCTCAATCGCGCCTTTGTTTACATCATAGAAGCGCATAAGCAGATTCACTATTGTGGTTTTTCCAGCGCCAGTAGGACCAACAATCGCAATTTTTTGTCCTGGTCTTATATTTGCATTAAAGCCTTTAATGATAGTCTTGTCTTTATTATAGCCGAAAACTACGTTATTAAATTTTACAGCACCCTTCACTTTTGCTAATTCAACAGGATTCTCAGTTTCGGAAATTTCTTCTTTTTCGTCTAAAAATTCAAAAACTCTTTCAGCAGCAGCAGCAGTTGACTGAAGGACATTTGCGATAGTCGCAGATTGCGCAATCGGTTGGTTGAATTGTCGGACATAAGAGATAAAGGCCTGGATGTCACCAATGTTCAGTTCGCCCCTAACCGCTAATATACCGCCGTAAACCGTAACCCCTACAAAGCTAATATTGCTAGTGAAGTTCATCATAGGAAACATAAGGCCAGAAAGAAATTGTGATTTCCAAGCGCTTTCATATAGCTTAGAGTTGATTTCCTGAAACCTTGCGATAGACCGCTTCTCCCCGTTAAAAGCCTTTACGATATTATGCCCGCCGTACATTTCTTCTACATGACCGTTTATATCGCCAAGGCTGTCTTGTTGTTGTTTGAAGTACTTTTGAGATCTACTGATGATTATTCCAATCAA
Organism: uncultured Candidatus Saccharibacteria bacterium; assembly: GCA_964594415.1. Taxonomy (GTDB): domain Bacteria; phylum Patescibacteriota; class CPR2; order UBA1875; family CAIMLA01; genus CAZQLQ01. The sequence goes on from CAZQLQ010000002.1 coordinate 52,709, forward strand.
GGTGAAGCTTGTAGGCAATACAATGAGAGAGAGCAAAGTAAGTTTCCAACTAATAGAAAGCATCATAATAATAAATCCGATAATCGTAGTGACTGAAGTTATTATTTGAATCAAGCTTTGATTTAGTGTTTGTCCAATAGTGTCAACATCGTTAGTAACCCTGCTAAGTACATCTCCGATCGGTTGTGAATCATAATATTTGAGCGGCAAACGATTGATTTTTTCCGAAATATTCTTTCGTAGCTCATATGTGATCTTTTGAGTTACTCCTGTCATAATCCAGCCTTGGATATAACTGAAAAGAGACGAAAAGATATATAGTGCAATTAAAGTTGATGCAAAGCCTTTAAGTATCGAGAAGTTGATAGTTGGTCTAGTGGTAAGATCAAGATTTTTCAATCTGTTCAGTTGTTCATCAGGGATATTAGAAAGTATCGCAGGCGGCATCTTTTGAATCAGGTCTTCGCCCTTTGTGCCTTCTTCCAAAATAATCCCTGATGGCAGTTGGGCATGAATTGCTTCATATGCTTTTATATTGACGTAATCGTCAACAATCTGGTTGGTCATCTTGCCTAAAATCTTTGGACTGATTATTGTGAACACCGTGCTTGCTACGGCGAATACAACTACGATGAAAATCGAAAACCAGAAAGGACGAAGATATTTGATGAATTTTTTCATAGTAGCTTTGAAATGTTTCGGCTTACCACCGGCTTGCATCATTCCCATCGGTCCTCTCTGAGGCGCTTTTCGTTGTTTGAAATCTTTGTTGTTACTCATACAAGCTCCTTTTCAGAAAGTTGTGACATGGCGATTTCTCTGTAAATATCGCAAGATTTTAGTAGCTCTTTGTGAGTTCCTTCACAAACCATTTCCCCGCCATCTATGACGATGATTTTGTCTGCGTTCATAATCGTTCCGACTCTTTGGGCGACCATCAGCACTGTTGCGTCTTTTGTCTTTTCTTTAAGTGCTTTTCTAAGGGCTGCATCGGTAGCAAAATCTAGAGCAGAAAAACTGTCATCAAAGATATATATCTCCGGATTTTTTGCTACTGCTCTTGCTATTGAAAGACGTTGTTTTTGACCGCCCGAAACATTTGTGCCTCCTTGTGCGATGTGGGCGTCAAATTTTCCGTCTAGCTTATTGACAAAGCTAAGCGCCTGAGCGGTTTTTGCTATATTCTTTATTTCACTTTCTGCAATTTTTTCGGCACCATATTTGATATTGCTCGCAACAGTCCCGGAAAAAAGAACGCTTCTTTGGGGGACGTAGCCGATCTTTTCGCGCAAATCTTTTTGTTTGACATCTCTAACATCAATTCCGTCTATCAATACTTGGCCAGAAGTAGCATCATAAAAACGCGGTATTAAGTTGACGAGAGTAGACTTACCGCTACCGGTACTTCCGATAAAGGCAACCGTTTGGCCAGGGTTAGCCGTAAAAGAAATATTTTGGATTGCCGGTTTTTCGGCTCCATAGTAAGAAAAAGAAACATTTTTGAATTCTACCAATCCTTTGCTCTTAAGACTGAATTTTTTGGGTTTAACTGGATCAACTATAGTCGGTCTTGTGCTTAAGACCTCAGAAATTCTTTGTCCTGAAACTGACGCTCTTGGAACCATAATAAACACCATCGAAATCATCAGGAATGACATGATTACTTGCATCGCATATTGTAAGAAAGCCAAAATATCGCCAATCATCAAATTTCCCGTATCGATATAATGAGCTCCTACCCAGATAACCGTGATGGTCGTAAAGTTAAAAATGAGCATAATAAGGGGTTGCATAGAAGCCATAACTCGATTTACAAACAAGTTTACTTTCGTCAGGTCAATATTTGCAGCATCAAATCTTTTTTCCTCAAACGCCTCGGTATTAAACGCTCTTATTATTCGAAGGCCAGTTAGATTTTCTCTAGTAACTAGATTTAGACGGTCTACAAGTTTTTGTAGGATTTTGAATTTTGGCAGGGCAATAAAGAAAAGAACAAAAATAAAACCGATAAGTACTGTGACAGCGAGAGCGATTATCCATGACATCGATGGAGCCATTTTATAAGCCTTAATAATTGCTCCTACTCCCATAATCGGTGCGGTGAGAACAATTCTAAGCAACATAATAAGGACCATTTGGACTTGCTGGATATCATTTGTAGTTCGGGTAATAAGTGAAGCGGTTGAAAATTTGTCGAATTCGCTTAAGGAGAAATTTTCAACTTGCGAAAATATTTGCTTACGTAAAATTTGAGAAAATCCGCTAGCTATTCTTGCTGCCAAATAACCAACAGCAATATTACAAATAGCGCTAAGAAGCGCAACTCCCAACATTTCAAATCCTGTATTCCAGATGAGTGTGTTATCTTTATTGACCAAGCCCTGATCGATAATTTTTGCCATATATTCAGGCAATTTAAGGTCGGCCATTACGCTGATGTAGACAAATACAAAAAGTAATAATATTTTTAATTTGTAGGGCTTAAGATATTTTGCTAGTTTAAGCATCGGGACTCCGTTCCTTCTCGGTTTTCACGTAATCATTCAGCTTGGCCATGATGGAAATAAGCTTTTCAGTGTCTTCTTCACCTAAAAATTCTATTAATTTTAAGATATTTTCTCTTTTTTCTTTGCGGATAGATTTGATGAGTTCCTTTCCTTCTTTTGAAAGGGAAATTAGCGTAACCCTGCGATCGTTCTTAGATTCTTTTCGCAAAATATATCCGTGCTTATGTAGAGAATTAATATGATGGGTAACTGCAGCGAATGTTACATTTAATTTCTTTACAATATCAGATGGAGTTACAGGGTTTCCATTGTTTAGGCTTTGCAGTAAAAATAAAAAACCCATTTCGGCATGTTTGAGTTTGGACTTTGTTTTCAAGTTGAAGCCGGTTCTTTTTAGAAGATTTATACTATCTTCAAGTTCGTACGCTTGGCTTATTATTTTTTCTCTGTTCATACAGTCGCTTTCTTTAACTTACTAAATAAGTAGTTTACTAACTAAAGTAAATTATGTCAATATTTTTTGCATTATTTTATGGACATGTCTGAATTATGGCTTTATCGTGCTATAATTTAATCATATAATAAGAAATTTATTATGATAAGAAAGCTTTATTGTTTTCCTGGAAAGATATTTACTTCAGTTTTCACGGCTACTTTTATCTTTATGTTGATCTCTGGCAAGATTTTTTCTAATCAAAATTCGCTTGCCGTATTTGCATCAATTGTCTTGTTTTTGGTAGCTAATATATGTTTTTATAAAAAAAGTAAGGCTAAGGACAATGATAAAGCGAAGTATTGGCTACTTTTCGGTGTTATTCTTGGATCTGTTTTTGCTTTTTTTTCTTGGATTATTGTAATTGGCATTGAAAAATTTTTTATAACTATCTCTGGCTATCTTGAAATCATTTCCTTCTCGATTTTTATCGCAATTCTTTCATATTTTATCTCTATCACGGTTAGCAGATTTAATAGAAGAATCTTGCTATTTATCACGATGTTATTTTTTTTAACAGGTTTTTCAACAGCTATTGCCTATACCAAAGACCATTATTGGTGGAAAAGCTCTATTTGTTCTTTGGGGATGCCTTTTAATGGTACGCCTTTTTACTACAACTTTACACTTGTTATGACCGGGCTTCTTTTATCACTTTTTTTTATATATTTGAGAACTGATCTGGTAAGACTTGTAGATAAAAATCAGCTTACCAAGCGTCAGCTTAAGCTATCAGCAATAAATTATTTTACTGTAATTCTATTTATTATCTTAGTTGGCGCACTTCCTTATGGCTATGGAGCAGTCGCAAATGATATACATGTTAGAGCAGCCCAGCTTGCGTATGTTTTTTTTGGCGTTTTTATATTTTTTATTCATCAGCTTATGCCGATCTTTAGTAAAAAGTTTGAAGTATTTAGCTATTTTACGCTTGGGATTGGACTTTTTTTGTATTTGCTTTTTAATCCATTTGGCCTTTATTCGATGGCAACATTTGAAATAATAACCATAATAATGATGGGTTTTTGGTTTTTTATCTTTATAAGGAATATTGATCTGGTAAAAAAAATAGTAACTAGCTTTAAATTTTTTGCTATAATTATCTAGTATAAGAAAGGAACAAGATGATTAAAAAATACCTAAAACCGCTTTATGTCAGTGCTGCTCTCGGTGTAATCTCGACAACCTGGACGATATTAGTAGTTAACCTTTATGGCGCAATTATAATTGCTGCGATCTGGATTCTGGTTGCTTTTGGGCTTATAAGATTAAGTGCTCTTGCAAAATTTGCATATTATCTTGTGGGTGGCGCAGTAATCTTGACTATACTTTTCAATGTATATAATCCTTTTTTAAACGATGGTTCAAAGGGCTCAAATGCCATTTCAACAACCACAACAACTGTTCCCGATCCGGAAGGAACAATAGTGGTTGACGGCGGTTCGGGAGTTCTTGCAAATGGAGGATCTTTCTCATATATAGGGGAGTCTGCTCGAGGCCTCGAGGCGTATTTGGCAGAAGGAGGAGCCAATGCTACATATATGGTTAGTATAGATAACGGGAGCTACTTTTCTAACTATAATCTCTTGGTGAAGCTCAGCGATGATGCTAAGCACAATGATGGTGCAAGGGACGCTACAATTACAATAAATAATAATCAAATATTGAAGTATACTCATATTTCAGAAAACACAAACGGGTGGAAGTGGTATACGATAGGATCGGTAAGCTTCCGAAAAGGCGAAAACAAAATGGTATTCACAAAAGACGAATCTACTACCGCTGCCTACGTAATGGACGAATTCAAACTGATTCCAATTAATTAAATTATATTTTTAATTATTCTTTCTTTATGACACTGATATTCTTAAGCAGTTTCTCAGTTTTTAGATTTATATTTTTTTCGTTGGTAACAACCAGTTTCCTTATTTTTTACGGTAAAGCAACGAGAAATTAAAAGTTTCTCTTTGCTTTAACAGCTGAAATATCAACAAAATAAGGTAAAATATATATTATGAGAATACTTATAATAGAAGATGAGCATAAGATTGCAAACGCGATAAAAAAAGGTCTTGAACAAGAGTCTTTTGCTGTGGACGTGAATTATGATGGAGATGATGGTCTTGATTCTGCATTAACCGATGAATACGATCTCGTTATCCTTGATCGAATGATACCCGGTAAGATTGATGGGATTGGGATAATAAAAGAAATGCGCAAAAACAAAGTTCACACCCCTGTAATTTTTGTAACAGCAAAGGATCAAATCCAGGATCGGGTTGACGGGCTTGATGCAGGCGCCGATGACTATCTTGTTAAGCCATTTGCGTTTGAGGAACTTCTGGCGAGAGTTAAGGCTCTCCTAAGGAGACCACAGGATAGTACCGGGACAGTGCTTGAGTGTGAAGATCTAAAGTTAGACACCGTGAATTATAAGGTAACTAGGCAGGAGAAAGAAATTGATCTAACTAGTAAGGAATACGCCTTACTCGAGTTTCTTATGAGAAACAAGGGCAGGACGATAAACAAGGATACGATTATAGCGCACGTATGGGATTATGACGCCGATATTCTTCCTAATACCGTAGAGGTTTATATGGGATATCTTAGAAATAAAATAGACAAAAATTTTAATGGGCCTAGTCTCATAAATACAAAAAGAGGATTTGGCTATTTCGTAGGAGTGAGAAAATAGTATGTTTCGTTGGGCGATAATCAAAATTACTCTTTTGTATTTAGCGATTATTATGGTAATCAGCCTCTTCTTCAGTATAAATCTTTACAGAATTTCTACGAGCGAGATAGACAAAGCGCTTAATAAGCAAAATGATTTTTTTAGAGGAAACAGAAGTATTAACGCGATGATTAGCCCTGAACTTTCGGATTATATGGAAGAGAGGTTGATAGAGGCCAAAAGAAGCGTTTTTTATCAGTTATTGTACACAAATATTGTAATCTTATTTTTAGGCGGTGGCGTGAGCTATATTTTTGCACGGATGACCTTAAAACCAATAGAAGAATCGCACGAAGCTCAGAGCAGGTTTGCAGCTGATGCTTCTCATGAGCTTAGATCTCCTCTTGCAGCAATGAAGTCTGAGATTGAGGTGGCACTCAGAGACCCTAAATTAGATAAGAAAGAAGCAATTGATATCATAAGGAGTAATTTGGAGGAGGTCAACAAACTGCAAAAGCTGTCTGAGGATTTACTGGAACTCGCTCGAGATAATGGTAAAACCTTAAAAAAGAATAATTGTGTGGCAAAGGAAATCATTAGGGAGTCAATTAAGAAAGCTTCAAAGGAAGCAAAAACAAAGAATATTAAAATTAATGAAGATATAGACGAAAAAATTATTATATTTGGAAATAAAGAAAGTCTAGTAGAGTTGTTTCTAATTCTTTTAGATAATGCTATTAAGTACAGCGAAGAAGGCGGAGAGATTAATTTTTATGCTCACAAGAAAAGCGGTGATGTAGAAATACGGGTAGAGGATCAGGGAGTTGGGATTAGAAAAGAAGAAATTGATCACATCTTCAAGCGTTTTTATAGAGCCGAGCTGTCAAGATCGAAAAATAAAGTTAATGGTTATGGATTAGGACTTTCAATAGCAAATAAAATAGTAAGTGCAAATAATGGAAAAATAAACGTAGAGAGTATAGAGGGGAAGGGATCTACCTTTACAGTTACTTTACCCGAGAGCAGTAAGAAAAAATAACTTAAACAAATGCAAAAACGTAGCTTTCATATAAAAGTAAAAAATAATATTATTCGAGCTTTCCTTTTTTTGCTTTTGCTAATATTAATCTTGATTTACTGCAAGCAGTCTCTGGCTTTTAAGATAAATAACAAAGATAATTTAAACCTTTCTGTGGCGGAAACAACAACTACTACTACGAAAGGATTTGTAGAAAAGAAAACATTTGGCTATGCAGAAACCGGAAGAGCTATTGAAGGATTTGATATTGGGAATGGAGAAGATGTTCTTTTATTTTTTGGCTCTATCCATGGGAATGAAATGGGAACGGCCGATCTGCTAAATAGGTTAGTTGAAACAGTAAGCTCTAATACTAATTTGGTAAATAGCTCGAAAAGAATAGTGGTTATCCCGATCTTAAATCCCGATGGGTATTATGATAGAGTGGATAAGCTAAATTCAAATGGTGTAAATCTAAATCTAAATTTTGCTACATCTGATTGGCAGCAATACGGACCGGACAGCGGCGACTATGCTGGAAGCCAGCCTTTCTCTGAAGCGGAGAGTAGAGTACTCAAGAGAATCGTTGAGGAATACAAGCCTAATGTAATGATTTCTTTTCATTCGCAAGGATATTTGGTGAATCCGGAATATGGCCACCAACCATCAATTGATCTCGCCAAGTGGTATTCAGAAAAAACCGGTTACACCTATTTTAATGATGAAAGTTGGGATTATCCCGGGACGGCGACAAAGTGGTTTATGGAGACTACAGGAAATGCTGCAATTACCGTTGAACTCACAAGCCACTCTGAAAGTGACTGGGACATAAACAAAAATGCACTAATTGAGCTTATCTCTACTGAAATATTTTAAGCATTTTCTCAGGCCTTGTCGCTAGTTTCATTTCGTTATTAGTGACTAGTTTGATAGTTTCTGATCATTATTTATTTCGAAAAAATTCTTGTTATATTCCTCAAGACAAATATTTATAAATTACTTAATTGCTAGAATAGGTTTGGAAAGAATTGCACTTGCCGGGAAAGCCGAAATGACATTTAAGATGGAAAACGGAAAGCTGGTCGCTTAAAATTTTATACACTCTATTCTGCTCATAAGATACAGTTTATAATGGATAATTATGAAGATAATTTTGATTTCCGGAAAAGCAGGACACGGGAAAAGTGCCACTGCAGATATTCTTAAGAGCTTACTCGAGTCTCAGGGGAAGAAAATTGAAGTGGCTTATTTTAGTAATCAAATTAAAAAGCTAGCAAAAGAAGACCATGGCTGGGATGGGGTAAAGGATGAGAAAGGGAGAAAGCTTCTTCAAGATATCGGCATGGAAAAAAGAAAATTAGATCCAGATTATTGGATAAATTTAATCGTAGAATATCTAAGAGAGTTAGAAGGTAAAATCGATATTATTCTTATACCAGATGTTCGCTTCAAAAGAGAGATTTCAAGCATAAAAGCTATATTTCCTTCGAGTGTTTTTTGTTTGGAGGTTATTAGAAAAGATTTTAGAAACAACCTTACTCACAAACAAAGAAATCATCCGAGCGAAATCGACCTTGATGATTATAAATTCGATCATACCATGAATGTACAGGGGGGCTTAGATAATTTGGCAAAAGAAGTGACGGTCTTTCTAGAGGCGAATTGTTATAAAGCTTTCCAGGTCTTATAATATATTTTAGAGGAGGGAAAATGAAATCACGAGACAAAAAAATAATCTATATTGTCCTTTGGGTAGTTATGAATGCGCTTATTGCAATCTTAATTTGCTTAAGTATTGAAGCAATGCTGTTAAACTATTGCTGTTCAATGTTAGCGAGCAGGTTCTACGTATATATTCCGTTATTTGTAATTGCTATTATTTCTTCTCTTGTGTTAGCTCCAATAGCTTGGAGAAAAATATATATTGAAGGTGCGAAGGGAAAGAAATACATCATAAAGAATGGTAAGCAAAAACTTTGGATGTGATAGCCTGTAACAGAACTCTAGCTAACTGATATTTGCATCATCAGGATTTGTGCACTATTATTGACAGTGATTTATGTTTAAAACTGCTAAAATATTTAAAGATTACTTTCAGCACAACTATTTTATTCTTTTTTTAATCTTTACTTTATGTATTAAGGGCATAGCCTTTAGTCTTATTGTGAACAATAGCATATATTTTTCATCTTTCATTCGGATGTGCTTTTTTAGTCTTCTTCTTCTATTCGTACTGACTCTCCCTTTTACATATCAAAAAAGAAGAAAATATTTTAAAACATATCTTATAATCAATACGGTTTTAACAACGATATTAATCGTTGATCTTACGTATTTCTCGTATTTTGATTCAATTCCAACTGTTTCGTTGATAGGGAGTTCGGGTCAGTTGATTGATGTTCTACCGGCAGTCTTAGAGCTTCTAAGTCCTTTTTACGTATTGTTTTTTGTCGATATATTTTTAGCATTATTTTTAAATAAGAAATACAGAAGCAGATTCGAGTGTTTTAATAGGGAAATACTTTCAAAGGGAAGGGTCGCTTATTTGAACAGCTTGCTCCTGGCTCTCGCCTTTTTTATAATGTGTATTCTTTTTTATGTTGATTGGAATAAATTTTTTGTTTCTGCTTTTAATGGTGCAGTTTCAAACGACAAGATCATAGTTAACAAATATGGAGTTTACGCGTCTCATGTTTTTGATGCGTTTCGTGTTCTTACGCAAAATACAAAAAACATAACACCGGAAGAAAAAGAGAAATTAGTAGAATGGATAAATAAAAATAAGTTTGTTCAGGTAAATAATGAATATACTGGAATTGCAAAAAATAAAAATATTATTTTAATTCAGGTTGAATCCCTGCAATCATTTGTTCTGAACTCTACCGTAAATGGGCAGGAGATAACCCCCAACCTTAATAAGTTGCTTCAAGAATCTCATTGTTTTGAAAATAATTACTTTCAAATAGGTGGTGGAAATTCTTCTGATGCTGACTTTGTTGTAAATACTTCACTTTATCCTCAAAAATATGAAGTAGTTTTTAATAAATATAATCAAATGAACTATACGAGTCTTCCTAAATCTCTTGGGGAGGCAGGATATTCTTCATACGCTTACCATGCAAATACCAGAGATTTTTATAATCGCGACATTACTTACAACTCTTTTGGATATGATAGGTACTTTGCTGCTGATAGTTACAAAGGAAACGAAATAATAGATATGGGTCTAAATGATGAAGATTTTTTAATTCAAACAGCTGATTATATCAAGGAGCAGCCCAAGCCATCATTCAGCTACCTCATAACCCTATCAAGTCACTACCCATTCAAAATAGATAAAAAGTATAGATTCTTAGACATCCCAAATTATAAAAATGAAATGGTTTCGGGTTATCTTCAATCTATTCGCTACGCTGACAACGCTTTAGGGGTCTTTTTTGATAGATTAAGAGAATTGGGTTTATATGATGAGAGTCTGATAATTGTTTATGGAGATCACAATGCAACGATAAACAGTTTTAAGCTAGATAATAGAAAAGTAGATACTAATACTATTGAAGGAAAGAAGACTCCTTTAATAATTAGAATGCCTGATCAAAAGAAGGGCCTAGCTCATTCAACCGTATCGAGTAATATAGATATTATGCCGACAATTCTGAATCTTATAGGTGTAAAAACAAGTGCTCCGATGTTTGGGACCGATCTATTTTCGGGAATAGAAAATAAATTTTACGCAGTTAAATCTCTCGATATTGGGAGTATAGTGACTGATTCATTTTATGTTTCAGTAGGCGAAAATGGCCGAAATACTTGTCACAATTATGATGGAAGTGAGGCAGACCCCGATAAGAAAATTGATTGCGAGAGGGAAATTGAAAGAAAAGAAATTATTCAAGCTGCAGTCTCAAAACTAATATATTACAACCTTTTCGAAGAATTGTGATATTTAATATAAAAATAATTGATATGTATTTCAGATAGTTAATGTTTGTTTTTTGCTTTCTAATATATTATTATTAACATTGATTATGCAGAGACGTTTTAGTTGGCTCAAAGTTTTTTTACGCCAAAACTATTTATTACTTTTGTTAATTTTTGTACTTTTTTGTAAAGGAGTAATTTTTAATTTTGTAATTAGTGTCCCTTTCAGCTGGTCATCGCTACTTAGGATACTAACTATCGGATATTTGTTTATTTTTGTCTTGATTATTCCTCTCGCAATTATTAGAAAAAATAGGTTTAATGTTTTTGTTTTTATAGATTTTATTTTTACTGTTCTTCTTTTTTCCGACATACTCTTTAACTCATATTTTGATACGATTTTATCGATGTCTTTGACGGGAATGTCAGGGCAGGTCAATGACGTTATTCCTGCCATTCAAGAACTTTTCAATCCGTTATATCTTCTTTTTTTCTTAGATATACTTGTAGCGATATTCTTAGGCTTTAAATATAGAGAAAAAATAAGAGTATTGGATAAAACTTACTTTACGCCCATTAATAATTATGTATATACGGGGATTGTTTTTCTTATCTCGCTTCTTTTTCTTTCGTCATTGTTTTATATAGATAGAAACAAGTTTTTCTCAGCGGCGTTTAGCTCAGCCTTTGATAATAAAATTACAGTAGAAAAATATGGGATATATGCAGCACACGTTCTGGATGCTTATTTAAGCTTAGAGAAAGGGAACAGAAAGCTTTCTACAATAGAAAGGGAGGAAATAGTTACTTGGATAAATAAAAATAAATTGATTCAAACAGATAATGATTACACTGGAATTGCCAAGGGAAAGAATGTTATTTTGATACAGGTAGAGTCTCTACAGTCTTTTGTTGTAGATGCTACTATAAATGGTCAAGAGATAACTCCAAATATTAATAATTTTATTAAGCAATCTCATAGCTTTGAAAATAATTATTTTCAGATTGGTGCCGGAAGTACTTCGGATTCTGATTTTACAATAAACACTTCTTTGTACTCCGAAAAATACGCCTCTGTTTTTATTAGATCGGGTGACAGTGATTTCACAAGCATTGCGAAGGCTGTTAAGAACAGTGGTTATAGCGCCAATGCTTATCACGGGTTTTTTAGAAGCTTCTGGAACAGGGATGTTGCTTTCAACTCACTAGGATTCGATAAATTTTATGGTGCAGAGAGTTATCCAGAAGGAGATATAGTTGGACCAGGACTTAACGACAAAGATTTTTTGCTTAAAACAGCAGAATATATAGAGAGCCAGCCTAAACCGTCTTTTAGTTATATTATTACTCTATCTAGCCACTATCCCTTTGAAGTTAACAAGGATAAACAACTTCTGGATATATCAAAAGGGCAATGCAGCGAATTATCCTGTAACTATCTACAGTCTGTTAAGTACGCAGATGAAGCGTTGGGTCATTTTTTCTCAAGCCTAAAAGAGAAAGGATTGTATGATGATAGCCTGATTATTCTTTATGGGGATCATTATGCAAATATCGATAATTTTCAGCTAGATAACAAATACGTAGATGTTGAATCTCTTGATGGGAAAAAGGTTCCCTTGGTAATTAAATTGCCTAATCAAAATGAAGGTGTAACCGAAGATAAGATATCGGCACATATCGATGTTATGCCCACAATTCTTAATCTTATCGGCGTAAAAACTGATTTTCCTATGTTCGGAATAGATTTGTTTTCTGATAACGAGTCTAAATTTTACTCAGTAAGATATGTTGAAATAGGAGATATTCTGACTGATAATTTACAAGTTACTTCATTGGGAAATGACAAGTTTAAATGCCAAGTGCTAAAAGACGGAATTTTTGTAGAGACGGATGCGGATGTATGCAAGCAAGAAATAGAAGCAAAAGAAAAAGTGCAAAATTATACATCCTTATTGACCTATTGGAATCTTTTTGAGTATTTGTAGTAAAGCCCATGTAATTATTGAGATAAGCTTAATTTTGTGCTAAAATATTGGTTACTTGCGGGTATAGTTAAGTGGTATAACGCGACCTTCCCAAGGTTGAGTTGCGGGTTCGATTCCCACTACCCGCTCCAGCGTCAGCGATAGCTGACGCCTTACGTGCATTTTCTTGCAGAAAAGCACTTCAGGCTACCGCGTCGCTTCCTTTTTCAAAAAAATTGGAAATTTTTTCGACAACTAACCATAAAGAATTTTGCCCGAGTAGCTCAGTTGGTAGAGCAATTCCTTCGTAAGGAAGTGGTCGGAGGTTCAAATCCTCTCTCGGGCTCCATAGAAAGGGAACTTTTCAATGAAAATAAATAATGTACGTGAAAGGCTAGTTAGTCGTTTTGGTAAAACGTTTTTTAATGATGTAATTTCAATGGTTATGTTATTGCTTATATTTATATTTTTTCTTGTTTTAATCTTTATCCTAGTTTTTGGATTGAATCAAGATGTGGGTCTTGTAACCCTTTCTTATAATAGTATTTACAAAGCCATAATTTCAGTAACCTGGTATAAGCTATATTTTTTACCAATTTCATATTTAGGGATCGGGGTTATAAATGCTCTTGTTTCGTGGGCTTTTTTTGATAGAGAACGGTTGATAAGCTATCTTTTGTTGTTTTCAACAGTAATAATGGGAGTATTTATGATAATCTCTGAACATAATCTAATAGTGTTCTAAAATAATATGAATAGCTGTATCGAATCAAGACTCTTTAATCGTATCTTAGAGATAATACCAGGGCTTACTGCTTGGCTAATTCTTCTTATGCCATTCATTTTTGCACCGTTTTTTCCTGTCTTTGTATCTTGCTTTATATTGGTATTTAATATGTATTGGTTTACTAATTCTACAAATGTTATGCGTCAAATGTTACGCGGGTTTGTACGTCTCAAGCATAATATGAAGATTGATTGGCTTGATAGATGCAAAAAGCTCGTTGAAGACCCTAACAAATATAAAGAAGAACTCGAGAAAATTTACAAAAGAACAAAAGGCCGAAGGGATTTTTACGACTTAGAAGAAGTAGAGAACCTACATGGCAATTATAATCTTATTAAAGATTGGCGTGATATTTATCATGTTGTCATTATTACAAATTACCGAGAAGAGTTGTATATAACTAGTCCTACCTATGAAGCTATTTTGGATTCTAATTATCCGAATGATCGTTTTATAGTGGTTTCGGCAGGAGAAAAAAGAGATGAAGAAAATTATTTAGTTGTCAAAAAAGGACTAGAAGAAAAATTTGGAGATAAATTTGATTCGTTATTATTCTTTATGCACGAGGATAAGGACGGTGAGGTTAGGGGAAAGGGTTCCAATCTCTATTCTGCGGGTCACAAATTGTTGGAATTTTTAAAAGCCGAAAGGCCTGATCTGGACCCCGAGGATATTTTAGTTACTACCCTTGATGGAGATCATATAGTTCATAAAGAATATTTTGCGAGGTTGACTTATAAATACATAATTGACATGAACAGAGATCAGAAAACCTTTCAGCCAGTTCCCCTGTTGTTTAACAATATTTGGGATGCGCCCGCAGCGAATAGAATATCTGCTATAGGTTCTAGTTTTTGGCAGATAGTTGAGGCAATGCGACCTTATCGCTTGAGAACATTTGCGTCCCATGCTCAAAGCCTAAAAACCTTATTAATTACTGACTTTTGGTCTAATAAGACAATCGTCGAAGATGGACATCAATATTGGCGGACCTATTTTGCTTTTAATGGAGAGCACAAGATGGTTCCGCTCCTAATACCTGTTTATCAAGATTGTGTGCTCGCAGATACCTATTGGGCGACTTTTAAAAATCAATATCTTCAGAGACGCAGATGGGCTTGGGGTGTCTCGGATTTCCCTTATATTGTAAAAAATTTTTTTTATCATCCAGAAATACCTTTTGTAGAAAAGATATTGCAGACAAATAGACATTTTTCAGGGACTATCATGTGGTCTACGGCTTCCTTTATTATTGCTTTTGCCTGGATTCCCTTGCTTTTCAATCGTGCTTTTCAGGATACTGTTCTCGCGCAAAATATAAGTAATTATAGCTCAATAATGCTTAAATTTGTTTGGGTTGGGATATTTGCAAATATCTGGGTTTATTTTGTACTAATACCTCCTAGGCCGTCACATCGAAGAAGGACACGATATATAGGGATGATATTCCAATGGATTCTTTGTCCTGTGGTTGCGATATTTTTGTCTTCGCTTCCTGCGCTTGAATCTCAAACTAGACTAATGTTTGGTAAATATCTGGATGTATTTTGGCACACTCCAAAAGTAAGACATAGAGAAGAAGCAGAAATAAATGTCCTGTCTTAGGGTGTATCCTACTAATAGTATTTTTTCTAGAGCTACTTGGCTTATTTGACTTTAACCATGAAACGAACTAAAATTAAGCTTAATATGGATAAGAACAGTAATTTTTTCGACATAATTAAGCGCATTTCCACAGGCTTGTACTGTCCGTTTTGCGGAAATATTTATAATGCAAATAAAATAAGCCTTATAGGGATAGAAAGAGGTGCTTACGCTATATCTATCACCTGCGAGAATTGCAAAACACCGATAATGTTTAGCGTTGCTATCTCCGATAAGCGAGAAAAGAATTTTTCTGTAAGTCCTAATTATGAAGAAGAGATCTTTTCGGACGAGAAAATTACTTTTGATGAAATAATTAGTTTTCACGAGCTTGTAAATGGATTTGACGGTGATTTCAAAAAGATATTTAAAAAACGTACTAACATTGACGATTAGGTAAAAATTTGGTAAAATAAGCTCTGTTGTAACAAAGGAGTTATTGTGGTTGCTGGAGAAATTAAATTATCTGTTAAACAAAGAGAAGATATTGGGAAAAAACTTACTAAGCTTCGCAACGAAGGCTGGTTGCCTGCTGTGATTTACGGAAATGACAAAAAAAGCGTGGCCATTCAAGTAAATACTCATGATTTTGAGATGCTTTATAAAAAAGCAGGCGGGAATACAGTTATAACCGTTGAAATTGAAAAGCTTGATGGCACAAAAGACAAGAGAAAAGCACTTATTTATGTAGTTGATCGCAATCCTGTAAGTGATAACATTTTGCATGCAGATTTGTACGAAATCAATATGAAGGAAAAGCTTACAACAAACGTACCATTAAAATTTGTCGGAGATGCTGCTGCAGAAATTGAACTCGGGGGTGCGCTGCTTACGCAACTAGATGAGGTAGAAGTTGAATGTTTGCCAGCCGATCTTCCTAAAGAGATTGAGGTTGATTTGTCGGCGCTTGTTGATTTTGACGCAGTAATAAGAGTTTCAGACTTGATTTTGCCTCAGGGCGTTGAGATTCTAAATGATCCTGAAGAAACCATATCATATGTGGAAGAGCCAAGAAGTGAAGAAGAGATGGCTGAACTAGAGGCTCCAATAGCCGCAGAAGAAATGCCTCCGTCAGAGACTGGAAGCGAAGAAGCTTCGGAAGCAAAAGAAGAATAATTTTCTACTTTGAGGCGCCCTAATAGACATTAGGGCGCTTTTTGTTTATAGTTGTAATTGTAATTGTAATTGGTTGTAAGGTGAAGTTAACCGTTCTGAAAAGAAAATTAAAAGGATTTTTACACGCGCACAAAGTAAATATTTTACTGGTAGTTGTATTTCTAATTGTTTCTTTGTGTTTTATTTTATATTTTATCCTAAACAGGACTGACGATATGCCTTCTGTCCTCACTACCACGACAACTCAATCAACAACTACAACAACTAAGGATCCAAGAGTTCCGGCACCGTTAACAGGATTGCCTGTAGATCACGAAAAAGCGAATAGGAGGGCGTTAGCTGTGGTAATTGAAAATCACCCCGACGCTAGGCCGCAGTCAGGGTTTCCTAGTGCTGATATTGTATATGAAACCCTAGCTGAAGGTGGTATCACTAGGACCCTTGCAATCTATTCTTCCCAAGACTGTAACGAAATTGGTCCTGTGAGATCAGCCAGGGTTTATTTTATTGATTGGTTGAAAGAGTGGGATGGTATTTTTGTTCATGTTGGCGGGAATATAGATGCTCTCGATAGGATTTATAGTGAGAAAATAGCTGATTTGAATCAATTTTATTGGGGAAACTATTTTTGGAGATCAACTGCTAGATATGCTCCTCATAATGTTTATACTACAACTGAAAAACTTTACTCAGCTGCCACGAAAGCTGGATATTCCACCACAGGTATTACAAACGGATATAAGTTTAAAAATGATGAGGCAATTGCGAACCGTCCGGCAAGCCAATCGGTTGGGATCAATTTTTCTACATCTTTGTTTAAAGTTGATTATGAGTACAATCAGGGCGAAAATAATTATCTAAGATCAGTAGGTGGGGTAAAGCATCTGGATAGTGTCACGGGACGACAGTTAACAGCTAAAAATATTGTTGTTATGTATCAGACAGTGGGGTATGGTGTTACGAGAATTGGTGAGCAAAAAGTTAACATTGGAACTGTTGGTTCAGGTAAAGCGGTTGTTTTTCTTGATGGAAAGGCAATCTCCGCGACCTGGTCAAAAGCAAGCTCTTTAGCAGACACAAGAATAATAGATTCGAATGGAATAGAGGTAGTATTCAACACAGGGCAAACGTGGTTTGAAGTCGTTCCCGCAGGAGCAGTTGTAACTTATTAAGGAAAAAATGAAAAAATACACACTACAGGAAATAGAAGACGTCTTTAGTATACCAGTTGAAATGCTTCGATACTTGATAAACAAGGATATTATTAAGCCTTTAGTCGAGAATAATATTCTTTTAATATCTGAGGATGAGATAAAGCGATATTTAAGCTTGCCGATCAATACAGTTAATCAGCATAAAAATAGTTACTTGAAAGGTATTGGCCCCGGAATCATTACAGGGGCATCTGATAACGATCCATCTGGTATAGGAACTTATTCAATGGTTGGTTCTAAATTTGGATTATCTTTAACATGGCTAGCTTTTTATTTACTTCCAATGATAACTGCCGTTCAGGAAACGTGTGCCAGAATTGGAATCGTTACCAATAAAGGCCTCGCAAAAGTAATCATAGGGCGTTATGGCAAAAAAGTTTTTGTATTATTGGCGAGCTTTCTAATAACCGCAAATACCATAAATATCGGTGCTGATATTGGAGCTATGGCGGCGACGATGCAGCTCATTTTGCCTGATTTTAATTTTTATTTGCTTGCTGTTATCTTTACGGCCTTTATATTAATCATGGAAATAACTGTTCCGTATCATAAATATGCTAAAGTTTTGAAGTGGCTTACAATCTCTCTTTTTGCTTACATAGTTACCGGGTTTATAGTGAAGCCGGATTGGGCAGAAGTATTCCTATTCCTTTTTGTTCCTCATCTGGACTTCAAAGTTGAATATCTTGCGGCTGTTGTTGCTGTTATGGGAACGACGATTTCGCCCTATCTTTTTTTCTGGCAAGCTTCGGAGGAAGTCGAGGAAGAGAGAGATCAAAAGATACTTTCAGAGCATCATGTTTTGGTAGTTAAAGGGGAAATTAGTGATATGAGAAAGGATATCTTTGCAGGTATGTCTTTTGCAAATCTAGCTTTTCTTTTCATAGTTATTACCACCGCTACGGTTTTATTTAAAGCCGGAATAAATAATATTGAGAATGCTGCTGATGCCGCAATGGCCTTACGTCCGTTAGCTGGGGACTATGCTTCATATTTGTTTGCATTGGGGATTATTGGTACTGGGCTTCTGGCCATTCCTGTTCTTGCAGGGTCAAGCGCCTATGCCATAGCCGAGCTGATGGGTTGGAAGGAAGGTCTTTATAGAAAATACAATAAGGCAAAAGGATTTTATGGTATTATTATCGCATCCCTTCTGGTTGGTCTTGGGATGAACTTTTTAGGCATAAATCCGATTAAAGCACTCTATTTTGCTGCGATAGTAAACGGGATAGCTGCACCAGTAATTTTGTATTTTGTTTTTAATATCGGTAGAGATAAATCAATTATGGGAAGTTTTGTAAATCCTAAGTGGGTTAATATACTTGGAGCAATTACGGTTGTACTTATGGGGGTTGCCGCAATCGGGTTGATTATTTTAAGTTTATGGGGTGTGGCATGATTGGCGTCTTGGATTCGGGAGTAGGAGGGCTAAGTTTCTACAATGAAATAAAAAAATCTTTTCCAACATCTTCGATAATATATCTCGGCGATGAGGAAAACTTTCCTTATGGTACAAAAACAGTTGAAGATCTATGTAATATTTCGTTAAAAAATATCAGGACCTTGGAAAAATATGGGGCAAAAATAATTTTGATAGCTTGTAATAGTGTCACGGTCTCGGCAATCTCATATCTTAGGGAAAAAAGCTCAACACCAATAATTGGTGTTGAGCCAGCGATAAAGGTTGCTTCGGCAAACACTAAAAATGGAAAAATAGGTATTTTGGCTACAAAAAGAACGGTCAAGTCGCATATAAATGAGAACCTTCATACAAAAGACCAAACTTTGGTATTAGTTCCGGAGGATGCTCTTGTTGAAGCGGTAGAAAATGATTTTGACTCTATTACAGATGCCTATCTTACAGAAATAATGAAAGATTTTGTAGAGAAGGAAGTAGATAGTATTGTTTTAGGATGTACGCACTTTATTTTTCTCAAAAAAAGACTTGAAGGGTTGTTTCCAGATGTCGAGTTTTATGAACCAATTGAGGCAGTAGTAAGGAGAATAAAGTATGTATTGGATGAAAATGGCATTAAGACCGAGCTACGTGACGACTTATTCTTAACAACAGGAGACGCGTCTTTGTTTAAGAAGAAAACAGAAATATTGCTTAATTTGCGAGAGACAAATGTACAGAAAGTTTAAAAACAAAAAAATTAGTATTTTAGGTTTTGGCATCGAGGGAAAAGCGACCTATAAATATTTAACTGCTAAAGGCGTAAATCCTGATATTCTTGATGGAGCAGATGAGGGCGAATTTCACAAGGACAATCCTAATTTAACGGGAGTGAAAGTCTATTTGGGAAAAAATTACTTATCTCACCTTTGCGAATATGAAGTTATTTTTAAGTCGCCAGGGATTTCGCCCCTAATTGGCGAGATTATAGAAGCAAAAAAACAAGGCGTCGTATTTACCAGTCAGATCGAGGAATTTATGGAATATTGTCCGTGTATGGTAATTGGAGTTACGGGGACAAAAGGAAAAGGGACGACGTCGACTCTTATTTGCGAGATATTGAAGAATAGCGGTTTTGATGTTTATTTGGGCGGAAATATCGGGATTCCTGCGATTAGCTTTCTAGATGATTTGAAAAAAGACTCAATTGTTATTCTGGAGCTATCAAGCTTTCAGCTTCAGGTACTGAGAAAAAGTCCGAATATCTCGGTGGTTCTTAACGTGACTCAAGATCATCTTAACTATCACAAAACAGTTGAAGAATATCGCGAGGCCAAGAAAAATATTGTAAGGTATCAGACTGAAAAAGATTTTTCCGTAATCAGCAGCGACTACGTAAATTCGCAAGAGTTTGACATTGAGACCAAGGGAGAGGTTAGATATTTTAGCAGGTATAATCCAACAAATGGCTGTTTTGTTGACGCTAAGGACAACATCCTCTTATACACAAAAAGCGGATTAGTAAAGGTAACAAACGCAGAAAAATTATTACTCAGAGGAAGGCATAACCTGGAAAATGTTACAGCGGCAGCAGAAGCTGCTTATCTTGCCGGTGCCCCGATTGAAGCAATAAAAAATACTATAGAGAATTTCAAAGGGCTAGAACACAGATTGGAATTAGTTGGTGAAAAAAATGGGATTAAATACTATAACGATTCTTTTTCAACGGTACCTGAAACTGCGATTGCTGCCATTGACTCTTTTGTTGAACCAATAATTCTTATTGCAGGAGGCAGTAGTAAAAAATCAAATTATACTGAATTAGGTCAAAAAATTGCAGATTCAAAAGTGAAATCAGTAATCTTAATAGGAGACACCGCGAAAGATATAGCCAGAAGTATCCCCGGAGGATATAAAGGAAATCTATTTTTTGGTCTTACAGAAATGTCAGATATTGTAGAAAAGGCTAGAGAATTAGCATCGAACGGCGATATTGTCTTACTTTCTCCTGCATGTGCATCTAAGGGTCTTTTTAAAGATTACAAGGACAGAGGAGACCAATTTAAGTATTCAGTAAAAAAGATTATCGAGGGTGAGTAATATTATTATTCAAATAATCGTAAAAATTATAGACAATTTTCACTCGAATGTTATAATAAGCTCAATTAAATAGGTGGGGATATGCTAGAGGAATTATTTGGTTCAAAGACAAGGGTTAAGCTTTTAACTCTGCTTTTCACAAACCCTGGCCATGCTTTTTATGTCAGGGAGATTACTAGATTGATTAACGAGCAAGTTAATTCAGTTCGTAGAGAGCTTTTAAATCTTAAGAATATAAATCTTGTTGTGTCAAAAGAGCGTAGAGGCAAGCTCTACTATGAGGTTAATCAAAAATGCGACTTTTACCCAGAGCTAAAAGGAATGTTCGAGAAAACTGGGAAAGCAGTTGTAACTGAAGACAAGCTAACCTCTGCAATCAGAAGGTCGGGAGATGTGGCTTATGCTGCTTTGATGGGAGGATTTGTTGGCGATGGATCGAGCCAAGTCGATTTCTTTATTGTCGGAAGCGTTGATGATAAAAAAATGAAAAATGTTGTTAACGAGCTTGAGAAAAAAATCGGAAGAGAAGTAAACTATTGCTTAATGTCGGCTCAAGAGTTCGATGACAGATCTATGCTTTTTGATCGCTTTATTACTGAAATTATGGCTAGCCCCAAAAAAGTAGTAATAAACAACCTAAAGGAATCTAAAGAGAAAGACGAGGAGGAGAAATGAACGATAAAAAATATGTTATAGAATTTTCTAGTAAAACTGTTTTGTGGACTCTTTTGATAATATTCTCCGGGTGGGCCGTTTTTGTGTTACGAGATATAATTGTTACCTTCTTTCTCTCTCTTATTTTAGCAATGGCTTTAGCACCTTTTGTTAACAAGCTAGAGAAGTTTAAGATACCTAGATCTCTTAGCGTATTAATGTTGTATTTGGTCGTTTTGGGAGCAGTAGCGCTCGTTTTCAGGCTTATAATTCCTCCATTTGCTGAACAAATTTCGCATTTCTTTGCTAATAAGGAAATATATATAGAAACAATAAGCGGCTATTTTGAATCGTTAAGTCCGGAAATACAGGAAAATGTGAAAAATTCGTTATCCAGTTTTGGTAATTCATTAGGAAGCGCTCAAGTGCAAGGAGTGTTTAATAGCGCACTAGGATTTTTTAGCGGCGTAGTCGGCTTAATATTTATTCTTGTCGTAAGCTTCTATATGCTTATGGACAGGGATAATATTGAAAAAAGTTTTGTTTCGTTTCTTCCAAAAAAGAGTAGAGAAAGAGCGACTCTTGTTATTGATAAAATTGCAGACAAGATAGCGCATTGGCTACGCGGACAAATTTTACTTGCATTTTCAATTTTCGTTCTAACCTATTTTGGTCTTTTGTTCCTAAAGGTCGATTATGCCCTCACAATAGCTCTTCTTGCTGGTCTTTTAGAAATAGTTCCCTATATAGGGCCAATTATATCAGGAATTGTTGGAGTGGCGATTGCCCTGACTACTTCTCCTCTACTAGGGCTAATGACAGGCTTTTGGTTTGTGTTAGTGCAACAGTTAGAAAACCACATTCTGGTTCCCCAGATAATGAAAAAGTCGTTAGGGCTTAACCCGCTTACTATAATTTTTGCCTTGATTATCGGGGGAAAGCTAATGGGAATTATCGGAATGATTATTTCGGTACCAGTAGTTTCAGCGTTATCAGTTATTTTTAATGAATATTATGCGGAAAGGATTAAGGAAAACTAATGGAAATAAGTTATTTAGGGCATTCATGCTTTAAAATTGTTGGAAAAAAAATTACCGTAATAATGGATCCTTTCGATCCGGAAAAAGTTGGAATCAAATTTGGCAAACATGAGGCTGATGTAGTTACTGTCAGTCATTACCATTCTGACCATAGCTACATTAGTGCCGTAAAAAACGGCTTTCTGCTTTTTGATTCACCGGGAGAATATGAGGCAAAAGAAGTAGAATTCATTGGCGTGAGTGCTAACCATGACGAAGTAGGTGGTACAGAGAGGGGCAAGGTTACCATTTTTACTATCGAAATGGAGGGGATTAAGATTTGTCATCTGGGGGATCTTGGAACAGAACTTAATAGCGAACAATTAGAAGAAATCGACGGAGTTGACATTCTTTTAATACCAGTTGGTAATTGTTATACGATCAATGCAAAGACGGCTGCTAAAGTAGTCAGCCAAATAGAACCGAAAATAGTTATTCCGATGCATTATCGTGCTGGGAAAATGGAGCAGCTTGCCCCTGTTGACGATTTTATAAAGGAAATGGGATTAGAAGTACAAAATTTAGAAAAATTAAAAATTGCCACTCGAGACTTGCCCGAGAAGCTTGAGCTTATCATTCTTAAGACGTTATATTAAAAATATTTTTAAAAGAGCCCCGAGGGGCTCTTTTTACTTTGTAATTTTTGTTGTTGATTTTTTGCATTTAGCGCAAGCTTTTACTCTTGAACCATTTTCAAGGGTAAGCCATTGTAAATTAGGCAACCATCTGCGTCTTGTTTTTCTATGCGAATGGCTTACATTGTTGCCTGTTATTGGTTTTTTACCACAAATTCTGCATTCTATGCTCATAAGTTCTCCAAAATAATTGAATTACAACGAAGTTAATGTTATCATATCTAACGTTAATTGTCAATAAATCAAAGGGAAAATGGAACTTATATTCGGCGTCATTATATTAATATTTTCTATTACAATCCATGAATGTATGCACGCATGGACTGCTTCCTATTTGGGAGACCAAACCGCTAAGAGGCTTGGCAGAATAACGCTTAATCCGATTCCGCATATTGACCCTATAGGAACAATTCTTTTGCCATTGCTACTTATTGTAACTGGATCGCCGTTCATTATAGGTTGGGCGAAACCGGTTCCTATAAACCCTAATAATTTCCAAAATCCTAGGATAGGCTCAGCCCTTACATCAATCGCGGGGCCAATGTCAAATTTTGTCTTGGCTGGTATATTGGGTGTTGCATATAAATTTCTTGTTCCGGGAGGAACAATAGTCTCAGATATTCTTTTCAATGCTATAAGTCTAAATGTGTTACTAATGGTATTTAATCTTATACCAATTCCTCCGCTAGATGGTTCAAAGGTACTTGCATTCTTTATTCCTAAATTAGAAAATCCAAAATTTGAGATTTATGGTCCAATTGTTTTTTTGCTTTTTATCTTTTTCAACGGACTGGAATTATTAAGACCAATAGTAAACTTATTACTATATACGCTCACTGGGCAAAAAGTAATGTGATTGCAATATCGGGGCGTAGCATAGCTGGCCTAATGCGCAGGGCTGGGGGTCCTGAGACCGGAGGTTCAAATCCTCTCGCCCCGACCAGCTTTAAGTAGAAAAAAAACGGCTATTAAGCCGTTTTTTATATCCCACAGGCGTCTTTTACTAGCTGTATATCTTCACTGGTTAAAGATGCATTTGAGTAGTCTTGATCTTCTATAAGATAGTACATAATGGACTTTGGGTTGTCTGCGTGATCTGCTCCTATTGCATGTCCGAACTCGTGCATTAGAACTACCTTTAGTTCATCAATTTCACCAAAAGTATATATATCTATTACTTTATCGCTCCCCTTGTAGACTCCCTGAACTTCTGTAGTCTCCTTCTTTTCTTCAATTTCTTGTTTGAGCTGGCTTAGGCCTTTGTTATAAGAATCTATTTCGCTGTCAAGGAGAGTAATTGCTTTGGTTAAGTCTTTTCTGCGCTGTTCAAGTTCTTCTCTTTCATTTTGAAGTTCATTATAGGTAATGGTAGGCGCACCGCCAACGCTATTCCAATAAGCAACTCGGCTATTATAGTCCTTCAAGTCTGATTCGTATTGAGTTATCTTATTGCTTATTGCAACTTTTGCTTCCTTGATACTTGCGTCTGAAATATCTAAGTTTGACATCTCGGATTTTAGTTCATCTAAATTTTCTTGCCGATAGTCATAAACAAAATTAATTTTTAATTCAGCATTTTCATTGTAAACAAGAACAGTTTTCCCCATTGCTTTATTCCATTTTTCAGCTGAATCCTTAGCATACGAAAGCGCGTCTTCTTCTGTAACTCCGAAACGACCATCTATGCTACCGATACTAAATTCTACTGGTAGGTTACAGCGGTTAGAAAATATAAAATAATAAGACAAGCTAGCAGCAATTAGCAACGGGACAAGAATAAGATAATATCTTCTAGACTTTTTTGTTACTGTTTTCTCGGCTTTAAGCGGGTTATGAATGCTCTTTTGTTTGCTTATAGAGTTTTTCTTGATAGTCTTCTCTTTACGTGATTTCATATTTTTTATAATACTTTTTTTGAAGAAAATTCACAAGAATAAAACTTTTTAGGGAATTAATTGTTAATAAAAGATTGAAAACTTAATTTTTTTATTCTATAATCCAATTATAGACAATTCCTCCAAATTCTTTAGGAAGGAGGTGAGAAAAATGAAGAATTATAATATTCTCGATTGGATAGCCATATCATTAGTGATTATTGGCGCTCTTAACTGGGGTTTAGTAGGATTCTTCGAGTTTGATCTAGTAGAAACGATTTTTGGCGATATGACACTATTGTCTAGAATTATTTATGGTTTAGTCGGCGTCGCTGCTCTGTATATGATCTACTTGGTATTAAGGCCTGAAAATGACTAGAAGAATTACTTAGGCGGTATAATAAATTTTATACCGCTAAGTAAGGCTTTTATATTTATGAATAGTAATTATGAGTTAGTGGAATTTTTAAAAAGAAACGGTGCGATAAAAACAAAAAAAGTTGAGCGTGCTTTTTTAGCTATAGATAGGTCAAATTTTGTTCCGTTTAGATACATTAATGAAGCTTATGAAAATTATCCGTTGCCATTGTGTGAGGGTCAAACTATCTCTCAGCCAGAAACTGTTGCTTTTATGCTCGAATGTCTGGGAGTAAACAAGGGAGAAAAGATTCTCGAGATAGGAGCTGGTTCGGGGTGGGTTACCGCGCTTCTTTCAAACTTAGTAGGCAGAAAAGGCTTTGTTTATTCCTACGAAATAAACAAAAATGTTGGTAATTTTGGGCAAAACAATCTTTTTAAGATGAGCTTGCCTCCAAACTATAGCTACAAGATTGCTGATGCAAAAAGAAATTGGGCGAAGAATAAGCCGTATAACAAGATTATTGCAGCGGCTGCATTTGAAAGTGTTGGGGATGAGCTAGTAGGTCTATTAGCTCCAGGCGGAATTTTGTTAGTGCCAACGAAAGATTGCTCGTTATTAAGAATCAAAAAATATAATAATGGTAAAATAGAGAGAAAAGTTTTTCCTGGATTTATTTTTGTACCACTTGTCTAGTTTAAAGTATTTTTACAAAATGCTATAATTTCCCTATGTTACACAAAAATAAGAGAGTAATCGAACGCTTAAGGGAGAGAAAGGAAGGCAAGAAAGATAATAATAGGATAGGTCTTATTATTGAGGGTGGCGGTATGCGCGGCGTTTTTGGGGCAGGTGTCTGTAACGGGCTAGCAGAACTAGGCTACAATAATTGCTTTGATTATGTTTATTCGTCGTCGTCAGGAAGTTGCTCTGGGGCTTTTTTGCTTGCCGGACAAGGGGAGACGAGTTCGGAGCTTTATTATAAATACCTCAATAGCTTTAGATTCATAAGGCCTTGGAGGTTTGGCAAAATAATGGACCTAGATTATCTTTTTGACGAAATATGTAAGAAAAAAGAAGCCTTGGATCTGGAGAAGCTAAAACAAGAAAAAACCGAACTAAAGGTGTTTATCGTTAATGCCGAAAATGGTATGTGCGAACACTATACAAATCACGATACGGTAGATTTTTATAAAGTTCTAAAAGCTTCCTGTGCCCTGCCATTTTTATATGGTCCTGTAATGATTAACGGAACTGACTATATGGACGGGAATATCGGCAAGGCTCTCCCGATCGAAAATGCACTTACAGATGGTTGTACTGATCTTCTCGTGGTTTTAACAGTTCCTGAACATTTCAGAAAAAAAACTAATTATGCTAGAAGACTAATGAATTATTTTGGAATGATGAAATATGGTAAGCGTTTTAAGAGACAATTCCATTCAGATGAAGTTAATTATAACGAGAGTCTTGATGTGATACTAGGTAAGATGCCTATTTATAGGGATATTAATATCTATGTTATTTCGCCTGATTTTAAATTGAATAATCTTGAGATTAGGACTAAAATACTAAGGCAGGCTGCTGAGAAGGGGATTTTGGCTGCGAAAAAAGCTTTTGAATAAAAAGGGGTATTATGCAAAAATTGTTTATCAATACTGATGGTGGATCAAGAGGTAATCCAGGGCCTTCCGGTATAGGTGTGGTTTTTTTTGATGAAGAAAATAAGATAATCGCTAAATACAAAGAGTTCATAGGAGAGGCAACCAATAATGTTGCAGAATACAAGGCGTTGATTCTTGGGCTCACAAAAGCGAAGGATTTTGAATATAAAGAACTTGTCTGCAGACTAGACAGTGAACTTGTGGTAAAGCAACTAAAAGGGGAATACAAGGTAAAGGACCCGGTTCTTAGAGGTTTTTACGCGGAAATTCAGTCTCAGATATTTTTCAAGCCAGTTACCTTTGAACATGTTAGAAGGGAATATAATCAGGCTGCTGATAGGTTGGTCAATGAGGCAATTGACGAAGCTGGGTTCTAAGGTAATATCTGTTAAGGCGTACCCTTGATTTTTTATTATAATTATGCTATAATCATAAAAGTCTAGTTAATCGGACGGCTACCCGATATATAAGTATTGGGAGGAAAGTCCGGGCACCTTAGATCAAAATAGTCGCTAACGGCGACCGGTCGTAAGGCTAGGGAAAGTGCCACAGAGACAATACCGCCTCAATTTATTGAGGTAAGGGTGAAAAGAGTGAGGTAAGAGCTCACAGTTCTCATTGGTGACAGTGAGGAGAGGTAAACCCTATTTGGTGCAAGACAGGTGGGTCCAGTTTTTTCTAACTATTATCTTTGACTCGGTGTAATAACCGAAACAAGGGCTATTATTTTTAGAAAAGCGTTGATCTACGCCAGAAAACATGGATCCTGTCGCATAGATAGATGGTCGTCTAGTCCTTTAGGATGATACAGAACCCGGCTTACAGATTAACTAGATAAAAATATCCCGAATTCGGGATATTTTTTATTCCCCCAAATTGTTATAATAAGTTAGTTATAATGAAAGAAATTATAT
This sequence comes from uncultured Candidatus Saccharibacteria bacterium, assembly GCA_964594415.1. Taxonomy (GTDB): domain Bacteria; phylum Patescibacteriota; class CPR2; order UBA1875; family CAIMLA01; genus CAZQLQ01. The sequence goes on from CAZQLQ010000002.1 coordinate 80,724, forward strand.
CTACAAATAAGCTCACTAAGCAATATAAGATTAGTTCGGATAATGAAGTAATTGCTCTTAATTGTGTTGACTTTAGCGTTGATAGAGGATCGATGGTAGCCATTACTGGCCCATCTGGATCTGGCAAGTCAACCCTACTGAACCTTATAGGAGTGCTAGACAAACCAAGTAGTGGTAGCATCATCATTGACGGTGTTGATACGAGAAAAATTAAGAATAGTGGTCTTGCGCGAATACGTTCAGAAAAGATTGGTTTTATTTTTCAAAGTTACAACTTGATTAATAATCTAACAGCGTTAGACAATGTTGCTCTACCGCTTATTTATAAAGGAAAATCAAAGAAATTCTCTAGAAAAAAAGCAAAGGAACTACTTGATTTAGTTGGTTTGGAGCGGAGAGTAAACCATTACCCAAATCAGCTTTCAGGCGGACAGCAGCAGAGAGTCGCAATCGCAAGAGCTCTTGTTAACGATCCGGCAATCATTCTTGCAGATGAACCCACTGGGAACTTGGATTCTAAAAATGGCATTGAAATTATTGAGCTCATGCAAAGACTTAACAAAGAAAAACAGCAGACATTTATTATAGTTACCCATAATCCTGATATTGCTACAATCTGCGATAAAATAATTGAATTAAAGGATGGAAGGGTAGTATCGTAATGATTCTTTTTGAACTAATTAGGATGGCAATTATTTCAATCAAGTCTTCCAAAACGAGGTCTTTCCTGACTATGCTGGGTGTCATAATTGGCGTTTCAAGTGTTGTCCTCTTAACTTCAATAGGGGAGGGCGTTCGTGCAGGGATCAAAAAAGAGTTTGAAAATTTTGGAACAAATGTTGTTTTTGTGATTCCTGGAAAAGTAGATATATCTAGCGGGGCAGGAAACGTTAATCCCGCAAGTACTTTAGGCGCAAATACCCTTACTCAGGAAGACGTGAATACTATAAGAAGTCTTGAGGGAGTTGCAAGTGTAGCGCCAATGAACATAGGCGGAGGATTGTTAAAGGCGGGTGAAAATACAACTTCGTCTACTATGATTATTGCAACCACTCCGGACTTTTTTAAACTGAACGGAATGACTATTTCGGACGGGAGACATTTTTATCAAAATGAAAATGAGGAATCTGAAAATGTAGTAGTTATCGGAGCAAAGGCAAAAGAAGCCTTGTTTGGGGATAATAATCCTCTAGAAGAAACTATAAGTTTCAGGGATGCTAACCTGCGGGTTGTGGGGACGTTAGGCAAGAGTACCGCTTCTCTTAAACTTTTCGGGATGGATTTTGAAAATATAATGCTAATCCCGTTTAATACCTACTCGCAAATTACGGAATCTGACAATATTTTCAGAGTGATTGTGCAAATAAAGGACGCGGAAAGAATCAGCTCGGTTTCTGAACAAATAAAAAGTTCAGTGAAAGTAAATCATTCGGGAGAAGAAGACTTCACTGTTTTCAAGGAAGACGATATTCTTTCCATTTTCGATAATATTTTTGGAGTGATAACTCTTATGATTACAGGAATCGCTGCGATATCCTTGGTTGTGGGGGGTATTGGTATTATGAATATTATGCTTGTTGCCGTATCGGAAAGAACGAGAGAGATAGGAGTCAGAAAGGCAATAGGAGCTACTTTTTGGCATATTTTAATACAATTTATGACAGAAGCTGTCATGCTAAGCTTAATGGGGGGGATTATCGGTTTGCTAGTAGCTTTTATGGCGACAAAATTAATTTCTAATTTTTCTGTCCTTACTCCTGTAATTACAACAAGTTCTATAACATTAGCCTTTAGTGTTTCGGTCTTAGTCGGGGTTGTGTTCGGTGTTGCTCCCGCTATTAAAGCTGCTAGAAAAAACCCTATTGAGGCATTGAGGCAGTCATAAAAAATCTCAGTTATATAACCGAGATTTTAATTATAAATTTTAATAGAGCTTTAAATTAATGACATCCGCTACAAGACGAACATCCGCCACCGCACCCAAACTCTTCAGGATTGATTTCTTCTCTTGAAACGTTTTCAGATTCACAGGATGGGCAACTGCAGCTCTCTTCGCTGCTTTCTAGGGCTGTTATAAATCTAGCCTCGCAATTATTGCAAGTACATTCAAACAAATTCATTATTATCTTACCTTTTCAACGATTTTTTTAAAAATATCAGGATTATTAACCGCAAATTCTGCAAGTATTTTTCGGTCAATCTCGACATTTTTTTCTTTTAGTAAGCCGATAAACTTAGAATATGAAAGTCCATTTAGTTTAGCAGCATTACCTACTCTTATTATCCAAAGAGCTCTAAAGTCTCTTTTCTTGTTTCGGCGATCTCTATATTGGTAGCTCCAAGCTTTTAATACAGCTTGTTTAGCCATTTTGACGCGACTTCTTCTGGCTTTAGTCATTCCCTTTGTTGCAGTAAAGAGTTTCTTGTGCTTAGCGTGTGAAGTTATTCCTCTTTTTACTCTCATTATCCGACCCCCAACATTCTCTTAACATTTTTCTTGTCTGCAGAAGAAATATCAGCAGCTCCTCTGTAGTTGCGCTTTTGGTCTTGAGTTTTGTGCTCAAGCATATGATTAGCAAAAGCTTTTGCTCTTTTTACTTTACCTGTAGGCGTAATTGCAAATCTTTTGCTAGCGCCTTTGTGTGTCTTGATTTTAGGCATAATGATTTCCTATTTGTATTATTTATTTTGTTATATTACTTTTCTTTGGAGCAACAATAAGTGTCATTTCTCTTCCTGAAAAAGTTGGTGGTTGTTCTATTTCAGCTATTTCGGAGAGTTTTTGGGCTATTGAGCTTAATATTTTTTCACCAATCTCTTTGTGAGCGACTTCGCGACCCTTAAAACGCAGTTGAAACCTGACTTTGTTTTGTTTTGCAAGAAATTTTTCCGTGGCTCTTAGCTTGGTATTTAGATCGTGCTCGCTAATCTTGATGCCAAGTCTAATACCTTTTACTTCTATGGTTTTCTGCTTTGCTTTTTGTTTCGCTTGCTGCTTCTGTATTTCATATTGGTACTTACCCCAATCGATTATTTTTGCGACTGGAGGCGTAGCGTTAGGTGAAACTTCTACAAGATCAAGGCCTTCGTCTTCGGCAATCTCTAAAGCTTTGGCTATAGAGACTATGCCAAGTTGTTCCCCCTTGCTAGAAATCAGACGCACATTTTCTGCTCTAATTCCTCGGTTTATTCGAGTTTTTTTGTCTATCCTTTTTTCTCCTAATACAGCTGAAATTTTACCAGAAAATTATATTTGTGTCAATTTAATTTACGCACAGTTAAAATCGTCTTTTTCGTGAAACAATAATCTTTAGTTTTTTATCGGAAATCTCAATAGTTACTGGAGTTTCGGTTATCAATTGCCCATCGGCACAGACAGGCAGCTTTTCTTTCGACCTTATTGTTACTTTTTTTGTATGGAAGATGGAGTAATTGCCTGGTTTTTTCCTGATATCCAATTTCCCTTTACCGTAAGCAACTAGCTCTCTAAAAGTCATTTCATTTAGTATGATGGCATCAAAAAGATTGTCTTGTGGCCTGGATTTTTGTGGTAGATAGTCTACAAAATTACAATTAGCTATTGAAAAATTGTAACAGGTTGTATCTATTTTAAAATTTTCGGCGAATTCAACTTCTAGTTCTATCGGCTTGAAGGTTCTTGCGGCATTTGCAATCTTGATGCCTTTAAGTGTTTTTGAAATGATTGATGATCTAGGGTTCTTATTAAGGTTAAAGATAATGTTGTCAAATCCAATAGAGGCGGAAGTAATGAAATAGTGTCCGTCAATCTTTCCAAGATCTATTTCTTCAATTTTTCTTGCTGCAAGAATATTGCAAGCATTTTGCCAGCCTTCGATGCCAAGAAGTTTTGCTAGCTCGTTTGTTGTTCCCATGGGAATTATTCCGAGAACTACATTGTGATTGCTTATCGCGTTAATCGCTTCATTTATAGTACCATCTCCACCTACTACTACTATTGTTTTGAAGCCTTTGTTTATTGCTAAGGCGGTTAGTTTTGCCACATCTCCTGGTCCGGTGCTTTTCACAAATTCACCAGCTATCCCAAGAAAACTCAGGCGTTCTCTGAGAGCTTCTTGTATCTTATTTATTTTTCCCCCGCCAGCAGCGGGATTGATAATGTAATAGTACATCTAGTTATTTGCTTTTTTCTTTCGTTTTTTCCAGTTCTACTTCGTCAGCTATTTCGCTTTCTTCGATTATCGGCTCAAATTCGGGTTCGTTAATTTTTTCTGACATGTTTGATTTTCCGGTAAAAAGGGCACCTGGCGAAATAGAAATAATATTAGCTGTAATGTCTCCAAACACTCTGCCTGTTTCTGTGATACTAAGTTTTTCTTCTGCTATTACGTTTCCTTGAACAGTTCCTGAAATATTGATATTTTTTGCTATTATGCTGGCAATAATATTTGCGTTAGGACCAACAGTCACTGTTCCTCTTGTTTTTATTTCACCGTTTATGTTTCCGTCGATTGTTATATCTCCCTCGCTCTTTAGGGTGCCCTTGAGCTTTACGGAACTTCCAACTATAGTCTCCGTCATACTCCCTCCATAATTTAGTTCATCTTTCTTTCCCAGCATGGTTCTCCTTATTTTTTACTTTTCGCTTTTGAGATTGCTTCAATTTCTTCTGCGCTTAAATTGTACGGTGATTTGCCTTCTTCAATTGTCTTGGCATAAACTCTGTTTGTCTGTCTGCCTTGAATACTAGTAATAACTACTCCGCTATCGTTTAGGTCTAAAAGAGCAAGGCTAAAACTTTGATCGCCCCCAGTATCTTTAAACGGGTTATAGCGAATCATGAACATTTTTTGATAGCTGGATAAGATTACCTTGTTGATCTCCGCCAGGGTTTCTTCAATCTTGGCAGAGCGTCCATTTAGCTTTCTGTTCTCTAATATTATTCCTTGTAACAATTCAGAAAGATTCTTGTTCCCTGAGCTAAAAAAGTTTTTATATTCCCTTTTCGACTTTAGAACCAATGTTGTCAGGAATGCGTTCCACACTGTTAGCAATCCAAGCAGGATAATCATGACTAATGTAGTATCCATTGAAGCTCCTTTGATAACTTATTATTAACTATTATTATGCTTTTTTCAAGTTTACTCTAGAAATTTTCTCTACATAAAAGTATAATGTTGGTTGTTAGGAGTTAGGATGAGTAGGAAGAAAAGAAAAACTAGACTACAGAAAGAAGCTTCAAGTCAAAAAACTAGAAGGTTTAATACCGTTTTGGACAATAATAGCAAAGAAAATACAAATACTGTTGAAGTAGAAGTCAAATCTAATACCAGAAATTTTACTGAGAAGAGTAAAGATATTCCTGATTGGGTTTCGGATAAAATAGATAATGATCTCAAGACGGTTTTCTTATACATCGGGATCACTTTGGTTATCGTTGCTGGAATTTATGTCATTATTTATCAGACCGATCTTTTAACCCCAATTTTTAACAAATTTAATATATCTTATTAATTACTTTACTCTAGGTCTATATTGTAGTGCTTCTGCAATATGCTCGAGTTTTATTTTTTCAGAATTATCCAGATCAGCGATGGTTCTGGATAATTTTAGAATACGGTGATATGACCTTGCGGATAGATTAAGCTGACGGCTGGCCGAAAGTAGAAGGTTTTTGCAATCTTCAGTAAGCGTACAATATTTTTTTATCTGAGAGAGATTCATTTCTGAATTTGTAATTGTTTTTGATCCTTTGAATCTTTCTGTTTGAACCTTTCTTGCCTTTACGACTCTCTTTCGGATTTCTTCCGATCTTTCCGCTAGGGATTCAGAAGAAAGCTTATCATGGTTAACTCGAGGTACTTCCAGATGAATGTCAATTCTATCCAGAAGGGGGCCCGAAATTTTCTTTTGATACCTAAGTATTTGTGAAGAAGTGCAAGAACATGGTTTCTCCGGGTCTGTAGAGTAGCCACAAGGACAGGGATTTTGTGCCGCAACCAGGATGAATTTGGCAGGAAAAGAGAGAGTGCCGTTTGCCCTTGATATTGTGATTGTTCCTTCTTCTGTCGGCTGCCGCATAACCTCTAGTACGCTTCTAGGAAATTCAGGGAGTTCATCCAAGAAAAGGACTCCTCTGTGGGAAAGGCTGATTTCGCCTGGTCTTGGCCAAGACCCTCCACCGATAAGGGCAACGTTGCTTGTAGTATGATGAGGGCTTCTGTAGGGGCGTGTTTTTATCAGTGATTTCTCCTTTGAAAGCATGCCAGCAACTGAATATATTTTAGTTACTTCAAGCGCTTCTTCGTAAGTAAGCGGGGGAAGGATTGAGCAAAGAGCTTTAGCAAGCAGCGTTTTTCCTGATCCTGGAGGTCCGCTCATGAGGAGATTGTGTCCGCCACTAGCAGATATCTCAAGTGCTCTTTTTGCGTGTTCCTGACTGACTATTTCACAAAAATCTACTTCGTAACTTAGGTTTTCTTCTTCTTTAAATTCCTGGTATTCGACTGGTTTGATATTGTTTTCTTCTCCTCTAAAATAATCAACGAGCTCAACCAAGGAGTTTATCGCTAGAATATTCAAATTATTTACTACTGACGCTTCGGTTGAATTTTCCTCAGGGATTATTATGTTGTCAAAGCCAAGTTCTCTAGCAGTGATTGCCATAGATAGAATTCCATTTGTATGCCTTATTTTTCCATTGAGGGATAGTTCGCCAATAATTATAGTCTTTGCGGCGTCAAAAAATATTTGTTCACTGGCAAGTAGAATTCCCACTGCGATGGGCAAGTCATAAGCTGGACCTGCTTTTCTGAGATCTGCAGGCGCCAAATTAACAGTTATTCTTCTCTGGGGGAATATACAGCCACTATTTTTGATAGCGCTTCTTACTCTTTCTTTTGATTCCTCAACGGCTTTATCGGGCAGACCAACAATATTAAAGGCCGGAAGGCCTCCTGATAGGTCGACTTCTACTTCAACTTTCTCGGCGCCTAGTCCAATTACCGCCACTGAATTGATTTTAGCGAGCATAAAACTCCTTTTAGTTAAAAAATACCTTTATATAGACGAAATATAAAGGTATATAGTATATAAAACAAGTATACAAACTAAATCGATACTGTCTTTGCAGTTTTACTTCTTTCCACTGCTGCCAGATGAGCTGCTTTTTCAATAGAATCATCGAGAGGTTTTAGCGCTTCAGCACTGCCGTATCTTCTATATAGGGCAAGCAAGATCAGATGATCTGCGAGCCAAGGGTTCTTGGGCAATAAGCTTCCGTGTAGATATGTCCCAAACGCATTCTTGTATACACCGCCTTCAGTTCCACCATCTCCCATATTTCCGAAACCTCGCATGACATAACCAAGGGGTTTGCAATTCGGTCCGAGTTTGGTTTTTCCGCTATGATTTTCAAACCCTACAAGTGTAGTTTCTGCAGCCTCATTTGAAGGGAAGATAATTTTACTATGCCATTCAGTAGAAGTATGGGCGATGTCTATTACTGCATTCCCGATCATTCTCTTATCGCTTGCTATCGTGTATGCGTCAAAAACGCCGATTCCCTCTAGTTTTGTCCCGTCTACTGTTTGAAAATATTGTCCAAAGAGTTGAAAGCCTCCGCAGATTGTAAGCGCTACCATTTCTTTTTCAATTTCATTTTTAATTAAAGGTCCTTTCTTAATGAGGTCATCCGAGATAATTTTTTGTCCGCTATCTTGACCTCCGCCTAGAAACAGCAGGTCACATTCGGTGAAATCAACATTATCTCCTACAGTAACATCGATTATCTCGACGTCAATTTCTCTTAGCCTAGCACGTCTTCTAAGAGCTATTATATTGCCCACGTCTCCATAAAGGTTCATGGCATCGGGATACATGTTGTAAATACGAATTTTTTTATTCATTATTCGACTATTCCTTTCACTAATCCTTTGCCTGCAAGAATCTTTCTGATCTCAAGCATTGCTGTATATGTCGGTAGAATATAGAGTGTTTCTCCAGAGGAAAGCTTTTCTATTTCAGAAAACAGAGCGGTTTCAAGATTTTTTTCCATAATCGCATTGTTCATATCAAAGTCTGCGTATTTTAATCTCAAGAGCATGTCTTCTGAGCGTATTCCGCTGACCATTACGCTTTTCGCCAAGTCTTTTATGATCTCTGGTTCAGCATCCCATATCCAAGATACATCTGTCCCGTCTGCGTACAAATCGTTTAAGACAAAGAATAGGTTTTTAGGCTTATTGTCGTAGGTTAAGGTTTCGATCGACTGTGTAAGGCCAATGGGGTTTTTGATTAAAAGTAAGAATATATTTTTGTCTCCTACGGCGATCTTTTCCATCCTACCAAATGCCGCACTTACTTTATAAAGTGCTGATTGAATTACCTCGCTTGGTATATCAAGATGTCCTGCTATGCTAGCAGCGCCCAAGGCGTTATATAAATTATAAATGCCCGGGAGAAAAATATTTATTTCCCCGCTAACGGTTGGACCAGTTAACAACGCAGACGATTGCTCGGGATTAAGTTTGAGGTTTTTGAGTGAATAATGTGGGGTAGGTCTCTTGAAATCACATTTTGAGCATCTGTATTTGCCTAAATGTCCATAATATCGGACGTCGAAAATCAGTTCGTGGCCAGAAGGAAGGCAATTTTTGGAATCAATTGCGCCCCTGGACCTAGTAGATATGTCAGTATCTAAACCAAAGTAAACTACCTGCTGATTGTATTGTGAAAGACTAGTGACGAGCGGATCATCAACATTTAGGAATATTACTGCAGAGGGGGCCAAGCTGATTGCAGATCCAATTATTTTTGCAGTCTTGTCAATCTCTCCGTAACGGTCTAGCTGGTCTCTAAAAAGATTAGTAACCATAATGATTTTTGGAGTTAATTTTGAACATATTTCAGGCATTGTTGCTTCGTCAACTTCAAAAACTCCAACATCTCCTTTGATTTTAGTGCCCCAGAAATTTGTATGTTGGATTAAAATTGAAGAAATCCCTCTTGAAAGGTTGCTACCCGCAAAATTATAAACAACTTTGAGGCCTGCTTCTTCAAGTATCGCAGCTAGCATTTTTGCGGTCGTCGTTTTGCCATTAGTTCCAGTTATTAGAATTACGCCTTTGGGTATTTTCGCAGCTAATTTTGAAACTAATTTAGGATCAACTTTTTCAGCTAGCAAGCCGGGTAGAGTAGAGCCACCGCCTTGCTTTGTCGCACGACTAAGAAATCTTGCAAGTCTCGCAACTCTAATAGCTATAAATTTTCGCATAAGTATAGTATAGCAAAAAGAGGTTGGGATGTCATTGCAAACCCTAGGCTTGCTTAAGAAATTCTGAAATAACTTTTTCGGCCTCAGGCTTATTTTTTATCCAAATAATATCTTTATTTCTTTTGAACCAGGTTAGCTGTCGTTTCGCATAATTTCGAGTTCTTTGTTTCATAATGTTTATGGCTTCAAAAAGGGTAATCTTGTTATCTAATGCCTCCGATATTTCCTTATAACCGATGCTTGTCATTGCTGGCAAATCAAAACTATATTTTTCTTTCAGTTTTTTTGTTTCTTCAACTAACCCTAAATCAAGCCATTTATTAATTCTTTCCTCAATTTTTCCATATAATTTCTCGCGTGGAACATCTACAGCTAAATACAGAATATTCTGAGGTTTTTCTTTTCTGGCTTTCTGTTTGTTCAAGTTATTCGTTGAAAAAGCGATTTCGATAGCTCTTATCATCCGTCTACGATTTTTGATGTCAATTTTTGTTATTTCATCAGGGTTAATTTCTTTTAATTTTGTTACTAATTCATCCGTTGACAAATTTTCCAGCTCATTTCTAAGATCAAAATCGGGAATTGTTTCAGCCAAGTTATAATCATAAACAACAGCATCAATATAAAGTCCTGTTCCGCCTACTAAAATTGGCAATTTTTTTCTTTTTTGTATATCTTCAATAGCTTTAGTTGCAAATTCTTTATAATTTGCTAAGGAAAATGTTTCATAAGGATTTACAACATCGAACAGATGGTGGGGGACAGATTTGATTTCTTCTTCCGAAGGTTTACTCGTAGCAATATCCATTTCTTTATATACAGTTCTAGAGTCTGCATTTACCACCTCTCCATTAAATTTTTTTGCAATTTCGACAGCAATTTTTGTTTTGCCGCTTGCCGTAGGTCCAGCAATGACTATTATTGGATTTTTCATATCAACCTACTTTCTAGTTTCCAGGGAGTTGCTGTAATTACTTCTACGTTTATAAAATTGCCAATCAACTCTTTATTATCTGATTTTATTTCTACGACTTTATAGCCATCAGTTCTTCCATATAGTTTGTTTTTCTTACTACCATCAATCAATACTTCCAGTTTTTTCCCAACAAATTTTTGATTATTCTTGAATGCGGTTTCGCTTAATATTTTCTGCAAGGCATCTTCGCGTTTTTTCTTCTCATCCCCAGTTATATTATCTGTTATTTTTGCACTTGCTGTCCCCGAACGAGGGGAATATTGCGCAATATACGCCATATCGTAACTTACTTTATTCATTACATCTACTGTATCAGAAAATTGTTCACTTGTTTCACCGGGGAATCCGACAATAATATCTGTGGTAATAGTGATGTCAGGCATCGCTGATCTTATTTTTTCTACAAGACTTAAGTATTGTTCCTTTGTATAGTGTCGATTCATTTCTTTAATTACTTCGTTATTTCCAGACTGGAGGGGTAAGTGAATATAATGCGGAAAATGTTTTAGTGTAGGAAGGACATGTATAAGCTCATCGCTCATGTCTTTTGGATGATTAGAATAAAAGTAAACTCGATATTTTCCTTCAATTTTGTCAATCTCGCTTAAAAGTTCGACGAAATAGTTTACTTTTTCACCAGATTCAAAATCATGTCCGTAGGAATTTACATTTTGACCTAGAAGCGTAATCTCTTTATAGCCGTTTTTTATGAGAGCTTTTACTTCATCTATGATATTATTAAATGGTCGTGATTTTTCTCTTCCCCTGGTGTAGGGAACGGCACAGTAAGTACAGAAGTTATTACAGCCCGTAGAGATGGGAACAAATGCGCGAAAGCCTGACTCATAAGACGGCTTTATCTCTAAATAATCACCGGATTTTGCTTTTATGCTGTTCCCCCCTTCAATTAGTTTCGGCAAGGCCTCAATATCATCAATCTTTAGCATAATATCGAATGTTTTTGCGAGCTTGTCGTAGTCTTCTTCTAGGACGCACCCCGAAAGAACAGTTGTAAAGGGTCGTTTAGACTTAATCTTTTTTAGGTCTCTTACTTTTCCGTAAATTCTATTTACGGCTGATTGGCGAACCGAACATGAGACAACAATAAAAATATCGGCATCTTTCTCAGTTTCTGTTTTCTGATAACCGGCAGTATTTAGGACCGATGCGATTCTTTCGGCGTCAGAATAATTCATAGCACAGCCAAGTATCCAAATAAAATATTTCATAGCGTATTATTTTAGCACAAATTAAGGAATTTTTATAGGTAGGTCTCTTTACTGTGAATAGTTGCTGCGGCAATGCCTAGAAGACAGTTTTCATCGCCAAGTTCAGTAACTTTTATAACCGGGCATCTCAGGTATTTATCAAATACTTCTAGATTTTCTAAAATTCCGTTAATCACATCTATTGAGTGATTTATCGCGATACCGCCTCCTAATATTATCAATTCTGGGTTGTAGGCAGCCATGACATTAGCGATCCCTTTTGCATTGATCTTTCCGTATTCTTTCATGAATTTAAGCGCGAGTTCGTCACCATTATTTACTTCTGCAAAAATTTTGAAAACGTCCGAGTAATCCTTTTCTACAGATAAGTTATTTCTCTCTGTCCATGCTTTAAAGAAGTTTGAAACGTTTTTTCCTGATGCATATGCTTCCCAATGGTTTATACATCCACAACTGCAAGGAAGACTGTATTCTCCGTCGACTAGAAAGGCTCCGACTTCTCCTGCGCTTCCGTTTGCTCCAAGCAGTAGGTTGCCGTCAACTATGGCACCGCCACCTATGCCTGTTGAGATAGTGATATAGACAACGTTTTCACTTTCCTTTCCTAGTCCGAAGTACTTTTCTGCAAGCACCGCAGCGTTTGAGTCGTTCATAAGAACCACTTTCTTTTTGAATCTTTCTAATATTGGCTGAGTTATTAGTACATGTTTATTGTCGAAATTCGTCAAGATTACGCTGCCTTCTCCAATATCAATTGGGCCTGCGACGCTGATCCCGATTCCTAGTGCAGAGTCAATCTCTTCTGTAGTAATAAGATCAGATATCCCGTTTATTATTTGATCCAAGATGGCTTCTGGTCCATCATGAAGAGAGGGGACTTTAGAAATCTTTTGTATTTCGCCCTTTTGCGTAATTAGTGCGATACGTAGGTTTGATGCGCCTAGGTCGACAGCTATTATATTTTCTTTTTCCATTTTGTCTCCTATATTTTCTTGATTTTTTTAACAAATCCCTCGATTAGCATTTGTCCTAAATCACCATCTTTGTAAGAGCGAATCGATACTTTTTCTGATTCGATTTCTTTGTCGCCAATTACTAGCATATAGGGGATTTTTTGCATTTCCGCTTCGCGAATTTTTTTGCCAATGGTTTCTGAGCGATCGTTTATTTGGACTCTTATTTCTTGTTTTTTGAGTTTATCTACAATGCTTTTTGCATAATCAATATGTCGATCCGCTATTGGTAATATTGTAACCTGAACGGGGGCAAGCCAAGTAGGAAAGGCTCCGGCGTAGTGCTCAATCAAAAGACCGACGAATCTCTCAAATGAACCAAAGAGTGCTCTGTGTAGCACATATGGTCGTTCATCTTCGCCTTTTTCATTCGTAAATTTCATTTCAAAGCGGTTTGGAAGATTGAAGTCAAACTGAAGAGTAGAGCATTGCCATTCTCGGCCGAGAGCATCTTTGATTTTAAAATCAAGCTTTGGGCCATAAAAAGCAGCTTCTCCTAATTCTTCCGTATAATTTAATTTTTTCTCGTTAGCAACTTCGCGAAGTACGGACTCGGTGAATTCCCAGCCTGCGTCATCTCCAGCGTATTTATCTTTATTTTCAGGATCTCTTAGTGAAAGATAGACCTTGACCGAATTAATATCAAAACCAAAAGATTTATAGATAAAGAGAATAAAATCAACAACTCGCTTAAGCTCATCTTTCACCTGATCTTTACGGCAGATGATATGGGCATCGTCTTGAGTAAATCCGCGAACACGAGTAAGGCCTGAAAGCTCTCCGGTTTTTTCAAACCTGTAAACCGTTCCTGTTTCAGCCCAACGCATAGGAAGTTCGCGGTAAGAATGTAGAGAGTTATTATAAATTTGGACATGAAATGGGCAATTCATCGGTTTTAAAAGGTATTGTTCGGAAATCTCTACCTTTTTAGCTTGTTTTTGTTCTTCTAAGGTTTGGCCGATTTCAAGCGGGGGATACATACTAGAACTATAAAATCCCCAATGTCCTGATTTTTCCCAAAGCCTTTTACTACCTATATGGGGACTTCTTACTAATTCGTAGCCATTTTTCAGGTGCTCCTTAAACCAAAAATCTTCAATAATTCTCCAGAGCATAGCACCTTTTGGGTGCCACAAAACCAGTCCAAGACCGACCTCGTCATCGATATGAAATAAATCAAGTTCCCGCCCTAGTTTTCTGTGATCGCGTTTTTTTGCTTCTTCAATGTCATTTAAGTGCTTCTCAAGTTCTTCTTTTGTGTTAAAGGCAAAAGCGTAAATTCGTTGAAGCATTTTATTTTTTTCACTTCCACGCCAATAAGCGCCTGCGATTGAGCTTAGCACAAAGCTATTTGGATCTATTTCTTTTGTTGACTTGATATGAGGGCCGGCACAAAGATCGACGAAATTACCGGTGCGATAGAAGGAAACGGTTGTTTCTCCGTCTTTCATTAAATCTTCAATTAATTCAGCTTTATAAATTTGTTTTAATTTTTTCGCTTCTTCGAGGGCTTTCTCTATCGGAACTTCTGCGCGTTCAAACTTTAAATCTTCTTTTAATAGCTCGCGCATTTTTGCTTCGATGAGAGGTAAGTCTTCTGGAATTAGTGTTCTTGGTAAATCAAAGTCATAGTAAAATCCATTTTCAATGGCTGGGCCAATTCCTAGTTTTGCCTCTGGGAACATCTCCATTACGGCAGCAGCCATTATATGACTTAGGCTGTGGCGGATTACTTCAATATTATTTTTTTCTTTCATAAATTCTCCTTGTCCTTATAAAACAAAAAACGACCTAAATTAGGCCGTTAAGCTCCGTTATACGGAGGGTTCCACTCAACTTCCCCGATATTGAATCGGGACTCTCTTTGGCCCATATACACCTGGGCTCCTGGGTGAAGCTCTGAGGTTTGTTAATCCTCTTCATCGCTCAATATTAAGTTGCTACTATTTTATCATTTTAGCTGAAATTAAGCAAATAGATGTCTAATTAACTGATATGTAAATTGTTATATAATAAAAACATGGAAAAAGCATTAAATGAATATATTTTATTTATCGAGAACGAAGTTGAAAAACTAAAAGAAGATTTTGCTAGTGCGAAAAATCAAAAAATAATGAGTTTACTGACGGAAAAAGCAAGAGAACTTCAAAGTTATCATTACGAAAAATTAAGGGATTTCCAGCACGAGCGTTTGATCCATTTGGTCGTTACTATATTCTTTGCTTGCATGACGCTACTATCTATAATATTTTTATTTATCTTTGCGTTGTCGCCTATGATGGCCGAGCTGATTTTTGTCAATTACTGTTTATTCGGGTTAAGTATCATTTTGATAATCCTTGAAAGCTTTTATATAAAGCATTACTGCTGCTTAGAAAATGGCACCCAAAAACTTTATGAATACTCAAAGGAGATTTATGAACTACTTAATAAAAATAAATAGAATCGCGGCTTGGTCTTTGTTTGTTGGTATGACATTATATTTTATCAGCGGCTATGGGATGACAGAGGGAATTTTTGATGACAGTTTGGCTATTAAAATTCACTTAGATTACCTATCAACTATTATAATTATTGCTTTTGTGATTCATGCAGGATTTGCTACCAGACTAGCTTTTATACGTTGGAAAATATGGAACTTGCCGGTGAAAGTAATTTGGGGGATGTTTTTTGTATCATTTTTCTTGGGATTTGTGTATCTCGATCAGTTTTATGGGAAAAAAGAGACCCAAACTGTTTCCGCAACAACAACTATGCTAACCACAACGACAACTTCTTCGGAAAACACGGAAGCGAAAGACAATAACCAACAGAGTACAACTACCATCTCAACGAAAAGTACAACTTTAGCAGAAAAGATCTTTACTGTCTCGGAGCTAGCTAAATATAACGGGAAAAACGGAAATCCACCGTATGTTGCGGTTGACGGGGTTGTTTATGATATGTCAGGGGTTTTTGTAAGCGGAAAACATTTTTCGCATTTAGCAGGGGAAGAGCTAACAAGTGCTTTTTATCGCGAACATGTTAAGAGTCAAATTACAAAATACCCAGTGGTCGGGAAATATATCTCTTGACTTCTTTGTTGATAAGATTAATTTTCGTGATAGGATAAGTATATGATTTAAGCAAGGAGTGATTATGCCCGAAGAATTTTCTGGTCCTGACATGTCGAATGAAAAAATCAGTAATAATAGTGATGAAAATAATTTTGAAAAAAAATCCGAACATAATTATGAAGAATTGCCGGATCATAGGTTCTTGAAAAACAAGTATGAGCTACACAACAGCCCCGAAGTTGAGAGGGCTATCAAAAGAGAAGCAGTAAAAACAGGGGAAGAAATATCCCCTAACGCTGATAAATATATCCAGGTATATCTGGATCGTTTTAAGGAGATTACTGAACGGGACAATCCTGAAAGCAGGGAAAGAGGAATAAAAGCACTCAAGGAGATGCTTCATGACAAGTTTGTCATAAAACAGGAAGAGATTCCGGAAGCTTATTTCGAAAATCAAGTTCGTCTAGCCAGAGAAAGAGGCTATGGAAACTTAGAACTTACCGATGAATTACGTAACCAAGAAGCGAGAATAATTATATCAGATCAAGAGATTAGCTTGGATAGTTGGATTGACTATCTTGCTTCTCCCGATGCTACTTATCCTGATTGGCTTAAATATTTTGCAATTCGTTCGGTTCTGAACATTGGCGGATATGACAAAGAGAAGAGGGCTTTTTCGAAGCGCTCAAAAGGAACTACTAAGCCTTTCCCGGAACTAAACAGAGAAGCTCTGTCTTATGTTCTTGATGCTATCGAAGGAAAATACAAAAAAGAAGGTAGGGATGTCGGCATCCTAGAAGGTGCAGATGAGGAACAATTCCAGAAACTTCTCAGCAGTGAAAACTTCGCTAAACTATATGCCTGGGCAATAGAAAAAGTAACTCCCGCTTCAGCCGAACAGCGCAAGGAAACAGAGGGCCATTGGGTTATGTATCCGCAGGGTTCAGAGCCAGATGAGCTGGTAAATACACTTCAAGGACACGGAACAGGCTGGTGTACGGCAGGAGAATCTACCGCAAGGGTACAACTGCAAGGCGGTGACTTCTATGTATACTATACTAAGGACTCGGAGGGAAAAGAAGTTGTACCCAGAATAGCCGTTAGGATGGAAAACGGGGAAATAGCAGAGGTAAGAGGTATCAACTCCGACCAAAACTTAGAAGAATCAATGATATCAATTGCCAAAGAAAAGATGATGGAATTACCAGGAGGCAGTAAGTATGAAAAAAAAACAGCCGACATGGATCTGCTTACAAAAATTGATAAAAAAAGCAAATCAGGAGAAGGCCTTACATCTGAAGAAATAGTATTTTTATATGAAATTAATAATAATATTGAAGGATTTGGCTACCATGATGACCCTCGAATTGATGAAATAAAATCGACTAGGAACATAGTAGAAGATCTTGAAAAGGTTGAGGATGTTCATAACCAAAGTAAAGCAGCGTATTTTTTAGCGGAGGCCATCAGAGATAGAGAATTATCCGGCGACAATCTTGAGAGAGCTTTGTCTTTTATCGAAGCTAAAGGCTCTTATGGTGCTTCTACGGCCTTAGCGGAGGCCATCAGAAATGGTAAATTGTCCGACGACAATCTTGAGAGAGCTTTGTCTTTTATCGAGGCTAAAGGCGATTATGATGCTGCTCAAACATTAGCATGGGCCATCGGAGAAAGTAAATTGTCCGGCGACAATCTTGAGGGAGCCCTATCTTTCATCGAAGCTAAAGGCGGTTACGGTGCTGCTACGCTCTTAGTGGAGGCCATCGTAAAAGGCAAATTGTCCGGCGACAATCTTGAGAGAGCTTTATCTTTTATCGAAGCTAAAGGCGATTCTGATTCTGCTGAAAAATTAGCATGGGCCATCAGAGATGGCAAATTGTCCGGCGACGATCTTGAGCGAGCTTTGTCTTTTATCGAAGCTAAAGGCGGTTATGATGCTGTTCAAACATTAGCATGGGCCATCGGAGAAAGTAAATTGTCCGG
This sequence comes from uncultured Candidatus Saccharibacteria bacterium, assembly GCA_964594415.1. GTDB lineage: Bacteria > Patescibacteriota > CPR2 > UBA1875 > CAIMLA01 > CAZQLQ01. The sequence continues at coordinate 98,234 of CAZQLQ010000002.1, forward strand.
CGACAATCTTGAGGGAGCCCTATCTTTCATCGAAGCTAAAGGCGGTTACGGTGCTGCTACGGTCCTGGCATCGGCCATCGGAGATGGAGAATTATCCGGCGACAATCTTGAGAGAGCTTT
>CAZQLQ010000003.1:0-86052 GCA_964594415.1 uncultured Candidatus Saccharibacteria bacterium
TAGATCCCTCGACAGGCTCCCTTCGACTAACGCTCAGGGTCTCCGACGGGATGACCACAGGGAATAGATTCCTGGAACGTTGCCAGGAATGACAAGAGATAAATAATGTCATTCCCGTGAAAACGGGAATCTAGATCCTCACGTTCGCGGGGATGACAAGAAGGGCAGTTCTCACATTCGTTCGAACAATAACCACGTTGTCACCCCTGGCGACATTCCAGGGGTCTATACAAATAGAAATGGATTCCTGGGCTTGAGACCAGGAATGACAAGAAGGGCAGCTCTCGGCTACGCCTCGAATGATATTCTTCGAACGAAGAGAGAAGTTACAAGTCAGTTCTCGCTACGCTCGAACAGTAGAAGTGTCATCCTGAGGGAGCGAAGCGATTCGAAGGATCTAGAGATCCCTCGACAGGCTCGGGATGACGTGGGGGTTGTTCTTCGAACGGAGTGAGAAGCTTGAAATATCTAAAGTAAACTCTCTTGCCCTTTGTGACGTATCCCTAGATGCTTGTATGCGTGGATAGTCGCCTTCCTGCCTCTTGGGGTTCTCTCCAAAAACCCAATTTGAATAAGATAAGGTTCATACACATCTTCAATAGTTTCAATCTCTTCACTTGTTGCAGCAGCAATTGTCGATAGACCTACCGGTCCACCGTTAAATTTTTCTATCATTGTATGTATCAATCTTCTATCAGTATTATCCAAGCCAAGATGATCAATTTCCAAAATATCAAGTGCCTTTGACGCGGTTTCTGAATCAATCTCCCCTTTTGCTTTGACTTGTGCATAATCACGCACTCTTTTTAATAATCGATTAGCTATTCTGGGAGTCTTTCTAGAACGTCTTGCTATTTCTGATGCTCCTTTTTGATCTAAGCTAACACCCAGAATTTTAGCTGATCTCATTAGAATCTTTTCAATCTCGTCGTCATCATAAAACTCCAATCTATTTACTAGCCCAAAACGATCCCTTAGGGGAGAAGAGATAGAACCAATCCTGGTGGTTGCTCCTATAATAGTGAATTTCGGTAAATCCAAACGAATAGAACGTGCCGCAGGGCCTTTCCCAATAATAATATCTAGATTAAAATCTTCCATTGCTGGATATAAGATCTCCTCAACTGTTCGGTTTAGCCTATGGATCTCGTCAACAAATAGAATGTCCCCTTCTTGTAAATTTGTAAGGATTGAAGCCAAATCTCCAGCCCTCTCAATCGCAGGCCCACTCGTAATTCGAATTTGTGCACCAGTTTCTTGTGCTATTACGTTCGCAAGTGTTGTCTTCCCCAGACCTGGGGGCCCATAAAGCAATACATGGTCAATCGGCTCCTTACGTACTTGAGCTGCCTCTATCATTATCTCCAGACTCTCTTTGGTTTTCTTCTGTCCCACATACTCACTGAACCTCTTGGGGCGTAAAGTCTCCTCCCAAGCACCTTCTTCGGGCAATTCTTTTTTATCTAAAATGTTTTCTTCTTTACCCATCTTACTTTTTGTTTAAAACGCTTAGACAATATTTTATTTTTTCCTGTGTAGTGTTTAATTCACTCGGAAGAGTCGCTATCGCCTGACTGATCTCATTTGACTTAAATCCAAGTTGCAAAAGAGCTTCATAAACCTCCTCTGTTGATTCCTTTGCAAAAGAAGTGAATAGGCTCCCGGTAGCACCTACTTTATTTTTGAGCTCTACAACTACTTTTTCGGCAACTTTTTTGCCTATTCCCGAAACACTGTAAAGTAGCGTAGGATCTTGGTTTACTATACTGGATTTGATTTTTTCAGGCGTAGCAACCGAAAGAATATTCATAGCTGCTTTAGGTCCAATCCCCGAAACAGTAAGTAAAAGCTCAAATAATTCCAACTCATCTATATTCAAAAACCCATAAAGAGAAAGGGCGTCTTCTCTAACATGAGTGTATGTATACAAACTCGTTTTTTCTCCTACCAATAATCTAGAAGCAATTCCAGCACCGACATTTACGCGATATCCAACGCCGTTAACGTTCAAAATTAACCAGTGCTCCCTTATTAATTCGACTTTTCCATCTAAAAAAGCGATCATACCGTAATTCTAAGGGAGTTAATTTGAAAAGTATAGTATACAAAATTATATTAGATTCATTTTTCTAGAAGATGAGTGACAGACTGCTATTGCTATCGCATCAGCAGCATCGTCTGGCTTCGGTATTGAATCCAATTTAAGAAGCAGCTTCACCATCTTCTGAACCTGACCCTTTTCTGCCCCGCCGTATCCGCAAATAGCGTTTTTTACCTGAAGAGGAGTATATTCGAAAACCGAACAATTATTGAGACGAGCAGTAAGTATTATTACCCCTCGTGCTTGCCCCACCGCTATCGCTGTCTTAGCATTATTTGTGAAGAAAAGTTCCTCGACTGCAATTTCTTCCGGTTTATATTTTTTTATAATTTCAGTGAGTTCACTATGGATTATTTCAAGTCTATACTCGAGTTTCTCGGTGCTTTTAGTCAATATACAGCCGTAGTCAATCAGTTTTATATTGCCGCTAGAGAACTCAATTACTCCATACCCTGTAGTAGCCGTTCCCGGATCGATTCCTAAAATAATCATTCTTAACCTAGCTTAGACAATACTTCTTCAGAAATATCAAAATTAGCGTAAACATTTGTTACATCATCAGATTCTTCAATAAAATCAATTAGCTTCAATATCTTTGCTGCCGTTGCCTCATCGCTTATTTTTATTTCAGTTTTAGGCTTGTATATTAGTTCCGCAGAATCAATAATTACGCCTGCTGCCTCTAACCCTTCTTTTGCTTTCTGCAAGTCAGTTGACCCGGTATAAATGGTGATCATTTCTCCGTCGTCCTCGAAGTCCTCCGCGCCCGAGTCCAGTATAATAAGCTCAATTTCGTCTTTTGGAAGCTTCTGGCCTTTGGTAAGAATTGTTATTTGCCCTTTCTGCTCAAAAAGATAAGCGACCGAACCGGCATCTGCCATATTCCCGCCATATTTTGAAAAAGTGCTTCTAATTTCGGATGCAGTTCTGTTGCGATTATCCGTCATTGCCTCGATAAGTATGGCTATACCACCAGGTGCATAACCTTCGTAGATCAGCTCTTCTGGGGCAACCCCGCCAAGCTCTCCTGTGCCTCTCTTGATTGATCTTTCTATATTTGCTGCCGGCATATTTACTGCCTTTGCTTTATCGATAGCCAGACGCAAGGAAAAGTTCATCCTCGGATCTCCTCCTCCTTGTTTAGCCGCAATTGTGATGAGATTCGCCGCTCTTGTAAACTCTTTACCTTTTTTGGCATCGACTGCTGCTTTTTTATGTTTTATGCTTGCCCACTTTGAATGACCTGACATATTTGCTCCTGTTAGTGCTACTTTAACTGTGCAGATTATAGCACAAAAATGTGCTTATTTGAATAAAAAAAAGGGCGTAGCCCCTATGTATATTACATAGTTACTACGCCATTAAGGATTTCTTCTTGTATTCTTCTTGAAACTCTTGTTTCACAATCCCGTTTTCCAAGAAAGATAAATTCTCCTTCTTTATTAATCCAGGACCTACAATTTTCTTCTTCAGCTATTTTCATAGCCTTTTCAATTTGTTCTTGAGTAAGACCAAAGATACCCATAGCAATACCTCCCTTAGGATTTTTGGTTTTCTGCTTGTAACTCATTGTACAAGCTAGCTGCTTGGATAATTATAGGGGAATGCTCAGTGTCTGACTCGATGTTCCAATTTCCGTCACCAAGCCACTCAAAGACTAGATTTTCTACCCCGTGTTCTAAGGTAAAGTGGTCAAATATGTTCCTTATCTCTTCATTAGCCAAATTAGGTAAATTAACAACTTGCTTCGAAATAGGGGCAACTTCTTCGATAAAATTCAGATGTCCTACTTGAAATTCTGCGGAAATAGTAAGACCGCATATAATCTTTTTTGGGCCCCTAATAAAGACTGTTCCGGTCTCAAAATCATGTCTTAGAGCCAATTCTTCATAACTTCTGGATAGCTCAATTAGCAGAGATGCTTTCTTTTCGCATAAGTCAGTATACTTTCCTTTTGTTGTTTTATGAATAAAAGTATCCATAGACTTTCCGCCTTTCAACTTTTTATAAAGGAGATACGACCTTGACAGATACGCCCTGCCGGCGGATTTCACCAATAAGACTCAAGACATCGCTTTTTCGGCCATCCATAACTATCGAGTCACGCCCGCTCCTTTCACAAACTACTTTGACGTTAAGTGCTTCGGCAAACAGATTTGCTGCCTCAATACTTGTCTCGACAGTAGCACGGACATTTCTTTCTACCGATGCTGTCATTTTAATCCCGCCTTTCAAAATAATACTACGAACAGCTACAGGAAGACCTACAAGCCAACTGGAAATAATAGGCTTCGCCTATCAAACAATCAACATCTTCTTCATTACCTTTGACTTCTGCCCCACCCCAGGGCAATCTTTTCACGGTTACATTTAGACTATACCGCTGTACTATTTCTCTTAGCGTAGGAACTGGACAATGAGTTATGACTGTCTTGGGGCCTTCTGGCATAACTATCACACCTTTCTTATTTAACAAAATAATAACAAGCACTTACTTCAAGATTGTTAAGAATGGTCAGATCGGATTAAAAGCCTACGAAAACTAAGGTGTCACCTCCTTCGATCATTTTTATTTAAATGTCAAGTTGCATATTTGGTCGGGACGATAGGGATTTAACCTACAGACATCAAACATTACTGCTAAATGTCTCTCTGGAGAATACTTCCAGGGTGTGCCGAACACACTACGCCCCGTAATAAAAAAATCCTCGCTATTTGCGAGGTTTCTTCTTTGTAAATTGACTAAATTATTTTTACTAAACTAAAACCTCGCCATAGACTTTGGGACTAGGACAATAATAGGTAGTAGGTAAAAATAATTTTTATTTATCATAACAAATACATAATACAACAGAAGCTATTTTCCGTCAATCTTATTTTTTAAAAAATCAGGCATAGTATTTTTACTCTTTCGTTCATAAAGCATCTTATCTGCTACCTCAAAAAGCTCCCTAAAGCTAGTTATTCCTTGTTTTTTTGCCGTTGCATAGCCAATAGTTACACTAAAAGGATGCTCTCTCTCTTTATTCAGAATCTTGTTATTCTTAATAATTCTTTCCGATATAACTTTTGCGCCTTTTGCTTTTTTGTGTACGCAAAGGAGGACAAATTCGTCGCCACCGTAACGGAACGCTATATCAGATTTCCTAAGACTTTTCTTCACAACCTCGGAACACTGTTTAATGACAATATCGCCAGCTAGATGGCCAAGCGAATCATTATATTTTTTTAAATAATCCAGATCTGCAATAATAAGTGACAAGTAAGAACTTTTCTCAACAGCCTCTTCTTGTTTGGCCTTAAATAGTTTAGCCAAGCTATTTTTATTCAGGAGCCCAGTCTGACCATCTATCATTGATTCATATTGAGTTTTTGCCACATCGAGCTTGATTCCAGTTAATATCTTTCGAATAATATTCGCCTTTGCATCATTTTCAATCGGGAGAGCTATAATCCATTCTATTTCAGACAACTTTTCATCTAGGCTTTCTTCTATTTTGAGCATTTTTCTTACTTCTTTTTTCATATTCTGCTAGTTTCCCACATATTTAATGGTATTTTTCCCCATCTCAAATAAAATATCTCCATCTTGATCGGTTCTGTAGATTTTAACATTTTTGAGTAAATCTAAACAGGTTTGACTAGGATGCCCATAAGAATTATCAACACCTACTGATATTATTGCATAATTTGGAGCAACTGCTTTTATAAATCCGTCGTTAGCCGATGACCCGCCCCCATGGTGCGGAACCTTCAATATGTCAGACTTCAAAATCTGTCCTGAGTTAATCAAGCTGTCCTGGGCTTCGTCTTCTATATCGCCCGTATAAAGAACCGATTTACTGCCCCAAACTAGTCGCGCTACCACGGATGAATTATTAAGATTTTCTACCGTCTTTGAGGATAAATCCTCAAACGGAAAGAGAAATTCCAACCGAACCTCATTACCAAGATCGATATAGTCTCCTGACTTGACTATATGGGTGCTTATATTCCTTTGCTTAACGATAGATAGAAGCTCTAAATACTCGGAGGTGGTATGCGTAACACCTGTAAAATAAAAGTCTCCTATTTCATACGTTTCAAAAAGCTTTATCAACCCCACTAAATGATCTGCATGAGGATGAGTAAGAATAACCGCATCAATCTTTCTATCATAAGCTGGGACAATCTTGTCTACTTTTGAAATAACCCCTTCACTAGGACCGCCATCAATTATTATTCTCTGACTGTCAGGAGTCTCTATCATCTCCATATCTCCCTGACCTACATCAAAAAACCACAACCTAATAAATTCCGAGTTTGGTTCATAATAAAAATCACACAAAGCAATTAATATTAAAAACAAAAATGCTATTACTAGATTTGCTCTTATGCTTTGTTTTTTTAAGCTTTTAAATTTTTTTAAACCGTTTTCCATAAATAAACATTAACAAAAATTAACCCATTATTCACGTATACATTTTACTGATTTCCTAAAAATAAACCAAAAATCAAGTATTAGTAAGTAAAGCAGAACAATAATTATGGGGTTTTTTATTTCTAATTGATAGGAGGAGAAGGATAGGTTGCCAAAAAAATCAATTATATTATTAAATGCCTTCAAGAGGATGAAGCCTGGTATTGCTATAATCTTCCCAAGAAGAATATTGAACATTCCAAATACACCTATTAAAAAAGAGACTAGCATACATAAAGGTACTAAGCTCAAAACTAAAAGATTTGAGATCGGTGAAATAACCGAAATTGTACCAAAATAATACATTAAGATTGGGAGTGAAACTAACTGAGCTCCTAAGGTTTCAGAGATCGGGAGAGAGATGAAGCTTGGCAGAAACGAAGCCTTGTTATAGAGAATTGGCCCAATGTAGATCATACCCAGAAGAGCAGCAAAAGATAGCTGAAATCCTATGTCATAAATCAGTAAAAATGGATTAAAAATAAGCATAATAGCAGCCGAAAGCAATATTAGCGAAAAGCTGTCGCTACCTCTACCGAAACAACGGGCAAGAATAGGCATAACCCCCATAATAGCTGCTCTCACAATACTGGGAGAAGCCCCTGTCATAACAACAAAAATACTTACAAAAATAAAAGGGATCACCAGGTTTACCTTTCTGGAAAACCGTGTTTTCAAGAACTGAAAAAGCCCTAAAATAATTGTTATGTTATATCCGGACAGAGCAATTATGTGCATTGTCCCGCTTGCCTGTAACGCTCTTTTCACTTCCGCAGTAAGAGAGGCTTTTTCCCCAAGTATCAATCCGCTTGCCAGACCCGCTTCTCTTTCTGGCAAAGAAAAGGAAATCGCCGAATTAATTTCAGATCTAAGGTTGTATAATTTTTGCCTTAGTGCGGTGGAAGGACCCTTAGTAGTGCCTGTTTTTTCTATCTCCTTCGCATATGCCAATCCGACAGATTCTTCTTTCTTATATTTTCCGCTGTTTTCATCAAAAATTTTGACTTTTCCGACAAATTTTAATTCGTCACCAAACTTATAATTTGGGTATTTCGGGGCATAAAAAGTAACTTTCTTGCCAAATCCAAAGCTGTTTTTATTTATAATTTCGGCGGTTATTTGCTGTTGATTATCATACTCAATGGGAGGCTCATTTACCGAAACTGTGTAATTACTCTCTGAAAATGCTAAATTAAAATTGATTTTTTCCAGGACTTCAGATCTCAATTGAAAATGAAAAATGGAAATGAAGAATACTCCCAAACCAAAAATGATCCCCCAAAAGAACCTTTTTATAAAAATCAAAAAAGACAATAAGCATATTGTGACTCCTAAAATTAAATAATTTAAGGGGTCTGAGATAAAATAACTAGCAGCTCCATTCCCTAAAATAAAGAAGCACAACCATAATATAAAAATTTTTGCTCTCATAAATAATCTGTATTTTAAAAATCCCGCCGAAGCGGGATTTATTTTGCTCTATTAAGAAGCGTTTTTCTGCTTTTTGAAACAGTCTATACAATAAACCGGTCTATCACCTTTTGGTTCAAATGGGACTGTAGTTGTCTGGCCGCATTCTGCGCACACAACCTCGAAAGATTTTCTTTCTCTACCAGAACTGTTACGGCTTGCCTTTGCTGCTCTTCGACATTCTGGACATCTTTTTGGTTCATTTTCAAAACCCTTTTCTGCGTAGAACTCTTGTTCGCTGACAGAAAAGATAAAGTCATTACCACAGTCAACACAAGCAATCGTCTTATCTTTAAAACTCATTTTAATGCTCCTTTCTAAAAGATTTCCCGTCCGGGATGGGGCTATGAGTTTAAGTACCGACGATTGAGAAACAAACTAAATCTAGGACTGAAACTATACACCATGAGCATTATAACACAAAATTTGAATAATGAATAGTTTTTATTGAATAAAAAACAAAAAGAGAGATTTCTCTCTCTGAAGATTCTTGGTAGCGGGGGTGGGATTCGAACCCACGACCTCCGGGTTATGAGCCCGACGAGCTGCCGCTGCTCTACCCCGCGTCAAAAAATATCAAAAACTAAAGACAATTTTAACATTTATATATATTTTGTCAAGACCCTATATGTAAACCGTATATCTTATAAAAAAAGCCTGCACTTTATGTGCAGGCCACGCCTTAGATATCCCAATCTAATGTCTTTAAAGCCTTACTTGCTATTCTGATGTATATAGTCGATCCTTTTGATATTTTTTTCACTTCCCCGTCTATTTGAATATTTGCCTCGTGTGGCAAATACAGACAATATTCATTTGCTTGCGTTCCTTCAAGGCGACCCAATACCCCCAGCGCTATCTTTTGAGGGAAGGAAAGGTCCTGATGAAGATGAACGATTTCAAATAAACCGTCGTCGCATATAGAGTTTCTTACCTTAAAAAGCTTGGCCATTCTTGGACTATTATGAATCGTTAAGCTTCTTAAGTTTAGTTTTTCCCCGAAGGCATCTTCTAATGGTATGCCCTTATTAGTTACAACTTCCCTTAATACCAATGTTGCTTCTGGAACAATTTTTCCCTTTAGGCTTTCGGCTTTTTCAAGAATTATCGCAGTGTCTGCAGTTAGCCCAAAACCGACGTAAGAATGAGCATAGAAACGATAACTGCTAAAAATATCTGCATTATCAATGATTATTTCTAATAGATCTATGTTTCTAATACTAGCTGACAATATTGCTTTTTTCAGTTTCCCTTTGTCACCAAACATGCTAAACCAGTCATTAGCATTACCACCAGGCCAAGCTACAACAAAAGGGGAGTTATTAGTTAACATCGCTTGGTTAACAACTGCATTGTAACCGCCGTCACCACTAACCGAGATGAATAGAGCTTGCGTTGTGGAGTATGCTCTCATAAATTCTTTTGTTTCTTCAATCGAGTTGGAGAATAAATAGGAATGCTTAATTTTTTCACTCTTAAGCCAATCCAGAGCTTCGAAACCTTCTTTTATGCCTCTGTTACTTTTCTTATTGATTATTAGAAATACTTTCTCAAACCCCTCAATACCACTCGATGACAATATACTCACTCCTTATTTTGATTATAATTATTCAAAAGCCGAATTAATCAATTGTGAAATAGCAAAAGACGGATTAACGTAATTTCGTAGAATTTATAACATCTATTGAGGTTCATTTCAAGAATTAACAAAAAAGAAACGATACCATTTTTCAGGATTCGAGTAGTTCACAACTGGGGCTTCCTCAACTATTTCTACCTTCGTTTGTGGCAAAATCACAACGACTTGTTCCCCAGCTTTCTGCATTCCCAGTCTTTCCCTAGCAATCTTTTCTTTGTAATCAAGGCTTTTGTAATAAGTAATCTTACGGATCATGTCTTCGTTTTTCAGCTTTATGGTTTCAATCTCTTTTGCAAGAGCAGTTGCCTGTTGGTTTACGCCATAGCTTTGATACATTCTTTCGCCTACTGAATACAATAGATAAACAGATAAAAGAACGAAGGCTGTTTGAACAAAAAACTTCTTACTTTTCATTGACTTATTATAACATAAAGTCACTTCTTAACATTGACTAGAACAAGATAATTAGCTATAATATCAATGTTTCAAGACCTCAAAAAGCTAGTTGCAAAAAGCTTAATAGGGCATAAACCTAACAAAGATTTACAAAATTTGTGTTAGACGAATTAAAACTCAAGAATTTTATTAATTCTTTTTTTATGTCTAAAAAGTAGTTTAGAAATAGCATTATTGAAAAAAAATTAATTTTAAGCTAAAATATAGCGGTTAAATAATAATTTATATAAGTTATTTAACTGAATAAAAAATCGCCCGAAGTCAACAAAATTTATAATTTTATTGAAAATGAGCAATAACATCAGGGTAAAGCAGCCCAATAAATTGAGTCTGCGTAACCCGAAAGTGAATTGCGACGCGGGCCCGTAGCTCAGTCGGTAGAGCAATTGCCTTTTAAGCAACTGGTCGTGGGTTCGAGTCCCACCGGGCCCTCCATCACTCGCACATTAATTTATATAATAGATAAGAGTAATGTCCTGAGCTTAGTCGAAGGACAACAAATTCGAAGAAAATTCAATATTTTTGTGAAAGATAAAGTCTTTAATGTAATTACTGGAAAATTTAAATATATTTAGTACGACTTCTTCGCGTGGCTGTGTAGCTCAGGGGTAGAGCAGCAGACTCATAAGCTGTTGGTCGGTGGTTCAAATCCACCCACAGCCACCAAAATACATATAATAGGAAAACGGCTCTTTTAGAGCCGTTTTTCTTGTCCTTATTAACTTGTTATTTACCAAAAATTTTCTTTAATATTCCGGTAATAACAACAACAATTATCGGTGCAACCAGCCAAAGCAATCTGTAGGTGTAAACATAACCTGCAACAACGCTTCCTGATAATAAACTCATTCTCTCTGCTTCGCCCATAAAACTGAATATGCTAGAAGTAATAAGCCCTGCTGACAAAAATCCATATATAGCAGTGTAGATTACGTTGTTTGCAGTTGAGTCCTTACTGGAAGTTATTAGTTCGCTTCTAAGTGTCATGATAAATATCACCGAAACAAAAAGCAGAACTTCTACCGCAAACAATGAAGCGCTAAATCCCTGAGGCAACGAAGGAATCATTGAAATCCGGTTATAAGCCAAATCACCAACCTCTACCGCTATAACATAACCAATATATGAATTTATGAGAATATTAAGGACCCTACCCTTTCCTAATAGTAGTCCGTAAATAGTCATTATGACAAAAAATAATATAATAAACAGGTCCCAAGATGGCGTCATTACTTTCCTTGTCAAATTATCAGTCTTAATTAATTATAGATTTATAAGTATTAAGCGTCAATATCAAAAGAGCACATATGCAGTTAATTCTTCTGCCTTTGAAGAAAGTAAAAATTTTATCATTTTATTAGTTCCCGCCTTGCTCAAACAATATCAAAAACGTTTAGTTCAACCAGAAAACTAGAACCAGCTTTTGTCTTTATCAAATTCTTCTAACAGTTGTTTTTGTTTCCTAGAAAGGCTGGTCGGGGTCTTTACAATTACCGTGACCAGATGGTCGCCTCTCTTATTACTATGTAGCTTAGGAACTCCGTGATCACTCAGTTTAAACACTTTCCCACTCTGAGTTCCGGCGGGTATTTTTAGCTTGAGCTTCCCGTCAACAGTCTCCACTTCAACATTTGATCCTAGTGCTGCCTGAGGAAAAGTAATCTCTACCTCGCTTAATATGTCAAATCCTGATCGACTAAATTTTTTATCTCTATTTATATTGACCCTCAGATACAAGTCACCAGGAGGTACCCCTTGTTTCCCCGCTTCCCCCGCTCCTGAAATTCTAATCTTTTGGGCATCATCAATGCCGGCCGGTATTTTTACTTTAATTGTTACTTGCTCTTTTAATCTTCCTTCTCCGGAACATTTAGAACATTTTTTCTCAGGAATTTTCCCTTTTCCAAAGCAATCAGAACAAATTGATGCAGAAGAAAAAGTTCCAAAAATCGTGCGAGATTGAGTTTGTATTTGCCCGCTTCCATGACAAGTGGGACAAGTCTTGAAAGTCGTTCCGGGTTCGGCGCCATTTCCTTTACACTTACTGCAAGTGTTCATCTTTAGCAAGTTGAAGTCTTTTTCAACGCCAAAAACAGCTTCCTTAAAATCAATCCGTATCTCTGCATGAATATCATTTCCTTTTTGAGCCTTACGACTTGTGCTTCTGCCTCCACCACCGAAGAAAGTTTCAAAGATATCACCAAATCCCCCCAGATCACTCATGTCAAACTCAACACCCTGACCAAAACCACCATATTGCTGATAATTAAATCCTCCTGTTCCCGAGGGACCATTTCCAGCACCAAAGGGTCCATTATGCCCGAATTGATCATAGTTTTTACGCTTTGTAGCATCAGAAAGGACTGAGTAGGCTTCATTGATCTCCTTAAATTTAGCCTCAGCCTCTGCTCCGCCTCCCTTATCAGGATGATACTTCATGGCAAGCTTACGATAAGCTTTTTTAAGCTCCACATCCGAAGCAGTTTTGCTAACTCCAAGAACTTCATAATAATCTTTTTTTACAGCCATTATTTTCTATCAACCAATCCACCAGCAATCGTGGTTTTAAAAACTAATTTATCCTGTTCTTCTTTCGTCATAACTTCCTTTTTAAATAATGAGTAGCAGCTAATGACGGCTTATCGAAATAAACCGTCACTGTGTCGCAACTAATTATTCTTCTTTTTTATCTTCTTCAACGACTTCGCCTTCTACCGGTCCTTCTTCTGCCTTCGTCTCTTCTGCAGCGCCTTCACCAGACTGTGCTGGTTGCTCATACATCGTTGCTCCGACTTTCTGGATTGCTTCAAATAGGGCATCATATGACTTTTGAATAGAATCTTTATCATCACCGTCTTTGAGTTTTTTCAATTCTTCAACTTTTGCTTCAACGTCTTTTTTGTCTTCTTCTTTTGCCTTATCCCCGGCGTCTTTCAAAGTCTTTTCTGCAGTATAAATCAAGGCGTCTGACATATTTTTGAGGTCAACAAGTTCTTTTCTCTTCTTGTCTTCTTCAGCATGTGCTTCAGCATCTTTTTGCATTCTCTCTATTTCTTCTTTTGAAAGTCCGCTTGACGCAGTGATGGTAATCTTTTGTTCCTTACCTGTTGCTTTGTCTTTGGCGGTTACGTGTACAATTCCGTTTGCGTCGATGTCAAATGTTACTTCAACTTGCGGAATACCCCTAGGTGCAGGTGGGATACCATCTAGAATGAATCTTCCTAACGACTTATTGTCAGCCGCAAATTCACGTTCACCCTGGAGAACATTGATCTCCACCGAGGTTTGGTTATCTGCTGCAGTGGAAAATACTTGTGATGCGCTGGTTGGGATAGTAGTATTCTTTTCTATTAGCTTCGTAGAAACACCTCCCAATGTTTCAATTCCAAGAGAAAGGGGAGTAACATCAAGAAGAAGAACGTCCTTTACTTCTCCGCCAAGCACCCCTCCTTGAATTGCTGCTCCAACAGCCACAACTTCGTCTGGATTTACACCTTTAAGCGGTTCTTTACCAAAAAAGTCTTTAACAGCTTCTTGAACCTTTGGCATACGAGTCATACCGCCGACTAAAATTACTTCGTTGATATCTGTTACTTTCAGGCCAGCATCCGCAAGAGCGGTTTTGCACGGTTCAATCGTCTTCTTGATCAAATCGTCAACTATAGTTTCAAGCTTTGCCCTTGTCATCTTATAAGTGAGGTGCTTAGGACCGCTGCTATCAGCTGTAATGAATGGGATATTGATTTCTGTTTCCATCGTGCTTGATAGCTCAATTTTTGCCTTCTCGGCAGCTTCTTTAAGCCTCTGTAGAGCCGCTGTGTCAGCTTTCAAATCAATTCCTTGCTCCCTCTTAAACTCATCGACAAGCCAATCAATTATTCTCTGGTCAAAGTCATCACCACCAAGATGAGTATCTCCATTTGTGGATTTAACTTCAAAAACACCATCACCTAGCTCAAGGATAGAAACATCAAACGTTCCGCCACCAAGATCGTAAACAGCTACTTTTTCTTCTTTTTTCTTATCAAGCCCATAAGCAAGTGCTGCTGCGGTAGGTTCATTAATAATTCTTTTTACGTCCAGCCCAGCAATTTTTCCAGCATCTTTTGTCGCTTGACGCTGAGAATCGTTAAAATAAGCAGGCACAGTAATTACCGCCTCCGTAACTTTTTCACCTAGATAAGCTTCGGCATCTGCTTTCAACTTCGAAAGAATCATAGCGGAAATTTCGGCCGGACTATAATTCTTATCTCCCATCTTTACAGTTACCCCACCGTTTTCTTTTTCAATCTTGTAAGGAACAAGCTCGATATCCTTTTTTACTTCCGGATCATTGTAACCGCGACCAATCAATCTTTTTACTGAAAAAATTGTATTTTCAAAATTAATCACTGCTTGTCTTTTTGCGATTTGCCCAACAAGCCTCTCTCCGCTTTTAGAAACCGCCACAATTGAAGGCGTTGTGCGATTTCCTTCTGCATTTGCAATTACCTTCGGTTCTCCGCCTTCCATTACAGCCATGGCTGAGTTTGTTGTCCCAAGGTCAATTCCTATTATTTTTCCCATATTTACTCCTTTCTTAAATTGCAACTTCTTATGTCACAAAGAAAAATTTTATACTAATCCTTGATATTATTTACAATAACTTTTGCTGGACGAATTAATTTTCCATTTAGCAAATATCCAGCTGCTTCTTCTTTTACAATCTCATTATTTTTATAATTTTCGTCTGAAACTTCATTTAAAGCTTCGTGAATATTTGGGTCAAAAGCCTTTCCTTCTGATTCTATTTTTTCAACTCCATTTGCTGACAATATTTGCTCTAACTGTTTCTCGATTGCCTGAATTCCAACTGTCCAGTTATTCCCCTCGAACTCTGCGGGAACATGCCTTGCTGCAAGTGAAAAGTTATCCATTACCGGCAAAATCTCTTCTATTATCTTTGCCTGAGCGAACTTAATGAAGTTAACTCTATCTTCTTCATTTCTTCGCTTGTAGTTTAAAAAGTCTGCCTGTGTTCTTTGCAACATCCCTTTTAGTTCTTCGATCTCGGCTAATAATTTTTCTTGTTTTTCTTCTTTTGGTTTCTTCATATTTCCTCTATATAACATTTTCTAATAGATTTTTTACTTCACCTATTACGGCTATCGTTTTGGGGTAAAACATTCTGGTAGGACCCAAAACAACAAGTCGTCCCCTTGATCCATCTGGGGCCTGAAACCCTGAGACTACCAACGAGCACCCGGAAGACTTGCCGATTGGCGATTCGCTTCCTATGTATACAATTGGAGCTGTAGAATAAGGCAGCTCTCTCATCAGCTCTCTCAGGCGATCAAAAATTTCCACTACGCCTAGCGTATTTGAATGTTCTCCCAAAAATTCAGGTTGTCTGAATAAATTAATAAATCCGTGCATATATATGGCGTCTGAGTATCCGACTATTCCTACGTTGCCGGTCATATCTGCAAGAGTCATCGCTGCAGTATCTGCAATTCGTTCATGTTTTGAATTACGACTTTGAAGCCTTCTCTGGATAATACGTTCCTCACGTTTCAGGAGGGCTTCACGTTCGCTACTAATCATATCTACAAAGTATCGATAGCCTTTCTCTGTAGGGATCCTTCCTGCCGATGTATGCGGTTGATAGATGTACTTCTCATCTTCAAGAAGAGCCATTTCGGCCCGAATGGTGGCAGGAGAAAAAGAAAAATGATATTTTTCTACAAGAACTAGAGAAGCGACAGGTTCTGCCGTTTCTATATATTCGCGCACAATGGCTTCTAGTATTGCTTCTTGTCTTGTATTCATCTTTTCTATTAGCACTCTCTTATCACGAGTGCCAAAAATATATTAGCACTCTAGACCAGCGAGTGTCAATATCTTTTCCCAAAACAAAAAGCTCCAGACTTTTTATAGTTTGGAGCAAATTATAGTTTGGAGCAAAATCAAAAAAATATTATAGTGTCATTCGTAAATTTACGACTGGATATTTTCTCAGAGAATCAACAAAGCAATTTGTCGCAAAGTCTATAGAACCTTGCTTTAGACGCTGGAAAAGTTTATAGGCTTCGCTTACGTCAAACCGTTGTAATGAATCAAGCTCACTAATTTCGTATGAGTTCGACTTTGCAAACTCCTCATATTCCTTAAGCAGCCTCGTATTAAGCTCCCCTGAAGGTTCCAAGAAAGCGAAATTGAACAAATCTATCTCGGCAGAACAAACCCTTCCAACTACAATTGATTCTGGCATCCATGACAAGCAAACAGCGTTTATTTCCATGACACTTCTTCCGTCGGGAGTTAAGTAAACACTATAAAATCTCGGATCAGACTTCTTCTGAATTGCTGCCCTCATATAGATCTCTCTAAGATTATTAATTAGAAGCGATTTATTTATTTCTAGCAATACCCTCCAATCAATCGTGTTACTTCCGCAAATTGAAATTTCTTGCATCAAGCATATCCCTCCCTCAATATACAAATTCAACACCAACAAAAAATAATTATAATTTTCAAGCTACCACCTCTTATAGGTCATATTTCAGATGAAATGATAATAAACCAGCCATATACCATTTGCAACACAAAAAAAACCCGCCTTTAGGCGGGTTCACTAAGGTCTAACCAATTATCGTTTCTAAATTCTAACGGTTCTTTAAAAGCATGGATCATTTGTGCAAATTCTCTCAAGAAGTAAAGTTCCTCTGCGGTAAATTTTGCAGCTGACAGATATTCATCCGCAACTCTTTCTAGCATCGAAAAGGGTTGTGCCAAAATAACCCTTTCTCCGTCCCCATAGTATCTTTCTCTGTCCCCCGATACTATTAGTTGGTGATTAATCAGCGCATTATAAAGAGTTATAACCAGATAAGTGTTTCTTGCTTTATATCTGACAGACAAACAATATTGTTCCAGCTCTTCCTGAAAACGTGAGGGAAGATCAAAATACATTATTTCCTCAACAATTTCTGGCAATGATATGCAGTCAACGTAAATAGGTTCTTTTGATTGTGCGATTGACCCAAGAAAAATATTCGATAAATAAAATTTTTCTTGTAAAGTGACCGCGGGACCAATACTTTTTGCTTTTGACCGAAAAAGCTCGGCAACTAGGGTTGGTAGACGAATAGACGGTCCTTGATTATCTCTTCCTTTCTTCAAGATTTTTTCGTTACTCTCCGCCCAGCTCAAATCCGGCATTTACCCATTGCCCTCCTTTCAAGGTACCCTCCGTACCGAAATAACCGAACAACTCACAATTAAAAGAATTATACGTATAAAATAAAAAAAAGTAAATCAAGGAAGATCTTTTGTTGTTTCAACCTAGTAGTCTCCTTGCCAAAACTGGCTTGTAATTTTTTGGTACTTCTACTCCAAATTTTTAACAAGCGAAGAATGCCGTATGATTCTTTTTTATAAATAAAAAGGATAGATTTGTTTCAATATCTATCCCTTGTAAAAATAAATTTTTAATATTCTAATGTAATTAAAAATATTAGACTTGTTTTTGAGCTTTTAGTTTTTCTTCTTCATGAATTTTAAACAATAAGTTTTTTGCTTCTGTGTAAGCAAGCAGAACATCTAGCGGTAAAAAGGTTACTATTGCATCACGCCACTTGTCGTCATAAAAACTCTCCCCTGGTGTATAAAACCAATCTGCAAAACCCTCTGTTCTTATAAGGGCATCCGGATAGTACTTAACTACATAGCCGTCATAGATGTTTATAAACCTAGCTTCCTTTACGCCTCTTTCCCTTGAAATTTTAACAATTTCCAGAGCATACCTGATTAGTCCTTTCTCGCTAATGCAAATCGGTTTTTTGCCTTCTTCTCTTAAGGCGAAAAGAGCCATTAGCGCAACTTGATTTGAAAAAATAGTATAGTTGCCCAGGATTTCTGTTAAGTTCACTGACCAATCTGACAAACTCCAACACCTCCAATATGTTTTTATATATTTTATTGACAAGATACAACATTACTTTAAAGCCGCTTGAATTCTATCACTAAAAGCTAGACTTTTAAATTAAGAAGTTACTGTATGGCCTACTTTCTGGTTCGCATCGCCAGAGCTTCAGAAGAAAATAATCCACCAGGTGGTGGATTATTTTCTTCTGGTGGGCCCGGCTGGATTTGAACCAGCGACCAATCGGTTATGAGCCGACTGCTCTAACCACTGAGCTACGGGCCCTCGTTAAAATTCGCTATCAGGCTACATAAATATTTACTCTATTTATTTCACCTTTTCGCAATTTTTCCTCTTCCCCTAAAAATCTACGATTTTTGGGGACCCCTTTATTCAAGAAGGGCCGACGAAGTTTTGCCAATTAGATTTTTGAAAAGAACCTTTCGGTTCTCGCTGGTGTATTATAGCAAATTTTTATCCCTTTTAGCAACCGCATTATCAAGCACGATTTATATTCAATTCAGAGCGAAAAGATGGTAAAATATAAGCGTGAATAGTTTGATTACGAAATTTAAGGAAAATTTAAAGGTCTGCAACATAAAAAATGGGCAGACTATTATTCTCGCTGTTTCTGGAGGAATTGACTCAGTCACAATGTTAGATCTATTTCTATCAGTGAAAAAAGATTATGCCCTTAAGTTAGTTGTCGCCCATCTAAATCACAGTGTCAGGGAAGATTCGGATACAGATGAGAGGTTTGTAAAAAGTCTGGCGAAAAAGAACAAACTTACTTTTGTCAGCAAGAAAATTAATCCTTCGAAAACAGGGAATCTAGAAGAGGAGCTAAGAAACGAAAGAAAAATATTTTTAAGCCAATGCGCCGAAAGCTTCAATGCCGACTACATTTCTTTGGCACATAACAAAAACGACCAGGCAGAAACATTCTTTCTCAACCTAATCCGTGGAAGTGGTCCTGCAGGCTTAAGCGCCATGAATCTTACAGATGGAAAGAATATTCGTCCCCTGCTTAACATTTCCCGTGATGATATTAAAAATTATGCGGAAAAAAAGAAATTAGAATGGCACGAGGACAGCACAAATAAAGATGTTCGCTACAGCCGTAATCTTCTTAGATTGAAGATATTACCCGAACTTGAAAAAATAAACCCAGAATGGCTTGAAAACATATTTCGGACGGCACAGATTCAAAGAGAGATCGATGTTTTTATGAAAAAAGAGGCAGGAGAGATCATTAAAAATAAATCGACTCTCGATGTTAATCAGCTGAAAAAATTAGAGGATCCTCTACTCTTTGAGATTCTTGGGATATCTTATGAACGCAAAAAGGGCGACCGTAAAGAACTGTCACTGAAGAACTTGCAGGATTTGAAAAATTTAATTCAGAAAACGGGCGGGACAAAGAAGTTAAATTTACCAAAAAATATTACGGCAGTAAGAAGCTATGCCAATCTTGATTTTTTGGCAAAAAAAGAGGATAATAAAGAACCGGTGTTGCTACATTCAAAAGCTATTAAAATCGGAAAAACCGTATTCAACGATTGGGTAATTACTGCCAAAGTAGCTGCCAAATCAACCACGCCAGATAAAGAAACAATATTTATCGAGCTCGATAGCTTGAAAGACATAGAAATCCGAACAAGAAAAAGCGGAGATAAAATAGTAATAGAAGGCGTTGGGACAAAAAAATTACAAGACATCTTCGTTGATTCAAAAGTAGATTTGAATAAACGTAAAATCTGGCCGGTTGTATATGATAGAAATGAAGATAAGATAATCTGGATTCCAGGACTAGAATCAACTAGAAGATTACTGCCAGAAAAAAACAGAAATATTATCAAACTAACAGCAAAGGAAGTATTAGATGAAAAAGCAAACAAAATATAACAATTTTATTATTTTTATAGTAATCGTATTAATGCTTGCTGTTGGCTATACCTTGATGGGACAAACCTCAAAGCCTGAAAAAGTCGCGATAAGCAAGATAGCCGAAGAAGTAAAGGCAGGAAATATTAAGTCCATTACCGTAAACGGCACTCAAATAACAGCTGAAACCACTGATGACAAGAAGATTACTTCTGAAATTGGCGAAAACACTGACATTACTACAACGCTAAAGGACCTGGGAGCCGATCCTAGCAAGGTAACTCTAGATATCAAGCCAAACACAAGCAATTCCATCTGGGTCGCTGTTCTTACAAGCTTGGTCCCATTTGTTCTGATAATCGTATTTTTCTATATTATCTTAAAGCAAGCTCAGGGAGGTAACAACCAAGCACTTTCTTTCGGAAAGTCGCAAGCCAGACTCGCTGATGCAAGCGCTCAAAAAGTTACTTTTGCAGATGTGGCCGGTTCAACCGAAGCAAAACAAGAATTGACAGAAGTCGTAGAGTTCTTAAAATTTCCTAAAAAGTTCACTACACTAGGTGCCAAGGTTCCAAGAGGAGTATTGCTTTACGGTCCTCCAGGAACTGGAAAGACCCTACTCGCCAAGGCGGTAGCCGGTGAGGCTGGAGTTCCGTTTTTCTCGATTTCCGGTTCAGAATTCGTAGAAATGTTTGTTGGCGTAGGCGCGTCAAGAGTGCGAGATCTTTTTTCAAAAGCAAAGAAGAATGCTCCATGCATTATATTCATAGACGAAATAGACGCTGTTGGGCGACAAAGAGGAACTGGAATGGGTGGATCCCACGACGAAAGAGAGCAAACACTAAATCAAATACTTGTTGAGATGGATGGCTTTGAAACTGACACAAACGTAATCGTAATGGCGGCCACGAATCGGCCTGACGTGCTAGATCCGGCATTACTTCGCCCTGGAAGGTTTGATCGCCGAGTAATTTTGGCTCTGCCTGACATAGAAGAAAGAGATGCCATACTCAAGGTTCACGCTAAGAACAAACCCCTCGCAAAAAATGTAGATTTGCATACAATTTCTAGACAAACTCCTGGTTTTTCAGGCGCAGATCTTGCGAATATCCTAAATGAAGCTGCTATTCTGGCAGCACGCGAGAATGCCAAGAATATTTCTATGAATAATATCGAGAAGGCAGTAGAAAAAGTATTTTTAGGCCCAGAACGCAAGAGTTCGGTTTTAACCGAGAAGGAGAAGAAGATCACCGCCTATCATGAAGCAGGACACGCAGTAATAGGCCACTTGCTAGCTCACACCGATCCTATTCACAAGATATCTATTATCTCAAGAGGTATGGCGCTTGGTGTCACCTGGAGCTTACCTTTAGAAGATAAAAAACTGAGATCAAAAGCAGAGCTAGAAGATGAGATTGCGATGCTTCTTGGCGGTAGAGCTGCAGAAAAGCTGATATTTAAAGATATTACTACTGGTGCCTCAAATGATATGGAAACGGCAACAAAAATTGCTAGAGAGATGGTAACAAGATACGGAATGAGCGAAAAGCTTGGAAACAGAGTTTACGGACGAAAAAATGAACTAGTATTCCTTGGCAAGGAGTTGGGAGAACACGATAAGGACTATTCAGAAGAAGTAGCAGCGGAAATAGACACCGAGGTATCAAAAATCATAGATAGCGCTTACAGGCTTGCTGAAAAAACGATAGAAAAGAATAAGGCAAAGCTAGAAAAAATAGCAACAAAGCTTCTAGAAAAAGAAACAATCGAGGCGGATGAATTCAAGACCCTTATGGGTACTGCTAAGGCTTAATGGAAAGAGTTAGAAAATTTTGGTATTTTATCTCG
This sequence comes from uncultured Candidatus Saccharibacteria bacterium, assembly GCA_964594415.1. Lineage (GTDB taxonomy): Bacteria > Patescibacteriota > CPR2 > UBA1875 > CAIMLA01 > CAZQLQ01. Next base: position 21,761 of record CAZQLQ010000003.1, read on the forward strand.
AATAAAAAGCTGACAATTGGAAATGCAGCGGTAGTCTTGGGTGTTACTGGCCTAATCTCTAATGTGCTTGGATTATACAGAGAAAGAATGATTGCGGGTACATTCGGCGCAGGCCCAATGACCGACGCCTTTTATGCATCATTCAGACTCCCAGATATGATATTCAACTTGTTAATACTAGGTGCTCTCTCAAGCGCTTTCATACCCGTGTTTGTTGAAAAGGTTACTGAAGGCGAAAATGATGAGGCCAATTGCATAGCTAACTCATTTTTGAATTTCATATTAATAGCCGTAATTGTCTTTGGAATCGTTATTTTCATATTAGCACCCCAATTAGTCCCTTTCTTGTTTCCAGGTTTTTTTAATAATTCAGATCAAATAGATTTTAATATCTATCAAACAACAGTAAATATGACAAGAATCTTAATAATCTCTCCGATTATCTTTTCGATTTCAAATGTATTTGGAGGAATTCTAAACTCCCACAAAAGATTTATTGCTTATTCTATAGCGCCTCTCGTTTACAATCTTGCAATTATCATTTCTATTATTTTTTTCGCCGACAAGCTTGAAACTCCTATATACGTTCTAACTTTCGGGGTTCTTGCGGGAGCCTTATGCCACCTACTTATACAGCTTCCTTCCGTCTTAAGCACAGGATACAGATGGAAACCAGAAATAAATTTTAAGAAAGGGCAGGTTGCAAGGATACTCAAGCTTATGGCTCCTCGAGTTCTTGCGATAGGTGTGAATCAGATAAACCTTTTCGTTGATACTATTATTGCTTCTTTTTTTGTCGGAGGAATTACTGTACTTAATTTTGCAAACAATATTCAGACTGCCCCTACTGTGATTTTTGGGATATCTATTGCAACAGCTATTTTTCCGGTTCTCTCTGAAGCAAAAGCAAAAAATGATATGGCAGATTTTATGAAAAACTTTTCTTGGAGTGCTAGAAGAATTTTGTTTTTTATGATACCTTCCACAATTGGAATTATCGTACTCAGAGCTCAAATAGTCCGTCTAATCTATGGTATCGGTCATTTTTCTTGGGACAATACGTACTGGACTACCAAAGTCCTTCTGTTTTTCTCTTTCGGGCTGATAGCACAAGCGATTATCCCTCTTCTAGTAAGAGCTTTTTACGCAATCCAAGACACCAAGACCCCATTTTATATCAGTCTTGTAGTGATGGTGGTAAATGCTGTTTTGTCTGTTACTCTTCCATCTATTGAGTCGCTTCAACTTGGAGTTGCAGGAATTGCCCTCGCTTTTTCAATCGCTGGAATAATAAATGCAATTCTCCTGGTCTTCTATTTGCACGAGAAAATTGGTGCTTTTGATAAAGATAATAAGATTTTTGAATCAACTTCTAGACTAGTGATCGCATCCTTTTTGATGGGATTAGCAACCTATGGATCTCTTTATTTGTTTGATATTTTTGTGAATACTGCTTTTGTGTGGGGACTTCTCGCACAAACCTTTGGTGCAATTTTTGTTGGAGTATTTACTTACTTTATTCTTACCTGGTTATTCAAGTGCGAAGAGACCGTCTATCTTTTGAGAAAGTTCAAAATTATTGGAAAGATATAAATGAATCAAGATAGAATTAGAAACTTTTGTATAATCGCCCACATAGATCACGGTAAATCAACGCTAGCTGACCGTTTTTTAGAAATAACAGGGACAATTGAAAAAAGAGATATGAAAAGTCAGGTATTAGATACTATGGAGCTTGAGCAAGAACGCGGCATAACTATCAAACTGCAGCCAGCTAGAATGGAATACAAGGGACATATATTAAATCTAATTGATACACCTGGACATGTCGACTTCACCTATGAAGTTTCTCGGTCTCTTGCAGCCGTGGAGGGCGCAATATTAGTTGTAGACGCCTCACAAGGAATAGAGGCACAAACGCTTTCAAATATATATCTTGCGATGGAACATAATCTCGAAATTATACCTGTAGTAAACAAGATCGACCTTCCTCACGCAGAGCCAGAAAAAGTTGCAAAGGAAATAATCGACCTTCTAGGAGTAAGGCATGAAGAGATTATTTTTGCTTCAGGTAAAACCGGCGAGGGAGTTGCTGATATTCTAGATGCAATTATTGATAGATTTCCCGCACCTTCAGGGGATCAAAATGGTCCTTTTCGCGCACTAATATTCGATTCTTTTTATGACTCATACAAAGGAGTAGTTACTTATGCTCGAGTAGTTGACGGATCGCTACCAAAAGGTACCAGGCTTTATATGATGGGGACCAAAAGCACTGCAGAAGCACTTGAAATCGGCTATATGAGGCCAAAGCTTTCTCCAGAAAAAAGGATTGAATGCGGAGAAATCGGGTACATAGTTACTGGGCTCAAGGATGTTTCTGAAGCCAGAGTTGGAGATACAGTAACAATTCTTGGCGAAAAGAGTGCTGAGGCCCTACCAGGGTACAAAAAAGTAAAACCATTTGTGTTTGCCGGTATTTACACGACCGAAGGGGATGATTTTCCACTTCTTAGAACTGCTCTAGGAAAACTGTCGCTTTCTGATTCATCCCTTCAATATGAACCGGAGAATTCAAGTGCTCTCGGATTCGGTTTCCGTTGCGGATTTTTGGGACTGTTACACATGGAGATAATCAAAGAACGACTGGAAAGAGAATTCAACCTCGATCTGCTCGTTACTACCCCATCTGTTTCTTACGAGGTCATTAAGAACAATAAAGAACTTGTTGCTCTAAATAGCCCAGCAGAGTTACCTGACAGGTCGCAGATATTTGAGATTAGAGAGCCCTGGACCAAGACCGAAATAGTAACTCCCACAGAATACATAGGCAATGTTATGGAACTAATAAGCAGTCATAGAGGAATATTCAATTCGATAGATTATCTCGAAGAAACTCGCGTAATTATAAAAGCAGAGCTACCGCTCTCACAAATTGTCACTGATTTTTATGACAGTTTAAAAAGTATTTCTAGCGGCTACGCTTCTATGAACTACGAATTTACAGGCTATCGCGCTGGAGATTTGGTAAAACTAGATATTTTTGTCGCAGAAACCCCTGTTGACACACTATCCTTGCTCGTTCATCGCAGTGAAGCACAATCCGTAGGGAAAAATATAGTAGAAAGACTAAAAGATCTCATACCTAGGCAGCTCTTTAAGGTCGCCCTTCAGGCTGCAATCGGCGGAAAGATAATTGCCCGCGAAGATATTCCTGCTATGCGAAAAGATGTAACTGCGAAGCTTTACGGCGGTGATATCTCCAGAAAAATGAAACTTCTAAACAAACAAAAGGAAGGGAAAAAGAAAATGAAGCGCCTCGGCAAAGTCGACATCCCTTCGAATGTCTTTATGGAGCTACTAAAGCGAAACTAATATCCTTCAAATGCAATGAGAAGTTTTTTAAAATAGTTCTCTCTACGCTCGAACAATAAATATTGTATCATCCTCGCACACGCGGGGATCTACCTATATCTCTGCTTCGCCCAGCACTTTTTATAGTGCTGTGGTCATCCCGTCCGACGGCTCCGATGAGTTCGTGTCGGACTCCGTCGGAGAGCGAAGTCGAAGAATCTCATAATTTCAACCTCATTGACCTTGAGGTCTTTTTTTGCTATAATTTCATAGTTGAAAGCGTAATATTCCCGGGTAGCTCAGTGGTAGAGCAGTTGGCTGTTAACCAATTGGTCGTCGGTTCGAATCCGACCCCGGGAGCCATTAAAAGAGACGAGGTAAATGCCTGGTCTTTTTTCATTTCTGGTCGGATAAGAAGTTTATCCGCCCCAGGCGGAAATCCGACCCCGAGAGCCAAAACAAATTAGTCTTTATCAAGCCTTTTTTTGTGTATTCCGATTCGTGAGCTAGAACGACTTGTGATAAGATTGTCTTATGGAAAAAAAGAATACTAATGCACTGCAAAAATTATCAGTTTCAATAATAAACGTCTTTTTTGTTTTGCTTTTATCGATCCCGTTTTACCTCATATACGGTTTTGGCAATGAGTATAAGATAGCGCTAGTCGTTATTTTTCTGGTTTACAATTTAGTCTTTATTTTTACTACAAAAAACAGATGCTTAGGGATGATTTTTCTCAATATTTACTGGAAGGAAGAATATCCATTTAAAAATCAAGTTATTTATGTGTTTTTATACACTCTCAGTTTCTCCACTGCTGTTATATGGATATTTTTCCCGTTTGACCTACTCTTAATAAACTTGCTTTTTATTCAATTTCCATTTGTCTTAAAGACAGGTACAACCGCTCACGGTTATTTTAGTGGTAAAATGTCTGGTTACAAGAAGGATTAACCCAACAATTTCAAATCAGGAATATAAACATTTTCTTCCAATTTGACACAAATCGTTCTAGCATCATCCACCACCTGGAGCCATATAACAAGAGGTTTAACAAAGCCTTTTTTTATTTATAAAAATTATTAAATACTTCTGTTACGATCGAATTTTTTGAAAGTTATGAGATAATGAAGTCATGGATGAAAGAGTTAAAAATTATATTGGAAGGCAGGACGAGCCTAAGAAGACTATCCTTAGAGAACTCAGGGAATTACTGCTTAGTACGATTGACGACTGTAAGGAAGAATTCAATTGGGGTGTGCCTGTTTATGATGGCGGTAAATTTTATATTGCCGCCATGAGAGAACGAGTACATATCGGATTTGCGATTAAAGGACTATCTGACGAGGAAATAATGAACTTTGAAGGCAAAGGCAAAACCATGAGACACATAAAGATTTATACGGTAGAAGACATTGATAATAAAAATATTAAATACCTAATAAATCTTGTTCATGAAAAAGCCACAGTGCCACCTGACTATAAGAATCTTTAATTAGTGAGTGTTTTAATATGAATATAGACGAAAAAATAGAGATAACCGTTGAAAAAACAATAGAAGCGCTTGCCAGAATAGAACGATTTGTTGTTAAATACGGATCTGAGCTTGAAGATGGTCAAAAAGAACGAATTGCTATGAAAGTTCAAGAACTACAAAATAAGATTAAGAATTTAAGTTAAGTATTTTAAGCTCGTTTCACCAAATAAGCAAAAAAGATTGCGGCCTTTAAGTCGTTTTTTTTATTTTTTACATTTAAAATAAGCGACTTGTGCTAAAATTACTTTATGAAATTATTCTTATCTTCAATCGGTTTTGATGAAAATGTCGCCAAAGAGTTAGATGAACTTATATCTAAAAAGCGAGTTGATGTTTCCATTGGAATTATCACCAATGCTAAGAAGTATAAATCAAAGGAAGAATTCAAAGAATCGATAACGAGAAATACAAAATATGTCGCTGATTTAGGTTATTCAAAGATTCGCTATATTGATTTAGATAATTACGGAGACAAAGATTTAGAATGCGATGTTTTGTATATTTTTGGAGGAAACTCTTTTTACCTTCTGGAAGCAATTAAAAGAAGCGGTTTTGATAAGGCTCTAAAGAGAATCGTGGATGAGGGTAGAATAATTGTTGGACAAAGTGCTGGTAGTATTATTTTTTCACCAAGTATTGAAATTGCTGGCAATGATTTTTGCTATGATCAAAATATCTTGGGATTAAAAGACTTAGACGCACTTAATATAGTGGATTATGCAATTCTCCCACATTATGAAGATAAATATGTAGCGGGCGTTAGAAAACTTCGCGAAACTGTTGGTTATGACATTTACGCCTTAAAAGACGGGCAAACAATTTTCTTAAACGGTAACGAAACCACTTATTTGGGCGGGGAACCTGCTATCTTTTAATGCCTAAGTTCTAAGATCATTCCACCAAGCGATGCAAATAGAACAGTCTTAACAAAGCCTTTTTTTGATGTCTAAAAAAATTAACCTCTATCGGAATTAGAACTTTTGAGTTAAAATTTGGTCTATGAAGATCCTCCTAACATCTAGCGGAATAGATAGGGCTGTTTACGCTAAAATAAGACGCTTACTTGGTAATAGAGCAGACATTTCGGTTGGCTTTCTGAAATCGTCTATAAAATATATGAACAATCAGCCAGCCTTGGAAAATAGACTTAGCGAAATTTCTAATAATTTGTTATCTTTGGGATTTAAAAAAGCTGATGGTTATTATCTACCAAAATATACAGCAGGACACTTGGCAGTAGCATTAGATAAATATGATGTGATTTATATATGCGGTGGGAACACCTTTAATCTCTTAAATGTCATTAAAATCGCTGGTTTTGAAAAAGTTTTGGACGACCTCAAGGATAAAAAGATTATCGTTAGTGAAAGTGCTGGAAGTTATGTTTTGTGCCCAAACATAGAAATGGCAAACTGGAAGGGGTCAAACAGCAACGAGGTTGGTATAGATGACTTAACGGGTTTAAATTATGTTCCCTTTCTAGTGTCGGCTCACTACTCGGATGAAGTTGCTGGAAAAATTAAAGTTGGTGCAAAGAAATCGGGACTAACGACTTATGCACTTAGAGATGGACAGGCAGTCTTTTATCAGGATGGGAATTTAGAATATTTGGGTGGTGAGCCCAAGGTTATTAAGGCTTAGTGTTCTTAACTCAGCCCGCCAAGAGAGGCAAATAGAACAGGCTTAACAAAGCCTTTTTTGATGTCTAAAAACCTTAACCCCTATCGTACTTAAAAATTTTACGATAGAATTAATTTATGAAAATATTTATTATCTGCAGTAAAAATTTTTATGATAAAATCTCGTCTATTAAATCCGAGCTAGAAAAAGCAGGACATATCATATCTCTTCCAAATTGCTTTGACGACCCAGGCACCGAAGACAGATATAGAAACCTTGGTTCAAAAGAACACACAGAATGGAAGTCCAAAATGCTAAAACATAGTACCGGTGTTATCGAGCATAATGACGCCGTTTTGGTGCTCAATTTTGAGAAAAACGGGATAGAAAACTATATTGGCGGGGCAACATTTCTAGAAATGTATGATGCCTTTCGACTTGATAAAAAAATATTTTTATACAATGACATTCCGAATGGAATACTACATGACGAAATAATAGGTTTTGACCCAGTTCTAATCAATCAAAATCTGGCGAAGATCATTTAATTTCATCCACATAAAAGACCTTATTTGGTCTTTTTTTATATCCCGATAAAAGAGATAATATATCTTGAGGGAATATGAAGGAAAAAGAGAGAAAGCCCAACAATAAAAATAAAAGCAAAAAGAAACCTTCATCACATAAGACTGTCTTTTCATTTCTGAATTTAGGTTTTATTTTCCATCTTGTTAAGTCTTACCACAAATACAAAAAATATTTTTTTCTTGGCATAGCAAACATTTTGTTTATTGTAGTAGTTGCAGTAATTGTGTTTTGGGGAAAACCAATATTGTGGTTTGTCAAGAGCTCATCTTACCAGAACATAACATATCCTTATGCATCTGTTTTAGGAAATAATGTTGGTGGACTAAATTCAGAAGAGCTTGATACTAAATTAGCAGAGATAAAATTAGAATTTGAAAGTAAAAAAGTTACATTCACTAATAATGAAAGCCAATGGATATTTACTTACAACGAACTGGGGGTTAGATTTGATAGTGATGTGACCAAACAAGCAATTTTGGAATTTAATAAATACAATATAAGAAACAAGTACAAACTAATTATTGGCGACATTAGTCCTCAGGTTATACCGTCAATATCAATCATTAACGATAAATGCGTTAATTCTCTTTCAACCGTATCAATTCCTGAAACTGCGCCTCAAAATGCCGCCATATACTTTGACCAAGAGTTAAAAATAAAATCTGAACAATCCGGCACAAGTTATAATCCAGCTTCAAACTGTAAAGAACTATCAACTATTTTAGCTTCAAGCCGTACTAAAGCAAAAATTAGTCTAGACACCGTCGCTGCCAACTTAACCAAGGCCGACCTTGAACCGGTGCTGCCTCAGATTCAAGGCATCACTGGAAAACCGTTAACTTTATATAGTGGGTCTTACAAAAGAATTTTGCCATCAGAACAGTTGCTAGGCCTGCTAGAAATCTCTAAAAGCGACTCCGGGATCCAGGTTGGCTGGTCTTCAGCAAGGCTCGATGAACTTATTAATGGAATAGCATCAAAGGTGAATTACAGTAATAGTAGCCCGGTAGTTGGAAGTTGTGAATATTTGATTAGTAACGGCGGATACTGGTTGGACAAAGCTGCTACAAAGAAATTTATACAGAGCCTTGGCCCAAACAGCTCTCGATCCTACACTCTACCAGTTATTTATCATGAAGCCGTCATTGGTAAACGTTCGCCGGTGAAAAGCGGCACTCGAGGTACTGTTTATTTAACATTTGACGACGGTTTATTGTATGGTAATCAAATTATGAATTATGCTGCTTGTTACGGCATAAAAATTACTTTCTTTGAAATTGGTTCTAGAGGCTTTACTGATGCCGTAGCTCTCCGCAGAGCCGTTAATGAAGGCCATGCTGTTCAATCACATGGATATGATCACGCTGCGACTAACTATGGCGAACACAGCTATGAATGGCAATTTAATGATATTAAAAAATCAATTGATACAATTATAAGCATCACGGGCATTCGGCCAACATATTTTCGCCCACCTGGTGGAAATAGAAGTACTGACACATACACAGCTGCAAATAACAACGGGCTCAAATTGATACTGTGGGGTGCTTCTTCTGCAGATACAGCTGGAATCAGCTCAAGCGCAATTTGCTCTAATGTTTTGAATCATGCTTTTTCGGGGGCTAGTGTTTTAATGCATTCAACAAAACAAACTACTGCCAACGCAGTGCCATGCATTATTGAAGGACTGGCCGCAAGAGGTTACAGTATGCAAGCTTTAAGATAAAAAATAATTAATGGTAAGAATAATGAATAATATTAGCAGTCATTTTAAAAATACAATATCAAAAAGAGTATGGATATTATTAGCAGTATTCATAATAATATTAATTTCGACTTCGGTCTTTTTATTTTCTAAAATAAGCAAACAACAACCGCATCAAACGACTACTACGACATCTTTAACAACAGTCACCTCAAGCACTACTATCACCACAACAACGACAACCACTACTACAACAACAAGTACGTCCACGACTAAGGCTCCCTCAACTACTACAACTACTAAATTTAACGTGATGAACCTAAATAACAACGTAGTAAATTGGAGCTATGCATACCCATCAAGCTTCATAACCAAATACAATGGTTATTGGAATTTTGGTGACAACAATCTATATCTAACGTTTGATTGTGGCTATGATTACAACAATCTTGCTTCTAGTATCATGGATATCTTGGAGACCAAAAACGTAAAAGCAGTATTCTTCGTAACGGGTGCTTTTATGAATTCAAGGCCTGATCTGATAAACAGGATGATTGCCGAAGGACATATCGTAGGAAATCACTCGTATGGCCACTTGAATCAACCACAAAACTTAACTTCCTCCACGGACACAGTTATTGCCGATATTAAAGCCTGGGAAAATAAATATTTTGCTATAACGGGAACATCTCCTTACAAACATTTATTCCGCCCTCCGGCCGGAGCTATTTCCGAGCGCTCGATGGCCCTAATGAATCAACTTGGCTACAAAAGCTTACTTTGGGCAGTTGCATACAGGGATTGGGATCCCGCAAATCAACCTACTGAGGCAGAAGCATGGACAGCATTACGTAACTATACGTCGGCAGGTGATATTATTCTTCTTCACGGAACCTCACAAACAAGCACAAATATTTTAAGTGCCTATATAGACGAATATCGATCTAAAGGTTATGAGTTTAGACTACCGAATTAATAAAGTAATTCACATTTCAATTTATCTTGAATTTATACTATTATTGATATTGTTAGTAAGCTTACGGAGTTTTTTTGCTTTATTCCATATACGAAATTATCTGGATATTCATAGTTTATTCTTTTTTTGGTTGGTGCTTAGAAGTGGTGAACGCAACAATCAGGACAGGGAAATTTGTAAACAGAGGCTTTTTAAATGGCCCCTACTGCCCAATTTACGGATTTGGCACAGTTATTATTCTAGAGGCCTTAAATCCTTACAAAAGCAACTTGTTTTTAGTCTTCGTCGGGTCAATATTATTGACTACCGTTCTCGAATTTATAACAGGCTATATCCTTGAAAGAGTCTTTGACCAAAAATGGTGGGACTATTCGCGCGATCACTTTAATCTTAAGGGATACGTTTGTTTAGAAAACTCGGTTATTTGGGGAATCGCATCAATTTTTGTAATATTTATTCTCCACCCAATCATTAATAGCTTTATAACCTGGTTGCCAAAAAATATTGGAACAATTCTCCTCATTGTAGTGCTTGAAATTATGATTATAGACTTTGCTATAACTCTTGTTTCGCTTTTAAAAATTAAAAAAAGGCTAAATGTCCTTGTGGAAACAGGAGAGAAAATAAGAATACTTTCAGACGCAATAGGGAAGAACATCTCAGGCAAAACTCTCTCGGGTCTCAAGAAAAGAAAAAAGTATGAGATAGAGTTGAGAGAATTAAAAAAGAATTATCAGGAACTTCTAGAAGAAAAAGTATTTATACAAAAAAGAATTGTTAAGGCTTTTCCAAGCTTGAACTCGCTTTGGGCGAAAAGACTTAAAGGGCTAGTTAAAAATAAAAAATAGATTAATAGATATTATTATTTGCCAGCAGCTTCAATAATTTTAGATATATTCGCCAATAATTGGTGCTGTATTAAAAAATGTAAGTAAATAAACCAAAAGCACTGCCAATATCGTTCCACCAATGAAAAATCCTAATCCGCTTATAATACCACGATAAAAAGTCCACCATACAGATGCATTTTTAGTAACTGCTTGCTCCAACTTATCTATAGAACCCTTCAGTCCTAATAGCTCTTTCATATGAAAATTATACACAAAAAAATGATGTGTATAAATAAAACTAGATCAAGAAGTCACTATTTCAGTAAGTTTTTTTATGCTCCAATCAAAATCGCTATTCTTTTCTAACCAAAGGCCAATAACGCTAACTCCCTTAGGAACTCCCCAATCGTTGGCAATCAATTCACACGATTCGTTAAGCTCAGAGATTTGAGCTTCATCGGAAATCGGATTTTTCGCACAATCTTGATGTGCGATTACTACTACATTAGTTGAACTATGACCGCTTACTGATATACTGACCTCTTCCTTAAGATTTTCTACAACTTCCTTGACACCTTTAGTTATCACATTGGTTGGACCCGCAACATTGACAGCGTCAACAAATTCAACACACAGTTCTTTTTTTATCCAGTCGCTTACTGGTTTTTGAGTTCTTCCATCGATACAATTAATCATTGTTGCAAAATGTAAATTACTATGAGACATATTTCTCCTTAATCATTTAATTCTCTTGCTTTTTGTCCGTGCTTTCTTTTGATCCCAGAGTGCTTAGTAATTGCTTTGAGCTGAGCTGCAATGCGTATAAGCTCTGCTTCTGATTCTGCGAACAACTCCTTGTTGGCAATTGCTTCTGCCAAAGCCTTTTCTGCAGCTTTCTTGGCCCCAAGTACTTCTGCCTCATTAAGTTCATGGATATGCTCTGCAGCATCCGCAAGCACGATCACTTTACTTCCTTCTTTTATATGCACGAAACCTCCATAAAGAAGAGCAATTCTCTCATCATCCTTTGACCTTACGATAATCTCTCCTGGACTAATTTCGGCAACAAGAGGAACATGGTTTGGTAGCACCGTAATTTGTCCTGTTTTAACAGGTAAAATCACCTCTTTGACCTCTTCTTCAAACAAGGTTCTCTCAGGGGTTATGACTGACAAATAAAGTTTAGACACTATTTTACTCCTTTTACTGAACCCTTCATGTAGAATGATTGTTCCGGCTTGTCATCATGCTTGCCATCAAGAATTTCACGAAAGCCTTTGATAGTTTCTTCAAGTGTTACGTATTCGCCAGATATCCCTGTGAACACCTCGGCCACAAACATCGGTTGGGAAAGAAATTTTTGAACTTTTCTAGCACGAGTAACTGTTAATTTGTCCTCTTCCGAAAGTTCGTCCATTCCCAAAATAGCGATAATGTCTTGCAGGTCTTTGTACTTTTGGAGAATATTTTGGACGTCACGAGCGACTTGATAGTGCTCTTCGCCAACGACTTTCGGGTCAAGCGCAGTTGAAGTAGAGTCAAGAGGATCCACGGCAGGATAAATTCCAAGTTCAGAAAGCCCACGAGAAAGTACTACTGTTGAATCAAGATGGGAATAAGTAGTTGCTGGTGCCGGATCGGTAAGATCGTCAGCCGGAACATAAACAGCTTGCACTGAAGTAATGGACCCTTTGTTTGTTGATGTAATACGCTCCTGAAGCTGACCCATCTCTGTCGCTAAAGTTGGCTGATATCCTACAGCAGAAGGAACTCTACCTAAAAGCGCCGAGACTTCAGAGCCTGCCTGAGTAAAACGAAAGATATTGTCTATAAACAAGAGTACGTCCTTGCCTGCCTTGTCTCTAAAATATTCGCTCATTGTGAGCGCTGACAAAGCAACTCTGAGACGCGCTCCAGGAGGTTCGTTCATCTGACCAAAGATCAAAGCTGTCTTATCAAGAACTTTCGAATCCTTCATCTCATAATAGAGATCATTGCCTTCACGAGACCGCTCGCCAACGCCTGCAAAAACAGAGTAACCGCCATGCTCGGCTGCAAGGTTTCGGATAAGTTCGGTAATAATAACCGTTTTCCCCACGCCGGCACCGCCAAAAAGTCCTACCTTGCCTCCCTTGATGAACGGGCAAATAAGATCGATCACCTTTATTCCTGTTTCAAATATTTCGGTTTTTTTAGACTGGTCGGCAAATGTTGGGGCGTTATTATGTATTGGGGCAACTTCTTTCGCCTCAAACTCTACTCCGTCAATTGGCTCTCCAAGAACATTAAACATGTGTCCAAGCACATTCTCGCCGATTGGAACGGAAATAGGCTTACCGGTATTTTCTACATTTTGCCCTCTCTTAAGCCCATCTGTCGAACTCATTGAAATTGTTCTGACTATTCCATCCCCTAGGTGTTGCTGAACTTCTAGAACGGGACCATTTTCTATATTTAACGCTGTGTAGATTTCTGGTATTTCTTCACCAAAGGCGACATCTACAACAGGTCCTAAGATCTGTACTATTTTACCTTTCATATTATTCCTCCAAAGTCATCTTGCCGGCAGAAATCTCGGCTATTTCACGCGTGATTCCAGCTTGCCGGGTCTGATTAAATGATAATGTCAAATCGAATATTAAATCTTCGGCGTTTTCATTAGCGTTTTTCATAGCAACCATACGTGCAGAGTGTTCTGAAGCTGCCGATTCTAGAACATATTGCCAAACGAGAGTTTCTAAGATCCTCGGAATCAAGCTTGTAACGATCTCCTCTTTTGTCGGATCAAAAATCACTTTCTCTGAACTTGACCTAGTAGGGACATCAAAAGGCAATAAGGTAACTACCGTAGGAACCTGTGACAGACTTGACTCAAAATGTGTATATATTACCTTGACTACATCATATTTGTCAGCTAAATAGTCATCAGTAATTTGCTGAATAATTGGGATGATTTTCACAAAGCTCAGACTATCGCCTAACCCTTGATAGCTAGAAATAATATTGTATTTCCTAGACGCTAAGGAGTCTCTTCCCTTTTTCCCTACAGCGATAAATTCAGTTTCGCCCCCCTCAGTTTCGGTAATCGCCTGACGAATTACTTTCGAATTTAATGCGCCGCAAAGTCCTCTGTCCGAGGTAATCACTACCACGAGTTTACGATTGCCATTCCTAGCTCTTAAAAAAGGATGCGAATCAACAGAGATATCACCACAAACTTCACCTAAAACTTCTTGGCTAAGCTCGGTAAACTTTCTTGAAATCAGATTTTTAGCTACTGCTTTTTGCATCTTTACCACAGAAACAAGCTCCATAGCACTTATGATTTGCTTAGTATTCTTTACCGAACGAATTCTGCGTTTTATTTCTTTTGTCGAAGCCACTTATTTGTCTCCACTCTTTTTGCTTACTTTTTCAAGACTCTTTATGAGTGCCTTCTCAACTTCTTCAGAAATATCTAAATCTCGCTTGAAAGCCGTTAAATAGTCTTTGTTCCCATTTAATTCATTCAGTAAATTTTCTTCAAATCCTCTAATGTCCTTGACTTCGATCTCATCCAGATACCCATTCGTTGCCGCATAGAGAATGGCAACCTGGCCCTCTACGGCCATCGGTTGATACTGGTCCTGCTTTAAGACCTCAACAATTCTTTTACCGCGTTCGATTTGTTTTTTGGTTTCTTCATCAAGGTCAGAAGCAAATTGAGCAAACGACTGTAGTTCACGATATTGTGCAAGTTCAAGCCGTATCTTTCCTGCAACTTTTTTAATAGCTTTTATCTGAGCCGATGAACCTACACGAGAAACCGATAATCCAACATTTAAAGCAGGACGAATGCCCTGATAAAATAGATCTGATTCAAGGTATATCTGACCATCCGTAATAGAAATTACGTTTGTAGGAATATAGGCAGACACATCGCCAGCTTGTGTTTCTATTATTGGCAACGCGGTAATGGAACCACCACCATACTTCTCATCTCTCCTGCAAGCACGCTCAAGAAGTCTTGAATGAAGGTAGAAAACATCACCAGGATATGCTTCTCTTCCCGGTGGACGCCTAAGCAGAAGTGAGATTTCTCTATAAGCCCAAGCGTGTTTGGACAGATCGTCATAGATGACTAGCACATCTTTACCTTGATCCATAAAATATTCTGCAATTGCGACTCCTGCATAAGGAGCTATAAAAAGAGAAGGCGCAGAATCAGAGGCGGAAGCATTTACTACTATAGTGTTTGCCATAGCCCCATTTTCTTCAAGCTTTGATACTATCCTAGCAACCTTTGAATTCTTTTGGCCAATTGCTACATAAACACAAATTACACCCGTGTCTTTTTGATTAATGATCGTGTCAATTGCAATTGCGGTTTTTCCCGTTTGACGGTCCCCAATAATCAGCTCTCTTTGTCCACGACCAATCGGGATTGCCGCGTCGATCGCCTTAATCCCTGTTTGAAGTGGGACGTTTACTGATTTACGCTCGATAACGCCAGGCGCAATTCTTTCGACGGGGTAAGCCTTATTGCTTGTTATACTACTCTTACCATCTATAACGTTTCCGAGTGCGTCTACTACGCGTCCAATTATATTATCTGAAACCGGAATCTCTAAGATTCTACCGGTACAGCGAACTTCGTCACCTTCCTTAATCCTCTTTGAATCTCCAATAATAACAATTCCTACATTATCTTCTTCGAGATTAAAAGCAATGCCATAAATACCGTTTTCAAACTGGACCATTTCAAAAGACATCGCATCGTGTAGGCCAATAGCCTTAGCAACGCCGTCACCAACAGTTACAACCTTTCCTATCTTGTAAGAACTTGCTGATGGTTTATAGCTTTTGAGTTGTTCTTCAATTTTTTGTAATAAAATGTCTCTATTTTCCTGCATAATTATACCTCTACACCCATTTTTGTCTGTTTAATAAGATCCGTAAGCTGGCTAACCCTATTCCTTAAACTATTGTCTATAACCGTTTCACCCATTCTTATTATTACTCCGCCTAAAAGATCCTCGTTTATGAAATAAGTAATTTCCAGCTTCTGATTGGATTTTTTTTCTAAAACTCTTTCTATTAGACTTTTTTGCTCATTTGATAATTCACATGCACTTGTGACTGTGATATATCCTTCTTTAAATTGCTTTTCTAGGGATAGCCTTTTTACCAGTGATTCTGCTTTTCTTGGATATCTTTGTACAACCCTCTTAGCAAAACGCTCAACAAGTTTTGGGTCCTCGTCCTCTGCAACTAGTTTCAATATTTTCGAGATATCTAAATTTATCGCCATATTTACGCTTTCTCAATAAACCCTGCCAACGCTTCATTTATCAAGGCGTCGTCATATTTCTTGGTGTTACTTTTAAGCAAAGAGATTAGGGATTCTTCAACTAGTTTGGCAATATCATCCTTAGTGTCATTTATGATTTCTTTTTTCTTTTTTGCGCCTTCTATTTCCGCGTTTTGAAGAATTGCTTTTGCATTTGTTTCGGCTTCAAACTTAGCGTTTTCGTTTATCAACTTAGCCTCTACCCTCGCTTCATCAATAATTTTTGAGGCTTCCGTCTTGGCACTTAAGATGACTTCCTCTTTTTTCTTTTCTATCTCGTCATATTCTCTAGCTATCTCGTCTGCCTTCTTCAAGCTCTCTTCAATCTTTGAAGTCCGCGCATCCAAGACGTTCATCACAGGCTTATACAAAAATTTCCAAAGAATCAAGAGAAGCAAGCCGAAGTTCAATCCCTGCGCAATCAGAGATGCCGTATCTATACCTAATTTTTCAAATATAGCTCCCATACGAGCTCCTATACGAATTTAATAATAAGCGCAATAACAAGAGCGTATATTGCGATAGCTTCCGCAAATGCACAGGTCAGAATTAGATTTGGCACAATCTTGTCAGCAGCTTCGGGATTCCGTCCGATTGCCTCAAGACCTCTTCCTGCAATTAAACCGATACCAATTCCCGGCCCGATTGCTCCCACTGCAATTGCGATAGCCGCTCCTATTAGTTTTGCTGATTCTGGATCCATATTTTCTCCTTTTTTAAATTACTTAACTTAATATACTAATGTGCATCATGTGACATAGTGGCCATCGAAAAGAATACGAGTGCCAGCATCGTAAACACAAGCGCTTGGATAAAACCTACAAAAATCTCCATAATATAGAATGGCACCGGAATGATGTATGGCGTGATTACTCCCAAAACAACCAGTAATACTTCGCCTGCAAATACGTTACCAAAAAGCCTGAATGCAAATGAGATAATACGAGTAATTTCTGAGACTAACTCTAGGATACCGACAAAAAAGTTAACGGGACTAGAAAAATTTAAAAATTTCTTACCGTACTTAAACATGCCGATAGCGGCTATCCCAAGGACCTGGGAGGCAAAAACCACAATAACCCCAAGAGCTACAGTAGTATTTAGATCAGCTGTCCCAGCACGAAAAATAGGAACTAAGACTTCTTTACCCTCAGAGTTCAGTTCATAAACTCCTATCGATCCAACCCCCGGAATTAAACCGAACCAATTATTGAAAAGTATAAAGATGAAAAAGGTCGCAATCATCGGAAATATTTTTCGAGCAAATGTCTTGTCTCTTATAATGCTATTCGTAAGATTAAATAACATCTCAATCCCAAGCTCCATCACATTTTGTAGCCCCCTCGGGATAAGATTAATCTTCCTGGTTGCAGAAAAAGAAATCAACGAAAGAAAGACCAAAACCACAAACGTCGTAAACATGCTATTTGTAATCGTAACGGATCCTATTTCCATAAGTGGATTGGCGGTAATAGAAACATGCATTATTCACCATCCTTCATTTTGTCGATTGATTTTTTGATACCATAAAAAGAAGTAATTAATGATAAGCCTATACCGGAAAAAAGAAAGATATGTCCCGCACTAAATCGCTTGTCTAGCCAAACTCCTAAAACTACAAAAAATACTAATGGCAAGCTTATCCGAAAGCCAATTTCTAAAAAGTATCCGTATACATTAAAATCTTTTTTCATACTCAAAATCCTAAATTTTTCAATACAAAAATGCGTCACAACTATTAAAGTGGCGCATTGACTAAATTATCTTAAATTATTTTTATTTTTTTTGCAAGAACTTTAAAAGGCCAGTTTTTTTCTGGCCTTTTATTCTTGAAGGATTCTATTTAATTTCTTTTTCAAGATCGACTAATATTTTACGAGATTCTGCATTATTTATTAATTTATCTGCCTTTAGAAGCTCAAAATAACGATTTCCCTCGTCATATATATAGACATAATCTTCTGCCTCTTCTAGCTTTAGTTTTCCGAGTAATGATAAAAACTCTTTACTAATTGCATCTTCGGTACTGTTTTCTTTTTTTGATAAGGATACAAGATAATTGTTCAGTAACAAATCCGTATTATGCCTAAAAATTTTCGGATTTTCTGGATTTAACTTTTCTGGAGATTTCCCCGTCCCAGCACCGGTGTTAGTTTCTGCCGCTTGTTGACCGCTCGGCGTGCTTGACTGTTCAGAAGAACCGTCTTCTGATGGCTTCTCTTTCTCCCATGAAACCTTTATATCTTCTGAGTTTTTATTTGTATTTCTTTCCCTTAAGGCCAATATAGGTTCCACATTTATTAACGTAAAGACGCCTTCAGGCGTAACGCTATAATCATCATCTTTAAGACCAGTGGTTTTAAGGAATTCTGCGAATTCTCCAGATTTGCCTAGAATCTCCTCTTTTGAAATATTATTGTTAACCCAGTTGCTTTCTGAAGTAATAATCTTATCTGTTTCGCTAGTTTCTTCTTTCTCAACATTGGGTCCCGTACCCTCGCCTGTTCCTACCGGCTCAGGGCTTTCTCCCGATGGACCTTCTGGAGTTGGCGTTGGGGTAACTGGGGGAACTGGTTCTTCTTTCTTCCCCACATTCTCTAGCGGGTTTCTACGGAATGGCATAATAGGAACATAGAATTCGCTATCTCTAGGCATCTCAAGAGTATAATCAAAAGCTTCTGGATTCGTTACCGTTACAGTATCGACACCCTTTCCTTCAGCTGTCGCTAACATTCTAACCAGATCATGGATCTGTCCGTCTTCTCCTTTTCGTCCGCCTATAACCTGAGCTACTTCGGCAAAGCGACCCTTAAAGACCACCTGTCCATCGTGGTTTTCAAAAAACATCTGTGCGAGAGGGCTATCTTTTGGAATAATTGCCTGCCCGTTTTTATCGAACTCAACTGAAGCTACATAGCGCTGCGTTTCTTCCGAAAGCGATAGGTTAAGCTTCAGATTATGGTTCTTTATTTCCTCAAGGTAATCCGCGCTCAACTCATCATGAAATGAGCCGTCAGATGTCATATGAGATACATCATAAACAAAGTTGCCGTTAGCATCTATGCCTAATCTTAACTCTTTTTCATTTAGTTCATAAATTCCGGAGGTATTTTCGTCATACCATCCTCGCGGATCCCTAAATACTCTTTCAAATTCTGGTCTGTGTGATATTGCATCAATATCGGTATAAGTAGTGACTTCTCCCGACCCCTCTACTGGAGCAGTAATTAAATTGATACCTTCTTTATGAAGCATTTCTACCGTTGAAGGCGATAGAGAGCCATCGTTGTTGAATATAATGTGATCTGCTACCAGTTCGCCGGTCATTTTATTTGTTAAACTAAGTGTTCCTTCTTGATTTTTGATCAGTGCAAGTCCTTCAGGTAGATTAATTGTCGTGGATCTCCCTACTGAAACTTGATTTAAGACATCAGGATTTACTCCCAATGTTTTATCGCCTTCAAGAGAAAATGCGGTTCTATGGAAAAATGAAGTAAAATCACTATCGCCAATATAATCCGCAAATTCATGAACAGCCCCCCCTACGATGCCCATAGTTGTAGCTGCTATAAAGCCAGCTTTCACGGCCTCTATTTTCTTAAATCTGTCTCGTTCTCCTATTTTTTGCGTATTTTCGCCCAACAAACCAGCTTTGGCATTATTAATCTTATTTCTTAACTCATTGGTGAAATTACTGCCTTCTGGAAGATTTTCAATGAGCGCTTCTTCAGCTTTGGCAACAGCTTCGTCTAAAGCATTTCTCTCTCTTTGGTTAAATATTCTTGAATAAGTAATATAAGGCGCGTCATATTCGTCGCTAGCTTCTATTCTTGCCCTTATATCAACAACTTTTTCCGTCAAAATCTGCCTCAGCTCAGGACTTAATTCTCCCTTACTTAGAATCTCGTTAATTTCTGTAACCGAAGAATTGGAACTTTTTCCTTCTACTCTGAACTGTTCCATTCTTTCGCGACCCTTAGAGCCAGATAAAATCTCTCCTCCTGCCTCCATTTCACGAGAGTGCATAGCAAAGTCTCTCTCAACCTCCTTGCCCTTTCTGGCGACACCGTAAGCAAAGCCTAATAACGATGAGGCTCCGAGTGTTCCTATTTTTGCAGCGTTGCTTCTAACTAATCTTTCAGTAGTGAAAGTAGCTGCGGAATAAATCAATCCAGCCGCTATGCCTATAGTTGCAGGCTCTAGTGCAGAACTCCAAAATCTGCTTTGCTGTAGCCCTTCAACAAATTTGTCAAAACCGTTTAAATTTTCTTTGGCTCTTAAATTGCCTCGAACATTGCCTAAAATAACCGAGAAATCCATGTCTAGTTCGGAAAGAGCTTTTTCGTGATCTTGACTTCCTTTGATACTATCGGCAACTTCAAGAAGATTGTCAACGATATCTTCTTTTTTAAACATTAATTTCCTATCTTTAATATATGCGGAGTCCAGTAGTTCAAACTTTATTTTCTCAAAAGCGTTTTCGTCTATTTCGCCATTCACATAATGTTTTATAAGATCTTTAATGCTGTTGTTAAAATCCTCGTTTGCTTCTTCCCTGTTTTCGCCATAGTGTAGAGCCTCGTCGGCACTTGTAGCCAATCTTTCAGCAGCAGCTTTTCTGTCCTCTTGAAACTCTTCATTCTTATCAAGTGAACCGCTGTTAATTTGCTCTCTATATTTGTTGATGGCCTTTTGTCTTTCATATTCCTCAAATACTCGCCAATACATTCTTCCAAAGATACCTCTTATGCCCTTCTCTCTTATTTTATTTTGTTCTTTGGTAATTTCTTTGTCTGCATAATATCTTGCCACATCTTCATTGATTTCTTTGGCATCAACAGCATAAAGAGGGGTTTTTTTAGCCTCATCCTCGGCTTCGTTACTTTCGGCTTCCTCTAGTTTCGTTGTTGGGTTTTCATTATCTTGCCCCTGCTGTTGTTTATCTTCTGATTGCTGCTTATTGGTGTTTTCGATGCCTTGCTCTTCCTGAAGACGATCTATAAAAGTTTGCATACGCTCACCCTGAAGTTCGTCTTCCGTTTTTTGAGTATTGGAATTACTTGATGACTGCTCTTCCTGAAGACGATCTATAAAAGCTTGCATACGCTCACCCTGAAGTTCGTCTTCCGTTTTTCCGACAGCGGAAGTATCAGACAGTTTCTCCTCGGGAACGGGTTGCGCATAACCTTCGCTTACCGGATCAATATCCTCGTAATCAATAGGTTGGTAGCCATAATGTTCACTTGATTTATTATCTTCATCTTCGTCAATATAGTCTATTGGCTTATATCCCTTTTCTTTCTCATTGGCAATACCATAGGCAATCTTAATATATTCGTCGCCTTCAGGCTCTGGTAAAATATTTTTTACCAGATCTTCATTTGATGGAGCTTTTTGCTCACCAGAAAAGGCCCCTGGGTTATTATTCATCTCGCTCATTTTCTACCCCAAGTACTTCTGTCTAAATTCCACAAGAAGATTAGCTGTAAATTGTGGATAGTTTGAAATATTATTTTTGAAGAAGTTTGATATTTCTTCCGGAGAGCTCTCGCTCATTTTACTAATTTCGTCCAATTTATCCTCCGTAAGAGCCTCTAGAGATTTTGCTATGAAAAAATTATTTAGTCGCTCCTCGAGATCAGATTTCATTTGGTCCCTCATTTCTGCTGGTAACTTTTGGCTTAATCCGCGCTCCTCCATCAGGAGCTCAAGATAATCATTTATTTCTTTATTCATTTTCCCCTCACTTTAAACTCTGTTTAAATTATATTCTCTTGAAAATTTCAGTCAACGACTTCTACAATGCCAATTAATCAATAACTAAAAGTGATTTCATTATAATGAAACAACGGATTAAAAAATATTTTTCCAATCAATGTAAGCACCGCCGATAAAAGACCCCGCCTGTTCGCTCTTAATGGATTCAGATATTACATACCCCCCAAGAAGCAGTGAGATTATTATAGTGATAGAACCTAGAACTATTCCAGCTATGGCAAATGCTTTTTTATTTGACTTTACCGTCATAGTCCCAAAAACGATAGATAGAATACCGATAATCAGACCTACAGGCGGATAGATCCAAGCAACTATGCCAAGAATTCCCAAAACAAGCGAAGCAATAGCTTTCCCTCCTCCTTCTGGAATAGGAGCAGTAGATGGTTCATTTTGACTTACTTCGGACGTCCCCCGAGTCGCTGTATTTACTACCGGTGCCCCGCAGTTGCCGCAGAAAGATGCCCCCGCATCAAGCTCTTGTCCACATTTAACACAGTTCATTGTCCTCCTCTATAACCTTTTATATGTATTTTACAGCTTTTTACCACAATATTCACAGAATAAACTCTTGTTTATGTTTTTACGACCGCAATATCTACAATAGTTATTTCTACCCGAGATGCTAATACCCTCTCTTCTGTCACTATCATTGGATAAAATATAAAAAACAAAAAGCCCCGCCGCTAAAAGCAAAGTAATAATCAGAGAAACAAGCAGAAAAAATAATATTTGGGAGTCCAACCCAAAATTATATAAAGCATGCATAATGGTCACAGATAATAGCGCAAGAATAGTACTTAAAAAAGAATTGTTATCAATTTTCTTTTTAGCAAAGAAGAAGCCTACAGCAGCCGTACTAGCACCATGAAAAATAGGAACCGTTATTGCTCTTAGTATTCCAACTTCTGGACCATAAATAAATGTATAAGTAAGGTTCTCAAACAAACCAAAGGTCAATCCGCAAATAGCAAAATAAATAATCCCGTCATTATGCTCATTAAAATATTTTTTATTATAAATGTATAAAGCTAGTGGCAAAAATTTCGCAAATTCCTCAATCGTACCAACAAACACAGACTTTACTAAAATAACCTGGATAATATCAGCAAAACTTCTGGACCATAAATCAGTCAGATACTCCACTCCAACAGAAAGCATTATTGCAAAAATTCCAAAAGCAAATGCCACCCATAAGGCTCCAATCGGTTCTTTGGGCCCCCTGTCATGGGAAACTAAATACCAAATTAACGTAGCGAAGATTACTAGAAATATTAAAGTCACTATGCATAACATATAAAAAATAATAACATAATTCATTAATCTTTTTTCGCAAAAAATAATATTGTCAAACAAAACCTTTTTTTTATTTTTCTTTTTTTGATATAATTTCTATAAGTGAGAACTAATATTAAAAAGGAGGGTAAATTGTTCAAATACCAATCAAAAGACAACTACACAAACCTCGAGAAAGGGATTGTGTATGGATTGTTCTTTGGTGGCGCAATCGGTTTTTTACTGTATAAGGCTAATGGGTACTGCATAACGACAAATGTGACTTATATGCTTGCAGCTCCAGCTATCGGCCTTGTGGCAGGAATTATTATCGGTGGTAGCATCCCTGAAGGAAAGACTGCAGCCAAGAAAGCAGTTTCAAAACCAAAGAAAAAGAAAAAATAGTCTTTATAAAGAGAAAAAAAGAACGTATTAAGATACGTTCTTTTTTTGATTGACTTATCATAAAAATAGGTATAATTTAAGATTATTATGATTTCTGATTATATTTATCCAGACATAAAAGATAAGCTAGTAAACACCTTTATCGAGCAGTATGAGGTCGAGGAAGGTGGTTGGGAGAAAGAAGAAACCTCCACTCTTGAAATTGCAGAGAAGTATCTTCGTATTTTTAACGGCTCGAATAGTTCTTTTCTGGATGCCGGATGCGGTAATGGTAGATTGATTAAGGTTTTTGAAAAATATTTCTCTACAGTAATTGCCATAGACCCTGATGAATCAAGGCTAAAAGAAGCACAGGAAAATATTAAGGAATTCGGTATTCAGACCAAAACAACAACTTTGAGATCCTCGATCGAGGATTTTTCTTTTGAACATAAGTTCAACACCATATTATGTGCATATGTTTTACACATTGTCAGCAACGCTGCTGCTGAATCTATCATAAAAAAGCTGTTTAATATGCTGGAAGAAGATGGAATACTACTCTTGCTAACCTCGTGGTCACCGGAGGTTTATGATAAATACTCAAAGGCTTATTTTGAAAAATCTAGGTTTGTCGACAAAGAAATTAATATCACAGAGTTTGAAGAGCTCATAAAGGCGGGTAAGCCAAATATATTGCCTATACACTCATTTTGCACGGATCATCTAAAGAGAGTTATAGACTCAAATGGTTTCGAACTAGTAAACATCAAGCCTTTTCATAGTACTAAAATTCATAATAATCCAGTAGACATCATGTTAGTCTTAAGAAAACCCAAAAAATCTCCGTATACCTATAGTTATAATTCATAATAAGAACTTCAAAGGGAGGATCGATGGACGCCATTAACAATATAATGACAAGGCGAAGTATTCGTGTGTTCAATGAAGAGCAAGTACCAGAATCTAAGATAGAAATAATCCTAAAGGCTGCTATGCAAGCACCAACAGCAAAAAATGTTCAGCCTTGGCATTTTGTAATCATAAAAGACCGAGAAACTCTTTCAAAGATTGCGAGTTTTCACCCGACTGCACCAATGGCTGCAAATGCGCCGCTCGCTATAACAATATGCGGAGACACAACCTCAAAAATAGCACCTGATTGCTGGGTTTTAGACTGTGCAGCTGCCTCCGAAAACTTGCTGCTTGCAGCACACGCGATCGGTCTCGGAGCTGTTTGGACAGCAAATTATCCGATTAAAGACATTCAAATTTTTATGAAGAAGCTACTGAATTTGCCTGAAAACATTGAGGCACATTCTACAATAATTCTCGGGTACCCAGGCCATCCCTACAATCCTCCCAAAGAGCGTTACAACTACGAAAGAATTCATCAAGAAAAATGGTGAAATATTAACAAAAACCTTAAATAAGAATTTGTTTTTATGCTATAATTTTTCTATATGGAAGAACTACTTCAAAAAATCAAAAAGGCAAAACTTGTGGGTAGAGGGGGTGCAGAATTTCCAACTTATAAGAAGTGGGAAATGGTACGTTCTGCTCTTAGTGATAAAAAGTTTGTTATATGCAATGCTAGCGAAGGCGAAATTGGTATATATAAAGATATCTGTATTCTAAATAATTACCCTGAGAGAGTCATGGACGGCATCATTCTAGCCCTAGACTTTTTGGAAGCCAACGAGGCCTATATAAACATCAACAAAAAATACTGGAAACAAGTCAAACAAAAATTTACACCAATTATTAATAAATATGAAATTTTAGGATACAAAATAAATATTTTCGAAGAAGATCCCAGCTATATCGGCGGTGAAGAAACGGCTCTACTAAATGCAATCGAGGGACACAGGACTGAACCCAGACTGAAACCACCTTTTCCGTCTGAAGTAGGACTGCACGGCCATCCAACGCTTATCCATAACGTAGAAACGCTCTATAACATCTCCTTAGTTAATGATGGATTATATAAGAATAACCGTTTTTATTGTATATCTGGTAAGGTAAAAAAACCTGGCGTGCACGTACTTTCAGAAAATCTGACTATTGCGGAAATATTAGATAAAACTGGAAATACTCCAAAATTTAATTTTTTTGTTCAAATTGGCGGAAGTGCTAGTGGACTAGTGCTGAACCAAGACCAGATAAAAAATCAGAGAATGATTGGAGCAGGTTCAATAGATGTTTATCCGATTTCAACTCCCCCTCGCTATATGTTTGACAAATGGTTTGATTTTTACCAAAAAGAGAGTTGTGGGAAATGCACCCCTTGCCGCGAAGGAACTTTTCAGCTTTATAAGATGGTAAAGGAAGAATGTGAATCCGACTTGAAATCAATGCTTGAAATAATAGAACTAATGGAAACCGCCTCTTTCTGTGCCTTAGGCAGGTCAATAGCAATTCCCGTAAAAAGTTATATCAAAAATGTTTTAAATTACAGAAAAAAGTAATATGAAAAAAGAATATATACAAATTGACGGTAAAAAGTATGAGTTCAGGACAGGAGAGTCTGTTCTTCAGGTCGCTATCCGAAATAACATTGATATCCCTCACTTCTGCTATCATGAAGATCTGCAGACAGAGGCACGATGCAGAGCTTGTTTAGTCGAAAACCTAAAAGACAATAAAATTGTTACTTCCTGTACCCTACCTGCCAGGCATTTATTAAAAGTTTCGACAAAAGGAAAAACGTTAGAAAAATTAAGAAAAGAAAACCTAGAATTACTTCTTGCCAGCCATAAAGAAAATTGCTCCAATTGCAAGGCTGGATACTTCTGCAAAACAGCAGAGGAAATGAAGAAATACAAAATCTCAGGAACAAAGTATAAAAAACAAAAAATTAATAAACCAGTTCATAAGATGGCGACTGCTGCAGAAATAGATCCAAATACCTGTATCGCCTGCAATAAATGCGTACAAGTATGCCAAAGAGTTGGCATAGGCTTCCTTGAATTAAAGGAAAAGGGATCGCATACACATTCTAGCTATAACGATAACGCGAGTATTGATTGTATATATTGCGGACAGTGCACACTACATTGTCCCGTAAATGCAGCCCGTGAACAGTCTCAAATAAAAGAAGTCGAGGCAGCAATAAAGGATAAGAAAAAAATAGTAATCGCCCAAGCGGCCCCCTCTATCCGTGCTTCTATCGGGGAAGAATTTGGGTGCAAACCAGGAAAAGTACTCACAGGACAGATGTATACCGCTATGAGAATGCTGGGCTTTGATAAAATCTTTGATGTTAATATGGGTGCAGATATTACAACCATCGTTGAGGCAAAAGAGCTTGTTGAAAGAATAAAGACAGGTAAAAATCTGCCAATGTTTACTTCTTGTTGCCCGGGATGGGTAAAATTTGTTGAATTTTATCACCCTGAATTAATCCCAAATCTGACTACCTCAAGGTCCCCCCAAATTCATGCAGGTGCTGCATATAAAACATGGTGGGCAAAAAAGGAGAATATAGATCCCAAAAACATAGTAGTAGTTTCTATCATGCCTTGCACTTCAAAAAAATATGAAGCAAAAAATCCAGATTTGAAGGTTGAAGGAAATTTTCCCGTTGATTATGTCCTCACAACCCGTGAATTCGCATCATTGCTTAAGAAGAATAATATCAATTTGCCAAAACTAACTCCTAGCAAGGTTGATATTTATGGTGAATATTCAGGCGCTGCTGCTATTTATGGGGCATCCGGAGGCGTAATGGAGTCAGCTCTTAGAACTGCTTACTTTGATATGACCAGAGATGAACTGAAAAAAGTTGACTTTGAAACCGTAAGAGGAATGGATGGCATTAAAAAAGCTGAAGTAAAAATTGGGAACAGAACCATCAAAGTAGCTGTCGTGACGACACCCAAAAACGCTCGCTTAATTATCGGGGAACTAAAAGAAAACCCGAAGGCCTATGACTATATAGAAGTCATGGCTTGCCCTGGAGGTTGTATCGGTGGGGGTGGACAGCCTATTCCTACTACTGACAAGATTGTTATGGAAAGAATAAAAGCCCTTTACCAAATTGACTCCAAATCTAAGATTAGAAAAGCACACCTCAATCCGGTAGTTGAAGATTTTTTCAGGGATTATGTCGGTAAACTGCCCAGGGAAAAACAGATCGAAATTCTTTACAGAGGATACTCACCAAAGAAAAAATTTGAATAGCAAAAACGACAATTGGAAAGTTTGAATAAATTACTTTTTCCAACATCAAAAAAACCGGCCGAAAGGCCGGTTTTATAATATTTACCCTTATTTTATATGGCTATAAGCCCCACAAGGAGTAAGGCAACAATGTTTAAGATTTTGATCATTGGATTTATAGCAGGACCAGCAGTGTCTTTGTAAGGATCGCCAACAGTATCTCCTGTTACTGCGGCCTGGTGAGCAAAAGAACCCTTTCCTCCATAATTCCCTTCTTCGATATATTTCTTTGCATTGTCCCAAGCCCCACCGCCTGAGGTCATTGAAATTGCAACAAATATACCAGTTACTATAGATCCTACGAGGAGTCCGCCCATCATTTTAGCACCGGCTTCGACCCCAATAAATCTACCGATAATTACAACTACCACCGGAGCAAGAACAGGGATAAGTGCAGGAACAATCATCTGACTAATTGCAGATTGTGTAACAATATCAACACATTTTCCATATTCAGGTTTTTCTTTTCCGCTCATTATTCCTTTGATTTCCTTGAACTGCCTTCTAACTTCTTCAACTACAGAACCAGCTGCCTTCCCGACAGCTTCCATCGAAAGTGCGCCAAATACGTAAGGAAGCATCCCCCCAAAAAACAAGCCGACAAGCACATAGGGGTCTGATAAATTAAATTGGATATCCACCCCTTTCTTAACCAATTCTTCTACAAAAGCCGAGAAAAGTACTATTGCAGCAAGGCCGGCTGAAGCAATAGCATAACCCTTAGTAACAGCCTTTGTAGTATTGCCTACCGCATCAAGTGGATCGGTAATGTCTCTAACTTCTTTAGGAAGTTCAGCCATTTCTGCTATACCACCCGCATTATCAGTAATAGGACCATAGGCATCAATCGCAATTATTATTCCAGCCATTGAAAGCATACTCATTGCCGCAATCGCAACTCCATAAACCTCCGCCATCGTGTAAGCTATTAAAATACCAATACCGATCAAAATAACTGGATAAGCAGTAGATTTCATACTAACTGCAAGGCCTGTAATTATATTTGTGCCGTGACCACTTTCTGAGGACTTGGCAATTGACCTTACCGGTGCGTACTTGGTAGAAGTAAAATACTCGGTAATTATTACCATTCCAGCTGTAACTACCAACCCCACAAGAGTACAGATGAAAATATCTCTGGTAGCATAGGTGTCATTTCCGTCCATCATATTAAAAGTAATGAAATAAAAAACGACAGCCGAAAGAACAGCTGATGCCCCAAGTCCCTTGTAAAGAGCGTTCATTATGTTTTTATCTTTTCCAAGTTTGATGAAATAAACCCCGATAATAGAAGCAACTATAGAAGCACCGCCAAGTACTAATGGATACAAAATTGCATTTTCATAATTTGGCATGATCTGGCTTGCAAGCAGAATTGCTGCAACTGCAGTAACTGCATAGGTTTCAAAAAGATCTGCGGCCATACCGGCACAATCACCAACATTATCACCAACGTTGTCAGCAATAACAGCTGGGTTGCGAGGATCGTCCTCAGGAATACCAGCTTCGATTTTACCAACGAGATCAGCCCCTACGTCAGCTCCTTTTGTAAATATTCCCCCGCCAAGTCTAGCAAATATAGATATAAGGCTTCCACCAAAACCAAGTCCAACTAAAGCTCCTACGCTTTTAGTCGGATCCCATGTTTCCGAAGCCATAAGTAGCGCTAAAAATCCCGAAACTACCAAAAGAGCTAGACCAACAACCATAAAGCCTGTTACCGTCCCGCCCTTCACGGCAACATCAAGAGCTTTTTTCATTCCGTGCCTTGCGGCTTCGGCAGTCCTTACGTTTGCCTTTACTGAAACATTCATCCCGATATATCCCGCCAAGGCAGAAGCAGCTGCACCCAACAAAAAACCAAATGCAGTATATTGCCCAATTTCTGTCTTGAATCCTAAAGCAAATAAAAGTACGGCAAACACAGCTACCGCAACATAAAAGATAGTTCTGTATTGTCTATTCAGATAAGCTTTTGCACCTTCCTGAATTGCTGAAGCTATTTGCTTCATTTTTTCGTTTCCTTCGTCCTGTTTTAGCACCCATAGGATCAGATAAACCCCATATAGGATAGCAAGGACCGAAGACAAGAGAGCATAGATCAAATAATAACTCATAATTTCTACTCCTTTTAGTTAATAACTTAAACTTTATAAAAAAATGGAGGCCTCACTCCAAAGGTAATTTTAGCATAAACCGCTACAAAAAGCTATAAAAATTTTTTTTCTCGTCATTGCTGGTGACAATTCAAGAATCTAGCAAGAAAAACAAGAATTTTAAATAACTAAAACTAATTTAAATTTCAATAAGGCTTTGAGCAGTTTGCTTTCAGGGTCCCCGAAAAATTTATATTTTTTGGGGTGTTTTAATGCGGGTATTTATCGGGCGAGTCATATTTTGATGTAAATCTATCATTATCAGTTAACTTCCCTAAAGAATCATAAATATGCCGATAAAATAACGCTGTAAAAGAATTATTCCCTCTCAATCCGTAATCATAAATATAAGGCGTTACGTTCTCAACAAGATCAACTGCCCCTGTTGCGTTTTGATTCCCAGAAAATTTAACAGTTCTTGCAACTTTTGTACCATAAAAATCAAAGTACAATCTAGTCCCTACCACTCTAGTCTGAATTAATATGTAATGTCCTGTATCATTTTTGAATTTCAGATCTGGGCTAGGTATATAGATTGTCGCATCTGTACCATACGGCTTATAGTATGTTACAGGATAGGCATGCGCCCTGCGTTCAACTATAGGTAGCCCCGCGTTCAGTGCTGCCCGAAAAGCGGTTGAGGAAACTTGACACAGTCCGCCTCCGTATTCAGGAACAGTCTTGTCGTCCAATATTACTAGTTCGGGGAGGTATCCCGTAGAAGCATCCACTGCCCCAAGCGTTTCTACAAATGAAAATTCCTCGTCGGGCTTTATCAAAATACCATTAAATTTAGATGCGCCATTTTTTACGTTATGAATTCTGTTTTTTGGCGAACCTGCAAAGTTCGACCATCCAGTTGAAATAAGTTCGGTTATACCAAGATTATTCAAACTGCCTTCAGTTACTTCAGGGTCATCTGCGTCTATCTTCAATACAATCTCTTTATGCTCGTTCAGTGCAGATTCTTTGATTTTTAACAGTGTATCAGCAATGTCCAGCGTATATCCGACTTGCGAGGGGACAAAAACCGTTGCTTTCCCGTTCGCGATAGTCAGCTCGGCGTTTATTCCCACTTGATTTACCTTGCTTGCAACTGTATTCTCTAACCAATTAATAATTTTTGCGTTATCAAAATAGTCATATTCATCTTCTTTATCAGAAAAATACTTGGGAAGTCTAATATCGCTTCCTATTTCCTGATTAGAAATTTTCATCCAGCCTTTGAGCGTGTTTATATCAATAACAAAATCTCCCCTGGATGATTTTAAAGTAATTTCCTTGCCTACAATCTGTTCAGTTATCGCCAGAATGTTTTCTAATTCTTTACTTGTAATCACTGGCGTAATAGTTTTTGTTTTAAGTGATATATTCCCGTCAAAGTTTGACAAGCCTCTAGCCAGCTCCTCACGACTGTTAGCGAGCAATAGGATCTTTCCATTTTTTTCGGTAATTATCTTTGAAGTGCCATCAAACTTGATGCTAGCGTTTACGGGCAAAACCCGATTTTTCTCAGACTCATTAAGTAGCAGTTTCGAGATTGCTTCCGTATTTATTTCCACTACAGCACTGTGTTCCTGCCTAAAAATTGGCCTGAGTGTCAAGTATCCCAACCTTTGCTTTAATAAAGCTTCGCTATATGTTTTATCGACATCAAATGAAGTTACGAGATCTTTTACTGGGTATTTCCCGGTACCGACAATAACTGTGGAGTTCTGATACTCTAACCATCTTTTATTCAATAGCTCCTTTGCTGATTTTTCACTTTTAAAATCACAGTTTATTCCAGCAATTTTTACTAGTCCAAGTGTGTTATAAAAAATTAATGATTCCAAAAAAATCACAAAGATATAAGCACCGAAAAAAAAGCCAAACATTTTTACTATCTGTTTGGCAAGTTTATGTCTTCGTAATTCTTCTTTTTTTTCTTCCTTTTTCCCCATTTATTCTTTCTTCAGTATCTCATTTAGAATAGCCTTCGCCAATTCTTCTCTTTCTTTTTCTGCATCTTTATCATTTAGAGCACTTAAAACTAAACAACCACCCTCATGAGAACCTGTAGGGAGATTTTTCTTTGGCCAAAGTATTTCATTTCCATCATATCTCAAAACGGCGAAATCACCCTCAATTCGATCAATAACAACCCTAAGAACTGTTTTTTTCATAAAAAATCTCCTTTTCTAGGTAGATTTTATACGAAAACCAGCCCAAAGTCACGAGAAAAGGAATATTATTTGAAAGTTACATATAAAAAAATTAGAGTTAACAAGAATAAAAAAGTTACTAGATATCTAGCAACTTTATATGCTTTTTCAATTTCTTTGTTACTTCCTTGTTTACAAGGCTGCTTTTTTGTTGAGCGAAAAAAGAATATATTTATTATTGATGCTATTAACGAAGGAACGCCAAAAATTAAATAATAAATCCCATATATATAACCTACCAATCCGGACCAGTCACCAAAGCTAGCACATATCTTTATAAAAACTAAAAGAATAAGTAGAATCAGGACATTTAAGACCAAAGACAAATAAACTGCATGCTTGATTTTTTCTTCATGTCTTTCATATAAGTAAGTTTCTAAAAGAGTCATAACAATAAATACAGCAATAGCACAATAAATCAATAATGACGAATCCATTTCAATAACTGGACATATGAAATTGATGGCTACAAAATAAATCGAGATAAAAGAAATTCCAAATAAACCGGAAGAAACTAACTTAGCCCAACTAAAATTAGCAGTTTTTCTTTTTTTATTTAATTTTGTTTTGCTCATCTTCCATCTTCCCTCCTCATAAGCAAATTTTACACAAAAACCAGCCCAAAGTCACGAGAAAAGGAATATTATTTGAAAGTTACATATAAAAAAATTAGAGTTAACAAGAATAAAAAAGTTACTAGATATCTAGCAACTTTATATGCTTTTTAAATTTATTATTGTCATTCCTTCTGATGCTTCTCTCTCCTTGAGTTTATGAAAATTATATTTATTACAGATTCCGTTTAAGTCCTACAAACAACTTAATAAATTATTTATTGCCTTATTTTAGTCAATCCTCTCCAACTCATGAAAGAAGAATAAATGAATAACGGGGCAATAATAAAAATTACCCTTATATAGTAAGACCATAATATGGAATATATAGTATTATTTAGATTACTAGTATTTACGATTTCATACAGACTCAAAGCAAACACGATTAAATAAAAAATGAATAAAAGCTTTGAGATAAATACCCTTATTAAAGGATTAAAGATACTAAAAGTAAAAATGAAAAAATTGATTATTAGAAAAATAAAAAATATTAATTTTTGTAAGCAACCATACTGATAGAATAAAGAGTACACAAAAGAAGTAGCCATTAATATTGGCACATAAGAAATAACAAAAAAAACCCCTGAATAATTAGTAACCTTTTTATTTCTTTTCTTTTTTATTTTTATCTTTGAAATATTTTCCACAACAAAATAATAGCACAAGAAAACTTAAAATGTGAGCATCTTATCTATTATAGAAAAACGTTTTTATCTTCATAATAATATTCAGCGAAAGATCAAATAGTTTTTCAAAGAAATTCCTTTTATTTAAGTCAAGATTCTTATTCACTTCAACCCTATCTAACTGACAGTAAGATCCTTTTTTCTCGGCATTTGAATCTATAAAACTTCCTAATACTAGTTTCTCATTATTAATATTAGTAGCCTTATTGCTCGAAAGGGAATCAAAGCTGCTCTGTATTCCATTTGCTTTATTGCTTACTTCGCTATACCCAATCACTGTGTTTTTGTTTATATTAGTCTGCCTGATAAATTGATTTTCCTTGTTCAATAGAAACTCAAGGCTTTCTTCTTCGCCAAATACAGCTATTCCTTTGTACAAAGAAGTATAATATTCATTATTAACTTCATTCATAAAAATACTTTCCATTTGATAGTCCCCATTATTGGTACCAATTAACACAACCTTGTAGACACCACTAAGAGGATTTGGAATTAATACAAATTCAGGCTCATTTGGATCATTACCAGAATAATATGCATTAGCTATTTCATTGTAAGTACTCTTTTCGTTAAAATTTGAACCAATCTTTTCGCCGTCAGGTGACAATATATAAAAGTCTATTGGCGAATGAGCAATAAACATTACCGCTTCATGGATAGGCTTTAGTGAACAAGTCGCCTCCTTAACCACCCCTAGCTCTTTTAAAATTAAATTAATTGATTTACTTGGCAATTCACCATGGGTAACATTTTCTAAAACTATATTTTTATTAAAAAAATAATTATTTGAATTAAATGGCACCGTGTCATCTCCTTTACCGTACAGAACTCCTTTTGCTTTATTTTTAGAATAATAGTCTATAGGTTCCCCGTTTTCCCACAAAGGACTTTTATTACTTTTGCTTAAACTCAAAACGAAGCCAGTGGTAGTATTATTACTATTATCTCCTATAATATTAGTAACTCTAATCTTTCGTTTTATTATAGTGCTTTTTGTATTGTCTAATTGCTCAAGAAATGCATTTGTCGGGTATAAGTCAGGATATTTCAATAGTGCTTCTCCATTATTGAACTTTAAGTAGTCAAAGATAGGAAGCAACTGAGGAAGTGAATCAATTCTATCTCTTATATAATAAAATAATTTATTTTTACCAGAGTATCCTTTAATATCAGCTTCCTCATAAAGTATTGCCTGTAAAACAGTACCTGTATTTCCTCCCATAAACTTCACGTCTCCTGCCTCCCATATTGGATAAGCTTTTGGAGCTCCAAGATGTGGAGTTCCGAGAAATATTATCTGATCTATATCGTTTTCATAATAATTGCTTTGTGCATAACTTCTAGTTACAAGTCCGCCCATACTATGAGCCACTATATCAACTTTTCTTGATCCAGTTATTCTTTTGACTTCGTCTATTTTTATTTTTAATAACTTTGCTGTTTCAGAATTATCGTTCCTCCAATTATAAGGGAAAACAAAAAGCATCTTGTCTTTCTCAAAACCGTTTCTATCTAGAGAATCTATTAGGCCATCATAAGTATCAAATATAGGATCTAGCTGTAGGCCCGATAACGGGTGAAGCGGATCGTGATAGCTCCCAAGTAAGCCAGGGACTATAATCACAGGATGCTTTTTAAGATATTCTGGATAAGCCGCAATCTCTCCGCTCTTCCATACGCCCTTAAGCCAGTTTGGATTTGGAGACCAAAGGAAGATATCTCCCGTTGAGATCGAAATATTACTAGAGTAATCGGGGGCTTTTACTGATTCCCACGACACCCCTCCATCTATGGAAAAATAAACTCTTTTATTTGCATTATACAACCCACCAGATAGAATTATCAGATTATTCTCTTCATCAGGGTTTTGAATAGCTGTATAAAAATAGTTTGGCTCATATCCAACACCTGTTTTTACAGATTTAAAAACGGACCATGTAAAACCATTGTTTTCGCTACAAGCAAAACCACCTAAACTGGTAGCACATATTTTGTTCTGGTTATTTTTAAAGAATATCATTGACGTAAGACCGGAGAGGGTGGCCTTTTCACCATCTAGTTTTTCCCACGATTTACCATCATCTATACTTCTATAAAGCCCAGGACTCTTAGTATTGTCTCCTGATTTTGATATATATAAATTTGAACTGTTTTCATCAAGAAATGCACTCATATAAGAGCTTCTTCCGGGCAAAGTTAAATTGCTCCAAAATATTCCGTCAGTTGAATAACAAATATTATTTAGATATACAACAAAGATTGAACCCGATTTATTTATCAAAATTTTGTCAATCGCTGTCTTCGGGGCATTGCCTTCAATTCTTTTGAATGTTTTTGCATTATCATTTGAACGGTAAATTCCATTTGAACAAGCAGCCCAAAACTCATTATATATATTAGGACTTTTTATAAACTGATTACAGTATCCAGTAGAGGGACTCATAGTAGCTTGAGACCAAGATCCTCCTCCGCTCTCAGTAATAAAAACTTTTCCTGCGTCTTCTGAGCCATTAAGACTTAGTATCATTTTTTGGTTATCATTTGGATTAACATAAAAAGATCTGACATTTTTTGTGCCAAATCCAATTGATCCCCATTCAGCTGCAAAAGCCTTGTTTGGAATAATCACTATATAAAAAGCTACTAGAATTAGTAGCCACCCGACTTTTTTTATTCTGTCCATACTTGAGTGTGGATTTTACCTCAAAAATCCCTTTGCGTCAATAATTTTTCAGCAAATATTAAGCAAATTCTCAAATTTGAAACTACTTTTCAGATCTAAATAACCCTAGTCTCCAAGCGCCTAAAACGAGTACTAGCGCCACTCCAATGAGTATAAATAACGAATACCCGTCTGCAAGTTTAGTCGAAGTGATAGCTATTACCGAAAGGATCAAGCTTATACAATAAATAATGCAGGATGTTTGCTTGTGGGTATAGCCAAGCTTTAGAATTTTGTGATGAAGATGCGAAGCATCAGGCTCAAACGGGCTTTTGTGCTTAAGAAGCCTACGAATAATTGCAAAGGCGGTGTCTAGAATAGGAATCGCTAATATTAGGACGGGTAGAAGCATGGTAAAAGCCGTAGCTACTTTTACCATCCCCATAATGGAGAAAACTGCCAAACTGTAACCCAGAAAGTTTGATCCAGCATCGCCCATAAATATCTTTTTGTTGTTTGAAAAATTATACGGAAGAAAAGCAAAAGCTGCCGCTCCTAGAGTAAACGCAAGAACTCCTGCGTCATAGCGCCCAAACATAAGCGCAACTATTGCTAATGTCCAAGACGCAATACCAGACACTCCTGCCGCAAGTCCATCGATTCCATCTATAAAGTTTACAGCATTCGTAATCCCGATTATCCAGAAAAAAGTAAGAGGCAAGGCAAGAAAACCAAGACTAAACACTGCTTCTTGTCCAGGATTTGTAATAAATTCAATCTGTACTCCTGAATATATAACCACCAACGCTGCAAGTATCTGACCAAAAAATTTGGTAAGCGGTGAAAAGTCAAAAATATCGTCAAAAAGACCTATACAAGTAATAATTGTAGCACCAATTAAATAACCGATAATCTCAGGCGAAGTCCTATTAAAAAATAGAATAGCTACAAGAAAAGCAAAAAAAATAGCCACCCCTCCGCTTGAAGGGACGACATTGGAGTGAATTTTGCGACTTCCGGGAACATCAACCGCCCCGAATCTTGTAGAAAACTTGCGGGCGAACGGGGTAAGAAACAGAGTTCCTGCTGCCGCCAAAAGAGGTAATATAATTAGCTTCGGAGTAATCATAACTGCGCCTCATTATACACCATATATGCCCTATTTGAAATAATACTTAGACTTCTTGGCTAATGTGCCCGAT
The DNA here is from genome assembly GCA_964594415.1 of uncultured Candidatus Saccharibacteria bacterium. Classification (GTDB taxonomy): domain Bacteria; phylum Patescibacteriota; class CPR2; order UBA1875; family CAIMLA01; genus CAZQLQ01. Next base: position 58,879 of record CAZQLQ010000003.1, read on the forward strand.
CAGTAACCACCCCAAGAAAGATATTTGGTAAAACTGAAAGGTATCAATGAATAAGCCAAGTACGATATATGCTGCTATAGGGTAAAATAAAATGTTTTTATACTTTTTCTTTACCAAGTAATAAAAAAGTAAGAAATAAAGCCACAATCCTACCGCTCCCTGTTGAGCATACACCTGAAGCCACTGGTTATCGGTATTTGCTACACCTACTACACCTCCTTGTACTCCTTCGCTATACGTCGGACTAGCGGACCCATAAGCATATTCACCACCATAAGAACCGGACCCGTTGCCAAAAAGCATGTGATTTCTGTTTATATAAAACACATTTTTTATGGCCCAAATACGTCCCGAATCAGAAGAAAAAGAAGTATGTTCACCGCTCCAGATATTCGTTACACGTTTTTTAACACTTACCGGAGAAGCTATGAACAGCAAGACAACAATGGCCACCGAATATAAAGCTAATCTATATTTCTTGTTAATTAATAAGTAGGCAAAAAATATTACAATTGCAGTAAACCATGCCCCTCTCGAGAAAGTTAGAAAAAAGGCTATCAATGGAAATATTAATGCCATAAACGATCTAATATCGTATTTCTTTTTTAATATAAGAAGTATCGAGGTAGCCATTATGAGTAATAAGTATCCAGCTAACGCATTGGGATTACCCATCGTACTCGTAGCCCGAGCTGAGATAAGCTCATAAGACTCTATCCAAGAAGAATACCCTGATACCCCTAAGAATAAATATATCGCAGCTAAAGACACAACATTAGCAATTCCTAGATTTATAAAAATAAATTTCTCAAAAGCTTTTTTATTATCTAAAACGACCTTTCCGAGAAAATAGAATCCTAAAAGTTGAAACCAAATAAAGATATCCAACATAATAGCGGTACGTAACCCATAAGCAATTACCGAACCAGCTGATGAGATAATTATTGCCAGAAGAATTAATAATAAATATTTTTCAGTTTCGTTTTCTTTGTGGGTTTTGTTTATTTTCCCAAAAAAACAAGCCATAAGCATTAATGGTATGAATATAGTTAAAGCTTCTCCATTAGAAACAATGTTTGTTTTAAGCAGGAATTTTAGGGGTACAAACGAGGAAAGCAAAATTATTCCCCAAAAAGGACGATAAAAAGAAACAGAAAGAAGAACGAGAAATAATAAAGCTAGGCTAGAAAAACCCCAAAATAGATAAAATGCCAACCAAATTAGAACAAGAACAACCACCTGCAAAAAAACATTTAAGCGTAACTTATTTGCAATAAGAACAATTGACCTGTAAAGACAATCAAGAAAAGTATCTATCATTTGCTAATTACTGGGGTAATGCTTACAACATACCCTTCTGCCTCTAAAAGACCGTGAATCTTTACTCTTTGGTTTATCCCGATATGCTGCCCTTCAAACTGCACTTTATCGTCAGAATAGACTCCCTCACCAACAAACAATATATCAACTTTTTCTGTACTCACCTTTTTTATATTTAAAACTTTGCTTGTTTCAAGGGAGTTGCTAAAATATAGCTCGTTAATTTCATCAAGGTTATTACTTTCAACATCGCTGCCCACCGATACGACAACTTCTACTTCCAACTTCTGGCCTTCCCTTTCTATCTCTCCCGCAAAAAGGTATTGTTGAATTATAAAAATAACTCCTAATATTAGAATAAAAAGGGCCATGTAGTCATATTTTTCTAGTTTATTTTTCATTTGTAAATTTCTCCCTCAGAACCAAAAACACAAAACCAAAAAGATGTGGTAATCTTTCTAGCCTTTTAGGATCCTGAACCATTCTCCAAAGCCATTCAAGGCCGGTCAGTTGAAATACCTTAGGCGCTCTTTTGAATCTACCCGCAGCAACATCAAAAGCGCCACCCACTGTTATTGCGGTTATATCTAATTCTTGTTTTATCCTATTCACCAAATCAAGTTGTCTCTCAGTACCACCCATACCAACCAAAACTAATCTCGACTTGCTGCTCTTTATTTCTTCAAAAATTTTTTTGTCACTCTTGTCGTAGCCATCATGAATACCAACGACATTAAGACCTCTTGCGGAATAATTCTTTTTTGCCATTTCTGCAACTTCACTACTGCCCCCCCACAGAAAGGTAGGAATTTCCTTCTTGCTCCTAATTAAGGATTCGACTAAATCAACCCCACTACACTTAGCTACATTGATTCCAAGGAGCTGAAGTCCCTTCCTGAGCCCTACACCATCTGCAACGAGAATATCAGCGTCTTTGATTGGGTTAAGATACTTGGTATTTTTTGATGCCATATATATCATCTCGGCATGAGCTGTTATAACGGAAACCTGCTTATCGCCAAAGTCTTTCCAAAAATATTCTGGGTTAATATCTGTAAATTTTAGGCTTTTTATATTCATATTTTCCCTTTTACTTGCAATATTATAATGCTAAAAACGGTTTCTATCAAACTGAAGCAAGATGAAAAAGGTTTAATTTGTGCTTATTTATTGTTAAAATAACTGAAGTTATTAATTAGGAGCTTTATGAAAATTTGTATTATTTTAGGAACCAGGCCTGAGATTATTAAATGTGCGCCCGTTATCCGCGCCTTCCAAAAACAAAAGATACCTTTTATACTTGTGCACTCCGGCCAACATTACTCCTACGAAATGGACCAAATTTTTTTTGAAGAGCTAGAACTACCAAAACCAGATTATATGCTAGAGGTCGGCTCCGGTACTCATGCAAAGCAAACCGCAAAAATCCTTGAGAGATTAGAAGATGTCTTAATCAAAGAAGACCCTGACGTAGTTTTAGTTCAAGGAGATACAAATACTGCAATTGCTGGCGCTTTAACTGCAGCAAAATTACATATAAAAGTAGGACATATTGAGGCCGGCCTCAGAAGTTATTTTCGTGAAATGCCGGAAGAATTAAACAGGCTGGTCGCAGATGTTTTGTCTGATTATCTGTTTACACCAACAGAAAATTCTAAAAAAATTCTTTTGGGTGAGGGATATCCAGTAGAAAAAGTATTCAACGTAGGAAATACGGTAGTTGACGCTACCTTACAACATTTAGATATCGCCGAAAAGAATTCCAAAATACTTAAAGAACTATCCTTAACACCTAAAGAATTCTTCTTAGTAACTTCACATCGACCTGAAAACGTTGATAACAAAGAAAGACTAAAAAGTATTTTGGAATCTCTAATAGAGGTAAGTAACAAATACAAGCTTACAGTAGTTTGGCCAATTCACCCAAGAACGCAAAAAATGATAGAAGAGTTTGGTTATAGTGGCCTACTAGGCAAAATACATAACCTTAAAATAATTAAACCCGTTGGTTATTTTGACTCACTAATGCTTCAGAAAAATGCCAAGCTTGTACTCACAGACTCAGGCGGAATGCAAGAAGAGTCTTGTATGCTTGGAACCCCATCCGTAACACTAAGGGACAACACCGAAAGACCAGAAAGTATTGAAGTAGGAGCAAGTATACTATCCGGCGTAGGAAAAGAAAATATAATTACATCCATAGAGGAAATGATCAATAAAAAATTTGACTGGGAAAATCCGTTTGGAAAAGGCGATACTGCGGAACAAATATTAGATATCTTGGAAAAAGATGAAAAATAGATTTAAGGAAATTAGGAAAAGCCTATTTATCAAAGAAGTTTTTTATCTTTTTATAATCTCCAGAATTGTTATTCTTTTTTTTGGTGCCACAGGAGATATAATATTTCCAAATCAGTCATATTACTCATCTCAGGTAAAAAACATTTATATTGCTTCGCCTTGGTATAACGATGATCCTGAATATTATAACCAAATCGGTTTTCAAGACAAGCTTTTGTATTTTAATGATTTTTCAAAGAAACTTGACCTAAACTTTTTATTCAGCAAAGAAAGATGGCACAGACTCGATGCCGGATGGTACGAGAACATCGTTATAAATGGCTATGATAAAGTGAGTGCTCTTGAAGTCCACAATCCTACAAACTGGCCTTTTTATCCTTTATATCCGTTATCCGTAAAAGCCTTTGAAATAATTACTCTTAGCACTATCCCCATACCATACGCAGGAATAATTGTTTCAAATATCTTTTTGTATTTTGGGTTGTTTTTTCTATACAAATTTACAAAAGAAAAATTTGGAGAAAACGCCTCCTTCAAAACATTGTTCTACTTATTGCTTTTCCCTACTTCTATTTTTCTTTCTTTGATGTACACAGAAAGTCTTTTCTTGTGCCTAACGGCTGCCGGGTTTTATGCCATAGAAACAAAAAGATGGAAGACGGCAATAATTTTGGCTTCTCTTCTTACTGTAACCAGAACTGTTGGTATTCTATTCAGCTTGGTTCTTGCATGGGAATTTTTCAGAGAAAATAATTTTAAATTTAGAAGTTTATTTAAACAGAAGGTTACCTATTTATTCCTCGCTATCCCGCTTCCAATTCTTGCTTTTTACTATTACCTCTACACAATTAGCGGCTCTTTTACTGCTGCATTAGATGAAGTAGAAAATTGGGGAAGACCAAATATAAGCAATCCCATTAAGTATTTGATTGAATATCTCCTAAACCCCTCTTTTTTTGGAACATGGCATTTCGGCTTTGTTGCTTTTTGTTGTGCTATTTTTGGGTTATTGATGACTTATTTTGTTTATAAGAAGCTAGGATTTGGTTATTTTATGTATTGCCTAATCTCAATATTAATACCAATAAGTTCCGGCTTAATCAGTTTTCCAAGATATTTACTAAGCATAACTCCAATTTTTATAGTTCTTGGAACTTATGGGGATAAAAACAAATATTTAGACACCCTGATTACTCTTTTTTCTGCAGGACTATTCTTGATATATTTAATTGGATATGTGAACGGCTATTATTTCGTAGCTTAGTCGTTCTTTTTGGAGAACCCAATAGCATCTCTAACGACATAAAGAGGTCTATTTTGTGCTTCAGTATATATTCTCCCTATGTATTCACCGACAATTCCCAATATTATTAATTGGATTCCACCGATAAACAAAACAATTATAATAAGCGATGTCCACCCGGGTACGTTTGAAGATGGGGCTATTATCTTTTTGATTATTTCAAAGACTCCATAACAAAAGCCAATAAATGCTGCGACAAATCCTAAATAAGTGGATAACTTTAGAGGAACATACGAAAAGGCAGTTATGCCATCTAGAGCAAATTTAATCATTTTCTTTAGAGGATAATTTGTCACTCCAAATCTCCTTTCGTCCCGATCAAAATAAACAGCTGTTTGGTTAAAGCCACACCAGCTTGTAAGCCCTCTCATAAAGCGTGAATGTTCTCTGAGCTTAACCATTTCATCCACTACCTTCCTGTCCATAAGCCTAAAGTCACCCGTATCTAATGGTATGTCTATGTTCGCAAGCTTATTTATTGCTCTATAAAATAACCAAGCCGTGTACTTTTTAAAAATAGTGTCTTTTCTTGTTTTTCTGCGACCATATATAACATCAAAACCTTTTTGCCATTCTTTTACCATTTCCGGAATAACTTCTGGCTTATCTTGTAAATCTGCATCCATAATAATAACCGCTTCACCAGAAGCATAGTCAAGTCCGGCAGTTATCGCTATCTGATGACCAAAATTTCTAGAAAAGTTCAAGACCTTAATAGCTTCGTCCTTTTTAGCAAGCTCTCTTAACATAGAAATGGAACTGTCTCTACTCCCGTCATTTATAAAGATAATCTCATAAGGCTTTTTAAAAGATTTCAAAACTTCTGTGGATCTTTTATATACTTCCTCAATATTGCCTTCTTCGTTATATATTGGCAAAATTAACGTTAAATAGACTTTATTCATAGATTTTCTCCATTATATTTAAAACCATTAGGATGCCTTCTATGCCATTTTAGTGCCGTGGTTATAATATCATCAAGGCTTTTAATTTTTGGCTCCCAACCTAAAACGTCTTTTGCTTTTTTTAAAGAAGCACAGAGAATGGCAGCGTCGCCTTCTCTTCTTTCCTGCTCAACAACCTCAAATTCTTTGCCGGTTAGCTCTTTGACTTTATTGATAATTTCTCTTACAGAATAACCCAATCCGTTTCCCAGATTAAAACAATCTGAATCGTTATTATTAAAAAGATAATCTATTCCCAACAAATGTGCATCAGCAATATCATTTACATGAACATAGTCGCGTATGCATGTGCCATCCTTAGTTTTATAGTCGTTTCCAAATATTTTAATATCCTTTCTTTTTCCTTCGGCTGCTGATATAACAAGCGGTATTAAGTGAGTTTCCGGCGAATGATCCTCTCCTATATCACCGCTTTCGTCAGCTCCTGCAGCATTAAAGTACCTAAAGGCCACATATTTAAAATTAAAATTTCTATCATAAAAGTCCAGAGTCTGCTCAACAAGTAACTTTGTTAGACCATAAACATTTGTTGGATTTTTGGGACGTTCTTCTGTAATAAATTCTTCTATTGGCTCTCCAAATATTGCGGCCGTAGAAGAAAAAATTATTTTGTATATCCTTCTTTCCCTCATTGCTTCTAATAAGTTTACGGTCCCTAGGAGGTTATTTTCAAAAAATTTAGTAGGTTCTTTCATTGAATCACCAGCCTCAATATAGGCAGCAAAATGCATTACAATATCTATCTTATCCAGTGCGCTCAGAATATCCTTTTTATTTAGCAAATTGCCAATAATCAGCTCTACGCCTTTTGGTAAAGACTCTTTATGGCCATTTTCAAGACTATCAAAAACTTTTACGTTGTAGCCTTTTTTTATCAAAGCTTTAGTTGCGTGACTTCCGATATATCCTGCGCCACCAACTACTAATACGTTTTTCATAAAGCACCTATTATATCCTTGGCTCTTCTACTCCATGTATTATCCTCGGCATCTTTTTGAAGCTGATCTAAATAATGTCTATCATCTTTAAGTTTGATTGCCTTATCAATATTTTCAATAAATCCATCGTGACTTTCTGCCACTAACACGCTTTTATATTTCGTACATTCATACATATTTGAAGTTACAATGGGCTTTCCGCCTGCCATATATTCGAACAACTTAACTGGCGAGGTCGATTCGGTAATCTTATTAACAAGAAAAGGTATTGTTGCTATCGTAAAATAAGACAGATAAGTCGGGAGTTCTTCGTATTTTTTTGCACCAAGAAAATGAATATTTTTGATTTCAAATAAATGTTTGTTTTTATTTAAAGCATTATCATAGTTGAGCGGTCCAATCATAATGAACTCATAATCTGGTCTTTCTGTGGCCATTCTTTCAAGCAAATCATAATCAAACCATTCAGCAATAGCCCCATAATACCCAATAATTGGTTTCTTGGATTTTACAATCTCCTTAATATCATCCGGCGCTTCCTTTGATATCTTATGAAAGTGTTCTATATCAACGCCATTCGGGGATAAAACCGATTTTTTAGGCTTAAGCTTATTAGCACTATCTAGTAATTTATCTGCAGTACAAACAACAACATCGGCCTTTTTTACTAAATATTCGTGATTCTTATACATTTCACTTTGGGTCTTGCCTCTTGCATCAAAAACCTCTAGTTCATCTATAAAGTCATAAATCAGTTTTGATTTTTTGAACTTCTCTGCAAATGGTTTATTCAGGGGCCAACTAATAAAAACTATCTTGTCTTCAACATCTTTTAGTATCTCGATTTGGTTAGTAACATAAAGGTTCTCTGCTATTTTTTTGAATCCCTCTACATTATCGTTATTCAAGTTAGCGGTTCCATAAAAGAACAGATACCCTTCTTTTGCAAAAGCAAGCGCTAGTTGCTGCGGTCGTTGAAATAGTGGCATGTCCCAGTCAATTGTAGGAGGGTAAATTATTATTCCTTTGTAAGAGCAATTACTAATTATTGTTTTCAATGTCGAAATATGTTTTGCCCTTTTTAGCAACCTCATAGGGTGAAATAAATACGGATGCGCAAACATTTGCTTTTTTACATGATTTTTTACTTTTTGAGGTAATACTTTTTTCAATATTTTAATAATCAGCTTTTTAACTACTTTTGGTATTTGGTGAGGTTTTTTTATTAATGTTCCTGTCATGAGCCCAACTCTCCATGTCTTACATTCTTTTATTTCCAATAATTCTCTTTCTATATTTTCTTTTTCAAATCTAAGCTGATTAATTGCGTCTTTTGCACTTTTTCTCTCAAAAGAAATTACGTTTTTTAGATCAAGCAATAAATTAGCTAGCTCAAGCGCGTTTTCGTAATCACGGGATGGGCTTGATTTAATCGATTTTATGTAGGACTTATTTAGATTTGAAACAATCTCTTCTTTGCTATATAACCTTTTAAACTTTTCGAAGCTATTTTTTATTGAATCATTTATAGCCCTAGCATCAGAAAGAGTATTTAACACACTTTCCTGATCAATATCCTTCATACCTCTACCGGTAAAATTTGAAAAGGCAAATTCTTCAAAATTTTTTCCGCTTATAATACCTTTAGGCTTTCCTTCGTAAGAAATTACCAGTACGGCCCTTTTTGATGCTATCCCTTCCATTGCTGAGCGACCCATTCCTATTATCACATCATAATCGTTTATTTTTTCAGCAAAAGAATTGTTTTGTCCAACAACGTTAACAATGTCTTTGCCAAGTTCCGTGTTGACAACTTCTGCGAAAATTTTTATTTTTTCGAGAGAACTACCTGAGCCTATCACGTCAAGTCTTGTGGCTGGATTATTTGTCGAACACCTAGCCACTAGGCTAATTGCCGCTTTGACAAGATCTTCCCTGTCACCATCAATTCTTCCAACACAGGCAAATTTGTTTACAGAAACAACCTTCCGTGTTTCCCTGAACTTTTCATTTATATAGTTTGGCAGAATCAATATCTTATCGCGCGGAACACCATATTTGTCTTTAAGCATAGCAGCAACTTCATCGGTTATCGCATACACCGCTTCGGCATGGCCGAACACCACATTCTTCCAAAAGTAGCTACTTTCTTCTCCATAAATACTAAAACTCCAACTGAAAACTGGGACTCCGTGCATAGTAACCACATATTTTGTTTTAGTTTTCAAACAAGCAATAATAGAAGGGTAAAAAGTATTGAACGGGTGCACATGAACTAAATCTATTTTATTTTCTTTTATTATTTTGATAATTTCTTCTGAATTCTTTAAAATAGAATCTTTTTCCTGGTCACTGAAATCCATATTAAAGTGCTTAGCCCCTAGCAGCTCAGCTTTTTTAACTAAAGCACCGCCAGAAGATATTAAAAAATAGTTATTATCTTTTGAAGTTTCTGATAACTGTGTAAGAATTTGGGTCTCTACCCCGCCAACATTAAATGACTCAGTAATTACTAATATATTATTTTTTTTCAAATTTGGTTTCAAAATTAATAGTTCCCCAATTTAGATTACCGCCCGCTTCGTAATAAACTTTATAGACTTTATTTATTTGATCCAAAACAATTTGTTCGCCATTTATAATTTCAGCAAATCTAATATCAAAATATACATTGCCCCTTAAAATACTTGGATTTTTAAAAGTTATGTTAATAGCGCCTTTTCCTTTTCTGATAGAACCTTTTACTCCGTTTTTTTCGCTATTAGTACCAAATAGATAAGCCATATTGTCATCAAAAACGCCTATACCAAGAATAAACTTTTCAATATCTTCTTTTGCTTCATAATTAATATTCATTACAAATGTTTCATTTGGTTTCAAGATTTTAGAGGGATTTCCTTTACCATCTAAAAACGAAACGTCTTTCACGTATAACTTAAAGTTACCCCAGCGGTTTTCTGATTCCACAGGACCGCCTTCTTCAATCAATTTCGCTTCCGCGTTATTACCAAAATTTATCGTATTATAAACCTGAATAGCTTTTTCCGGATTACCAAGGTAAATATTTTCGGAGTTGTGTATAACCAACACCCTATCACAAAATTCTTTAATACTCTCCATTGCATGGCTTACAAAGACAATCGTCTTGCCCTCTTCTTTAAACTTTTTGAAAACATTGAAGCACTTTTTCTGAAAGTTTGTGTCTCCTACTGCCAAAACTTCATCTATAAGCAATATCTCAGCATGAGCCTTAATTGAAACCGCAAACGCTAAGCGGACTTGCATTCCACTAGAATAATTTTTTAACTTTTGATCCATAAATTCTTCAAGTTCGGCGAATTCAACAATCTCATCGTATTTCTCGTCAATCTCAGTGCGAGTCAATCCTAGTATGGCACCATTTAGATATACATTTTCTCGACCCGTAAGTTCAGGATTGAATCCAACGCCAAGCTCTAGGAAAGGCGAAATCCTTCCGTGAATATCGATTTTCCCTTTATCAGGAATGTATATTCCTGCAAGCATCTTGAGAAGAGTACTCTTACCACTGCCGTTTCTTCCGATGATTCCAAAGAACTCACCTTCTTTAACTTCAAAGCTTATATCGCTTAATGACTTAAACTCTGTATATGACTTTTTCCCAAAGATATTAAAAGCTGCTGATTTGAGACTAGTATGTCTCTCGTGAGGGATTTCAAAAGTTTTATATACACCTTCAACTTTTATTAACGTTTTCTCTTTTGAACTTTTTTTCATCAGACCTCTTCAGCAAATTTAGCAGACATCTTATTAAATACAAAGTAGCCAGTTAACAAAAATATTGGCGGTAGTATGTATGGAATTAAAACGTAAGGGAAAACCAAGACATCAGAAACACGTTGCGTTTCAGTAGTTACCATAACGAATCTTGCGTCCTGAATCATTTGTGCTATCGGGCTAAGCGCAATAAACTTTGAGTAAGGCGCTGGAACCATACTTAGCGGGTAAAGGATAGGTGTAGCATAGAATAATGCCTGAAGAAAAATTTCCCAAATATGGGCTATGTCCCTAAACTTTACATAAAGCGCTGAGAGAATCAGAGATAGTCCTAAAACAAAAACATATAGTTCAATGAAGATAGCTACAAGCCAGAGGACACTGAGCCCAATAGTTATCTTGCTAAAAGCAATAAAAATAATCACTGCTAAAAAATTTAATAAAAAGGTAATTAGAGAAGTGGAACTGTTAGCAAGAACCAAAAGAATTCTTGGAAAATATACCTTCCTTATAAGTGACCCCTTTGATACTATCGAGCCCATACAAACACTCGTTACCTCGGCAAAGAAGGTCCAGATAACCACTCCGAGAAGCAAATAAACCGGATAGTGCGGTACTTCTCCCCCTAGCCTAAAAAATTTTGTAAAAACTACGTAAAGCACGCCGAAAAGCATCAGCGGTTTTACCAAAGACCACAAATAACCCAGAACGGAACCTTGATATTTTAACTTTAGGTCCGTAAGGGCTATCTCCCTAACCATATTCGAATATTTATTTATATTAAGCATAAAGACTATAGAATTTTACCTAATTATCGGTATATTTTCAACCTTGTATTTCCATCCAGCCAAAAGTAGGCCAACCGGTTATATGATCAAGCTGATACCAATTCCCGGCTATTTTGTAGATCGGCCAGTAGCCGTAACTGCCAATTTCTGTAAAAGTTTTTGCTGGTATATCAACCGTTATTTCACTGTTAGCCGGAATTGTTACAGCGTTTTGGAAGGCAAAACTCCGATCTTTTGGTTGCGGCCATTGATACCAAACAGCCGTTCCAACCGATTCAAGCGTAACCGGAACCGATTCAAAATTCTTAATCTTTAGCTGCGGAGTAACAGGAATGTTTACCGCTGCCTTGGAAGGGACTAGAAACCAACTTGTCTTGATATTAGGTTTGGTTATTTCCATCCAGCCAAAAGTAGGCCAACCGGTTATATGATCAAGCTGATACCAATTCCCGGCTATTTTGTAGATCGGCCAGTAGCCGTAACTGCCAATTTCTGTAAAAGTTTTTGCTGGTATATCAACCGTTATTTCACTGTTAGCCGGAATTGTTACAGCGTTTTGGAAGGCAAAACTCCGATCTTTTGGTTGCGGCCATTGATACCAAACAGCCGTTCCAACCGATTCAAGCGTAACCGGAACCGATTCAAAATTCTTAATCTTTAGCTGCGGAGTAACAGGAATGTTTACCGCTGCCTTGGAAGGGACTAGAAACCAACTTGTCTTGATATTAGGTTTGGTTATTTCCATCCAGCCAAAAGTAGGCCAACCGGTTATATGATCAAGCTGATACCAATTCCCGGCTATTTTGTAGATCGGCCAGTAGCCGTAACTGCCAATTTCTGTAAAAGTTTTTGCTGGTATATCAACCGTTATTTCACTGTTAGCCGGAATTGTTACAGCGTTTTGGAAGGCAAAACTCCGATCTTTTGGTTGCGGCCATTGATACCAAACAGCCGTTCCAACCGATTCAAGCGTAACCGGAACCGATTCAAAATTCTTAATCTTTAGCTGCGGAGTAACAGGAATGTTTACCGCTGCCTTGGAAGGGACTAGAAACCAACTTGTCTTGATATTGGGCTTGGTAACGGCAATATAACTATAACCAGACAATGATATCCACTCATTATTGTAATAGGTCATTACAAAAAATTTATATTCACCAGCTTCAACCGGACTGAAAGGAACATCAACGCTCAAGGTATCTCCCTGGTCTCCTTCCGGTGTAAAATTATGCGAGGTATAAAGCAGATCAGTTTGCTTGCCTGTATTTTTATTTATAGCCACAATTACAATTTTTTCTAAATCTATCTCTGCGTCAGAGTAATTTTTAAGAGTCATATTTCCTGTTATATTTTCTCCCAAAAGGACGTTACTTTTATCAAAATCAACGCCTGGGTTGCTCCTCACGCTCGTCCTGATGGCGTCTGAAGTTTTAAACCACTTGTTAAAGTAATATATAAAGTTGTAATTACCATAGTAATTTACGTAGCTATACCCATCCCAAACGTCAATCCAGGCACTATCTGGCCTGTGTGGGGTATATTGATATAAAGCAGCAGTGGCGCAAGACCCGACAAGTGTCGCCTTATTATCAATCGTCCTAAATTGGTCCTTAAATGTATTGAAATATGTAAAGTTATAAAGAGGCCCTTCCGGATCACAAGATTTATTATAAACCGCTTTTAATAGTTTTGACCCATAGGAAACCTGGTTTGCAAGCCCGTAATATTTACTATCACAAGCCGATGACTCGGGACACCCCATCCCCATCGCAGATCTATAATTGATTGGCCACGGCCAATCATCTGTAATAAGCGACTGCTCTTTTTGCAAAACAACTAAAATTACTTGGGGATTTATTCCGATTTCTTGAGCGGTGTTATAAATAATTTGAGAGGAAGAGAGCCCATTTTCGCTATAATTCCTCAGGCATGTAAACGGAGTGTAAACACCCCTATCAGCAGCATATTGCCTTCTTGTTTTTGTATAACCATCTCTAGAATCATAAATCAGCTTGTCACCATTTGTGTCACAATCAGGCATTTGCGAATTCAAAAAATTTTGTATATCTACAACAGTCATAGTATTAGAGGCCGCAAATGTAGGATCTTCTATAATTACATTATTATACGAATCAGCTATCGGTGTTTTGTGTAAACTACTTGCATATGACGAGCTAGAGAAACAACAAGCTCCCAAAAAAACAGAAAAGAGTACTAAAAACAGTCGATTTGTCTTTTTTTGCTTTAAAAGTTTACCCATATTGACTCCTCTTTAAGAGTAGTTTCGCCTTTTATAAGTTTTACTATAATTCTTCCTGAGTCTCCGGTTGTTAGGTTTGTATTTGGGCTAAAATTTAAGTTAATATCATCAGAAGAGTCTACAGTTGAGCTATAGATTTCTCCCCATTTATCACTAATAACTGTTACCGATACTTTATCTGCTGTATTATTGCTCTTTATATTGATGTATGCCCCTACTTGAAGGGTTTCTCCTTGTTTTGGCGATTCTATAGAAATATTTGGACTAGCTACAGTTGTTGTTGAGGTGCTTGTGCTATTTGTTGGTTGAGAAGTTGTTGTATTTATGATTGTAGTAGTCGTTGTGTTATTAAATCTTTTATCGGCTTTTTTGTTTAAATAAACTCCGACCCCCGCCAAAGAAACAGAAAGAGCTATAATGCTTCCTGCTATAATAAACTTTTTATTTTGAGAATTCATAGACTCTCCTTACAAGCACAAATTTATCACAAGTAGTGCCTATTTTCCAGAGATTTGGTCTTTTAGAAAATCGATAAATTCGCCATTGAACTTTTCGTTCTTGATGGCATATGCTACTGTTGCCTCTACAAAGCCGAGTTTTTCGCCAGTATCATAATCCTCACCGATTAATTTAACACCGTAAGCTCCGTCTGTTTTTATAATTTGCTGAATTGCGTCTGTAAGCTGAATCTCTCCGCCCTTTCCTGGTTTTGTTTGTTCTAGATATTTAAATATCTCAGGGGTCAAAACATATCGACCAAAAATATAAAGATTGGATGGCGCTTCTTCTGGGCTCGGTTTTTCAACAACACCGTTTAGTCTAAACAAATCTTTTTCTTCGGCAGGATCTGCAATACCATAAGAAGATACTTTGTCCCTTGTGGTTTCCTTGAACCCAATTACTGATTTGCCCGTTTTTTCAAAAGCATTAATCACTTGTTTCGTATATGGTACTTCGCTATCTACAAGCATATCGGGAAGAATTACCGCAAACGGCTCATCGCCAACGATTTCTTTGGCTCTTAAAACCGCGTGCCCTAGACCAAGAGCTTCTTTTTGGCGAATATAAATAATATTTGCCATATCGGAAATTTCTTCGATTTCTTTTAATAGCTCTAGTTTACCGGTTTTACGTAGCTGGTCCTCAAGTTCATAAGAATGATCAAAGTAGTCTTCAATTGCACGCTTCCCACGACCAGTAATAAAAATAATTTCTGTAATTCCCGAATTTACGGCTTCTTCTACCGCATAGTGGATTACAGGCTTGTCAATTATCGGAAGCATTTCTTTTGGCATTGATTTTGTTGACGGTAAAAAACGGGTACCAAAGCCTGCGGCCGGTATCACCGCCTTGCGCACTTTTTTATTCATCTGCCCTCCGTGGCTTTATTATTAGTTTTCTTTCCGAACCAAAACCCATCGATTCACTCGTTAACCCCTCTTTTTCCACTAACGTGTGGATAACTCTTCTTTCATATGAATTAAGACCAACAAGATTCTCAGAGAACCCACTTCTTTTTACTTTATCAATTGCTTTTTGGCCAATTTCTTTTAACTTTCGATCCTTTTCTTTTAGATAACCACCGGCATCTATGCGAATTGAAACTTCTTTTCCTAGTTTATTCCTAACCATTAGACTTACCAAATATGCAAAATCTGCCAAGGTTTCTCCGTGATAACCTATTATTATCCCAGAATCTTTTCCTATCAAATTTATCTTGATACCATCTACATCGGCGCTTACTTCACTTTCAAGTTTAACCTTCATTAGACGAAGCGTATTATCAACAATTTCTTTAACTTTGTTTATATCTGCTCTTGTTGTAGGCATTACTTATTTTCCTCCAAGACTTCGATATCGTGATGCATTATTAAATATTGCTGTAAAACTGCCATCAAGGAATTTACTATCCAATAAAGAGGCAACGCAGCTGCAAATCTCCATCCAATAGCTACTGCCATCGCAGGAAACATATATAACATAATATTCATTGTCTGCTGTGTCGGATCGTTCTTATCTTGTTTCTTGGGCATCATCATCTTTGTTTGCACAAACTGTACCATGCCTGCAAGAATTGCAATTGCTGGGCTTGGTTTTGCCAAATCAACAATTCCTAAAAAGTCAGTTGAAAATCCATTCGCTAACGTATTTTTTACAAAATCAAGGTTGTTAGCCCAACTATAAAGAGCTTCCGAAAGACCCTTTGCATGATCAGTAAGATTGATATATTCGGGGTTTCCAAACTTGTTTATCGCATAAAACAATGCAATCATTATAGGGAGCTGTAACAAACTAGGCAAACACGAAGAAAATGGGTTTACTTCTTTTTCTTTATAAAGCTCCGTAACCATTTGATTCATCTTCATCGGATCGTTCTTGTACTTTTCCTGAATCTTTTTTACTTCCGGCTGAATCTTATTAAGCTTTTTTTGATTGTGAAGCTGTTGACTCTGAAGGGGCCAAAGAACGAGCCTTATAAATATAGTTAAGAGTATTACAGCAATACCAAAATCATGAAAAGGGGTTATGCTATATAAAAGCACAAGTATATTTGTTATAGGATCAACCAAAAGTGTATTAAACATAAATCTCCTAAGTTAATAACTGTTCTGAATAATTGATATATGATTATATAATTTATCGCAATCTTTATTTTAACTCAAATCTATATTTTTTTCAAAGAACACGTCCCAAGTAATATTCGCTTTATTGCATAGCTAAATTTGCCTACTTGTCTATTGACCATAAACGTATTTTAAGTTATAATTTTTGCTTGTAAGGAATTATATAAATGAAAAGAACATATCAACCAAAGAAAGCAAGAGTCGGAAAAGTTCACGGATTTCTAGTAAGAATGGCAACTAAATCCGGCCGTAATGTACTTAAGGCACGTAGATTAAAAGGGCGAAAAAAGCTAACGCCGAAAGCAAATGCTTAAGAAAATTTACAGACTAACAAACAATAAAGACTTTCAAATAATTTATAGGCGTGGGCGTTATTATACAACGCCTTTTTTTAACTTACACACTCTTTCAAATAAAGGAACTTTTACTAAAATCGGCGTAGTGGCAAGTAAGAAAATATCCAAAAAAGCTGTGATAAGAAATTTGGCTAAAAGGCGCGTAAGAGAAATAACGAAAGAATCTTACAGTGATATCATCCCCGGCCAAAACATTATTATTACCATAAAACCGGCTATTATAGATGCCGACATAAAAGACATAAGAACCGAATTCAGAAAAGCCCTCTCGAAGCTGGACTTGATAAAAAGATAAGATCAGCTCATGTTCAAAAAAACAGCACTATTTCTTATAAAACTTTATCAAAGGACTTTATCACCAGACCATGGTCCTATAAGAGGCTTTTACCCACATGGATACTGTAAATTTACGCCTACTTGTTCGCAATACACATATGAAGCAATCGAGAGGTTCGGACTTCTAAAAGGCTTCTTTCTCGGCACCTGGCGCATACTAAGATGTAATCCTTGGAGTAAAGGGGGAAGTGACCCCGTACCAGAATATATTACAAAGAACAAAAAACCCCATTAGTAGTCCATTATTCAATTAATTGTGTAAAAATAAAGGGGTTGTGGAAAACTCTTTTTTTAGCTATAATCTTTCTAATAATTACCTGTTTTAAATTAACTTAGTGTCTTTCTTTGGGCGGAAAGAACAAGAGGTGGGGTGTGGAAAAAGAACAGATCTGGAATACAGTTCTAGGCGAACTGGAAGTATCTTTATCAAAGGCAAATTTTACTACGTGGTTTAAAAATACCCAGATTATTCTTATTGATGGCCCTAAAATTATTATTGGCGTCCCTAACGTATTTACAAAAGAATGGCTAGAGAAAAAGTATCATAATCAAATCAAAGAAGCCTTGGATAATCATCTTTCAGGTATCGAGCAGATAGAATACAAGGTAGGTTCCATAAAAGCACTTGAGAAAGATATTCAGGAAAAAGAAAAGGTGCAACAAGCGGAACAAGAGGCTACTGTTTACGAAGAAAAAAACGAAGAGAAAACTTCTGCGGGTGGGCTAAACCCAAGATACACATTTGATACTTTTGTTGTGGGCAACTCTAATAAGCTTGCCTTTGCAGCCTGCCAGAGCGTTGCAGAAAATCCAGGCAGTAAATACAATCCACTCTTCATTTATGGTGGAGTTGGTCTTGGTAAAACCCATATAATGCAGGCCGTTGGTAACGCTATATTAAAGAAAGACCCTAAAAAAAATATAGTATATGTTACCAGTGAAAAGTTCACCAACGATTTTATTTCCTCAATAACAGACAAAAAAACAAACGGATTTAAAGACAAATATCGCAAAGTGGACGTTTTGATTGTTGACGATATGCAATTTTTGGCCGGGAAAGAACAAACACAAGAAGAATTCTTCCACACTTTTAACGCTTTGCATCAGGCAAATAAACAAATAATTATAGCTAGCGATAGACAACCGAAGGCTATCCCGACTCTCGAAGAAAGATTAAGATCGCGTTTCGAGTGGGGTCTTATTGTAGACATCCAGCAACCCGACCTAGAAACTAGAATTGCTATATTACAAAGGAAATCAAAACTTCGTGGATATATTGTCCCTCTTGAGGTTCTTGACTTCATTGCCAGAAATATACAACAAAACATTAGAGAATTGGAAGGCGCATTGAACAGAGTTCTGGCTTATTGTGAACTTAACGGCACTCAACCAAATATTGACTTGGTAAAAAATATCTTGAATTCTCTTATTTCAAATCCTAGAAAACATAGCTTTACAGCCAGACAAATTATAGAAAAAACCGCAGATTATTATGATATTCCTGTCAATGAAATATTAGGAGCTAAAAGAGATAAGGAAATTGTGGTTCCTAGACAAGTTGCAATGTATCTTATGAGAGAAGAACTTCATTTGTCATATCCTAAAATAGCTAGAGAGATAGGAAAAAAAGATCATACAACTGCAATACACTCTTGTGAAAAAATTGAAAAAGAGCTAGATGGAAATGAGCTTTTAAGACACGAAATTAGTTTAATTAAAGAGAAGATATATGGATAACTATGTGGATAAGTGTGTTATTATGTTGTGTTTTCTATAAAATAACTTGTTTATAAAAAAGCCTTATAAGAAAGTAATTGTTAGTTTTAACAAACTTATACAACGAGAAACAAATGTTTATCCAAGAAATTATACACAAAATAAATTGCAAATTTATATTTAAAAATCGTGTTTACCACAGAATACACATAGCTTATTATTAAAACTATTATTAAATATATAAAATTATAAAAGATTATAAGGGGGATAAATGAAAGTGTCGGTTCTAAAAGAAAATTTAGCAAAAGCATTATCTATTACGGGTAGAGTAATAAGTACTAGGGGAAGTTTGGAAATACTTAGTAATGTAATGTTAAAAACCGAATCAGGGAGATTGAGAGTTTCAGCAACAAATCTCGAGGTAGGTATAAATTATTGGATAGGTGGCAAAATTGAAAAAGAAGGAGAAATAACGGTTCCTGCAAGACTATTTAGTGAAGTTGTTAATTCTATAAGTTCAGGAAAAATTGATTTGAATATGGAAGATCTTAATCTTCATATTAATTCCGAAAAAGATAAATTGCTTATAAAGGGTATTTCTGTAGATGAATTTCCCCTCATTCCTCATATAGAAAAACCTGTTCTAAAAATAAATGCAAAGACACTTAAAGAGGCTCTCTCGTTAGTAAATTTTGCAGCAGCTTTAGATGAATCGAGACCGGTACTCTCTGGTATATACTTATTAGCGGAGGATAATAAGTTAACTCTTGCTTCTACTGACAGCTACAGGTTAGCCGAAAAGAATATAAAGCTTTCTGAAAAAGTAAAAGAAAAAGTAGAGGTAATTGTCCCAGCCAAGGCACTTATTGAGCTTGCGCATGTTTTAGGGGATATTAACGAAGATATTAATATTTGTATTAATGATAATCAAATTTTATTTGCATCTAATGATCTTGAATTTACATCGAGACTTATAGAAGGACAGTTTCCAAATTATAAACAAATTATCCCAGAAACAAACGAAACAAAGGCAACCGTTTCCAGACAAGATTTTATCAATATAATAAAGATTGCAAGCCTTTTCGCTAAAGAAAATGCAAACAGTATTAACCTAAATATTAAAAGTAAGGGAAAGATAGAAGTCTCTGCAAACTCTTCACAAATCGGCGAAAGCAGTTCTTTTGTTGAGGCAACAGTGGAAGGAAAAGAAGGAGATATCTCATTTAATAGTAAATATCTTATAGACGTGCTTAATAATATAAAGGAACAAAAAGTATCTTTTGAAATGAGCGGTAAGCTCAACCCCGGCGTAATTAAGCCGGAAGGCGACAAAGATTATACTTATATAATTATGCCGCTGAGATCTTAAGTATATAATTTAAATTTTTTGAATTAATTTCTGATTTAATACCAGGAATGATGATGTAATTATGAAAATAGAAAAGATAAAAATTGAAAATTGGCGTAATTACAAATCCCTAGAACTTGAATTTAAAGAGATTACTATTTTACTTGGCAATAATACTTCAGGAAAAACTAATATATTAGAAGCAATAAGCTTTCTCACGAACAGTAAATCTTTTAGAACTAAAGAAGAAAATATAATAAAATGGGGATCCACTTATTTAAGAGT
This sequence comes from uncultured Candidatus Saccharibacteria bacterium, assembly GCA_964594415.1. Classification (GTDB taxonomy): domain Bacteria; phylum Patescibacteriota; class CPR2; order UBA1875; family CAIMLA01; genus CAZQLQ01. The sequence goes on from CAZQLQ010000003.1 coordinate 79,175, forward strand.
CGTGGGCAATATAAGAAAGCAGAATAGAGTCGATGATATTGTAGTTGTTTTTGAAAATTTAGAAGGGATTAGAAAAACGGTAAAAATAAATGAGCAAAAAATTCCAAGTAGTAAGTTGCTAAAGACATTTAATTGTATTTTATTTACACCAGAAGAGATAGAGCTCATTTATAACGTCCCTGAAGCGCGTAGGCGCTATCTAAACGTTATTATTAGTCAATTGGATATAGACTATGCTTATAATCTAATTTATTTTAACAGAACGCTTAAGCAGCGAAATAAATTATTGAAAAGAATCTCCGAGGGTTTAGAAAGAAAAGAAGATCTAGATGTTTGGGATGAAAAATTTGCAGAATATTCAATTAAAATAATAAATTGGCGTAGAAAATACATTGAGAATATCAATAACAAAATAAATATATATCATAAAATGTTGTCGGAAAATAACAAACTGTTAGAGCTTAATTATCTTCCAAAAATAAATGCTGCCTCCCAAAAAGAAATAATAGATGTTTTAAAAAGAGTTAGAAATATTGATATTGCGGCTAAAATAACCACTAATGGACCCCACAGAGATGACTTTGAATTTTTAATAGACAAAAAGAATATTACAACATTTGCCTCTAGGGGGGAATTTAGAACAGTTGTTTTAGCATTGAAGCTTGCTGAGGTTGAGTATTTTTTTGATCATACTGGGGAAACACCGGTCCTGCTTCTAGATGATGTTTTTAGTGAGCTTGATGATAAGAGAAGAAATTTATTATCACAGCTTTTTATTAATCAACAGACCATTATTACTACTACCGACATTGAGCATATAAGTAAAAATATTATAGAAAAAGCTGATATTATTTATATAGAAAGATTATTAGAAAAAAAATGAAAGAATTAGAAAATATTTTTAGTAAGAGACTAAACCAACTTGGGATTAAAAAGCAGGTTGATGCCGCTGTAATTGTAACAAATGCGCAAAAGACGATTAATGAGCTGTTCGATAGCGAACACATCAGGGTGATCTCTTACAAGAAAGGCGTTTTAAAAATAGGAGTTAAATCTAACGCTTGGGCTGCTGAATGCCAGGCAAATCTTTCTAAGATTAAGAAACCGCCCATAGAAAGAGTCGTTTTTGAGGTGGGAAAGAGTGGCACTGATGATTTTGGGAATATTTACTAAAATCTGCTGTAGTTAATATTCAGATTATTTGAATCTATACCTTTTTCTTTTAGCCAGAGTATTGCTCTTTGTTTTGATTCTTCCTGATTTCCTTTCAATAAAATAGTATAGTCATTTTCGTCTTCTGTCGTAGAAATCCATACCATATAAAAATATTCATTTTCAAACGGAAGCAGTTTATCCAAATCGGCGTTCTTAGTCTTTCCACTTTCTAGATAATCTTGATTATTTAGAATCAATTCTTTTTGTTTTTGTGTTAGTAAATCAAATTTAATTTCAGCGGTTGTAAAATAATATTTTATTGTATCCCCCTCTTTCCCTAGAAGTCCGTATGGGGTGATCGTAACTTCATATCTACAATTAGGGGTCAATCCAACTTTTTCTTCCGTTTTAAATATGACTGAATTTCCAGTTATTGATGTTGTGCCAACGGGCTGTATTTTACAACTTTGAGGAGATATGTGAAAAGTATCAAGAGTTTTTTGTATTACAGGCTTATTAAAAGTAATTGTTATGTCTGATTCTAATTTTACGTTTGTTGAGCTGGATTTTGGAGAAAGAGTTTTAACTTTTGGCGGAAAGAAGAAAAAGAATGCAGCAAGCCAAATCAAACCAATGAATATGATTGAAATCAAGATTAGAATAATATTTTTTCTACCTATCATTTTACTCTCCCAAACCTAGACCAGTTATCTCTTAGTTGATAGTATGTATTTTCGTGAACACAACCTGAGCTTGTATTCCCCTCTATTACAGTTAGGGTTCCGTTGCTGTAGCTTTTTACTAGCCCTACGTGTCCCCCGTTGGCGTCTCTTACAATTATATCGCCAGGTGCAGGGTCAACGCTTCCGCCTAAGTCATATACACTTATATTCGGGTATTCCAAGGTAGCAACTGCCCCCATAGTCCTAGGAACTGAATAACCTGCTTTGTCATAGACCCAACTGACAAAAGCAGCGCACCAAGGTAGTCCCGGCGTCCATCCCATATCTGTAAAGTAATAATCAATGTCGGGTCCAGAATCAGATCCTAACGGACTTTCACAGTGATTTATTTCCGCTGAGGCTATTTGTACTATTTTATTTCCGTCGACTGTTCCCCCGCCGCCGTTGTCGTCACTTGCTCCGGTTCCTGGGTTATTATATGCAACCGCAAAGAAGAAAATTATAATTAAAATAATCGCGATTAATAATATTGGAATCCATATTTCAGAGGTGGCTGCTAGAGCCGCTCTGGCAGCTGCTTTTTCTGCGGCCTGCTTTGCTTTTTTCTCTGCTACTTTTTTTGCCATAGCTTTTTTTGCTAAATCACTTTTTGATTTAGCGGAGTTCATCTTATCGTCTTGAGCGGTTCTATTATTGGTGTTTTGTTGGTTTTCCGGACTGTTATAATTATCAGATTTTGGAGAGTTAGAAACATTCTCAGTATTTTCTCCTAAGCTAGGTTCGCTTTCTCTACCAGACTCTTCAGATTGCTCTGGCGAATTTTCTTCAGGGGCATTTTCTTGCTCAGGATCGGATCCGCTTTCATTGCTTTGCTCGTAATCCGAATAATAATTATAAGGATTCTCGTAATAAGAATCTTCTACTGGTGCTGGTTTTTCAATCTCTTGATTTTGGCTCAATTCTTCCGCGTTATCAACCTGCTTTTCCTTTGCGGCCTCTAGTACTTGATTATTAAATTCGTTAGGATCTTTAAAATTCTTATATATATTATTATTTTTTAATTCAAAATTTTTGGCAGCAGTTTTTGTGTTTCTTCTGTTGTCATATGGATTACGATTATTTGGTGATGAAATTGTATCGAAGTTTTGACTAGGCATTATTCCCGAGCTTTTCTATTTATAATTAATATTTGAAACTAAATATGAGTCACCTTCTTTTATTATCGTGATAATCGCAGTTTTAGTTTCCGTAGTTGTTGTTCCGCTTGACGTTATTGTTTGCTCGATCTGGTTTTTAATTTGATATGTACTATTAATTTTTTTCTTCTCAATAACCTTTGTCAAAGTAGTTTTTACTTCGGTCTTTTTTGAAATCATTCTCCCTAATTGTATATATTGTGATTGTTCGTTTTCTGTTCCAGCAAAGTATTCATTATATAAACTATCTGATAGAAATGGCTTCACTTTTTCTGGGTAATCTTTGTAGTCTTCATAACTATAATTCCCCCAGGACAAGACAAAACTGTTATTAAGAGTTAATGGTTTTTTCCATACCAAAAAATTGTAAACACCAATAGAAGCAGCTATTAAAATTGATAAAGTAATTAGCCCGGAAATAAATAAAAAGATTTTTTTTCTATCCATATTTTCCTACATTTCTTTTAATAACTTTTGATATTCTTCAATAACCGAATTAACATAATCATTGGTCTCTGGTATGTTTTGACCCTGATCCCAACTTTTCCCGCTATTATACATAGACGCCACATCTCTTAGTTTATCCAGGTCTGTAGTATTTGGTGCTGCTCCATTGCTGGCAAGATGGTCGGCGCCAGCAAAGGCAGAGTCCCAAAGATTTTGAACATCGGCTTTTCCGTCGCCATCGCCGTCTTGGCCATAACCACCATATTGGTCGATGATATTAATATTTGTTTCGAAGATGCCGTTTTTTCCATTAGGTGCACTCCATCCCTCCCAAGTCGGTTCGATGAATTGGAATGGACCATTGGCTCCGGCGGGAGAGGATGCCCAAGGTCCAGATTCTGGAAAGCTCTCACCATGTTCTTTCCAAAAGATTGAAGCCAAGAAAGCGGGTGACATGTTATATTTTGATGCAGCAGCATTAAAAATTGGCTTGAGAGAGTCAGGTATGCTCGTAGTATTTTCTAATGTTCCCGGATCTTTTGTTGTTTCTTCTTTATCATTAGCGTTTCCACCCCCAACTATAATTGCAATAGCAAGAAAAAATACGAATAAGCCAGCAAAAAACTCAAGAGCACAGCATCCCAAAGGGGCCATTCCAAGCATTCCCTTCCCTTTCCCCATCTGTTATTTTCCTAATTCGTTTAATTGTTCTGGATTTGTAGTAATTAATAGGTCTTCTTGATAGCTAGGAACAACTTTTATAGCGACATGACTAAGTCCTGCAAAGAACAAGCCTTCACCCACTTCACAATTCAAAAGAAAGAACTTTTCAGCCTGTGTGAGATTGAATACTTTAGCGATTACATCAGCGATAGCAGGATGTTGCTTTAAGAGGAGCGTCAAAGAGGAATTATTGATGATAGCACGCCCGTATGAAGAACTGATAAACTCATCTACGTCTTGGCTGATTGTAGTAAGGCCTAGATAATATTTTCTAGCGCGCTTAGCTATGGAGTAAATGAATTGAGCTGACTCTTCATATTTCATCATTATCCAAGCCTCGTCGATAATTAACATTCTTTTCTTACGTTCGCTTTTTACTTTATTCCAAATAAAATTAAGCACGATATACATTGCAAGGGGTCTGAGCTCCTCCTCTAAATCTCGAATATTAAATCCGATAAATTGGTTTTCTAGGTTTATGTTTGACTGTTGGTTGAACAGCCCTGAAAAGGTCCCAGTAGTATATCTCTTTAGTCTTTCTGCCATCTCCTCGCCGCCCTTGATACTATCCAAGACTTTTTCCAGATCGCTCATAAGCGGAGGGGTAAGACCATGGGTTCTCGGATCGCTTGTTATTCCTCTCGATGCATATGCTTCGATAATGCCCCTATCAAGGATATTATCCTCAAGAGCGCTTAATTTACCTCCCAGCATAAGTCTCACCAGCCCGTGCAACATAATGATATTGCTTCTTAAAATATCTTCTCCTTCAGTAGATCCACTAGCGCTTTTTGGCAAATCAAAGGGGTTTATGCGGTAGTCAGAGTTGAGAGAAACATTTAAATATGATCCTCCTACTGCCTCGCAGAGTGTTTGATATTCATTATCCGGATCTATTATTATAACTTCGGTGCCGAGCATCATAGAACGCAGAGCTTCGAGCTTGATGGCATAGCTTTTTCCAGATCCAGATTTGGCCAGAACAACCATATTTGCATTTTCAAGCGTAAATCTGTCAAAAAGCACAAGTCCGTTATTATGCCTATTTATGCCGTATAGAATACCCTCGTTATTGGAGAGTTCGCTAGAAACAAATGGAAAAGATGTAGAAAGAGAGTTGGTATCAAAATTGCGAGTGATTCCCATTATGTCGCTGCCAAGGGGCAGTGCAGAGTTAAAGCAATCTTCTTGTTGCAATATTGCTTTTTTGGTGTAAATCAATAAACCGCCTAGATTTGTCTCGAGAAGGTTTGTAAGCTGTTCAAGTTCGTCAAGGCTTTTTGAATAGATAGTAAAGTAGAGAGAATATTTAAAGAATCTAGACTCTCCGCGTTGGAGAAGATCGCGCAATTCTTCGACGTCTTGGTAGGCTGTTTGAAGCAGTGGGTCTCTAACCATACCTTTTTCTTGCTGTTCCGAATAAGTTGATTCTATTTGGCTTACTTTCGTTCTAAGCTTGTTCATTATTTCTTTTGTGTCTACTGGGTCTATAAACATAGAAATATCTATCTCAAAGTCCACATTGACAATAGGAGATAGCCAATCAGTATATAAGTATCTTGGATAGGTATAAACAAAAAATGAACGGACAAAGTATTCGCCTATTTTGATGTAGTTGCTATTTATTTCCATCGCTGAAGGGGCTATTAGATCACGAAGAGTCACCATTCCTTCTTCGTATATGCGTTGAGCCTCTTGTCTTTGTTTTTCAGCTTCTTTGTTGTTCTTTTTATCGTCTTGTATCCCTGAATTGTAGAAATCTGGCATTAGTAACCTCCTTTTGGTTGACCTTCTCCGATGATTGGAGCTTCAAGATTTTCAGCGTCAGTTATCTTTTCGTTACCTACGGTATCTGGGTTATAAACTGCATAATAGAGCTCTATTATTTCTTCAGTGTTAAGAGCGGCTACTCTTACTCCGACGGATGTAAGCCCTGAAATAACTTCATTAACTCTCTGCATTAGTTCGGTCTTCTCCAGTTCAAAATTTGTTTGTACTTGACTCTTGCCGCTGAATAAACCTTTCAAGAAGCTAACCTCTTCTACTCCCGAAGGATAGTAAGGCACGATCACAAAAAAACGTTTTTCCATAATATTTGCGTACTGTAGAAGTTCGCCAATAAATTCTATGTATTGTGTAGTTTGTTGGCGCAAAAGTTCGTTAGTTTGTGTAATGAGTGTCTGATTTAATTTACTCAGGTAATTATCTAGATATAGACGGCGGGACTTTACATATATTTGTATCGGAAAAGCCAATGAGTTTAAGAATGCTTGATACGAGGATATAATCGCGCTTTTTTCGTCATCTCCTTTTAATGCAAAATTCATTGAGGAAACCATAAGAATAGCTCTCATGGAGCCATCTTTCATTATTACTATTCCTTCCTTAATTTCCTTTATCGGTAAATATTGTTGTGTAGAAGGAAGCTTTTGTTTTTTATCTTTTTCTTCCTTAGGCATAATCCCTCATAATATATTGTAATTCTAACTTAAATAAGGAAAATTAACAATAATGATACCTTGGAATATTTACTGGATTTTAAGTCTTTTCCTTCGAACAAAGCGAGAAGTTACCCATGCTCAGTTCCAAGAGCAGTTCTCACATTCGTTCGAACGATAGACCCCTTGAAAAACTGTTCGTCCCGAGGACCGACTATTTTAAAAAGTTATTCTTT
>CAZQLQ010000004.1:0-85736 GCA_964594415.1 uncultured Candidatus Saccharibacteria bacterium
TATTTTGTCATCCTGAGGGAGCGGAGCGATTCGAAGGATCTAGAGATCCCTCGACCAGCTCGGGATGACATAGGGAATAGATTCCTGGAAAGTTGCCAGGGATGACAAGAGATAAATAATGTCATTCCCGTGAAAACGGGAATCTAGATCCCCGATCAACTGATTAGATTCTAAATGAATAGTCGGGGATGACAAAAATGTGCGAGGATGACAAGAAGGGCAGTTCTCACATTCGTTCGAACGATAACCACGTTGTCACCCCTGGCGACATTCCAGGGGTCTATACAAATAGAAAATGGATTCCTGGGCTTGGGACCAGGAATGACAGGAAGTAGTTCTCGCTACGCTCGAACAATAATACCTTTTATTCTTCGAACGAAGTGAGAAGTTACAAGGACAGTTATCATTGCATTCGAACGATACTAGTTTTTATGCTAAAATACCAATTATGAACGAACTTAAAGACAAAATAAAAAACCTGGCTGAGCGCCTAGAGAAAGCTGTTTCAATCCTAGACCTTGAAGGAGACCGCAAAAAAGCAAGAGAACTAGAAACAGAAACTGCCGAATCTGGTTTTTGGAACAATCAAGCCCAAGCCCAAAAAACCATGCAAACAATTGCGAACCTGAAAAAACACATTGAAGCTTGGGACAACATAACAGCAGATATCAACGATTTTTCAGAAATATTAGCTGCAACTAACGAGAATGATCATGAAATGATTAGAGAACTCACAGAAAGCATAAAAGTAATCGAAAACAATTTTGAAAAGCTAGAGTTTGAGCTTCTTTTAAGTGGAGAGTACGACAAAAACGACGTAATCCTTACCATAAACGCTGGTAGCGGGGGAACCGATGCTCAGGATTGGGCAGAAATATTACTAAGGATATACCTCAGATTCTGCGAAAAAACCGGCTTTAAGGCACAAATTATACATATCACCGAGGGAGAGGAAGCGGGAATTAAGAGCGCTTCAATTGAAATCAAGGGAAATTATGCGTATGGATATTTGAAAAGTGAGCACGGGGTACACCGATTAGTCAGAATTTCGCCGTTTGACGCCGACAAGGCCAGACACACATCTTTCGCTGGCATAGAAGTAATTCCCGAAATAGAGGAAACCAAGTACACCCTAGACGAAAAAGATCTAAAAATAGACACCTTTAGGGCAGGAGGACACGGAGGACAAAGCGTAAATACTACCGATTCAGCAGTGAGGATTACCCATATCCCAACCGGAACAACAGCCACTTGTCAAAACGAACGCAGCCAATTGCAAAACAAAGAAATGGCTCTAAAGATACTTAAATCTAAGTTAGTTCTATTAGAGGAAGAGAAAAGAAGAGAAGAGACAGCAAAGCTGAAAGGAGAAAGCATTACAGCAGCATGGGGAAATCAGATACGCTCATATGTATTGCATCCTTACAATATGGTTAAGGACCATCGAACCGAATACGAAACTTCTGACACGGAAACGGTTTTGAACGGAAATATTGACGAATTTATCGAAGCTTATCTTAGAAAAAACGCCTAGACTCTAAAGAAACTTCGATTTACACTCGAACGAGCATGGATAGTTCTCGCTGACGCTCGAACAATAATTCTTTATTCTTCGAAAAAAGTGAGAAGTCTACACATATTTTCAAATTATCCCTGACGATAATTTGGCCCTCCTTGACCTTAACAAATTATTAACCTAAAATACTTATATAAAATCTAATAAATTTTGAAAAGGACAAATAAATTGATCTATTTTGAGAATGTTTCAAAGTTATATACGCAAATAGAGGGTGGAAAAACTGAAGCGCTAAAAGGTATTAATCTACACATAAAACCAAAAGAGTTCGTAATTGTAGTAGGACACTCGGGAGCAGGTAAATCGACTTTAATCAAATTAATAAACCGAGAGATTAGGCCAGATGAAGGTAAAATCTTCGTTGGAGGACTTAACTATGACGAGCTTAAAAAAAAGGATGTGCCGTATCTCAGACGAAAAATCGGGGTAATTTTTCAAGACTACAAGCTGCTTCCGCAAAAAACTGTTTTTGAAAATGTAAGTTACGCGTTAGAGGTTTCCGGAATAAACAATAAAATAATAAAAGATAGGGTGCCAAAAGTTGTAGAACTAGTAGGGCTGTCGCATAAAATAAATTGCTTTCCTAGAGAACTTTCAGGCGGGGAGAGACAAAGAGTCGCGATAGCAAGATCTCTTGTTCACCAGCCAAGAATAATTATTGCCGATGAGCCGACAGGTAATCTTGACCCCAAAAACGCCTGGGAAATCATTGAAATTTTACAGAAAATAAATTCTCTTGGAACAACTGTTATAGTCACGACTCACAATTCACAAATTGTCGATAAGTTAAAAAAGCGCGTTATCTCATTGAAGGGCGGAAAAATAATTAAGGACGCTGAGTCCGGGAAATACGAGGCATAGATGCAATCTTTTATACGTGTAGTCAAGTCAGGTCTCACAAGCTTTATAAGAAATGGTTGGCTTAGCTTTGCCTCGATCACAATTATGGTTCTTACTCTTATTACTCTTTCATTGTTTTTTATTACAAATATAATTCTTAATACCGGAGTAAAGGCTGTTCAAGACAAAATAGATGTAAGCGTATTCCTAAATGATGATGCGAGCCGAAGCATTGTAATCGACCTTCAGAACGAGTTAGCCGACCTAGAAGAGGTTGAAAGTATCAAATATATCTCAAAAGAAGATGCCCTAGAAAGTATGAAGGAACAAAACAAGGACAACCCTAAACTACTTGAGGCGTTAAAGGATGAAAACCCTCTACCTGCAAGCCTACAAGTCAAAACCAAGAGCGCAGAAACGCTAAACGAGACTGCGGAAATTCTCAAAAAAGAAGAGTATAAGTCAATTATTTACGAGGTCAGTTACGAAGAAAACAAGACCATCATAGATAAACTGCTCAAGGCTACCAAGTTTATTCAGCAAGCAGGAGTAGCAGCGATTACTATTTTTGCCTTAGTTTCTTTTGTGATAATCTATAACACCATCAGAATGGCTATTTTTGCCAGAAACGAAGAAATAGACATAATGAAGCTCGTAGGTGCCACTCACAACTTTATAAAGGGTCCTTTTATCGTTGAGGGCGCATTGTATGGCCTAATATCAACGATTATCTCTATTTCCATACTAGCAGTTGTTTTTCACTTCCTCACACCAACAATAACCGAATATTTTGGTGGAGTTGGCGGAGACGCTTCAGGCTTCCTAAAAGAAAACTTGTTCATAATTTTCTTGTTGCAATTCACCATTAGTGTATTTATCGGAACGGTTTCAAGTTACTTTGCAGTCAGAAAGCACTTGAGCTTAAAAAAATAGAAGTCTAAATTTGACCGCTATGTTATAATAAGCTAAATAGGAGGGAGCGCTCTCTTGTTTCAAAGATTAGAAATATGAAATTAATAAAAACAAAAATACAAACCAATAATTACCCAAAAAGAATAGCTATGCTTTCATTCCTAGCTCTTTTTTTGCTTGGAAATCCTGCACTTGCGCTTACCCCTCAACAAGAGCTGGAACAAGTAAATAACCAGATTAACGCTGCAAACCAACAAATAGCAAATATAAGAGCACAGGGAAGGACCCTAGCAAACGAGATTGCTGCTTTTGAAGAGCAGATATATGTGATTCAACTACAAATCAATGCTACTGAGCGTGAAATAAACATAATCAATTCTGAGATAGAAGACACGAATAGGCAAATAGAGGAAACCGAAAAAGAGCTTGCCAAACAAAAAGAGATAATGGCTGAATATCTTAGAACCATTTATATCGAAGGGAAAGTTTCTACCGTTGAATTGATTGCAGAGTCAGAAAATTTTTCAGACTTTGTTGATAGAAGCCAATATTTAAATACAATTCAACAAAATGTACAAGAAACTGCAAATAAAATTTCGGCCCTAAAAGAAGAGCTAGAAAGTAAAAAACAAGAGCTTGAAGAGAAAAAAGCAAAAACCGAAACCCTTAAGAACCAACTGAATATAAACAAATCACAACTTGATTCACAACGAGCTGCCAAACAAACTCTACTTGACCAAACAAAGAACAACGAAGCAAACTTTCAAACCCTGCTAAGAAGCTTACAAGCCCAGCAAGATGAACTTGAAAGACAACTCTGGAGCGGTAATTATGTTTCACTTGGACATGTAAATCAAGGGGACATAATCGGCTTTATAGGGAATAGTGGATTCTCTACTGGTCCACATCTGCATTTTGAAATTAGAAATGCAAACAAAAGCACAGTAAACCCCCAATACTATATCGGCAACGGGTATTTCATCGATCCCGCCCCTAGCGTTCCCATAAATGTTCCATATGGTTATTCATCGGCTTACTTTGATGGCGTATTCCATTCGGGTATTGATAAAGCGGATGGTGGCAGGGGAACGCCCGTAAGAGCAGCTGCAGAAGGAGAGATAGTTGCCAGAGTAACAGGAAGACCAAACACTTACGCTTGGAGCTATGAATATGGCAATTATGTTATGATCCAACATACAAATGGTATGTATTCTCTTTATGGTCACTTGCAATAAACAGTAGACCGGACTTCAATTTGTGATAAAATAATAGGTGCTTAACAGGCACTATTTTAATTAAGAAAGGTCGCGCCATATGAACTTAAAAGAAGAGAAGATTGTAAAAATCAACAGATCCAAGATATTAATAGGGGCAATCATTTTTCTTTCGTTTATACTTGGCTGGGCTTTCGGAAATATAAACTTTCAGATTACAAGGGTAGGTTTTACTCCAAAAATAGTAAACGAAAAGAACGAAGACGTTGATTTTGGAATATTTTGGCAAGCCTGGAATAAAGTCGTAAATGAATATGATGGAGATATTGATTATACAAAATTAATAAATGGCGCAATACGCGGAATGGTAGAAGCTGTAGACGATCCATATACGGTATTTATGGACGCGGATGAATCTGCGATTTTCAGCAACGAACTTGACGGAACAATATCAGGAATTGGAGCAGAAATCGGAAAAAAAGACGATAATATATTGATTATTGCTCCGCTAGAGAATACTCCTGCTTCAAAAGCCGGTCTTAAAGCGAAAGACATAATTCTCAAGATTAACGACGAAAGCACCGAAGGGATGGACGTAGATACTGCAGTTTCTAAAATAAGAGGCGAAGTGGGAACTCAAGTTTCTCTTACTATAAAAAGGGGTGAAGAGGAGCTGGTCTTTAAGATGACACGAGAGAAAATCGAAACCAAAAGCGTTGAATGGGAAATAAAAGAAGGAAATATCGGATACATAGAAATCTCGCGTTTTGATAGCAATACAACCTCGCAAACCCAAGAGGCAACCAAAGCACTTTCTGACAAAAACGTTAAGGGCATTATTCTGGACCTAAGAAATAACCCTGGTGGCTATCTTGACTCTTCTATCGATGTCGCGAGCGAATTTTTGAAAGAAGGAGTAATAGTAACCGAAAAAACCCATGACTCCAGCCAAAGAGAAGACTACAAAGCGAGTGGCAGAGGTAACCTCACAAGCACTTCAATTCCGATGGTAGTTTTGGTCAACGAAGGTTCTGCATCGGCTGCAGAAATAGTCACCGGCGCCCTTCAAGACCAAGGTAGAGCCATAGTAGTCGGCATGAAAACATTTGGCAAGGGCTCAGTTCAAACCATAGAAAGCATAGGGCAAGGCATGACCATAAAGATCACTATTGCTCATTGGTATACTCCAAACGGAAAAAATATAGGTAACGAGGGCATAACGCCTGATATATCCATAGATCTTACCGAGGAAGATATAAAGAACGAAAAAGACCCACAGCTAGAAAAAGCTCTTGAGACAATTAAAAACAAAATATAATTGCAACATAAACAAAAGCCTTTTCACTCGCAATTGTAATAAAATTATGTTAAAATTCCATTTATATTAATTGATACTGGGAGGAAAGTCATGGTAAAAGTCCTATTTTTGCAAAATGTAGATAATAACAAAATCGGTGAAGTAAAAAATGTCCCAGACGGATATGCAAGAAATATGTTATTCCCTAGAAAACTAGCAATTATTGCCACCGATGAGCAGATTAAAGCCCTTGAAGCCAAGATTGAAAAACTAAAAGCAGAAGAAGAAAAAATCGTTTCCGAACTAACCAAACTTAGTGAAAAAGTTAGTTCAAAAACATATACTGTAGAAGCTCAAGCCGGAGACGAAGATAAGCTATTCGGCTCAGTAACTAACAGGGACCTGTCTGAAGCGCTAAAGAAAGAAGGATTTGATATAGAACGACAGAATATTGAGATTCTAGAGCCGATAAATACGCTAGGCGAGCATGAAGCGTTTGTGAAGTTCGGGCATGGAATTAGAGTAGTAATCAAGATAAAAGTAGTTCGTGCATCATAATAAGTAAACCATTACACAAGCCTGAGGCGAAATCTACGAATTATCCAGACGGAGCATACATATCTAAATTATAATAAAAAAAATCCCTTTTTATGGGGATTTTTTTAATTTTAAAAGCTAAAAAATTATTTTATCTCAATCGGATTAACATTCACGACGGTTTTTCTCACCTTATGTCCAGTAAATCTGTTTATCCGTTTTTGAGCAAAATTAACAACACCAGTTATTGCAGCATAAATAGTATCGTCCTTGCCAACTTTAACATTTAAGCCTGGTTCCCATTTGGAGCCACGCTGTCTGACTATAATATCGCCGGCTTTCGCAATCTGATCACCGTAAAGTTTAACTCCTAATCTTTTTGAATTTGAGTCGCGGCCATTCTTTGTAGAGCCGCCCGCTTTTGTGTGTGCCATTTCGGTTACTCCTTAAATCAACTTGATAATTATAGTGTTTTTGTTCAATTTAGTCAATATTTTCATATTTTTATAGATATAAGAGTTTTTCTGTTAGAATATCCTTATGCCCCAAAAAGACAGAAATCCTATTATTATAATCTTGGACGATATTAGAAGTACTCTAAACGTAGGGGCTATCTTAAGAACTGCTGATGCCGTTAAGGCAGAAATGGTTTACACTTGCGGTATTACAGCCAACAAAAACCATCCTAAGGTCATAAAGACATCCTTAGGAGCCGAGAAATCAGTGCCTTCATTGTATAGGAAAAATATCGAGCTTTTGATAAAAAACCTAAAAAAGAAGGGTTATCAGATAGTTGGACTTGAGATAGACAAAAATGCCATTAATTTCTGGCAGGCGGAATATAAACATCCGATAGCATTAGTCGTTGGGAATGAAGTTGATGGCCTAAGTAAAAAAGTCCTTAATTGTTGCGATATGGTGATAAAAATTCCTATGTATGGGAAAAAAGAATCATTGAACGTTGCGACTGCAACTGGGATAGCAACTTACGAAATATTAAGAGATAAACTGCAAAAAATTAAAAATTAATTATTTCTGGTATAATCTAGCTATGAGATTAGGCGTACACGTATCAATCGCAGGAAGTATAGATCAAGCTGTTGTGAGGGCAGCTGAACTTGGATGTAACACTTTTCAGATATTTTTATCCAGTCCACACTCATGGAATAAGGCAGAAATAGCCTCTGAAACAGTAGATGCTTTTAGAAAATTATATAAGAAATATGAAATGACAGGGGCTGTCGCACACTCAATTTATCTAATAAATCTCGCCACAAAAAATACATTTAATTTAGATAAATCAATCCAATCAATTATTAATAACCTAGAAGTTGCTGAAAAACTAGGACTAAGTGGGCTTGTAGTCCATATCGGATCTTATAAGGATAGTAACCCAGAAGAAGGATTAAACACTGCTATAAACTCAATTAAACAGATTTTAGATAATTCGAGCTCAACAACCCCCCTTTTACTTGAAAATACAGCAGGAGCCGGAAATCTAATAGGCAAGACGATTGAAGAATTGGCAAGCATAACCAATGCCATTGACTCTGAAAGAGTAGGCGTATGCATAGATACTGCACATGCATTTGAAAGCGGGTATGAAATACATGAAGAAGAAGGGCTGGACGAATTCGTTGATAAAATTGATAGGCTTATAGGAATTGATAAGCTTAAAGCTATCCATCTAAACGACTCTATTACTAGACTCGGAAGCAATCTTGATAGACACGAAGAATTTGGAAAAGGAGAGTTGGGGATGGATGGAATGACTAGAATTATCAATCATCCTAAACTAAAAGACATTCCCTTCATTATGGAAACGCCTCAGATCAAAAAAGGTGAGGCAGGGAAGGAGCTTGTCGATATGGTTCGCTCGCTACAGAAATCTTAGCCTATGAACAAAATTATTGTACAAGAAAAATTGTTATATCCAAAAATCCTTTGGCAACGACCAGTTCATTTCTACAAAGCTCAGGCAGGAAAAATATTTGTTCTAGCAGGTTCTAAGGGTATGAGCGGTGCGTCAATTCTTACTTGCGAAGCGGTTTTTCGTAGCGGAACCGGCATACTTTTACTAGGCTTTCCGAGCGGGCTTAAAACTATTTACAAAGAGATCTTGCCCGAAGCGATGACCCTAGAATTACCCGAAACTCCTAGTATAAGTGTGGCAAAAAGAGCAGAAGCTATTATTCTTGAAAATGTTGAGAGTTGCGATACAGTAATAATCGGCCCCGGACTTTCCCAGAATGCTGAAACCATTCAGCTAATATGGCAGCTAATTTTTGAGATAAAAAAGCCCATCATACTGGACGCAGATGGAATAAACGCTTTAGCAAAGGGGATTGAAGTAATACGCTCAAAAGAATCTCTAGAATTTTTAGAAGAATATTTTACGAAAAGAAAAAATAAGTTAATTATTACACCTCACCCAGGAGAAGCATTAAAATTGTTGAATGCCGGAGATTTTGAAGAGCTTGAGAATAAAAAGCTAGATACAAAATATATTGAAGAAAATAAAAAAATTATTACTCCTCTTTTATCAAAAAAACTTAAAGCAACAGTTATTCTAAAGGGACATGACACGACAATATCTGATGCGGATGGCAGTATCGTAATAAATAGAATAGGCGGTCCAGAACTCGCTACTGCAGGGAGCGGCGATGTTTTATCGGGAATTGTGGGATCTTTTATAGCTCAAAATCCAAATAATCATTTTGAGGCTGCTTGCACGGCTGTATATTTGCATGGCCTTGCAGGAAAATTAGCGAAAGAAAAAATAGGCGAGCGAAGCGTAATTGCTTCAGATATTATCAGATATTTACCAGAAGCAATTAAGCAAGCTGAGAATGAAAATTAATACAAACAAAGCTTGAGAAAACAGCGTTCTATTAAACAAAACAACATTATTATTCAAATGAAAAAAAGCGGGGCATATACCCCGCAAATAGGTTAACTAATCTTGTTTGTTCTGTAAATTTTCTAATGAAAACTTCTCCGGATCAGAAAAATGAATACTACATCCATCACACTCACAGCTTTGGATCCAACCCCTCGCTCCGGGACCAAAAACTCCATTACTTTCCCAAATTTCTGAATATTTTTTTGATCTACACAAAGGACAAATGAACGATTTTTTTCCTTCGTATTTTCTCATTATATCCCTCCCAACTTATAGAATATTTCTTTTGGGATCCAGGTATTCAAAACCTTTTCGTACATACATTTCAGCTTTAAAAACGTCTAAGTGATCGTATTCGGGATCCCTTAATTTTCCTTCTGCGTCAATGCTTATATCTGGGAACAAATTTGATATTTCATAAATCAAATGTAAATTATTTGCATATAATCCGCCTGCAACAACTAGCCCTACACATGGCAACTCTTTTGCTATTTCCTTAAGATAGCTGATTGTTACTTTAGAGTCCAGCTGTTTACCATTTCCCATGCTTTGGTCAAAAAGTACATAATTAATTATTTCCTCGTATCTATTTTTTAATTTTTCTGCCAATAACACTGGGTCGAAGTTAACTAAATTTAACAATTTACTGTTTACCTGCAATATGATTTTCTTTTCTGGGTGTTTCACAAGATAACTCTTTATGACTCTTGGATTTGGCCAAACCATATTTAGTTGAAATCCATGCAGATTTTCTCCTGCAATTTGCGTCAACTCTTCAAGTCGATAGAGAAGCCCTGATTGATTATTCATATGTAAATGAATAATGTTTAGAACATCCTTGCTTTCTTGAAAAATATTCTTGATTGCTTCTTCTTTGGGATAACGCAATGGGAATCGTACGCTAGAATTACTACTGACCAATACCCCAATCTTTAATAAGCTTTCAATATAGGACGGCTTCTGCTTCAAGAGTTTTCTTACAACTTCGCCCGTATAAATCCCCGTTACTCCGACATACGGAACTGGTCTTACCAAATAAATCACTCCTTTTTATAAATTTTTAAGTTCCAACGTTTAATGAAAATTAAAACAAAATCTTAAGATAAAATCAAATAAAAAAAGACCAAAAGGTCGTTTCTGGTGCCCGCGGTCGGAGTCGAACCGACATGAAGTTGCCTTCACAGGATTTTGAGTCCTGCGTGTCTACCAATTCCACCACGCGGGCAAATATTATTAACCTAAAGATTATAGCTAAAAAGTATGATTAGGTCAATTTTTTGCTATAATGTCTTTATGCACAAAGAACCTACTCTACAACAATTGGAACTATTAATCGAAGCTTTTCGTATCGAGGGTGGAACAAATGCCGAAATCAGCCTGATAACTCAAGATATAATTAGAGAACTAGACCCCAAAAAAACCAAAGAATTATCTGAAATTTTTGGGCACAGAAAACATCCTGACATCCAAAGAATCGTTGATTTTAAAAACGATCCAAAACATCCAATGAAAGACGCAACACAAACAGCCTGGAAAAAATGGTACGTAAAATATCCCACGATATTAGTTTCTTCATTTATTTTTGTATTTGGTGTTGTAAATCTGCCCTTATTCATTACAAAAATGATGCCAATAAATAGCAGTCCTACAATTACTACAAAAGTAGAAACCATAAAAACAGTTGTTCAAAAAGAGATGGAGAAAAGTGCACCACTTGATCCCGGGGAGGTCATTCCATCAACAAGTACTCTAGCTATCCCCAAAATTAATGTTACTGCTCCAATAATTTTTGCTAACTCTACAGACGATAATATTATCCATGAAAATCTAAAGAATGGTGTTGTGCACTATAGCGGGACTGCAAACCCTGGAACAGCAGGCAACTCTTTCATTACCGGGCATAGCTCTAATTATTGGTGGGAGCAGGGAAGTTATAATTATATTTTTGCCAACCTTAACAAGCTCATAATCGGAGATATAGCAAAAATCTACTTTAATGGTAACAAGTATGTTTACCAAGTAACCGAAATCAAAATTGTTGAAGCAAACGACATGAGCGTTTTAGATCAAACAGAGAAGCCAACATTGACCTTGATGACATGTACGCCACCAGGAACTAGCTGGAAAAGGCTAATTGTAAGCTTAGACCAAATCCTCCCGCAATATTATGAACCCATGGTGATTGAAGAACAAAAAGAAGTTATTGTTCCTAATACTTTGCCAGAAAGTGATAAAAACAGCTTTCTTGACTGGCTCGGAACTATACTAAAGTTCAAGGAAACTGATTAAAAAGCAGGAACAAATTTTTTATATTCTGTTGCTTTGTCGTTCAAATAACTAAATATTATTTCGCCTTCAATATAATTCGCATAATTCACAATTGCCGTATCGTTTATAACAACCTTATTTGCTCCATCGAAATCTATAATAAAGAATTCCTTTTCAGTCTGCACCAAGTAATGACAGTTATCAAAATACCAGTCGAGCGAAACTATTTTGTCATCTAGTTTAACTTGAGTCTCTTCCTGCTTCTCGAAATCATAGCCCTTTATAGTATGATCGTCATAATAAAATATCTTCTCACCATCTTTACTCCATGAGAAACCGAGCGCATCTTTGGTTAGCCTCATTAGACTTAATCTGTCTGACAAATTTTTATAAATATAGAGCTTGCCATCATCATAAGAGAGAACTGCGAGAGATTCGGTATTATCAGAATACGAAATCTTGTAATTTTTACTTTTAGCAATAATTTCAGAGACAAGTACTTTTTCGCTCCCGTCTAAGTTCATCCTCGACAGCGCATAACCCGTATTATCGTTTGTAATATAGTAAACTTTTTTTGTTTTTTCTACGGAAAAATCTACGACATTCTCCACAATAACTTCCCCGATGACAGAGTTTTCGGTGTTAATTCTAAAAAGGTCGCTTCCAGACAAAGCAAAAAGGGAAGCCGATCCCGTAGTATCCCATATAAAGTCAGAAAATGTCTTATTGTAGAAAAGGGGTAGTGAAATAAGACTGGGTGCTTCTTTTGAAAAGTCTAAAAGATAATGCTCCATAGCTCCGGATTTTTTAACATATATAACTGCTTTGTTGTTCGCCTTGTTAAGTTTTTCTCCAACTACTTCAAAACCGCTGCCGAAACTGTCATTAATTTGATTGCTTGGAGGCCAAACCTTTTTAAAAGAGTCTTTGCTTGCGTCATAAAAATAAAACGAAGTAAGATTATTTTCCGTCCCCTTAAGCAAAATGTCGTTACTGATATTTTCACTATCTAGATTTTTTACTATTTCAGTGTTTTGAGGCAAATTTAAGGATTCGAATTCAAGCTCTTCTTTGAAAAGTAAGGCATAATTTGCCCAAGTAACGATCTCTGGAATAACATTTAGATCATTTACCCATGTTCTATAGCCCTCCTTCTTTAAAGTAAGCTTGTAGCTCCCTGGCACTAGATTGTTTATTTTTGTCGGTAAAAAATAAAATCCTGTTCTGCGATTTTTATCTTTGCCATCAATAAAAATATCTGCGCCGGAAGGACGAGTTGCTACAATTATCATTCCTGTTTTTTGAATATCTATTTTGCCTTCTTTAAAGGTGAACTTGTAACCGCTTGCAAATATAAAAAGTATAAAAAATACTGAAACAAATATTAAAAAAAATAAAGGATATATAAAATATCTCGTAAAACTTGTCGGTTCCAGATCTCTAGTCATCAGCTTTATCATCAAACAAATTATAAAATAAAATTTCCAGTTTGCCAATTATTTACAATACTGTTAGAATACCTTTCATGAACAGTTTCAAAATAATAGGGCCAACAAAACTTAAAGGAGAGATTCAGGTAAGCGGGTCAAAAAATGCAGCCCTTCCTATTATCGCGGCAACTATCCTAGCGCCTGGCGAATACGAAATCGACAATATTCCGGAAATAACTGACATACGGAGCTTACTTGAAATTCTCACTGATATGGGAGCTAGGGCTGAACTAAAAGATAACAAGCTCAGAATTGATACGACAAATATAAATACTTTTGAGCCTAATCCTTCAAAAGTTCGTCAAATCCGAGCATCAGTAGTCCTTTTAGGTCCTTTGCTGGCAAGATTTGGTGAGGTAAAAGTCGCTCAACCCGGGGGATGCTTTATCGGCGCAAGACCTATTACGACACACCTGGAATCGTTACAGGAGCTTGGGGCAAAAATAATTGTTAATCCGTCTTGTTACCACTTAAAGACAAAAAAATTATTAGGTAAAAAGATTATTCTAAGCGAGTTTAGTGTAACAGGAACAGAAAACATTATAATGGCCGCGACTCACGCTGAAGGAATCACTGAAATAAGGCTTTGCGCAACAGAACCTCACGTAGTCGATCTATGTAATTTCCTTGTAAAGATGGGGGCAGAGATCGAGGGGATTGGCACTCATACTATTTTAGTAAGAGGAGGCAAAAAGTTACACTCCACAACACATAGAATTATTAGCGACCAAATTGAGGCGGGGACACTTGCAATAGCAGCGGCGGTATCCAGAGGAAATGTAATAATAAAAGGGTTCATTGCAGATCACCACGATATATTTCTTAAAAAACTAAGTGACGCTAAGGTAAACTTCAATATTATTGACGAAAATACGCTTTCAATTAACCCTACAACAAATTTCAAAGCGACTAGTATAAGGACCGACATTTATCCGGGTTTTCCAACAGATCTTCAAGCCCCCTTCGCTATTCTCATGACGCAAGCGGAAGGTAGTAATGATATATATGAAACTATGTTTGAAAGTAGACTAAATTACATAACCGAACTTAATAAAATGGGCGCAAATGGAGTAATAAGAAACGCCCATCAAGCAACGATTTCCGGTCCAACACCGCTATATGGGACAACCATTACAAGCTATGACCTCCGAGCTGGAGCTACTTTAATCATTGCCGCACTAATTGCGCAAGGCGAAAGCATAATAGAACAAATAGAGGTAGTAGATAGAGGCTACGAAAGAATTGACGAGAGACTAAACTCGCTAGGCGCAAAAATTACAAGAATCTCAAAATAGCTTTAGTTTGTGAATTGACTATTTTTCTGATAAAATATTAAAGCTAAATAGGAAAATTATGCTCGCAAAAAGAATTGGAATTGACCTTGGAACAGCAAATGTACTCGTTTATGTTCCTAAAAAAGGTATTGTTATAAACGAACCATCCGTTGTTGCTGTTTCGAATGACAACCGCGTTCTTGCTGTTGGTGAAGAAGCAAAGGAGATGGTTGGCAGAACGCCAGAAGCAATAACAGCTTACAGACCGTTAAGAGATGGGGTTATAGCTGATTACAGAGTAACTGAGGCTATGATCCATTATTTTATAAATAAGGTTAGCGGAAATATTAGATTATTTAGACCAGAAATTATGGTTTCTGTCCCTGCAGGCGTGACTTCAACTGAAAAAAAGGCGGTAATTGACGCCACAAAAGCAGCTGGAGCAAAAGAAGTTTACATAATTCCAGAGCCCGTTGCGGCAGCAATTGGCGCTGATGTGCCAATTGATTCAGCAGCAGGCAATCTAATCATAGATATCGGTGGGGGAACAACAGAGGTAGCCATTATCTCTTTGGGCGGGATAGTGGCAGCAAATTCAATGCGTGTTGGCGGCAATAGACTCGATCAATCAATATCGGACTATATTCGAAAGAAGTACGGGCTTGCAATAGGCGACAGGACAGCCGAAGAGATTAAGATCAACATCGGAAGTGCTCTGCCCGTTGAAAAAGAAAAAGTCATGGAAATTCGGGGAAGAGATATGATAGCCGGGCTTCCTAAAACTATCAGCATCTCTTCAAATGAGATTACCGAAGCTATGCAAAATGAAATAGAAAAAATCATTCTCACAATTAGAAGCGTTCTCGAACTGTCACCTCCAGAACTTTCTAGTGACGTAATCGATCGGGGGATGATTATGACAGGCGGGACATCTCTACTAAAAAATCTTGATAAGCTGTTAACAAAGGCAACCGGAATACCATGTCATGTTGCCGACGATGCGTTGCTTTGTGTGGCAAAAGGTACAGGCATTGCTCTTGAGAATCTAGATGACTACAAGAGAAGCATTCTTTCAAAGTAGGAAAATAACTTTGTATTAGAAATATAATTTGATATACTTTTTTATATCGGAGATAAAACACAAATGAAAACATTTTTTACAAAAGACCTAAAAACAGGGATGAGCATTTTTAGTGAAGTTTTTTCAGTGAAAACTTTTAAACGTGCCACCACAAAAGACAATAAACCATATATAGATATTGAGCTTTCCGACAAAACAGGTACCGTAAAAGGTAAGATTTGGCAAGACAGCATAGATAAAGTTGAAAATGTTAGCGAAGGCGATGTTGTCGCTATTGATGCAAACGTAGAAAGCTTTAAGGATACTTTGCAGCTCAGGATACTTAAACTCAAAAAAACAGAAGAGTTTGACCCCGCTGACCTACTCTCAATATCAGAATATGACATTGAGGCAATGTTTGCTGAGCTCCAAGAGGAAATTAGTAAGGTAAAAAATAAACACTTAATAAAACTATTAGGCAATATTTTTAATAAAGACTTTAACGAAAAATTTAAAAAGTCCTCAGCCGCTTACAGAGTACACCACTTTTATCAAGGAGGGCTTTTGGAGCACACGATAGAAATGTTAAGGCTAGTTGATCCTATCGTAAAAAGTTATCCCAAGATAAATGCAGATATTCTTAGGACTGGGGTATTGCTTCACGACATCGGAAAAATTTACGAGTTTGCTACCACAAACACAGTAACTATAACCACTGAAGGAAAACTTCTTGGACATATATTTATTGGTGCAGAAATTACTAAACGAAAAGCCCCAGAAGATATGCCGGAACTCTTATTAAACGAAATTTTACACTTAATTTTGTCCCACCACGGTGAACTTGAGTTTGGGAGCCCCATAAAACCTAAAACGGCTGAAGCGATTGCGCTTTCTATGCTTGACAGAACATCTAGTATGATAAATTCTGCATATACCACAATCCACACCGAAGAAGACGCAGAGTTTACCAGCTACCACAAGCAACTTGGAACTGAGTTATACAGATCGCCTTACTTAAATCCACTAATTAACGAGGATTTGCCCTTTTAAGGGCTTCGAGGAGGGTAATAAATGATTTGTGAAAGATGCAGGACAGATATGACCCCAATATCTTTAGGGGGTAATAGCTACTGCTCTAGTTGCGGAACTATTTTAAAAACGTCCAACCAATCGGAGCCTGCAACTTCCTTACCATTTGATCCTACTGCACAACCCGTCCCTCAGAGTAATAATTCAATCAGTAATCTTCGATTTAGAAATGAAAACAAGCTTACAGAGGATCAGCTAGAAGTAACGCCTATTAATACAACAAATGAAGATAGCATCTCTTTGGATTTAGAAAATAGCACTATTGCAGATATCCAAGAAAGCAAAATTCAGAAACATACCTTCAATCAGCCAAACCATGAAATCAATTTTCCCATCAAAAGTCAAATTATAGAAGGTTTACCCGGGAGCGTTTACAATCCGGCGCTCGACAATCTTAAAATTGCGGAAATTACAAATACTGACAAACTCGTGCCTACAGAAAAAATAGAAGAAGCACAAGAACAAAATTCCGATAACAATATAAAAGCCAATGAAATTGCTGACGGCAAAAACAATGTTGAGACCAGTAGTATAGTAGCCAACGATATTGAGGTGGGGAAGAATAACGTAGGAGAAATTGCTGAAAAAGGAGAATTTGCGAGCACCAATATTGCGGATAAACCCACCGAAGAGAAGGTTAGCATCCCTGACGCAAATACAGCTGACAAAGCAGAAAAAGAATCCGCACAGGAGGAACCAGACGAATTTAAAATATTACTAGCAAACCTAACTGCAGAAATATCTAAGGCAAATTCGGAAAGCAAAACAGTCGAGGAAGCTACAAAAATAGAAACAGACACCAAGAGTCCAAACGGTTTAGTTAACTATACGGGCCCAGACCTGCAAGAAAAAGTAAATAGCAAATTTGATGATACTGATAACAATCCTGCGATTAGCGGATACAAACTTAACGAACCAACAAAAAAAATTGAAACCGAGACCGACAATAACAAAAACGATATAACAAAAATACCTCAACCAGACGGTATTCTTCTGGATATACTTGATTCCGACAACGTAAAACCCGTAGAAGAAGATGTAGCAAAGACTGTTGATAAAGTTTTAGATGGAATTAATTTTAACACTACTCAAGAAGCCCAAAGCCCTGCAATAACCCCTGTAAAATCACCCGGCGACAGTAAAGATAGCTCTATTCCTAAAAAAGTAATAGCAATTAACGATATCGTAAATCCAATAACGCATCCCGAATTAAATTCTGGAAATTTAGCACAAGACGAGCCAGCACCAACATCACTTATAGCAGAAAATCCGCCAATAAATAAGAAAGTAAACGACGGGGGAGAAATAACTGTCCAGCCGCCTAAAGATTTGCCGCAGAATGGCTCTCCAAAAGAGTTATTGGAGTCAATCCAAAAGCGAAATGAAATTGACTCAAAGAATAATTTTCCTGTAGAGCAAGGAACACCAATGATTTCCGAGGATCAATCGGAAAAGATTCTAGACCTAGACACTAAAGAAATGAAAAAATCAAAATTCATCGACTCCCAGCAAAAATCTGGGGCGATGAAGGATTATTTCAGTTCAATTATAAATGATAGACCCTCGTCACAATCTCCAAAATTTAGATCCGAAGAAGAAGACTACGAAACCAAATCGTTAAAAAAACTAAAAACCGCAAGCGTTATTCTTTTTGGAACAAGTATTTTGTTGATAGCTATTTCGTTAGTTATAATAGGAGTCCAAAAAAACAAGATCCAAATCAAGTCAAACTTAATAGAAGCTAGGGCAAATGCAAACGCTGGAGAAAATTCTGCGCCTTTATTATTAACTGATCCTGGCGATTGGAGAGAATAGTGAACGATGAAAAGTGGAATAATTTAATAGACTCTCTTGAAACAAAATTTGGCGGTTTAGAAAAATCGGTTATAAATAAAAAGGAATTAAGTTTTGCAGGCAAGGAAATTATAACAACTGTTGAACAAATAATATTTGATTCCCCGATGGGAAAAATGAAAATTGAAAGAACGACCAGGCCTGCAATTCTAGACAAAAAAATACACTATTCACACACTAGCAACTCGAGAGGGAATACCGAATATATTTATTCAGAAACCGAAAAATCGCATCAAGTAAAGCTCTATAAAAAAATGCCGGGAGAAAACGACTGGCAAGAGATAGAAACAGGAAAAGGATTTCTGTTTTGAAAGCCTGTTCTTGCGTACTGGTCCCAATTGTATTATTTTGTTTATTTTTAGGCGTTATTGTTTTATTTATTTTTAATACTAAAGACATAAGCATAAAACTTGATTCAAATACTAAGTCCGCATCTAGTTCGACCGAAGTAAAAAGCGTTTTAGGCAAAATTGATACGAAAGCAATTGACGGTAAATCATGGATTGTTTTGACTGAAGATGATATAAATGTTCTGATCAGCGAATATTTAAAAGATATTCTTACCTCACCCGAAACCAAAATTTATACAGACAGAATATCAATTACCGGAACCCTGGAAGACCTTTTTGGTGCGAAGGCAGTCCTTACCATAAACCCTTCGGTTAACAATGAAAAGCTGGTTATGAAGATCAGTACCATCAAGATTGGCTTCTTAAATGCTCCTGATTTTATAAAAGAGCAGATCTCGAGCCAGATAAACAAGAATATTGAACAAAAAATAAATTCAGAAGGGTTGATTTCTAATCTAATACTAGAAAATGGTAAAATGACGATAATATTAAAAGAGTTGGAGAAGTAATACATGAGTATGAAGCAAACAAATCAAAGAATCGGAATATTTATTGACGTACAGAATCTGTATTATTCCGCAAGAGCACTATACGGCGCCAAAGTTAATTTTGCAGAGATAATCAAGACGGCTACCGCCGGCAGACAGCTTATAAGGGCAATTGCATATACAGTTAAAGCAGAGATGCCGGAAGAACAGATGTTTTTTGACGCATTGGAAAAACTCGGAATAGAAGTAAAGTCAAAGGAGTTACAAATATTCGTAAGCGGTAGAACAAAAGCCGATTGGGACGTCGGAATTGCTGTTGATATATTAAAGCTAGCGCCCAAGCTTGATTCAATAATATTATGTTCGGGAGACGGTGATTTTCAACTCCTAATGCATCATGCTAAAGCAGAAGGGTGCAGGGCTGAAGTTATTTCTTTTGGCAAAAGCACATCTGCCAAATTGATTGAAGAGTCTGATGATTTTACCGATTTAGATCTTGAGCCTAACAAATATCTTTTAAAATATCATGGGCAAAAACCAGAGAATCAGCCAGAAAATAAGCAAAAAATCCAGCCACAACAGCAAAAATCCAATAAAATTGCGTTTTTCAAGAAAAAACAATAATTGAATTTTTGCCTTTTTTAGGCTAAAATAACTCATATGAAATATATAACGCGTTTTGCTCCAAGCCCAACCGGATTTATGCATGTTGGTAATATGCGTACGGCTATTTTTGATTATTTAACTGCAAAATCTAGCGGCGGAAAGTTCCTTTTAAGGATTGAAGACACGGATAGAGAACGATTTATACCAGATGGAGTTCAGTATATCCACGACTGTTTAGGATGGATGGGGATTAAATATGATGGGGAAGTAATCTACCAATCAGACAGACTTCGTATTTATCAAGAAAAAGCTAACGAGCTAGTAGAAAACGGCCTAGCCTATAAATGTTTTTGCTCTAAGGAAAGACTTGAAGAACTTAAAAATGAGCAGGAAAGAGAAAAGAAACCTCCAGTTTACGATAGATGTTGCCTAAATCTAAAAAAAGAAGAAGTAGATAAAAAGACAGCAGAAAATGTGCCTTTTGTAATCCGTTTTAGAATCCCGGAAAAACCTGAGACAATCAGCTGGAATGATAAGATCAGGGATAAAGTAACGATTGCTACAAGTACGCTAGAGGATTTTATAATCATAAAGTCAGACGGTTGGCCAACTTATAATTTTGCAAACATAGTAGATGACCATGAATCAAAAATCACTTTAGTGATAAGAGGAGAGGAATTTGTTCCTTCAACTCCAAAACATATACTTTTATATCAAGCATTTGGTTGGGAACATCCAGAATTCGCACATATTCCGATAATAATAGGAAAAGACAAAACAAAGCTATCAAAGAGAAACGGCGATACCGCGCTGCTTGATTATAGAACCAAGGGATACCTGCCCGAAGCTTTATTGAATTTTCTAGTATTCTTGGGATGGAATCCCGGTACTGAAGAAGAGATATTTAGTCTTTCTGAGCTTGAAGCGAAGTTTGACATTGAAAGGGTAGGGAAGTCTCCCGCAGTATTTGACATCGAGAGGCTGGACTGGATAAATGGAGTTTATATACGCAATCTTTCAGTTGGTGAACTAAAAAACAAAATTATTGAATTTGATAATAGCTTTTCGAATGCAAATCAAGACTTATTGGACAAGATTATTACCGTTGAGCAAAGCAGGCTAAAAACACTTGCAGAATTTAAGGAAATAAGCGGTTTTTACTTTGATTTACCAAAATACAACAAAGATATGCTTGTTTTCAAGAAAAGCTCGCCAGAAGCCACCAAAAAAGGCCTGGAGGCCACCTTGACAGAGTTATCGGAGATTACTGCTGAAAATTGGGAAAAGCTGAACGTTGAAGAATTAAATGGCATTCTTTCAAGGATTGTTACTGCTAACAATTTAAACAATGCAGATGTTTTTTGGCCAATTAGGGTAGCATTATCGGGACAAGAAAGATCCGCATCTCCCGCAGAACTTTTATGGGTGCTTGGGAAAGATGAATCAATAAAACGCATCCAAAACGCAATATAATCTATCCTGTTTTTTTACGCACGTACAAGAACCTCATTTTATTATTATTTGAGCTTGTATAAATTATAATCTTCTCAAACTTATCACTATGTTAGTAAAATATCTTTCGAGTACTAATGCGAAGTGTTTATTCAAGTAAACTGTTTCAATACTTGACAAAATCTTATAAAACTTATATACTCTCATCTGTTGGCCGAAAATTAGCTAAAAATTTTGGCTTGAAGATTGAAAAAATAAAAAGAAAGAGGTGTTTTTGTTTGCAAAATAACGAAAGCAAAAAGAAAAAAAGAAGACTGCCTCCCAATGAAGAACTTATCCAAAAAGCACTCTACACAAAGATAGAGAGCTTATCTGGAAACCAAAGGGAAGTAGTTTGCATCGAACTAAGCTGGGTTGTTTATAACGAATCCGAGTTTGAGAGGGCGAAAAAAGATAGAAGGTATCTAATCAATGCTATAAAAGACAGCATTGAAAAACTAGGTTGGCTTGTAAACGAGCCAATTGTAAACCTTAAAGAAGGGAATCTGTTCCTGGTTTCGGGAATATGCAGATTCATTGCCCTAAAAGAGCTTGCAGAAGAAAGAAAGAGGCCAGCGGCAATATTTGTAAGAGTTTACAATAACTTACGCAAAAAAGATGTTGCTGCTATAAAGGAAGCCGATAATCTCTAATCCTACTATATTGTTTATCCAGATATCTGGATGGCCAAAACGAAAAGTTTTGGCTTTTTTTATTTATTAAATTCGGTTATTCTTATTTCATTAGAGGGTAAATTTGAGCGAAATCTTTTCAGAAAACATGAGCACCTTATTTCTTGCAACCATATCAGGTTTTGCGACATTTCTTGGTGTTTTTCTGGGCAATGTAGGTAAAAAAACCAAAGTGAAGATTGTCTTCGGTTCTAGTTTTGCGGCAGGAATTATGATACTAATCTCAATTTTCGAACTAATACCAGAATCGACAAGAAATATTGGTAGCAAATCATTATTTTGGGTATTTGTTGGATTCTCTTCTATCTTTGTTATCAATAAGATACTGCCTCATATACACACATTAAAGGGAATAAAAAATTGTAACGAAAAATGCATGAGAAGAATGTCTTATCTTCTAGCAATAGGTATGATACTGCATGACTTTCCCGAGGGGTTTGCGATATCAAGCTCCTTTGGGGCTTCTTCACAGCTCGGAATGACCATAGTAATTGCTACCTTCATTCACAATATACCCGAAGGATATATTCTAACAATCGCTTCATCAAAGAAAAAAAATATCAGCTTCACTTATAAGTCTGCTTTTTTATCTTCGCTAGCAACTCTCTCGGGTGCTATTTTAGGAGTTTATTTAGCCAGCGTCTTCAATTCGATAAACCCTTATTTTCTTGCGATTGCAGCTGGCGTAATGCTCTTTATCTCAATAAGTGAAATTATACCGACTAGCCTAAAAAACGGACACAATAAAGTTTTCAATATCGGGGTAGCAACTGCGCTAGTACTATTTATTACTCTTAATATTGCTTTTTAGAGCCGTTCTCGATTATTGAAAAAAAGATGGAAATAAGTTATTATTTGTAAACTAAAAACATTCCGGGATCGTCTAATGGTAGGACAACAGGTTCTGGTCCTGTTTATCTGGGTTCGAATCCTAGTCCCGGAGCCAAATTATATTCTGCGAGTTTATTGCCTCGGCGCTACGCGTCTTGCAGATAGACGTAAACAGACAGGGAAGAGAAACCTAGATCTTTAGCGTCAGGATTTTTGTAGGAAAGAATCGGATTTCAATCAGAGCGTAGGACTTATACTAAAGCCGATTAGTTCGGTTTTTTTTGATTTGAAAGTTTGGAGCCAAATAGAATATAATAATGTTATGAAAGAAAACTTAATTGAAGGAATTAAAAAGTTTTTTAGCTGTTGTTTCGGCTTATTAATACTTGTCGGAATAATTACATTGGGAATGAAATATCAAAAATCCAGAGAAGATAAATTCCCATGGAAGGGAACATTTTATAGGATAGACAACGATTTCACAACGCTGATTGACTCAGGAGACTTTGAATCACTAGAAAAATGTAGAAGTTGGGCCGACGAAAGAGCCGATCATTTCGGTCTAAATGATAACGAGTTCGATTATTCGTGTGGAACAGGCTGTACTTATAAAGACAATGAGGTAGTTGACGGAAAAAAGGTTAACAACTATGAATGCAGCGAAATTACCAAGTAAGGCTGATTATTTTTTCTTTGAGAAAACTTTAAAACAAATAAATTCCATTAATGAAATAAAAAAATATATTACGACTTCAAATAACGCTATATTTAAATCATAATCAAATATTTGTATTTACAGAGTTCTCGTTATAAGCAGGTTTGAATTGTCAGGCGATGCATAAAAGGAATAGAAGACAAATAATACTGAAGCAAAAAAAGAGATAATTAACCTTTTTTTTGATATAAAGTTCCATTTTTTCATACACCCTCCAATTTACTATTATTCTACAATAAAAAATAAAATATAGTTAGCAGAACCTCTAATTTGTAAGATATAATAGGCTCATGAACGAAAACACTAAAAAGATATTAGGTAGTAAAAAGTTATATTTTTCAATTTGTTTATTATTGATTGCGCTAATTACAAATTTTACTAGCACGAATATAATTAGTGCTTACTTTCCGGAGAGAACAGCCGCTCCTGATTTGCTTTTTAAACTGACTCCTTACATCGGCTGGACTCAGTATTGGACCGATATTGCTAATATCCTAAGCGTAGTCTTACTAGCTATCTATGCTTTTACTAAAAAAAGAGCAAACAAGATCCCCTGGATCATAACTACTTTTGCAACAATGGAAATTTTACGAGGGTTCATTATAATTCTCACTCCGCTAGGCGGTCCTTTGGGAAACGAGATGAACTATGGACTGACAACTATCCATCAATATGGAGAATTTCCATCGGGTCATTTTGCAACTGCAATAATTTGTTATTATTTTATCGACAGAGCCTCGGCTCCGATCCTAAACAAATTAGCATTTGCTCTTATTATCATAGAAGGAGTGTGTCTGATATTGTCTAGAGGACACTATTCCATTGATCTAGTGGGCGGATTTATGCTTTCTTATATTGTTTACAAACTAATAGAAAAACATAAGCAAAAACTAATAATTTAATTAGATGCATATAAATTTCGAATTAATAATGGATTGGGTAATTCAATACAAGTACTGGATTATTTTTCCTTTAGTAGTAATTGAGGGTCCGATGGTAACAATTATATCGGGGTTACTAGCTTCGCTAGGGTATTTAAATTTTTTTATAGCATTTCCTGTAATATTTGCAGCTGATATAACAAGCGATTCAATTTATTATTTTTTAGGTAGGTGGGGAAGAGACAGATTTCACAAAAAAAACAACAGCTTTATCGGGATAAAAAGCAGGCAAATCGTTAAGCTGGAACGACACTTTGAGAAGCATGGCGGAAAGACTTTGATAATTGGAAAATATATGCACCTTTTTATTATTCCTATAATGATATCGGCGGGTATGGCAAAAATACGCTATTTGAAATTTCTTTTTTTTGTTTTAATTGGAAATCTTCCGAAGTCCTTAATCTTAATTTTAGTGGGATTTTATTTTGGCTCTGGCTACCTAATCATTAAACACTATCTAGATATCTCATCAGCTGTTACAATAGTTACCGTACTTTTTATTTCTTTAGCTTATCTAATCTACAAAATATTTTTAAAGAATGAAAAATTAATAAATAAACAATTTAAAAAACTTTGGGAATAAAAATGAAAAAGAAAATTGATTACTATTTTATAGGAATCGGGGGGATTGGGATGAGCGGCCTTGCAAATATTTTATTTGAGCAAGGGTATAAAATTGCGGGCTCAGACATAAACAAAAATGAAGAAACTTACAAACTTGAAGAAAAGGGCATTACTATCAATTATTCTCATATGTCAAAAAATATAAACAACGACATTCAGAATGTAGTCACAACAGCAGCCATTAGGTCTGACAATCCGGAAATTCTTGAAGCCAACAGATTAGGTATTAACATTATCTCAAGACCTCAGCTTTTGAACAAAATTATTACTCAGAATAAAGCAATCGCCATAACAGGAACTCACGGAAAAACTACTACTACTTCAATGATCTCATTGATTTTAGAAGCGGCAAATCTAGACCCTACTATTATTGTAGGTGCAGAGGTAAGTAATATCCACGGAAATTCGAAGCTTGGGAAAGGAGAGTATTCGGTAGCAGAAGTTTGCGAATATCAAAAGGCCTTTCTAGAGATATATCCCTATATTGCGATTATTACAAATATTGAAGAAGACCACCTAGACTGTTACAAAGATCTGGAAGACATAGTAGATGCATTCAAGGGATTTGTCCAAAATATTAATAAAAAAGGGCTTTTAGTAGCTTGTGGAGATAATATTAACTCCTCTAGGGTTCTAAAAAGTTTCGCCGGCGAGAAAACTAGTTACGGGTTTAATAACAACAATGATTGGAGAGCTGTTAATGTATCCGCCGAAAACGAAAAAACAGTATTTACCGTTACCCATAACGATGTCGTGATAAGTGATTTTTCATTGAAAGTCCCTGGCGAACACAATGTTTTAAATGCCCTTGCTGCAATAATAGTTGCCAAAAAAATAGGAATTGATAATAAGACCATTCAAGCCACCTTGTCTTCTTTTTCGGGCGCAGATAGAAGATTCCAGATACTAGGTAAATACAAAGAAGCGACAATCATTGACGACTACGCTCATCATCCAACAGAAATTATTGCTACGCTAAGGGGCGCAAGGCAGTTTTACCCAAATTTAAGAATAATCGCCGTTTTCCAACCGCACCAACATTGTAGAACTAAATTTTTGCTCAAAGAGTTTAGCGAAGCATTCACTGATGCCGATATAGTGATAATGCCGGAAATATATGCGGTCAGAGATACTCGTGAGGATATTGAAAGTGTTTCTTCAAAAGATGTCGTAGATATGATAAACAAAATCACACCCGAGAAAGCAATTTTTATCAGAGACTTTGAGCAGGTTGAAGATTATTTGGAGAAAATCATACAAAAAGACGATATAATTCTGACCATCGGAGCAGGACCAGTTGATAAAATAGGGAAGACGCTACTTGAGAAATCAAAATAGTTTATGTTATATTTGTTTAAGCAATGAATACAAATAAGAAAAGTAAAAGTTTATTGATGTCTTTTTTGCATGTTTTCATACCCCTAAAAGGGAATGGTTTCAGACCACACGCGATCAGACATAAACCTCTTTCCATCTATTCCTTGGGGCTGATACTGTCACAGCTACTTTTTGGCATTTATAGCTTGGGGCCTTCTGTCCTAATTGAAGACCCATTAGCTATGAGCAAGGAAATTATTACTTTGACCAATCAGGAACGTTCTGCTCGGGGAATCTCCGTACTTAGCGAAAACGAAAAACTCGATCAAGCTGCTCGTGAGAAACTAATAGACATGTTTGATAATAATTATTGGGATCATAAATCACCGGACGGTAAACAGGCCTGGGACTTCATTCGAAGCGAGAATTATGACTATTTATTAGCAGGCGAAAATTTAGCGAAAGGGTTCAATAAATCGACTACAGTGGTTGAAGCTTGGATGAATAGCGAAACCCATAAAGCAAATATAGTTAATGCGAATTTTAAACAAATCGGTGTTGCTATCGGAACAGGAGTCATCGACGGACAAGACGTAATACTGATAGTACAGGTATTTGCTACGCCAAAAGGCCAAGCCGTTGCCTCAAATACTGGAGGAACCGATAATGCCTTAGTTCTAGGACAGGCAATTAACAAATACAACCTCTATCTAGAAAATGCTGGCCTCCCAGAAAAAATCCCTTACCTGATGACTTGGACTATTTTATTCTCATTAATTATATTTGATGGCGTTATGCTAAGAAAAGGCAACTTACACAAATCGCGAAAACATCTTTTTGCCTTTAGATCGGCCTTATTTATAAACGGCTTGGCCTTGCTTTTACTTTGTGTAAACATTAGCGCTGTTCTCTAATTATAAAACTTATGAAATAACGAAAGGAGTACATGTACGATTTAGCTATTATTGGAGCCGGGCCAGCCGGTCTTACCGCCGCTGTTTACGCGCATAGATATAAAATGAATCTTATTTTAATCGGGAAGACACCGGGCGGTTATGTTTCAGACGCACATATGGTTGGAAATTGGTTGGGAGAAACAAATATACCAGGTCATGAACTTTCAAAAAAATTTTTGAATCATGTAGAAGATCTTGAAATACCCTTTGAGAAATCAGACGTAAAAGATGTAGAGAAAAAGGGTAACGATTTTTTGATTACAGTTTCCGGAGGGAAAGAGATTTTAGCCAAAAGAATAATAATTGCTACTGGAACCAAGAGAAGCAAATTAAATGTAAAAGGAGAAGAAGAATTTCTTGGGAAGGGAGTTTCGTACTGTGCTACCTGTGACGCATTTTTTTACAGAAAGAAAACAGTTGCAGTAATTGGAGGAGGAGATTCGGCTCTTACAGCGGCTATTTACTTATCCGACTTGGCGGAAAAAGTCTACATAATTCAACGTGAAAATCTGTTTACCGCAGAACAAATTTGGCAAGATAAAGTAAACGATACTAAAAATATTGAGTCAATGTTCGGAATAAGTGTAGACGAAATTGTTGGCGATAAATTAGTGGAAAAGATCAAAACCTCAGACGGACGGGAAATTCTTGTAAATGGCATTTTTGTTGAAATAGGTTCTGCGCCGGTTGGAGAATTAATAAGAAATTTAGAGATAAAAACAGACGATTACGGCTATGTAGTAGTAAACGAAAAACAAGAAACAAATGTTCCCGGTGTTTGGGCAGCTGGTGATATTACCACAGGGTCAAATAAGCTAAAACAAATAATTACGGCAGCCGCTGAGGGAGCAATCGCAGCCAATAGTTGCTATATGAATTCCAAAAAAGACTAGTATTTATTTGGCTTTACAGAGCCAAATAAATGAATAATGAGCACTATTGATAAGTAATTATATGTAATTTGTGCTTGACAAGAATATTCAAATAGTCCATCTTATACTTAGTGGGCTAATAAAGTCACAAAACTTTTGAAAGGAGGTGGAAAAATGACAGAAGCATATTGCGTAAAATGCAAAGCAAAACGCGAAATGAAAGACGCACAAGAAGTTACCATGAAAAATGGACGTCCAGCGATGAAGGGAGTTTGTCCAGTTTGCGGTACCGGAATGTACAAAATTCTTTCTACAAAGAAATAAACTAGGATTCATATAAATAATCCCTCGTAATTACGAGGGATTATTTGATTATAAGGATTTTTTTTGCTATAATTCATTGGTTAGAAATCTATGGTCCCATCGTCTAGTGGTTAGGACGCCAGGTTCTCATCCTGGTAACAGGGGTTCGACTCCCCTTGGGACTACCAAAGAAAACACATCACCGCAAGGTGGTGTTTTTTCTTTGGTAATTTCGGGATGGCGAACCCCTGTCCTGAACAGAAACAACACGTTTTAACAAGTTAGATAAAAGCAAAATAAAAAAAGTGAGATTTAAAAAAGTTAATTTGATAGCGGTGAGAGCGGCTTGCCGCTACTCCCCTTGGGACTGCCAAAGAAAACACATCACTGCAAGGTGGTTTTTTTTATTTTTTATAAGCCAAAAAGGTTAATCTATTGATTGACAGCTCAAGGGCAAACAAATATAATTTTTACAGTATGTCAAATATAAACAGAGCAATCCTAAAATTGAGCGGGGAACTATTTCAGGGCGAAAATGGGCATATTAGTTTTGAACAATATGAATATGTGGCAAAGCAGTTGGTCAGTATTCAAAATAAAACAAAAATTCAGCTGGCAATAGTAATAGGCGGAGGAAATATTTTTCGGGGCAGACAGGCCAGTAGCGAAATAGACCACAACGAAGCCGATTCTATGGGAATGATGGCAACAATCATAAATGGTATTGGCCTTAGAGAAGCATTAATCAGAATGGGAGCCACAGATGCACGATTGGCAACCTCAATAAGCATCCCACAGATAGCTGAGCCTTATATTAGAACAAAGGGACGCCATCACCTAAATAACAACAGGCTGGTAATTCTTGCGGGCGGATTAGGAATGCCAAACTTCTCTACAGATTCAGCTGTGGCACAATATGCCAGCGAACTTCAATGTGAAATTATTTTAAAAGCAAGTACTATTGACGGAGTTTACGATTCGGATCCTAAGGGAAATAAAAATGCAAAAAAGTATTCTAAATTGACACACCTGGAAGCACTGGAGAAAAGATTAAACGTTATGGACAGAACGGCTTTTGCCATGTGTGAGAAGTCGAATATTCCAATATTTGTCTTTGATATTAAAAATCTAAATAGACTCACTGACATAATAAACAGCGATTATTCGTTTGGCACTTTGATTAGCAGTCAAAAATAAATATTAAGAATTCGGCTGTTTCTATTGTAAAAAGTTAAAAAAAATCATAAATTATAGTAAGTAGAATAAATCAGACAAAAATCTGGAGGGAAAATGGCGATTAAACCGCTAGTTAACTATATAAACGACGAACTAAAAAAGGGGAAGAGCAAAGAAACCATAAGAATTGAGTTAATGAATGGCGGCTGGCAATTAGAAAGTGTTAGCGAAGCCTTTTATGAAGTCGATAAAAATGACAAATCGTTGAATACGCCGGCTAAAGAGATTGAATCTTCAGTAGCTCCAAGCCCATCAGAAAAAACCTCAGAATCAGACAAGTCTTCTAGCATATCTCCAAATGCAGCACCTAAGCCACCCGAGCAACAAGTTGCAGAAGAGAGAAAAGAGAACATTTCGCCGCTTCAACAACAAAAAAAGGACTCTGACAAACCCCTCAAGCCACCCTTTCCCAGACTGGGTCTAACACTGGGTGAGGCATGGGATATTTACAAAAGGAGATTCTGGACTCTCATAGCACTAATGTTTTTCACATATACCATAAATAGTACATTCTTGGTTTTCATGAGCAACATAATGCTGGGAGACATCAGACAAGTCTTTTTTGATAAGGATTACTTTGGCCTAATTTTATTCCTAATCATATATTTCTTGATTCCCTTTATAGTATTAGTAGGAGAAACTTGGGGAACTACTTCACTTTTATTTGCAATCACACATCACAATGAGAGCGCAGGAATCGTAAAATCACTTAGTAAGGGGTGGGGGAAGATTCTGTCATACTGGTGGTTATCAATTCTAATTTTTTTCATAGTTTTTGGAGGTTCAATCTTTATCATACCAGGACTAATACTCCCGGTTAGCTTTAGCCTAGCTAGTTTTATATTGATGAATGAAAAAATTTCTCCTTTCGATGCGCTCCTAAAAAGCCGAGAATATGTAAGAAATTATTGGTGGAGCGTTTTCTCAAGGCTTTTTCTACTTGGAGGAGTTTATTTCATAATTACCACTATTGTAAGCGCAGTTTCCATCGTTTCATGGAATATTTTTAAGGAAATGGAAATTATAAATGTACCAATAAGCGACGCTACTATGACTCAAATAGGCATTGATCTTTTTTCAATTTTCACCTTTCCGCTTTTACTCGCCTATACTTATTCCATTTATGATGGTCTTAGGGCAATAAAAAGCGGATTCACATTTGAGAGTTCTATACTTAAAAAGGTGCCTTATGGATTTCTTGGCATAATCGGATTATTAGGGTTAATTGTATTAATCCTCTTTTTACTTTATACTTACGCCATTGATGAGGGGATTCCAGCCGTAAATTATATCGTAAATAATTCAAAATACCTGATAGATATAGCAAGAGAAGGTATTCAGAGTTACTTTTATTAATTTGTTAAAAAATGTTTGAACAAAAAAATTTTTTAGAGTTTTTAAAAAACAAAAAGCTTGTATCAATAATACTTTTTCTCATTGTAATGGCCGGCATCTCCCTGACGATAAATAATTACAGAAAAAACGCAGATACAGCTATTTCAGCCAGTGCTAATAGTATTGTGGATAATGAGAAGTATGCAATAGACGAAAACACGAAAAACTTTCATCCGTCTTTTGAATGGCTTCAGGAAAATCCTCAAGACATAGATGTCACAGCGAATTCTGCAATTGTTATTGACGAGAATACTGGAAATGTTCTTTTTGCAAAAAACGAACATGACAGCCTACCTCCAGCAAGTATTACAAAAATCATGACAGCAATTATTGCGAGTGAAAACATTAATAAAAACGATCTCTGTACTGTATCGGAAAAGGCCGCTGCCACTGAGCCAAACAAAATAGTCATGAAAGAGGGGGAGCGGTTAAGATCCGAGGATTTACTTTATGGGTTAATGATGATCTCAGCAAACGACGCAGCAGAAGTACTTGCCGAATCAATAGACGGCAACAGACAAACCTTTATAAATCTTATGAATGAGAAAGTTAGACTTCTGGGCCTAAATAGTACTGATTTCAAAAATCCGAGTGGACTAGATGAAGAAGGGCACCTATCAAGTGCCTTTGACATTGCAGTGATGACAAGATATGCGATAAAAAGTTACCCTGAAATTCTCAGCTATATGGGAGAAAAAGAGGATTACAGCGTATACCCAACAGAAGAAAACGAATCTCACTGGTGGAGCCATATTAGCAGTCTCTTATATAATTACCGTGGTGCTGATGGGGTTAAGACAGGCTATACCGAAAACGCGAATCACACGTTAATAGCAACAGCACAAAGAGAGGGAAAAAGAATTATTATCGTTTATTTTGGATCAAGTGATTCTACGGGTGATGCGGTTAAACTATTAGACCTTGGATTTTCAATTAATACAGGTGTATAATTTAGTAAGTTTGATATAAAATGCTTATTGGAGGGTAAATATTCAATGCTCGGGGTTGGAGGAAAAGCTCGAAAAATAATTGCACTACTTTCACTAGTCTCAGGTGCAACTTTTATTTTATTAAATTTTAAATTTCCAGAAATAATTTCAAAGACATACCATTACAATAATGCAAAATTTACTCTTTTGGCTAGTTTCATTATTTGCTTCTACTCTTTGTTTTATCTTATTTTGTATAAACTAGACACCGATGCTACCTTTGGAACACTTATTATCCTAGATACCATTTTGTCTTTGTTGGTTCTTGATTTTCTCGGTGGTATTTTTGGCGGTTACGTCTTTCTTCTCTATATTGTAATTGCTTGCGGTTACGCTATTGACTACAAATGGGGCAGTTTGACGGCTCTGGTTGTGCTTATGTATGTGTTTCTATCTTTTTATTTTAATGACTTTGGCAATCTTAGTATCTTCTCGACAATATTTGGGTCAATAATAGTCTATTCCTTAATAATGTGGCGGATTAGTAATAATTATCTTAAGAATATCAACGAAAAGAATGAACACGAAAAGGCCGATAACGAACTTAATATGAATATTTCAAAAGAATCTGCAATACTTTCAACTATTGCAGACGGAGTGTACGCTATAGATAATGACCGTAATATCACCATGCTTAATGCTGCAGCAGAACAGATAACGGGCTGGACTGCGGAGGAGGCGATCGGCATGAAGTGCTGGAATGTTATGAATCTTAAGGACCAGCAAGATAACAATGTATGCCAAAATGACTGCCCTGCTCTAAGTGTTTGGACAAAAGGGAAAACCATTATGAGAGATGATACTTGCTTATTAAGGCATAGAGGAGGTAAAAGTATACAGATTTCTAGTTCCTATTCTCCAATAAAAGACAAGAATGACATAATAAAAGGGGCTATCTGTATTTTTCAAGATATTACAAAGAAGAAAGAAACCGAAAGATTAAAGAATGAGTTTGTTTCAACGGCTTCTCACGAGTTAAGAACCCCGATAACCGCACTGGAAGGGTATATCTCTCTTATAGAAAACGATAAGATTTGCAAAATAGACGAAAAAGCAGCCGATTACTCCAAAAAAGCT
Organism: uncultured Candidatus Saccharibacteria bacterium; assembly: GCA_964594415.1. GTDB lineage: Bacteria > Patescibacteriota > CPR2 > UBA1875 > CAIMLA01 > CAZQLQ01. The sequence goes on from CAZQLQ010000004.1 coordinate 33,197, forward strand.
CATGACGTAGCAATGGGGATGTCAAACCTAATCCAAAACCTTCTCATGGTAACAAGACTTGAAGAAGGAAAAGTAAAAACAGTTATAACCAATTTCAGTATTTACGACTTAATTAAAGAGTCGATTGATAATATGCAAGTGAGCGCACAGAAAAAAAATTTATATTTGAAGATAGTTGAGGACTCAAACGAGAGCATTGCTTTTGAGAAAACTCTAGGAAGATCATTGAACGTTACCGCAGATCGCGAACAAATAAGAGAAGTGATCTATAATTTAGTTGAAAACGCTTTAAAATTTACCTCCGAAGGGGGCGTCTCAGTTTCAGTTTCTTACGACAAAGACGTAGCAACTGTTTGCATAAAAGACTCGGGGATAGGGATTCCTGCTGATGCTCAAAAACATCTTTTTGAAAAATTTTATAGAGTTGATAATACAGCCACACGAGAGACTGGAGGAACAGGCTTGGGATTGTTTATAACACGAACCATAATAGAATCCTTTGGGGGAAAAATATGGCTCGAGAGCCAAATAGGAAAAGGAACAAAATTCTTCTTTACAATTCCTCGTAGTTTGGAATAATATAATAAGCAAGGTTATTAACGAATAAACGGAGTTTTTATGGCTAAATTAATGATAGTTGAAGATGATTCAGCATTAAGAGACATCTATTCAACCAGATTTACCGCTGAAGGATTTGATGTTGTTACAGCAGCTGATGGAGAGATGGCGCTTACCGTTGCCGTAAAAGAAAAACCCGACTTAATAGTCCTAGACGTTATGATGCCAAAAATCAGCGGTTTTGATGTACTAGACATCCTGAGGGCAACCCCAGAAACAAAAGACTGCAAAATAGTGATGATGACGGCTCTTTCCCAAGAGTCTGACATAGAGAGAGGAAAAGCACTAGGAGTAGATGAATACTTGGTAAAATCACAGGTAACCCTAACAGACGCCGTAGAAAGAGTAAAACAAGTTCTTGCCAGATAGAGTATAGTATTTGATGTTACAAAAAGAGCCCAAAAAGGCTCTTTTTTATTTACCTATAAGGCTAATTTTGATATAATCAACTGTAAATGAAAGGCAAAGAAATGGAAAGAGTACTAACAACCGATATCTCAAAACACATCGGAAAAGAAATAATATTATCTGGATGGGTACATAAACTCAGAAAAATGGGAGCTATCAGCTTTCTCGTTATTAGAGACCGCTCAGGGCTTGCACAGGCTATCATCGAAAAGGATTCTGAAAATTTAAAATTAAACGAGCTTACTACTGAAACCGTGGTGAAAGTAAAAGGACTCATAATTTCCGAGGGAAGAGCACCTCACGGAGCAGAAATGCATGTTTCAGAAATAACGATAATCTCTCCTGTAAAAGAAGATATTCCGGTGGCAATAAACAAAAAAGAGCTAAACGTTAACCTGGATACCTTGCTTGACAACAGGCCAATCACCCTTAGAGCACCTAAACAAAAAGCTATTTTTAAAGTCCAAGGTACAATTCTAAGATCCTTTAGAGAATTTTTAGAAAAAAATGATTTTCTAGAATTTCATTCACCAAAAATTGTTTCCTCTGGTGTTGAGACTGGCGGTGCAGAAATGTTCGCCGTTAATTATTTTGGGAAAAAAACTTATCTTTCCCAAAGTCCACAAATGTACAAACAAATGCTAGTAGGGGTTTACGAAAGGGTGTTCGAAGCCTCTTCAATGTTTAGGGCCGAAAAGCACAGTACCTCAAGGCATCTAAACGAATACGTCAGTATGGATTTAGAAATGGGCTTTATCGATTCCTACGAGGATATTATGAATTTAGAGCAAGATTATCTCAAATTTCTTACTGAAAACCTGAAGAAAGAATGCACAGAGGAGTTTGAAATCTTGGAAAGCAATATTCCAAACATTCCTAATAAAATTCCAAGACTTAAACTCACAGAAGCGCAGGAAATATTGGAAAAAGAATACAAAGAAAAGTGCTTAGGCGCTCCAGACCTTGATCCGAAACAAGAAAAATTGATTTGTGAGTACTCAGCACAAAAGTTAGACAGCGAATTTGTATTCATTACCCACTATCCGAGCAAAAAGCGACCTTTCTACACTTACGACGATCCTACAAACCCAAAAGAGACTCTAAGCTTTGACCTCCTTTTTAGAGGTTTAGAGGTTACTACTGGCGGCCAAAGATTACATCTTTATGAAGATTACATTACAAAGATGAAAGAAAGAGGAATGAACCCAGATAATTTCACTGAATATTTGAGTGTCTTCAAATTTGGGATGCCACCTCATGGAGGACTTGCTATAGGCCTTGAAAGACTTACCGCCAGACTGCTAAACCTTGATAACGTTCGCGAAGCAAGCTTCTTCCCCCGTGATATAAATAGAATTAAACCGTAAAATGTATACAATCAAAAATGAACAATTTGAGGGCCCACTAGACCTATTATTACAGCTGATCGAAAGAGAAAAGCTAGACATCTGCGAACTCTCATTGGCTAAAATAACAAATGAATACCTAGAACGAATTTATTCTATTGAAGCAGTTGGAGAAGAAATTGCTAATTTCTTAGTGGTTGCCTCGAAGTTACTTTATATTAAATCAAAGAGACTTATTCCAGACATAGCAACAGAGGATGAAGAAGAAGAGATAAAAGACTTGGAATTAAGATTAAAGGAATATCAAAAATACAAAAATGCCGCAAAAGAATTCGGGAAAATTTTAAAAACAGAAAATAGAAGCTGGAAAAGAAAAGCAAAAAACGAAAAAACAGTTAATTTCATTCCACCAAAAGACGTCAATAAGCAAAAACTTTACCTAATATTCCAAGATATCTTAAAAAAGATAAATGAAGAGTCTCAAGAAGAGCAAATCGTCGAAATAAAAAGATACTCAATGGAAGAAAAAAGGGACTACCTTAGAACTATTCTTTCTAATTCAAATAGGATTTCCTTTAGAACAATTTTATCCAAATCAAAACACAAAGAAGAGGTTATTGTGACTTTTCTGGCAATTCTAGAAATGATAAAACAAAAAGAAATTACCGTGAATCAGAAAAATAATTTTGCGGATTTTAGCATCGAGGGTTTAAAATAGAGCTATGAGCACCAATCAAGAAAAAAACCTTAATTTAATTCTAGAAAGCCTTCTTTTTGTTGCAGAAAAGCCTCTTAACATAAAAGAAATTGCCAATATAACCGGTTTTATGATAAGCGACATACAAAAAGCACTGAAAGAAATCAGCGAAGAATATGAAAAAAGAGGCATAAGACTCATCAGAAAGGGAGAGTATTTTTCATTCGTTTCTGCCCCAGAAAATGCAAAATATGTAACTGCACTTCTAAACGAAGAGCTCCGTCACGATATTTCAGAAGCAGCTATCGAAACTTTGGCAATAATCACCTACAAGCAACCAATCACCAGGATTGAAATTGAAGAGATAAGGGGAGTAAGTTCTGAGCAACTAATTAGAAACCTCTTAATACGTGGCCTAGTTGCAGAAGTTGGCAGAAAAGAAACAGTAGGCAGACCCATACTTTACGGGACAACGATGGAATTTGTTCAATATTTTGGCTTAAATAACGAAGATTCTTTGCCTAAAATAGAAGAGTTAAAGCTTTTTACCAAATCAGACGACGATGAAATTGAGAATTTCTAAATACCTTTCCTCTTGCGGACTTGGAGCAAGAAGAAAATGCGAAGAAATGGTTGAAGACGGAAAAGTTTGCGTTAATGGTAACGTAGTTAACGACTTGGCTTTTAAAGTTGATGATACAAGAGATGAGGTATTACTTGAAGGAAAAAAGATTACACCCCAAGAAAAGGTATATTATGCCCTAAATAAACCGATAGGGTATACTACAACGCTGTCAGACCCATACGCCCAAAAAACCATAATTGAATTGGTTCCTAATAAGCCATCTGTATGGCCCGTTGGAAGGCTAGACAAAAACACTTCTGGCCTAATTATTATTACAAATGACGGGGAATTAACCCAAAACCTTACACATCCAAAGTTTGAAAAAGAAAAAGAATATGTTATTTCCCTGGATAGACCCTTAAAAGAGTTGGATTTTAAAAAAATTAGAGAAGGAGTCTTGCTTGAAGACGGCTTAGTCAAACCTGATTTTTTCATAGAGAAAGGTAAAAAATATACGATAGTAATCCATGAAGGAAGAAAGAGGATTATTAGGAGATTGTTTAAGTCCCTGGGCTACACCGTTACCGAATTAACGCGCGTTAGAATATCCAATTTAAAGCTGAACAACCTCAAGCCAGGCTGTTTTCGCAAGTTATCAGACAATGAAGTAAAGGATCTTCAAAATGCATAAGATATTAATCGCACTAATGCTTATAAATAACTTGACCCCCTGTTGGCTTGACTTTGGCCAAAACAAGATGCTAGTGGACAAAACCTACGATGAGTTTAAAGAAAAAGAAGACTCCGAAAAGGGAAGCAAGCCGACCGACCAACTTAATCTTGAAGTCAGCAAAAACCCTTTCAAAATAAATGGAAGTAGCTTAAATTATTTAACGTCTAAAGCAGTTTTAGCGATAGATACAGAAAGCAATGAAGCGCTTTATAGCAAAAAGGAAGATGAAAAGCTACAGATTGCAAGCCTTACCAAATTGATGACCGCATACGTGATCTTAAAAGAAAACGAGCTTAGCGAGATTGTTACCGTTCCAAAGATAATCAGTCAGTCAGGGGATTCTTTGATGGGAATATACGAGAACGAAAAAATTACAACCGAAAGCTTGCTTTACGGGTTGCTTATTAATTCTGGAAATGATGCCGCGCAGGCTCTCGCAATATACGATTCCGGCACATTAGAAGATTTTACTATTAAAATGAACCGATACGCAGAAATTATCGGACTAACAAACACTCACTATTCAAATCCTGTTGGTTGGGATAACAAAGAAAATTATTCAACCGCCAAAGACATAGCAAATCTAACAAGAATACTACTCAGAAACGCTGAATTCAAAAAAATCATAAGTAACAAAAATTTCACCGTCTATACTGAAGACGGCAGAGCTATTAATCTTACAAATACAAACAAGCTGCTTGATAATATAAGTTATTTTGGGGTAAAAACAGGGTTTACATTAGGTGCAGGTGAGTGCTTCGTATCCCTCATAAAACAAAATAATAACGAAGTCCTTACCGTAGTTATAGGTTCAAATGATCGTTTTGGCGAAACAACAACACTTAAAGAGTGGATTTATAGTGCCTTTTTATGGTAAAATAGAGTGTCAAATAATTAAACTAGGGTGAAAATGCTTCCAATTGTAGCAATAATAGGCAGACCAAATGTCGGGAAATCTACATTATTTAACAGGCTTGTAGGTACCAGAGAAGCAATTACGGCTGATTTTGCTGGAACTACCAGAGATCGGTTGTATTCGAAGTGCAAATGGAATGATTATGAATTTGTACTTATTGACACCGCAGGAATAGAAGATACAAAAAGCAAAAACAGCTCTTACGCAAAAATAAACATTGATGTCCAAGAACAAGTTGATCTAGCCATAGAAGAAGCGGATTTAATTTTATTTATAGTCGACTCTCAAACTGGCACCACAAATGAAGACATATTCGCCATAAAAAAGATCAAAAGGAGCGGCAAGCCCTTTATTATCGCTGCAAATAAATACGATAACGACAGATTCATGAGTAACGTAAGCGAGTTTTATAAACTCGGCGTTAATGAAATCGTAAAAGTCTCTGCAATTAGTGGACGCTCAACCGGGGACTTGCTGGATTTACTAGTGAATAAATTAACGGATTTAGAAATATCTGAAAGAAGGAGCGTAGCTACAATAGCCCAAGAGGGGGTTAATGTAGCCGTAGTTGGAAGACCCAATGTTGGCAAATCTAGCCTTTTTAACGCGATTACAGGCTCTACAGCAGCCGTAGTATCCGAGATAGCGGGAACAACCAGGGATACAAAAACAACAGCCCTAAAAACCGAAAAAGGCGTAATCAATTTTATTGATACAGCGGGAATTAGAAAAAGAGGCAAAGTCGGTAAAATGACAGGTAAAGACAAAACAAAAACAGGCCAAATAGAGAAATACTCGGTTTTAAGGTCGTTTAAAGCTATCGAAAATGCCGACATTGCATTAATCCTAATAGATGCACACGACGGAATTACTGCCCAAGATTTACATATCGCGGGCTTTGCGAAAGAACAACTTAAAGGAGTAATTCTGGTAATAAACAAATGGGATATCGTTAGCGAAGAAGAAAAAAATATGACTAACTATTTAAATTATGTTAAAAGAGAAGTCCCGTTTCTGCCATTTGCGTCAGTAATTTTTGTCTCTGCAAAAACAGGCAAGAACGTTGATAAAATAACCGATTTAATTCATCAAGTTTGGGAAAATAGACAAAAACATATTTCTACCGGAGAACTGAACTCCATTTTGGGTGATGAAATCTTGAAAAACCCGCCAAAGGCTATGAAAAACATTCTTCCAAAGATTAACTATCTGACCCAAGCTGAAATAAACCCGCCAACATTCGTCTTTTTTACCAATCATCCAGAATTAATCCATTTCTCATATAAACGCTTTTTGGAAAATAGAATTAGAGATAAATGGGGATTTGAAGGAACTCCAATAAGCATCGTATTCAAGAAAAAGAACGTAGATCGTAAAAAGGAAAACTAGGAGGGAAGATGAAATTGTTAGTTGGACTTGGAAACCCGGGAGAAAAATACGCAAGTACGCGTCATAACCTAGGCTTCAGAATACTAAATCAAATAGCCTGTATATACGATATCGACTTCTCAAATGAAAAAAAATTTAATTCAGAAATAGCCGAAACTGAGATAGAAGGGCAAAAAATTATATTAGTAAAACCACAGACGTTTATGAACAATTCAGGACTGGCCATAAGCAAAATTATTAATTTCTATAAAATACCATTGGCCGATTTAATACTTGTTTACGACGACAAAGATCTAGATTTCGGCGAAATTAGACTAAGAAGTAAGGGTGGATCAGCGGGTCATAAAGGCGTTCAATCAATAATTGACAACATTGGAACAGAGAATTTTACACGCTTCCGCATAGGAATAATGAACCAGGAGGGTAATAATATCCCAACAGAATCTTTTGTTTTGCAGAACTTTACCTCAGAAGAAGAAGCGGGACTCGAAAATATTATACAAACCTGCATTGATAAAATTACCGAATCAATAAGAAAAGCCTAGGTAAATTTATAATGCGTATGTAATATAATGTTTTGTATATTTGAAAATATTCAATTAGGTGTTAATATAGCTCAAGTTAGCCATACATAATATAAGAAATTTGACATAAATAGTAAAAGGGCCACTTTCGTGACCCTTTTACTTGTTTCAAAGACCTCCCATTCGCAATCTTGTCGCTTGGACTTGACCTAGCCCTCATTTGGCTGGCAGTTGCAGGGAGAACCCCACCAACAAGTAAGAGAACTTAAAGGAGGGTGCCTAAGCTTTTTACTTATTGATAGGGTTCTTCCAACAAACCCTTGGAACTCTTTGAATCTTTCTTATCAAGGTTGACGTTTAATTCTAGCATGTATTTTTTATTTTGTCAAGTGTTTTTATGAAAAATTGTGGAAAAAAATTAGAAAAAATTAAATATTGGCTTTCCATAGGTAAAAACGTTAAGATTGGACCCTGTGGATTTAACGAAATTTTGGCTACAAACGTGTCTTTTGAAGAAATTTGGCACATGAATATTAATAGCCTTAAAAGCTTAAAATTACCTGAAAGATTAATCTCTGAGATAATTCATGCTAGAGAAAACTATAATCCCGATGAGGTAATAACAGAGCTTGTCGGTAATGGAATAAACGCGATCACTATAAAAGACGATGATTACCCGGAGCAACTAAGACAAATCTATAACCCTCCACCAATCTTGTACTACAAAGGAACTTTTGATAAGGATGAGATATTTATCGGTATTGTCGGAAGCAGAGTGCCAACCGACTACGGCGCTTCTTTAACAAGAGAGATTGCTTACAATCTTTCTAGAGCTGGGATAACAGTGGTAAGTGGTCTAGCTCTTGGCATTGACGCTATTGCAAATAGTTCGGCGCTTGACGCGCAAGGACGAACAATAGCCGTTTTAGGATGTAGTTTGGAAAGAATATACCCCTCTACAAATAGAGATCTAGGGGAAAAAATAGTTAGCTCCGGGCTTGGAGCAATTATAAGCGAATATCCCGTTGGCACTATTACGCAAAAACAACATTTTCCCGCAAGAAACAGAATTATAAGCGGATTATCTATAGGATTAGTAGTCGCAGAGGCTGCAGAAAATTCAGGTTCCCTTATAACTGCCTGTTCAGCCTTGGAACAAAACAGAGAAGTATTTGCATTTCCAGGCTCAATTTACAATAAAAATTGTAAGGGTACAAATAATCTCATAAAGAACGGCGCGCACCTAATAACTAACGCAAACGATGTCTTGGATGTTCTTAATCTTATAACTCCCAAAGAAATCGTAAAAGCAAGGAAAATTTTACCGAGAAATACTGACGAAAAAACTATTTTCGAAATATTAAATGCAGAGCCACTACATATAAACGAAATAATAAAGAGAACGAATTTACCGCAAGCAAAAATAAGTTCCGTATTGACTTTAATGGAAATAGAAGGTAAAGTTAAGCACTTAGGAGGAATGGTCTACAAACTCAGTATTTGACAATAAAACAGATATTTTTTTAATATTATTATATTGTTAACAAAGGATAAAATGAGCAATCTCGTAATAGTAGAATCGCCAGCCAAGGCGAAAACAATTGAAAAGTATTTAGGCTCGGGATATAGAGTCTTAGCTTCATTTGGTCATGTTCGCGACCTGCCATCAAAAGAGATGGGAATAGATATAGAACACGGTTTTTTTCCGACTTATGTAGTTCCGACAAAAAGCAAGAAAACAATAAAAGCGCTAAAAGACGCTGCAAAGGGAACGACTACTGTTCTTCTCGCAAGCGACCCAGACAGAGAGGGTGAGGCGATAGCATGGCACATAAAAGAGGCGTTAAAACTAAAAGACAGTCAGTACAAGCGTATTGTTTTTCACGAGATTACTAAAGATGCCATAAACGATGCGGTGAGAAATCCTCGAAAAATAAATATTGATTTAGTTGATGCCCAACAAGCAAGAAGAATTCTGGACCGTTTAGTAGGATACACCTTAAGTCCACTGTTATGGAAAAAAGTAAAAAAAGGCCTTTCGGCAGGCAGAGTGCAATCGGTTGCGGTAAAGCTAATAGTTGACAGGGAAAGGGAAATTCAAGCCTTTGTGCCAAAAGAGTATTGGGAGATTAGAGCAAACCTTGAAAAAATCGATAGCCGAGAAGGGTTCGAAGCGAAGCTAACAAAATACCAAGGCAAGAGCTTAGAAATTTTAAACAAGGAAGCAGCCGATAGGATCCTGGCCGATTTAAGGAATAGCGACTATAAAGTATTAAAAGTTGAAACAAAAGACGTAAAAAGGTCTCCGGCTTCACCCTTTATCACCTCTACCCTTCAACAAGACTCGACAAACAAATTACGTTACAGTGCAAAAAAAACAATGATGCTTGCCCAACAGCTTTATGAAGGTATCGAATTGGGAAGTGAGGGATCAACTGGTCTTATTACCTATATGAGAACCGACTCACACAACCTATCAAACCAAGCACTTGATGAGATAAAAAATTACATAATAAATAATTTGGGCAAAGAATACTTGCCTGAGAAAACAAGAACATTCAAAAAAGCAAAGTCTGCCCAAGAGGCTCATGAAGCCATAAGGCCAACTTCTATTGCGAGAACTCCTGAATCCTTAGCTAATTACCTAACAAAGGATCAGTTAAGATTATACGAACTAATCTGGAAAAGAACTATAGCCTGCCAAATGGCTGACGCTATATATTCCCAAACCGGAGTTGACATATTAGCTGAAGAATATGGTCTACGTGCAGGCGGAAGAACCATCAAATTTGACGGTTTTATGAAAGTATATCTCGAAGGAGAAGCAGAAAAAGAAGCTGAAGACAAAGCTGAAAGCAAAATTCCCACTTTGAAAGAAGGAGAAATAGTAGACCTAAAGGAGCTTTTGAGCGATCAGAAGTTTACAGAACCACCACCCCGATACACTGAAGCCTCGCTGATTAAAACTCTCGAAGAAAACGGTATCGGACGTCCATCAACGTACGCACCCACGATCTCTACCATTCAAGACAGGGGCTATGTAAGACTAGAAAACCGCCGTTTTTTCCCGGAAGAAATCAGTTTCATTGTGACTGATTTACTAAGAGATCACTTTCCATTTGTTGTAAGCGTAGACTTTACGGCACAACTCGAAAATGAGCTTGACGATATTGCTGAAGGAAAAACAAAATGGGCAGAAACTATCAAAAACTTTTGGAATCCATTTAAACAAGATCTTGATAAAGCCATAACTGCTGTAGAAAAAGTTAAGATCGAGAAAGAGACAGATGAAGTCTGTGAAAAATGCGGCAAGCCAATGGTTATCAAACTAGGGCGTTTCGGAGAATTTCTTGCTTGCACCGGTTTTCCTGAGTGTAAAAACGCAAAGCCCTTACCTGCAAAAGACTTGGGACTCAAATGCCCTGAATGCAAAGAAGGAGAAGTAGTTGAAAGACGAACAAAAAAGGGCAAAAAGTTCTGGGGCTGCTCCAGATACCCCGAATGTAAATATGCAACTTGGAACGACCCGACTAAACAGAAAAGCGAAGAAATCGAGTAGCAAACCTTCTTTTTTTCTATAAAGGTTGTCTTGAGTCAAAAATAGATTTAAACTTGTGTTATGGAAAAAATTGAAACAAGAAAGTTTACTTGGATAAACATAGAAAAGCCGGACGAGAAAATCGTTGATTTTTTGCAAAAAAAATACGGTTTCCATGAACTTAATTTAGAAGATTGCCTGTCAACAGTACAGCGTCCCAAAATTGATTCGCAAGACGATTATGTCTTCATCGTCCTTCATTTTCCAAGATACTACAAAAATCTCAAAAAAATGACTACTTCAGAGTTAAATATATTTCTAGGAAAAGACTATATTATTACATTGGGAGACGGGGAACTAAAACCTTTAAGCAACTTTTTCAGTTCACTTAAAAAGAATCCAGAAGAATTTGAGGAAATCACCGAAAAGGATTCGGCAATGATCCTATACGAGATAATAGATAATCTTTTGACCTATTGCTTCCCAATCCTTGACAAGATTAGCGAGAGATTAAACATGGTAGACGAAGACCTTCTTGCCCAGAAGCCATCCAGGATAGTGCTCGAGATAGCGCGCTTAAATCAGGAGATTATTACCTTCCGTAAAATCATAAGCCCCCAAAGATACGTTATACGGGATCTAGAAGAAAAGATTAAACCTTTTCTAGCGGAAGAAAATGATATTTATTTTGACGATATCATAGACTCAACAGAAAAAATTTGGGATACACTGCAAAATCTGAAGGAAGTATCAGAGAGCCTACAAAGGACTCACGACTCCTATGCAACAAACCGTCTAAACGAAGTCATGAAAGTTCTTACGGTTTTTTCTGTAATAATGTTGCCGTTAACAGTTATTACTGGATTCTATGGAATGAATGTAGCGGGACTACCAGTCGCAGGACATCAGTTTGCTGCAGGGATAGTTGCTTTCGCAATGTTAGCCTTGGGCTCTACAATGCTGTACTATTTTTACAAAAAAGATTATTTCTAAAATTATTTTTATGATGTAGATATAAAAGATCATGAAGGACAAAACTCTTTTTGAACAAAAAAATTATACAGAAAAACCACTGGCAGACAAAATGAGGCCAACTGACTTTTCGGATTTTTTTGGACAAGAACACTTATTAAGTGAAAACAAACTATTAAGGCAACTAATTGAAAATGATAAGCTAGCCTCAATAATTCTTTGGGGACCGCCCGGAACAGGAAAAACCACTATCGCAAAAATAATAGCAACTAAGACAAACTCCTTTTTTGAGGAGTTTAGTGCTGTGACAAGCGGAATAAACGACCTAAGAAAAGTCGTTAGGGAAGCAGATGACCGTAGGAAACTTTATAACCTTAAAACTATTCTTTTTGTTGATGAAATCCACCGTTTCAACAAATCCCAGCAAGACGGATTTCTACCTCATATAGAAAATGGAACTATTATTTTAATAGGCGCCACTACCGAAAATCCTGGTTTTGAAATAAACGCAGCTCTACTTTCTAGATCTAGAGTATTTCAGTTAAATCCGTTAACCGAAGAGGATTTGAAAAAAATAATAAATAACGCACTTGCAGATAAAAAGAAGGGTTTAGGGGAAAGAAAACTAAGGATTGAAAATTCTGCCCTTATTCACTTAGCTAAAACATCTTCAGGAGACGCAAGAACAGCGCTTAACGCACTAGAGATAGCAGCATCAATCGCCAAGGGCGATCGTAAAATCTCTGATGAAATCATCAAAATGGCTCTAGACAAAAAACAACTGGCTGCGTATAAAAAAGGCGAAAGTCACTACGATTATATTTCCGCCTTTATTAAATCTATGAGAGGTAGCGATCCCGATGCGGCGATTTACTGGCTTGCATTAATGCTTGAGAGCGGAGAAGACCCTAAGTTTATTGCAAGGAGAATGATTATCTTTGCAAGCGAAGATATCGGAAACGCTGCACCAATGGCATTAGTTTTAGCTACTTCTTGCTTTCAAGCAGTGAATATTGTAGGGCTACCCGAAGCCAGAATAAACCTAGCTCAATGTACAACTTATTTAGCAAGCGCTCCAAAATCTAATTCGTCGTACTTAGCAATTGAGGAAGCACTCACTGACGTAAAGAACCTCGAAACGGGGCAAGTTCCCAAGCATCTTAAAAACGCTCCTACAAGGTTTTCCAAGGAAATTGGTAATGCAAAAGGATATAAATACCCTCACGATTATCCTGGAAACGTAGTCAAACAAGACTACTTGCCGGAGAATATTAAACATAAAAAGTATTACAAGCCGACAGAAAACGGGGGAGAAATCAAAATAAAAAACAGGCTTAAAAAATAGTTATTCGTAAATATATTTTAAATATTACTGCTGTATAATTATTTATTCTGTTTTATTTTTTAACTATCTAAATATGTTTTAGTAAATAACATATTGACACTAAACTATTAATTATGCTATAATTATTCAGGTTAAAAATATATGACCATAAGTAAAAAAAATGGAAAACGCAGACTCAATTTTAAATAGAATAATCGAAATAGAAAGTAAGAAAAAATTACGTGATTTTGATGTAGAATCAGAAGTTTCTTACATTTTTTCTAATTCTAAAATCGGCAAAGACAGAAATATCAATATTATTAAACAGCGTAACGGCCTTTCTGGAGAAAAACCTAAAACTTTAGGCGAAATTGGCAAGGAGCTAAACATTACCAGAGAGAGGGTACGACAAATTGAGAAGGCCGTTCTGAAGAGAATACAAACCTTTATTTCAAAGGATTCTCGTATTCAAGGGGTTATCTCGGTAATAGAACAAAAAATTTCAGCAAATGGAGGAGCGGTTAATATTAATGATCTCTATGGGATCTTTCTTGATTCTGATCTTAAAAGCCCTAAAAAAAGACACATGCTTATATTCCTTACAACCCTAAGCAAGAATCTATCGCAAATACCTGAAAGCTCTAATATAAGAACAGGTTTCATCCTCAATACGATAGATACTAATCTAATCGATAAAGTGATAGATGTAGCTACAGAAACCCTAGAAGAAGAAAAAAAGCCAGTTGAAGAAAGAACCTTTCTAAAAAACATAAAGAAACACGACCTTAAAATAAAGGATCGCCTAATTATTGCTTTGATATCTCTTAGTAAAAAAATTATCAGAACCGAAAAGGGACACTTAGGCCTTGCATATTGGAGAGAAATAAACCCAAAAAGCATCAGAGATAAGACATATTATGTTCTTAAAAAATACCAAAAACCATTACATTTTAACGATATATCAAAAAACATTGAGGACCTTGGAGACAAAAAGAAGGTAACCAAACAAGCTGTTCACAACGAACTTATTAGAGATGAGAGATTTGTCCTTATCGGGAGAGGGATTTATGCTCTTAGCGAATGGGGTTATGAAGGTGGAGTAGTGGAAGAAGTTATCGAAAAGGTCCTAATAGAAGCTGGGAAACCACTCCATAAAGATGTTATTATAGAGAAGGTACTTCAAAGAAGAATAGTGAAAAAAACAACCGTACTCTTAAACCTTCAGAAGGACCGTTTCGAAAGAGTTGCTCGCGGAACCTATACAATTAAAAAATAAGGGGGATTTACATTATGCAAGACATAATCTCTGCCGTTATTAGTGGCATGTGGTTTTTAATTGTTTGGACTTGGTGGATTGTTGTACCAATAATTCTTTATTATGCATGGAAAAATTTTAAAAAAGCCGAATATGTTGATAAGACTGAACACGAGGTTTTGTCGATAAAAATCCCAAAAAACAACGACAAGGGACCAATTGGGGCAGAGATGATGTTTGCATCTCTTCACGGGATATTACAGCCAGAAAGCGTAAGACAAAAAGGAGTTACCGTCCAAGAACATATCAGTTTTGAAATTGTAGCAACTTCTAGCTCAATTGAGTTTTTTGTTTGGACACCAAAACAACTTACCAACTTTGTTGAAGGCCAAATATACGCCCAGTATCCAACCGCCGAAATAACAAAAGTCAAGGATTATTCGCAAAATATCGACATCGACGACGATAAGATAGATGATGCGATTGCAGGAACTGAGCTAAGATTGCTAAAAGACGATATCTACCCGATAAAAACTTTTCAAAATTTTGAAGTAGATCCACTTGCCGGAATAACAGGAATGCTTTCAAATCTCGAAGAATCAAGCGAAAAGATTTGGATTCAAATATTGGCGAGGCCGGTAGATGATAATTGGAGAGAGAAAGGTATTGGACACATCTCAGTAAAAAAGAGCGGAGTAAAACCACAAACAACAAAAGACCTCTTGAAAGAAGTCCTGTTAATGCCGATTAAAATCATACCAGAACTAATAACCATGGCAGTCAACCCCGGGGCCGAAACTAAGAAAGAGGAGAAAAAGGAAACTCCTAAGCTTTCACATGCAGAAGAAGCTGAGCTCTCAGCTATTGAACTCAAAGCTAACAAGCTTGGATATAAAGTAATTATAAGAATTACTTATCTTGCAAAAAATACGGAAAAAGCAGTAGAACGGATTCAATCAATAGTCGGAGCATTTAAACAATTCAATACGACAAATTTGAATGGCTTTGCATCAGAAAAAATCTACAGTGGCACCGATTTTTTAAATTCATATCGCGCAAGGCTATTTAACGAAGAAGGTTATATACTGAATATTGAAGAGCTTGCGAGCCTTTACCATTTACCAAATATTACCGTGGAAACACCAAATATCGTTTGGACATCTTCGAAAAAAGGGGAACCGCCTGCAAATGTTAGATTTGTTGATAATACCCCAGATGAAAAAATAGATCCCGATATAACTCTTTTAGCACAAACAACCTACAGAGGCCAGAATAAGCCTTTTGGAATAACTCGTGATGACCGCAGAAGACACATGTATATAATAGGGAAGAGCGGAACCGGAAAATCAAGACTGTTAGAAAATCTAGCAATATCCGATATTCAAAAAGGGGAGGGAGTAGCGATAGTTGATCCTCACGGGGAATTAATTGATAGAATATTGAAATATATTCCAAGAAACAGAATTGACGATGTAGTATATTTCAACCCCGCAGATAGAAACTTTCCAATCGCTTTTAATCCGCTAGAGTGTACGCCCGACATGAGGGAAGAAGTCGCTAATGGCTTTGTTTCCGTATTAAAAAGAATGTTTGGGTATTCATGGGGTCCCAGATTGGAATATGTCCTTAAGCATACTGTTTTAGCACTTGTAGAAGCTGACGATACTACTATGCTAGGAATTGTCAGAATGCTTACCGATAGAAATTATAGAAAAAAGGTAGTTTCTCAGGTAACAAATCCTGTCGTACAAATGTTTTGGCTCAAAGAATTCGCTTCGTATAATGACAAGATGGCCACAGAAACAATAGCTCCAATATTAAATAAGGTGGGACAATTTACTTCCTCTGCGGTAATTAGAAATATTGTTGGACAAGTAAAAAGCAACATTGATTTTGCTAAAATCATGAACGAACAAAAAATCCTGTTAGTTGATCTTTCAACTGGAAAAATTGGGGAAGCAAATTCAGAGCTTTTAGGATCTATGATTATTACAAAGATACAGCAAGCGGCGATGTCCAGAGCTTATATTCCTGAAGAGGAAAGAAAAGATTTTTATCTATATGTTGATGAATTTCAAAATTTTGCCACAGATTCGTTTGCTACAATCCTTTCAGAAGCCCGTAAATATCGCTTATCGCTCACGGTGGCTAACCAATATATTGCTCAAATGGAAGAAACGGTAAGAGATGCTGTATTTGGCAATGTCGGCACCTTAGTCTCTTTTAGAGTAGGAGCCACGGATGCGGCTTTTTTGGAAAAAGAATTTGCAGGAATATTTCTTCAAAATGATATAACCAATCTTGATAATCGTCATATCTACTTGTATATGCTGATAGACGGCGTTACGAGTATTCCATTTAGCGCCATGACACTAAACTCTCCTCATATTACCGACAATCTTTCAACGATTATCACTGCAGTTTCCAGGGAAAGATACGGAACACCTCTTGCTTCAGTTGAGGAAGCTATTAAGAAGTGGTACGGGGTAGATAATGTTATTGCTGGAATTGAAGCAAACGAAAACAGACAACAGGAAGTCTATATTGATTCCTCAGCAGAAAGTCAAGTTAATACAACAACTATAGAACAGGAATATAGGAAATATTTAAAAGAACTGGAATTAAGTCAAATTGAAGATGACAATAAAAAGAAAGGCGAATCAGAACAAAACAGAAAGCCCGCAGAAAAAAATAAGGCAGAGGAGCCAAAGCCACAACCCAATAAAATAATCCCAGAGATAATAACAGAAAAAACAAACAAAGACTCTGAGGAAACCTCAGCTTCTATCTCAAAAATTGACAATAAACCCGCCGTAAAATTAAATAATGATAATGTTAAGCAGATTAAAGTCGATAAGAATGAACTTAAAAAGCTTATCAAAGAACTTACCACCCCTACTCCTAAAAATGAGGAGAGTACCAACGAGAAGAAGGAAGAATTAATTACTGATACGCATAACATTCCCCCTATCAATCTTCCTGGAAAGAATAGGGAAGAAGAGGCCATAGAAATAATTAACACAAATTCCGCTATAAACAAAAAACAAGCAGGAGAAAATGAGCTCAAACCAGGAGATATAATTAAATTTTAACATTTATAATTTAATTGCTATTAAGCACAACAATTATAAAAAGCAGACTAAAGGCTAACATCCCCTAATCCCTTCAAAATATATAGATCAATAATGTTCTAAAAATTTAATTACTTAGGATAGATTTAAGAAAGGGAAGAAAACAATTATAATGTCGCACAATATATCTTGGACGACATTTAACATTTCCGAAATCTTGCTAACGTCTGGTTATTTAATTTATAAAAATAGTCTTTTTATTTATAGAGAGCCAAAATATGTAAGCATACACTAGAGTAATAGTATAACCATAGTTAGGTTCTAGCAAATAATATTTAATTGTTATAAAAATTATTTATATTATTATTTAATATTTATTTTAAATTTAAAAAGCTGGATGCTCTCTCGATTTTATTTAGGCCTAAATAAATAATTAATTATTTATTTAATTAATTATTAGGGGACTCCCCTGTCAGACAATGATTCCGTTTATTTATAAAAAATTTTATTTTCTGCGCGGAGATCCACATACTCCAACTTGACGCCTTTATTTTTCGCGTCTTGTATTATCCTTGATAGATTAACTAATTGACTTTCCGCATTATATTCAGGATTAAAGTAAGCATACCAGCCTGCATCTGTAATAACTTTCATTTCGTCAATTGTATTGATAAGCTCAATGCTCCTGACCTCCACCTCTGCTAAACGAAGGAAATCAATATTAATTATATTTATCAAATTAATCAAATTACTGTTAAACGACTTGGAACCGTTTTCAATTTCTAAGCCTCTATTATCCTTAATTAAAGGCACATTTGAATATTTTTCATCTTCTAATAAAAACGCGTAGCCGTTTTCATCAATCAAAAATCGGCCCTTTGGATGTTCAAGTATAAAGATTGGTCCTCTTTCCTCAATTTCAATAGCTATCTTATTTGGGAGTCTTCTAATTATTTTGATATTTTTAATTGATGGTGAATACTGAATTTTTTCAGCTAACTTAGAAGTATTGATCGTAACAATGTTTCTGTTAAAAAAACTCTTAATAAATTCCTGGGATCTGGTGAGTACAATTTCTCTGTCGATATAGACCGTTTCGCCGATTTCCACTTCCTTTACCATAAAGACTGGGGAGAAAAAAACTAGATAAACCAATCCGAAAAGCAAACAAAGAAAAGATATTAAGCCAAGATTAACCTTCCTCTGTTTGCCCTCCATATCTGAGGTTCGATTATAGATCGCTGGTTGCCTATAAGTCTTTTTTCTTCTATTAAAATTCCGAGGTCTAACTTGTTTTCTCATATTCTTGTTTAATTTCTGCAAACTTGCTTCCGAAGCTTACTATCTCATTAGCAATCATCTTCGCTGAATCAGGAACATACGTTTCATTTAATTTCTTAGCCAAGAGCTTCATTTCTTCTGGATTTTCAAATAGCAGATCTACTTGTCGCTTAAGCCCCTTTGGAGTCAAGTGTTCTTGAAGCATTGTCAGAACAGCACCTTGCCTAGAAAGAATTTGGGCATTACTTAGTTGATGGTTATTTGCCGAGGAAGGCAAAGGAATAAGTATTGCTGTTTTTTTTAAGGCAGCGAGTTCAGCAATTACATTATTACTAGCACGAGAAATTACCAAGTCAGCCGCTGCGTAGGCATCTTCTAAATCCTTTGATAAAAAGTTAAAGACAAGGTAATTTTTTGACAATTCATTTGGTAGTTTCTTAGCTTGGAATTTAAGCCAGTCATAATCAAGTTCCCCGGTTATGTGAATTAGCTGATATTTCTTTAATAAATCGTTGAGAGACTCAAAAATCAAATTATTGATAGCTGATGATCCTTGACTACCACCTATTACTAAAATAGTTTTTTTATCGGCCAACCCGAACTTTTCTAGTGCTTCTTTTCTTGAACCTTTGAGAATGTCTACTCGAACTGGATTGCCGGTATATTTAACAACGTCCGGATCTATTTCAGAATACCTCTTAATGTCATAGCCAACACAAACTCTGTCAGCCTTCTTGGCGAGAATCTTGTTCGCTAGTCCCATCACGCTATCTGATTCATGGATTACGAGTGGAAATCCAAGATGTTTTGCAGCTAAGCCAACGGGCAAACTTACAAAGCCTCCTTTGCAAAAAACTACGTCGGGATCAAACTCTTTAATTATTTTTCGGGATTCAATATACCCAGAGCTAAACCTGAATAGATCTTTTAAATTTTTGAAGAAAGTATAAGGATTAACGATATTAAGTATAAGGCTATTATGATACCTTCTAAATTTACCGCTTTTAATAGCTTTGAAATGAACTCCTGTTTGTGGAACAATCCTGCCTTCCATTCCATCCTTTGAGCCGATATAAAGAATCTCGGGTTCCTTTGCAACCTCGTTAAGCTCTCCTATAACCGCTAATATTGGCAAAATATGGCCACCTGTCCCGCCACCAGACACTATGATTTTCATTATCTTCCCTCCTTTGTGCTATGTCTTGAAATATTTAAAAGCAACCCGCAAGAAAACATTAACATAATCAACGAAGAACCTCCATAACTAATAAACGGTAGGGGCACTCCTGTAAGCGGAATTAACGATAGTATTGCCATGATGTTAATAAAAGCCTGGGTGATAATCCACGTAGTAATGCCCGTAGCAACCAATCTTGAGTAACAATCAGGTGCGTTTCTGGCAATAATATAACCCCTGTAAGCGAAAAAGACGAATAGAAATACTATTAAACTTGCTCTGATCATCCCAAGTTCCTCGCAAATAATCGCGAATATAGAATCAGTAGCTGGTTCAGGTAAATAATTAAATTTCTGCCTTGACTGACCGAAGCCAAGCCCCCATAGTCCTCCCGATCCGACAGTAAGTAGCGCTTGACTTATCTGGTACCCTGCATTTGTTTTATCTGCACCAGGATTTAAGAATATAAGAACTCTTTGCACTCTGTATGGCTCCAATTTGATTAGTGCTATAAGCCCTAGGCAACCTATTGAAAACAAGGAAACTAAATGACTTATTTTCGCACCAGAAGTAAAAAACATTATGCCAGCAATTACGATAGTAACAAGCGCCGTTCCCATATCTCTCTGCATTAAAAGAACAATTATAATTATTGCTAAAAGCAATATACTAAAAGGAAATAGAGTCTTCTTAATGTCGGCAACGTCCTTTCCTTTCATTTCAAACCAGGTAGCTAGATATAAAATCAAGGCTATTTTCATGGCCTCCGAAGGCTGAAAAGTAGTAAAGCCAATATTTATCCATCTTTTGGCGCCATTTGCTTCTATTCCAACGCCAGGAATAAAAACAGTAAATAGTAGAAAAACGCCAATTATCAATAATACAGGCGAAAGTTTTTTCCAAAAGTTGTAATCAATCTTGTATCCAATATAGAGAGCGAAGAAAGAAATAAAAACGGAAACAAATTGGGAAAAAAAATAATAATTATCAGGCCTCCCGTCATTTCTGCTTAAGACTACAGAAGCCGAAAAAACTGTTATTAAGCCAATAGACAAAAGCAAAAAAACACATATTGAAAGCCAATGATCAGGCTTTGCCGTCCGACTACTTACAAGTGTTTTTCTTTTACTCCTAGATAGCGACATTAACTATATCCTCTACCTAAAAGGGAGATAACCACGCCCATTAAAGCCGAAATCGCCCCGATTATCCAAAGTCTCATTGTTATTTTTGTCTCGGGCCAACCAATAGCTTCTAGGTGATGATGTACTGGTGCGGAAAGAAAGACTTTTTTTCCGTTTCTAAGTCTTTTTGATGTAAGTTGGATTATAACCGACAAGGTTTCCGCCACAAAAACAAAGCCTATTACGGGCAATACTAGTGCAGTATTTGTAAGCATAGCGACTACCCCGAGTGTTGCCCCTAGAGCCACGGCACCGGTGTCCCCCATCAAAAATCTCGCTGGATAAATATTAAACCAAGTATAGGCCAAGACAGCTCCCGCTACAGTTGCGCAAAAAGAAGCCAACCCAAAATTACCTTGGAAAAAAGAAATTACCGAATAAGCGCCAAACGAAGCAGCTAAAAGTCCTCCCGCTAGCCCATCCAAGCCGTCAGTAATGTTGACTGCGTTTGCAGTAGCAAAGACAATAAAAATAAATATCGGGATATAAAAGATTCCTACATTAACATCGCCATATGCAGGGATATGCAGGATATTCCACCCAAGCTTATAATAAAACCAGTATGCGCCAATACCAGAAAAAATCAGTATCCAAGCCGCTTTTATCTTTGATTTCACTCCGGCTATGCCTCCAGTAGAACGAATATTTACAAAATCGTCAATCAGACCAAGAAGTCCTATCGAAACAATAGTAAAAAGAGGTAACCAGGTTTGCGCCCTATCAAGATTAAAAATAGAAGTTATCACCGCCACCGTGAACCAAATAATAACACCCGCCATTGTGGGTATATTTCTCTTGTGCTTTTCTTTGTGAAGACTGTAATAAACAGGAGCCTTTTCTTTGCCTCCACCTATCCATGCCGTATCTTTGATTTGCTTCCACCATTTATATTTGAAGGCAAAATGAGTAAATATAGGAGTAATAGCTACTGCGATAATAAAGCTAAGAGTAGATAAGCTCATCAGCTTAATAATTTGTTGCATAGCTAATTGTTCGTTAATGTTAATTACTATTGATTGCTCTATCATATATTATCCTCCCTAAGACTTTTTCTGAATTTTTCCTTCTTATCTTGCCACATTTTTGATTGCCTAACAAGTAACTCCTCTGATTCTATAGGCCTTTTAAGAATCTTTTTTACAGCTTCCTCTAAGAATACTCCGTTTTGAGAGCCTTTAAATAATACCACATCCCCTTTTCTAATAATACCTGCTAGATATTCACCAGCCTTGTAAGGGTCTTGGAAATATTGAACACAATTTTTGTTCAATCCTTCTAAGGCGATTTCTAGAGAGTATTCTTTGGTTTTTCTACCAACAAAAATAATTAGATCTGCAACCTCTACAGCCTTTTTTGACACCTTTTCATGGCCCTCCTTTTCGTAATCACCCAGCTCATTCATTGAGCCCAATACTGCAATTTTTCTCCCCTCAAATCTGTTTAGTACTTCAAGAGCCGCTAAAGCAGATTCCGGATTAGCATTATAACTATCGTCTATAATCAAGCCTTGGTTAATCCCCTCTAAGAGGCGCATTCTTCCTTTCTCAGGGAAAATATTTTCAAGATCGCCTAATTTATCCTCTAACTCAAAGCCCATACAGTTAATCACAGCAAGCGCTGACAATATTGAAGGAACAAAATGTTCACCAAGGAAGTTAGTCTTGACATAGAAATGTTTTTTGTCTTTTCTAATATAAAAAGACAGCTTTCCACTTTCCTCAAATTCAACTTTGTCATACTGGAAGCTAGACCCCCCCTTTCTTCCAAAAGTTATTATTCTCGCTTTAGTTCTATTTGCCATGTTCCCGACTCTTTCATCGTCGTTATTTAGAATTACATATCCAGTGGGATCGGTAAATTCAACCAAATTACCTTTCTCCTTTTCAACAGCCTGAATGTCTTTAAATTTTTCCAGATGAGTCGGCAATACAGAGGTAACAACAGAAATTTTTGGCTTAATAAAGGACATGAAATACAAAATATCACCTGGCTTATCAGCACCAAATTCCAAAATAATCCTTTTATAAGGAGCCTTTTTGAGAAATTTAATCTTTATCTTTATTAATACTATTAACCAAGCAAATATACTTTTACTCTTTGATGGCACCTTCTCTTTAAAAATAGCTAGCGGTATACCAATCTCTGTATTGTAAGCCTCATTCGGAATATATGTTTCATTATCGGAAACTAATTTAGATAAAATAAATTTTGTAGTAGTTTTGCCTGCACTCCCCGTAATTGCTATTACTTCAATATTATTTTTCTTTAAATAATATTTAGCAAAAAGTCTTAAGAAATAAGCTATTAACCTACTCATGATCTTATTCCGTCGGTGGTATATTATAATACTTCAAAAGAAAATCCAGCATACTTCCTACCACTGGAGCTGCTGTACTCTCCGCCCATGCAACATTATGTGGATTGTCTATCTTGGCAAGAACTACAAAATTTGCACCTTCAGTCGGAGAAAAACCGATAAAGGTTCCTATATTTTTATTTTCTTCATAACCGGTACCGTCTTCTTTCACTACTTGCGCTGTTCCTGTTTTCCCTGCTATTTTATATCCAGCAACGCTAGCTTGCTTTCCGTGTCCATTATTAACAACCGATACCATCATTTCTGTTAAGTCATCTGCCGCCTTTTTGGAAATTACCCTTTTGGCCTCTCCCTGTTCAATGGATTCAAAACTACCATCAAAATTTACGATCTTGTCTATTATATGAGGCGTAACGGCTTTGCCTCCGTTAGCTATAACTGAATAGCTTGCAATCATCTGCAGCGGGGTCGTGGAAACACTTTGCCCAAAACTCATAGTCGCATAACCATGTTCATTTAATTCATCGGGGGTTAGCAAAATTCCGCTTGATTCGTTAGAGAATTCTATTCCTGTAATTTTCCCAAAGCCAAATTTATTCAAATATTCGTAAAATTTATTTTTCCCAAGTTTTTGCTCTACCCAGGTAGTTCCAGTATTAAGAGACTTCTCCAACACTTGAGTCATTGTTTGTATCCCATTTGACTTTTTGTCTGAATTCATAATTTTATTTCCGTCAATCAACAAAACCCCGCTATCCTCATAAGTAGTTTCCGGGGTTATTACTCCAGCATCCAAACCAGCAGCAATTGTTATGACCTTGAATATAGAGCCAGGCTCATAACTATCCGTAACTGCCTTGTTCTTATAAACTGAATAATCTTCCTCCTCAATAGTAGAATATTTATTTGGATCAAAGATGGGATTATTGGCCATAGCGAGAATTTTTCCCGTTGTAGGGTCCATTACTATAACAGATCCGCCGTCTGCTTTATATTTATCAACGGCTTCTTTCAGCAAAGCTTCGGCCTTGCCCTGAATATAGCGATCTAGAGTCAGATACAAATCGCTTCCATCTTCGGCAGGTTTCACAATATTTTTACCAAATACCAAAGCAACGCCGTTATTTTCATCTGTTTCTGCTTTTGTTTGTCCCGGAGTTCCGACAAGCTCACTATTGAAATATTCTTCAAGTCCGTACCTTCCTGTCCCTCCAGAGTCAACAAATCCTAATACAGAACAAGCCAAAGTTTCCTCGGGATAATATCTCCAATATTCTGGCTTATAGCTTATTCCCACTATTTTTGCTTCAAGTATGACTTTTAATTCATTTTCATTTACTTTATGTTTCAATGGTGCGTATTGACCGCTAACGCTTATTAGGTCTAAAACTTCTTGTTTATTCATGTTCAAAACGCTAGAAATCTTTTCAGCAGCTTCTTCTTTATTTTTAATCAGTGAGGGGTCCGCATAAACAAGATTTAAGGTTTGATTTGTCGCTAATAGATATGAACCTCCGGAGATTGTATCTGAAATAAAAATCCTACCTCTCTGTGCCGGAATTGTAAATTTTGATGTTTGTTGTTGAGAGGCCGCTTGGGCATAATATTCATGTTTATAGATCTGTAAAAAATATAACCTAGATATTATTGTTAAAAAAAGAACAGTAAAAACCAATGTAACAAACCTGATTCTTCTCTTTTGCTTCTGGGAATCAAAATAACTATTCACGGTACACTCGTTTCATAATGTATAAATAAATTATACAATAAATAAGATAATTTTTTAATCCTAATTTGAACCAAGGGCAACACTAGTGCTATATGGCAAATAATTAATTTTACTGACAGGTACCATACCACTGTCCTTTACCCCCTTTTCGATTTCATTTATAGACTGCATACTAGACAGCTCGACGATAAGCATCTCTTGCTGCCTAAGAAGCTCTTTTTTCTCTTTTTCAAGTTTGGCTATATCGTAACTTTTAAGCGTCATTCTATTGGTCTGAACCATGAAAAGAAAAGATAGTGCCAATACTGATATAATAAAAACAAAAGAAACTGCAAGCTTGCCAAGCATTAACTCGGATCTATAATTTCTTTTAAATTTTCTTCTTTTTACCCTGTCTCTCATATACCCTCCTTTAGGCACCCTCCCTAAGCTCTTTACAATTTTTCTATAATTCTTAATTTTGCGCTTCTGCTTCTCGGGTTGTTTTTGATCTCTGAATCCGAAGCAACAACTGGCTTTTTTGTTATTATTTTTATTTCTGGGACCTTACCACAAATACATTTTGGAAACTGCGGAGGACATTCACAGCCTGACGCTTTTTTTACAAAAAAGTCTTTTACAATTCTGTCCTCAATAGAGTGAAAACTAATCACTCCGAGTCTTGCTTTCGGCTCTAGAATACTTACCGCCTTAGGCAAAAACCCTATTAAAGAATCTATTTCTTTATTGACCGTAATCCTTATAGCCTGAAAGGTTTTTGTAGCCGGATGAATATTTTTCGGCCAAAATCTTCTAGGAATTGCTTTTTCAATAATATTTGCGAGTTCCATGGTTGTAGTTATTCTTTTTAGCTCCCTTTCCCTCGCAATTCTTTCAGCAATCCTTTTCGCAAATTTCTCCTCGCCAAATTCTAGGAAAATTTTTTCGAGGATCTCTCTACTGAATTCATTTACAACCTTTTCCGCCGTAATCTTTTCATTCTTGTCCATCCTCATATCCAGAGGATCATTCCCTCTGAAGGAAAAGCCCCTGCTCTTTTCGTCTAACTGATAAGAAGAAACTCCTAAATCTGCTATAATCCCCCCATCAACCTTAAAGCCTTTGGCAGCCTCATCAATCAGAGAAAAGTTACCATAAAATGGAATGAACCTTTTTCCGAACTCTTTTGACATTATTGAAATAGTAATATCAAGAGCCTCTTCATCTCTATCGATACCTAAAAGTAAGCCGTTCGGACTGGTTCTGTTTAATATCTCTCTTGCGTGACCGCCGAACCCTAGTGTGGCATCTATAAAGTTTTTATTCTTTTCTGGCTGTAAATAAAATAATACCTCTTGTAAAAGAACTGGTATGTGCTTCTGTTTCATTTTTTCTCCTGAGTATATAGCTAGCAGTCAGAATATTTGTTTAGGTAGAGTTATTTTTTGTTTTTGTTTGAATAAATTAGATCGTTTAAAGTAGATTTTTCAATTTAGTTGGGCTAAATTTTTTTGAGGTAGTGTTGTATAAAGTGCGTGCTGGCTGCTAGCTAAACACGCGTGAGAAAAACAACTAAATACCTAGTTCTTCAGCGATATCGATGCTTGACTTTTCAATGTTCTCTTTATATTGATCCCAAGCTTTGTGATTCCATATCTCAATATGATCACTAAGCCCTGTAACAATAACTGTTCCTGTGAGGTTTGCAAACGAACGTAGCGTCGCGGGTATGTTTACTCTCCCCTGTTTGTCAATCTCAACTGGAAATGCACTTGCAAGCATAAAACGAGAATATGCTCTAGCGTTTGCTTGAGTTTGTGGAAGCAGGCTTAATTTTTCAACCTGCAAACTCCAAGCTTCTTTTGTATACAAAGAAAGACAATTATCCAGGCCCTTCGTAACAACCGCACCCTCCGATAGTTGACCACGAAAACGGACCGGGATAGCTAGCCTTCCTTTATCGTCAATATTGTGTTGGTATTCACCTATAAACATCTTCTGCCTTTTGACTTATTTTATCCCCACTTCTCACCACTTTTCACCATTATATACCACCAAGAAGACCATTGTAAAGTATTTTTTTATCATTTTATCCACAGGCTAGGCAAAATATTTAAAAACGACCTAAATAGGTCGTTCTTAAATAAACAAATTTTGTTAAACTAAATTAGTTCTTATACGAAACCTTTATCCCTGGACCCATCGTAGTAGCAACCGAAACGCTCTTAATATACGTACCCTTGATACCACTTGGCTTCACTTTAACAATCGTGTCCATTATCGCATTAAAATTTTCCAACAATTCACTTTCTGAAAACGATGCCTTCCCGATAATTAAATGAATTATACCGTTTTTATCTGTTCTATATTCCACCATCCCCTTTTTTATTTCTTTCGTGATACTTCCAACATTCGGGGTAACAGTTCCGACTTTCGGATTCGGCATCAGGCCCTTTGTTCCAAGAATTTTACCAATTTTACCAAGTTGGGCCATCATATCAGGCGTAGCTACAACTACATCGAAATCGAGCCAACCCTTCTCAATCTTTGCTATAAGTTCTGCACCGCCTACAAAATCTGCTCCTGCTTCTTTTGCTTCTTTTTCTTTTTCATTACCCACGATCGCACAAACTTTTTTTGTTTTTCCTGTCCCCGCTGGTAAAACTACACTGCCTCTTACCTGTTGTTCACTATTTTTCAAGTCCAAATTTAGATTTATATGCAATTCTACAGAAGAGTCAAAATTCGTAGTAGAAGTCTTTTTAGCAAGAGCTATCGCTTCTTCTGCTGTATATAATTTATCTTTTTCAACCAATGTCTGCACTTCTCTATACTTTTTTGAATGGCTCTTTTCTGATTTCTTCAATTTATTTTTTGCAGGCTTTACTGCTTTTTCAGTCTTTGTGGCCTTTTGTTTTTTTTCGTCTGCTACCGCAGTGTCCTTTTCGACCTTCTTGCCTTTTAGTTCTTCTTTTTTTGCCATGTCTACTCCTTTGTGGTTTTAACGACTTGCATCTCCCACTTATTTAGATTAATTATTTTTCTACCTCTATTCCCATTGAACGAGCAGTCCCAGCAATAATCTTCTCTGCTTGTTCGATAGAATTTGCATTCAAATCTTCAAATTTGTTTTCAGCAATTTTTCTAACTTGTTCTTTGGTTAATTTTCCTACTTTTTCCTTCTTCACTGAACTGGAAGCTTTTTGCAAATTTAACTCTTTTTTGATAAGTACTGCTGCTGGTGGCTTCTTCATAATGAAGTCAAACGAACGGTCTTCATAGACTGAAATAACACAAGGAATCACGATACCCATCTGTTCTCTGGTCTTTTCGTTAAATTGATTACAAAAATCCATGATATTGATACCCAAAGGCCCTAATGCAGTACCAACCGGAGGCGCAGGAGTTGCCTTACCTCCTTCAACTTGTAGTTTTACTTTTCTCAATATTTTCTTTGCCATATTTACTCCTTAAACTATCTTAAATACCGTTACTAGATCTTTTTTACCTGTAGAGAATCAAGTTCAACCGGTGTTTCTCTACCAAACATATTAACCATAATACGAACCTTCCCCTTCTCTTGATCGACTTCATAAACAGCTCCGTCAAAGCTCTTAAAGGGCCCGTCAATAATACTCACTAAATCGCCCCTCACTAAATCAATTTGGAACTTAGGTTCTTCAATACCCATTCTCTTCTGAATCAGAGTAACTTCTGTCTCACTCATCGGAATCGGTGTAATTCCGGAGCCGATAAACCCTGTTACCTGAGGAGTATTTCGAACCACATACCAACTTTCGTCAGTAATCAGCATATCAACAATTACGTAACCTGGGAAAATACGTTTTTCTACGGTTTTTCTACGGCCATTTTTAATTTCAATCGTCTTTTCTTTTGGTACAATCACATCAAAAATACTGTCTTCCATATTTAACGACTTGATTCTTTGTCTCAAGCTGTCAGCTACTTTTTCTTCGTATCCAGAATAAGTATGAATCACGTACCAATGCCTACCCTCACTTTGTTGTTTTGACATAAAAACTCCTACCTCGAATTAAAGCTTTAAGTTAATGAAATATGCGAGAACTCTGCCAAGAATGAAGTCGAATAATCCCAAGAAAGCGCCTACGATAACCGAAATTAAGACTACCGCAAAAGTCATTTGAGCCACCTGCTTTCTGCTTGGCCAAACCACCTTAACCAGTTCGTCCTTTGATTCCTTGAAATAACCAAATATTTTCCCGAATATTCTTTTTAGTTTTTTCATACTCCCTCTTTCTTGTATTTTAAAAAAGCCTCTCGGCTTCGTACTTAAATATTACCTAATTTCCGGCAATTTGTCAATTGTTTTCTTGAGACCTTTACCAGACTCCTCAGTTGCTTAAGTCTATGCTAAAGAATAAGGTCTCCTCATCCTTTCTGATTGAAATTCCGCCGTTTCTTTCAATTACCTTTTTCGAGCCTACATTATTTTTGTTGCATTGCACCCTAACACTAATTAGTTCTAACTTTTTACACTCTAAAAGTGCCAATCTAAACATTTCGCTTCCATAGCCCTTTCCTCTTTCGCTTGGCCTAATAGTAAAACCAATATTACCTGAATGTATGGCCCAATACCTATTCAAAACGGGTCTTATGGCTATTCTTCCGACAGGATAATCTCCTTTATAAAAAACATAATTTACCTTCTGAATTCGTTTTTTCTTCATGCCAACACCACTTCCCTCATCAACTCTGGATTTCAGATAATCTTTAAATTCTTCAAAAGTCAGTCCATTAGCTTCATTTTCGCTACCAGTTTCTTCTGCTGGTATTTCTTGAAACATATCATATTCCATTTTGGCCATATTCAAATCTATTTTTCTTAAATATGAATTTGGTTTCAACTTAACATCCTTTCAAGCACTTCGGTTACTTTCTGAATGTCACTTTCGCTTTTATCTACATCAATAACCGGAAAATCAAATTGTTTAGCTTCGTCTCTAATGATTTCGTCGAAAAGACGGACCCATTCAACTTCTTTCTCTTTTAATAAGTCAGAATAGTCATTTGGATTCCCAAATAGGCCACGAGAAAATATAGTTTCTCTTGTTCTATCTATGTTACGATCTGAAATAAATATCGATTTTATATAAGTGTTTCTTGACTGTTCAATTGCTGCAAGTTTAGGTAAAATTCCTACTCCCTCTACAATAAAACCTTCAAGCCAAACCCAATTTTTATGGAACATGGCCTCAACGCCTGGCCAAGTAGCTATACCGCTTTCATATTCGTTTTGTGCTATTTGACTGGCTGAAAATTTAGTAAGATATTCTTCTGCAGAATAACCATCCCAAGGCATTATTTTTGATTTTTCGTCTAAATTGACTACAGATAACATAATTTTGCGTATTAAATCAGTAGAAATCCAGGGGATATTAAGGCTGCTGGACAGCTCTTTTGCAATGGTCGTCTTTCCCGCCGTTGGCATTCCACCAATAAGAATTATTTTTCTATCCATAAATACATTCCATCCATATTCTCTGGTTTATATTTAAAGCCGAGTCTTTGATAAAACTCTTTCATTCCATAAGTTGGACATAGTTCAATAATAAATTTTTCGTCTTTCTTGGTGTATTCATTTATATATTTCAAAACATCATTAACAAGTGCGGAACCTATCCCTCTTCGTTGATATCTAGGCAAAACAACTACATCGGTTAGCAGACCGTGGGCTCCAAAATCACCAACCAATCTAGCCATTCCGACTGCCTCATTATCAACAATAGCTCTTACGGTATGCATTGTGTGCTTAAGAGCTCTTTCTACCTGTTCTTCAGTAAGAGCTTTCCAACCAATCGAATCCACTAACTTTAAGTAGTCGCTTGCCTCTAGATTATTATCAATAATCAAATTCATTTGCATATTCATTATTTGATCTCTTTAATATAGCCCGTAATTTCACCATCATCAGAAACTACTTTAAATCCGTTTTTAATTAAAAATCTTTTGCAGTCTAAATTATTACTATCTACACCAGCAAATAACTTGTCAGTAGTAGATGATAGCAGATGTGTCTCAATTAGTTTTAGAAGCTTGCTGCCATGCCCCCTTCTTCGTAACTTAGGATCAATCCCCGTACCAAAGCTCGCTGTGTTATTGGCAGTTATTTCTATATCTACAAAGCCAATAAATTTCCGTTTCTCCACAACGGCGAATGCAAATCTTTTTTCGTTATCAACTAAGGAGAACCAATTATTAACGTCTGAATACCAGGTAATAAACTGGTTTCCAGAAATGTCTTCCTCAAACCAACTTTCCAGTTTCTTAATATAGAAAGGATTAAACCTTACAAGTTTCATTTTTTTAATAATTAGATATTAACAATTGTGCTTTTGAGTGGCAGGGGCGGCAGGAATCGAACCCGCAATAAAGGTTTTGGAGACCCTCGTTATACCATTTAACTACGCCCCTACGAAAATAACAGCATAGCTGTTATTTAGTTTCTCTGTGAAGAGTATGTTTTTTCTCTCTCTTGCAGAACTTGTTTACTTCAAGCCTACCAGTCGTATTGCGGGTATTCTTAGTGGTAGCATAATTACGCTCTTTGCACTCAGTACATTCTAGCGTAATTACCGGCCTGATGTCTTTTTTCTTACTAGCCATTGCTTTCCTTTCAGATAATATCTTAATTAATTCATTATTTGATTTATAATTCGCTCTCGAGAAAATTTCCAATTTTCGCGAAAAAGGAGCAATCGCGATAAGGTGAAGCAGTCAGCCTAAGGATGATCTGCGTAACCTGACAGCGAATTGTGACGTGGAGCCCACCACCGGGATTGAACCGGTGACCTCATCCTTACCATGGATGCGCTCTACCAACTGAGCTAGGTGGGCTCGTCGCCACTCGCTGACGTGCTTCACAAGTTGCCTAGCGCCAATTGTTGCGCACTTTCGCAGTGTCTCCTCTTCCCCTAAAAATCTTTGATTTTTGGGGACCCCTTTTATTCAGAAAAATTTATAATTTTTCTGATAAGGAATAATTTACTTAAAGGTGTAGTAGTTCGCTTTAGCGAATCTACATAACCTGACTGTAAATTATGACGTGGTGGGGAGGGAGGGATTCGAACCCCCGAAGGCGTATGCCAGCAGATTTACAGTCTGCCCCGTTTGACCGCTCCGGTACCTCCCCAAGTTTTTTTGTCACTCTAATAACCGACAAACACTTTCTTTGTCGGAAGAAGTTTACGCTTTTTCTCCGTTTCGACAAAATTTACCTAATTTTGTCGACAAAGGAAGCGAAGCGAAAGCCCGAAGCACTTTTCCTTAGAAAACGTACGAAGGGCGTCAGCTACCGCTGACGTGGAGCCGATGGTCGGACTCGAACCGACGACCGACTGTTTACAAAACAGTTGCTCTACCACTGAGCTACATCGGCATTAACTTTTTAACTTAGATATTATATAAAAAAAGTCAACTATAGTCAATGGTTCGTCATGCCTTGAGTCTGGTCAACCTTCTTTGAACATCTGCATTATTTGGCTCCTTTTCAAGTATTTTCTCAAGTGCTTTTATGAGAAGCTGCCTATCGCCTACATTCTTTGCTGCCGTAGCTAATTCTTCTAGATAAGCAACTTTTGGCTCTAGAGCTATCGCACTTTCAAGAGCTTTGATTTGAACCTTATAATTCTTTATTCTACTTGCTGCTAAAGCAAGATTTGCGTATCTATGAGAGATTTGTGTATTAAGAGCAACGGAACTCTCGTAGGCTTTCATAGCTTCATCATATCTTTTAAGGTTAAAATAGCACATTCCCAAATTATTGAAAGCAACATCGTTTGTAGGATCAAGCTCGCATATCTTCTCAAAAACTTCGGCAGCGCCCTCAAATTCGTCGTCTTCTAAATATATAAGACCAAGGCCTTGATATGCTTTAATGTTTTTTGGATCTTCTTTAATAATACTAAGGTACTTTTTCTCAGCTTGTTTGAATTCGTTACTCTTAAAAAGCTTACTTGCTTCAGTAACTACTGACTTAAGCTGCTTCTCCATCTTTTTCTCAATCTGCTCGGCGTCTAAAACCTCTTGGATTCTTTCGCTAATCTCTCGAATTTCTCGCTTTTGACCTACGATTATCTCTGTGTCATTTGATTTTGTCTTACTCGCAACATAAAGTACAAACATACCAACAGCCAATATTAGTAAATAAGAAAAGATTAATGTCATTTTTTGGCTTTCCCTTTCGAGTTGTTGGCCTCAAACGCCAAACAACACATTAATCGGTTGCAAACGCCGGTCACCTTGTTTACATTCACATTTGTTTCATATTGATCCCTTGCCATATCCATAGTCACGCTATCCATCCTTGTCATAAATCTCCTACAACAAAGCTGTTCACCACATATGCCATATCCACCAAGGAGCTTTGCTTCGTCCCTTGGACCGATTTGCCGCATAATAACTTGCTTCTTAGTAACTCTAGAAAGTTCCTTAATAAGATCCTTAAAAAAAATCCTTTTTTCAGAAACAAAATAAAATACTACTTTTTCGCCATCAAATGAATACTCCGAGTGTACAGGCTTCATTTCTAGTCCCGACTTAGCTACTCTATCCTTAAAGTCTTTTAAAAAGATGGCCCCATCAGATTTCATCTTTTCTCCCCTCGCCAAATCCTTAGCATCTGCAATTCTAATTATTTCGCTTATCTGTTCTTCTGAATTGCCCTTAATCTCCTTATCTACATAGACTACCCTACCAATTTCTGGACCTTGAAAAGATTCAACGATAACCCAGTCTCTTGGCTCTACTTTATAAAGTCCGGGCAAAAAATCATAAATCTTAATTGCTGAATTGAATTGAACTCCTATTACCTTCATTATTATCCTTAATTAGTAAGCAATAAAGACTCTAAAGCAAGCTTTAGATTTACGCTTCCTTTTAGGCAGTCTTTTGCTAGCACTATATTATCCATTATTTTAATATCTTTAAGAATATTATTATTATCGAAATTTACTGAATTTTCAAGAATATTTTTTCTAATTTTTAGCTCCAATAGCGAGAGGATCTCTTCAGTTTTTTCTTTATCTTTGGATAGTTTTTCGGCAAAGATAAATTTTTCATTAATATCATTTGAATATATTGCCCTTAGTGTCTCCTCGCTAAGCTCTTTACACGTTGTATATTCAGTAAAATTCTTAGCCATACTAATCGCTTTACCGATTTTCCCCACAGAAATCTCCACTATCTCCTCAATCTCTACTGGCGACAACGAATAATTATTTGCCATGAATTCTCTTATATCTTTTTTATCAACTAAACTAAAGTTCATTATTTGCGTCCTTGAAACTATTGTCGGAAGTAGGTTCTTTTTATTTTTTGCTGTCAAAATAATTTTAGTCGTCTTTGTCGGCTCCTCAAGAGTCTTAAGAAAAGAGTTTATGCTTTGCGTTGTAGCCCTTTCAATATTTGCTATTACTACAACCTTATACTTTGAATTATATGGAGATAGATCCAAAGAACTAATAATACCCCTCATTTCATCAACCCCAATTGGTTCATTGGAATCAGAAAAAATAAAATCAGGGTTGTTTTGGGAATTAAAAGACTTACAATTTTGGCACTTATTGCAAGGCTCAAGCTGTTCAGCTTCACACAAAAGAAGCTTTGCAAATTCAATTGCGAAAGTAGTTTTGCCAACCTCGCTCGGCCCACAAAAAAGATAAGCATGTGATAAATTATCAGATTGCTTTATTCTTCCAAACTGTTCTTTGATTTTTTTATTTCCGACTAAATTCATCTTCTGGATGCTATTATACACCAGTAATCAATGACATAATAGCCTCGAAGGCCTTAGAATTACAAAGATTTTATCTTATTAATAGCTTCCATGAGCTCTTCTGGCAATTCTGCCCTAAAGCTCATAATCCTCCCGGTCCTTGGGTGGGTGAACTCAAGACGTTCCGAATGCAGGAATATCCTGTCGACAAAATCACTATTCTTTCCGTATTTAAGATCCCCTACTACAGGATAGCCGATAGATGATAAATGAACCCTGATCTGATGAGTTCTGCCAGTGAAAATCTTAGCCTCAACATAGGAATAGCCATCTATGTAATTTATTACCCTATATTCTGTCCTTGCAGACTTGCCAGACAGACTAGCAGTCATTTTGTTTCTATTCCTTAAGTTTCTAGAGATCGGGATGTCGATAACTCCCGACGCTGGCTCTATTTTTCCTTCAACAAGAGCTATATACTGTTTCCCTACCTGCCTTGTTTTAAATTGTTTTTGCAAGTTCTCTCTCGCACCTGAAGTTTTTGCAAGGACAACAACTCCTGACGTTCCTTTGTCCAGCCGATGAACCACCCCCGGGCGATCAAGTCCCTTAGGATCATCTATTTTATCTGAGAACATCTCCGTAAGAGTAATGTCCTTATCTCCTGTAGAAGGATGAACACTGATTCCAGACGGCTTGTTTACTACCAAAACTTCCTCGTCTTCGTAGATAACCGGCACTTTTGGAATTTTTTTGTTTTCATTCGGAAAAATCAAAGAAACTTTGTCTCCAACTCCAACAATATATTTTGAATTAGCCTTCTTTCTATTGACAAGTAAAAGCTCGTCAGAAATCAGCTTCTGAGCCTTACTTCTTGTAATTCCAAATTCATTGGCACAAAAAATATCAAGCCTTGTGCCAATGTGACTCTTAGCAACAGTTCTAAATTCTTTCGATTCCCTTTTACTCAATCAACCCCAACCAGATCAGCAACTTTTTGTAGTTGCTTTTTATTGCCCATCACTATTAATCTGTCTCCCCTATTTATCATTTCCTTACCGTTTGGATTTATTTTCGACGTATTATTAGCCCTATTAATCGCAAGTATTGTTGCTCCGGTCTTATCTTTAGATATAGACTCTGCAATGGTTTTCCCTACGATAAAAGATAATCGAGGAACTTCTATCTCCTCAACCTCAAGTTCGTCATGCCTGCTGTCAATAATAACATCCAGAAAATCCAAGACACCTGGACGAAGCGCCATTGTGGCCATATGGTAACCTCCTATTTGGTAAGGAATAGCAACCCTGTTTGCTCCAGCTTTTTCAAATTTTGGTATATTTTCTTCATCATTGGCTCTTGCAACAATATATACATCTGGATTAAGAAATCTCGCGGAAAGAGTAACAAATAAATTATCAGTATCCTCTCCAAGACATGCGATTAAAACCTTTGCATTTTTAACGTTTGCCTGGACCAAAGTCTCTTCCAGAGTCGGATCTCCGCATATAACAAGATAATTATTCGAAACCGCCTTAGAAGCCTCTCTATGATCCTTATCGATTACGACAAATTTTGTTTTGCTATGAAAAAGCTCTTCGGCAACTTGTTTTCCGACCCTTCCATATCCGCATACTATATAGTGATCTTGCAGTTTGCTTACTACTTTCATTGTTTTATGCCTCCTTCTGCTTTCTTTAAACTCCCCTCCTAGAAAATATTCAATTGCTAATTTGACAAAATAACCTAGTAAAGCATAACTTCCAACGACGATTAGCAATATAAGCAACTGCTCGCCAACCGGTTCGTTGATACCATGTTTAAAATGGCTAAGAAAAACTATTAGTGTTGTGAAAAAAGCGGTCCATAAGCTTTTTTCACCCAACAATATAAAACAAAGCGTTCCAAACAACAAAAACGCGACCAAAACGCCTATTAGCTTTGCCAGTGATTTTTCGTTATCCATTTTCTTATCTAATTTTATCAAAAAGAAAATAAAAAGTATAACAAGAATATAAAAAAAGCTGCCCAAAGGGCAGCTTTTTTTAACGTTTTGAAAATTGAGGAGCTTTTCTTGCTCTCTTAAGACCGGGCTTCTTTCGTTCTTTTTCTCTAGGATCCCTAGTCAAAAATCCAGCTTTTTTAAGTACCGTCTTATATCCTTCGTCGTATTCTATCAGAGCTCTAGCGATACCAAGGCTTACTGCTTCCGCCTGTCCTGTTACTCCACCCCCCTTGACAACTACAGTTACATAGGTCTTATCGATATTTCCTGTACTAGCAAGCGGTGCAAGTGCTGCCCGAACCACATTCTCATTCCCAAAGTAGTCATTTAGTTTTTTTTCATTTACAATAGAGGCCGAATTACCAACGTACAAACGTACTTGAGCTGTTGCCTCCTTTCTTCTGCCTAAGCCATAAAAATATTTTTCTTTCTTAATCTCTGCCATATAACTCCTTAAGCTTGAATTGTGATCTTCTCAGGTTTTTGAGCTACGTGATCATGTTCTGAACCTGGAAAAAGTTTTAGCTTTTTAATAATTTCGTCCGCTAATCTGTTTTTTGGTAGCATTCCCTTAACTGCAAATCTAATTACGCTATTGGCGTCTCTTTCTAAAAGCTGAGACAGTGTAAGCTTTCTCATACCACCTGGGTAACCGCTGTAATTATAATATGCTTTTTCATCTAGCTTACTTCCAGTCACTCTTATTTTTGCAGTATTTATCACAATTACATAATCACCACAGTCTACTGAAGGCGAAAAACTAGGCTTGTTTTTTCCCCTTAAAAGATCTGCAATAGCAGTAGACAATCTTCCGAGTGTCAACCCATCCGCATCAATCAAGTACCATTTTCTAGTAATTTCTTTGGGTTTTGTTACGTATGTCTTCATTATTTACCCGCCTTTGCAACATTTTTTTTCTTTGGTTCAGACTTAATCTTGTTTTCGGCTTTTTCTTCTTTTTTTACTATAGGTTTTTTAGCGTCAACGACTGATTTCTCTAATTTATCAAGATCTACAAGCTCAATCATAGCAACCGGTGCATTATCTCCAGGCCTATTTCCAAGCTTTATTATTCTTGTATATCCACCGTTTCTTTTTTCATACAAAGGTGCAATTTCCTTTATCAGCTTATCAACCGTATTGGGAGTATAAAGATACGATTCCAAGGCCCTCTTTGAAGCTAAATCTTGTTTTTTCGCCAAGGTTATCAATTTTTCAACTATAGGCTGTATTTCTTTAGCCTTGACCAAAGTGGTCTTTACTCTTTCATAAAGAATTACAGAAGCAGCTAGATTCCTAAGAAGAGCCTTTCTCGGCCCTCTTTTTCTGGACAATTTTCTACCGGTGTACTGATGTCTGTGCATATTAACCCCTAAGCCTCTCTATTAAAGCCAATTTCGGCTATTTTTTCTTCTACTTCATCGTACGCTTTGCTTCCAAATCCCTTAAGAGTCTTTAGCTCATTATTTGTAAGATTAAGAATATCAGAAACAGTTTTAATATTATTATTTAGAAGCGCATTTGTTGTTCTCGGAGAAAGATTGATTTCTTCAATCAATATATCATTTCCCACTTCAGTTTCTTGAATTTCTACTTTTTCTTCCGTAGGGCAATCAATTTCTTTGCCGGTAAGAACCATAAAATGATCAACTAGAATCTCGGAAGCCTGTCTAATAGCCTCCTCGGGGGCAATTACACCATTCGTCTCTACTTCCACGAGTAGCTTATCAAGATCTGTCATTTGCCCAACACGAGTACTTTCAACTTCGTATCTAATTCTTCTTATAGGGCTAAAAAGTGCGTCAATAGCGATTACCCCTAT
Source organism: uncultured Candidatus Saccharibacteria bacterium (assembly GCA_964594415.1). Lineage (GTDB taxonomy): Bacteria > Patescibacteriota > CPR2 > UBA1875 > CAIMLA01 > CAZQLQ01. Next base: position 71,801 of record CAZQLQ010000004.1, read on the forward strand.
CCCAAGCTTTTCTCCCTCACGCTTCTCTACGGGAACATAACCTCTGCCTTGTTCAACAATCAATTTCATTGAGAGTCTTGAATTCTTGTTATCAAGAGTAGCAATAACCTGCTCTGGATTGATTATTTCAACATTTGGATTCATTGCAAAATCAGCAGCTGTGACTACTTTTTCTCCAGACACTTCAAGAATCAGGATCTCCTCTTCTTGTGAAAGAGATTTCACGCAAAGCTTCTTAAGATTCAAAATGATTTCAACAACATCTTCTTTAACATCCTTAAGCGTTGAGAATTCGTGACTGACACCATCTATTTTTACAGATGTAACTGCCGATCCCGGAAGCGAAGAAAGAGCGACCCTTCTTAGGGAGTTACCGAGTGTCATTCCGTATCCTGGGAACAAAGGCTCTATAGCAAAAAGTGCTGTATTTTTTTCAGCTTTTACCGTTTTGATTTCTGGGAGGTGAATTTTATGTAACATTTTTTCTCCTTGAGGTTTAAAAATTACTTCGAGTAAAGCTCGACTATTAAGCGTTCGTCGATCTCAAGATCAAGTTCTTCGCGAGTTGGAATACTAATAAGCTCACCCGAAAGCTTCTTTGGATCCAACCTCAGCCAACCTGGAACTTTTGCTCCAGCCAAACGACTTTTTAAATTCTCATTAAAATAATTATTTGATAGGCTCTCTTTAATAACCTCTACCTTATCACCGACTTTTAACTGGTATGAAGGAATATTAACTTTCTTGCCATTCACTGTGAAGTGATCGTGATTAACAAGTTGCCTAGCTAATGCCCTAGAGCTAGCGTATCCTAGACGGTAAATCACATTATCTAGTCTTGTTTCTAAGTACTGCAATAATATTTCCCCGGTAATTCCTTCCTTGCTATCGGCCTTTTCGAAGTAATTCCGGAATTGTTTTTCCAAAACTCCATAAATACGCTTTACCTTTTGCTTTTCACGTAATTGGAGCGAATAATCACTCGACTTCCCACGTCTTCTTGTAATCCCATGCTGCCCAGGAGCATAATTGCTCTTTATAAGTGCACACTTTGCGCCCTGACATCTTTCTCCCTTAAGGAATAACTTGATACCTTCTCGTCTGCATTGTCTGCATGATGGTCCTAAAATTCTTGCCATTTTTCTCCTAAATAAAAGGTTAATTAATTCCTACGAGGCTTCGGTGGACGACAGCCATTATGTGGAATTGGTGTTACGTCTTTGATTGAACTCACATGTATACCCGAATTATTAAAAGTCCGGATAGCCGAATCTCTTCCAGAGCCGATACCCTTAACAAAGATATCAACCTTCTCAAGCCCGTAAGGCTTTGCCTTTTCTATAGCTATCTCCGTTGCAACTTGTGCAGCATACGGCGTAGATTTTCTTGAGCCTTTAAAACCGCTTGCTCCACTTGTAGCCCATGCTATAACTCCACCTTCAGTATCAGTAATTGTAATAACCGTGTTGTTGAAAGTTGAAAGAATATGTGCCTGGCCGTAATTAATAACTTTCTTTATTTTTTTCTTTTTAATAACTTTTGCCATTTTTACTCGCAATAATTAAATTAATATCTAAAAACATCGTCAAAAAATATTCTATGTCTTTGCAGTAGGTTTCTTCTTTCCACTGCCAACTGTAACCCTTTTGCCTCTTTTTGTTCTGGAGTTAGTTTTTGTTCTCTGTCCCCTAACTGGCAGGCCCGACTTATGTCTAGCTCCACGGTAAGATCCTACCTCTTTGAGACGCACTATATTTTGCGAAACCTCTCGTCGAAGATCACCCTCTACCTTGAAGTTTTTCTCAATGATTTCACGAATTCTCGTTATCTCGCTTTCACTAAGATCCTTTACCCTAACATTTGGGTCTATATTGGCCTGTTTCAATATCTTTTCATTCCTAGTTGGACCAATACCATAAATATATGTAAGCGCAACACCTACCCTTTTATCTGTTGGAACATTTACTCCTGCAATTCTAGCCAATTTAAACTCCTTTAGTTGCCTTGTCTTTGTTTATGTTTAGGATTTTCACAAATAACGCGAACAATCCCTTCACGGCGGATTAATTTACATTTACTACAGATTTTCTTTACTGATGGTCTAACTTTCATTGTTTCTTATTTCCTTATGTCTATAAGTTATTCTTCCCTTAGTAAGATCATATGGCGTCATTTCAACAGTTACCTTGTCACCAGGAAGAATCTTGATATAATGCATCCTCATTTTACCTGAAATATGGGCCAAAATAACATGTCCGTTCTCTAGCTCTACTTTAAACATTGCGTTTGGGAGCGTTTCGAGGACGGTTCCTTCTATTTCAATTACTTCCTTTGTATTACTCATTCTCTGTTCTTCTCTTGCCATTTCTAGCAAGTATTAATTATACACATTAACGATGGTTTTGGCAAGTATTTTCTGACTAAAAATCCTCGTAGCTTCTTACAATCATCTGGGCTTCTATCTGATTCTTAATTTCAACTGCAACCCCCACTACTATCAATAATCCTGTTCCCCCGATAAGAAGGTTTGTTCCCGGAGAATATATTGCCATTATTGAAGGCATTGCCGCAATAAGACTTAGAAAGATAGCGCCCCAAAGAGTAACCCTATTTATAAGGTATCTAAGATAATTTTCTGTCTGTGTTCCCGGTCTGAAACCAGGAATGAATCCCCCTTGTTTTTGTATATTTTCCGAAACCTCTTTAGGCTTGAAATAAAGATAAGTCGAAAAGAAAGTAAACGCAAAAACAAGTAATAACAGCAAGATGGCGTAAGGCCAAGTATTTTGTGAAAATGTAGTCTGAATGTACTTTGCCGTTTTCGCAACCCAATCAGTTTTCGCCGAACCTAGAAAGCCAATCATCGACGGTATGTTCATAAAAGCACCTGCAAAGATTATTGGGATCACTCCTGACATATTTAACTTCATAGGAAGAAAAGTATCAATCCCCCCATAAAGCTTAGCTCCTCTAACCTTTTTTGCGTAAGATATAGGGATTTTTCTCTGAGCTTCGACCACAACGACTATTGCAGCTGTAACTAAAATTGCTAAGATCGTGAAGCCGATCAATCTAACGAATTCATTAGTATCAAATCCCCCACCAAAAGTGTTTTGAATAGATTGCCCAACTATTTGTGGTCCTCTAGATACGATTCCTGCAAAAATAATTATACTCACACCGTTCCCAATACCTTTTTCCGTGATTAACTCACCAAGCCACATAAGAAGAACAGTGCCTGCCGTGATGGTAAGCAGCATCAAAAACCATTGTCCAACTGATAAGTTGTTAAGAAGTGCGGATCCGGAAGACGAGTAGCTTGACTGGAGAAAGCGTATCATCGCAAACCCCTCAATAAATGCGACTGGAACAGATAGCAATCTAGAATATTGATTTAGTTTGTGACGGCCCTGCTCTCCTTCTTTTGAAAGCGCTTCAAGTTTCGGGATAACAGTTGTTAAGAGCTGAATCATAATAGAAGCGGTAATATAAGGACCGACTCCCATCATTGCTATAGAGAAACGGCTAATACCTCCTCCGGAGAAAACATCCATAAAGTTAAGGACTGCATTATTTTGAAAAACACTTCCTAAAAATTCTTTTACAGCATCCGGGCTTGGCCCTGGAATCGGAATATGAGCAATAATTCTGTAAATAAGCAGTATAAACAAGATAAAAATAATTTTATTTCTCAGTTCCTTATTTACAAGTATTCTCTTCAAATATTCCAAGGTTTATTCCTCCGGCTGATTTTTTTTCTCAGCTTTCTTTATTTGCTTCTTTGCCCCTTCACTCATAAATTCAAGATCAAAAACATGCGAACCAGTATAATTCTTTCCCGCAACTACCTTGTAGGCTGTCTTATTGTTTTCAATTAATCCTTCTTTTACAAGAAAATCTACATTTATCTTCGAGTCATTTTTAAACTTATTGAAAAAATCCATTGGTATTGTTACGGCTTTTGGAGTTCTAGATTTAAAGCCTCTAAGTTTAGGGAGTCGTCTTGCTAACGGAAGCTGACCGCCTTCAAAACCGGGACGGATATTGCCGCCAGTTCTGGCTTTTTGTCCTTTTGTCCCTCTTCCAGCAGTCTTCCCTTTTTTGCTTCCAATTCCTCTTCCGACTCTTTTTTTATCTTCTGTTACTCTACCAAACAAATATTCTAACTTCATTATTTATCCCCCTTTTTATTCTTCTCTTGAACTGGGGTTTCTAATTTAACCTTCTTGTTATCTTGAGTCTCTTGAACGACCTTCACCTTAAACTCTTTTAGACTCTTTAGTGCTTCTATCGTAGCAAGTGCGTTATTGATCTTCGAATTAGAGCCAATCATCTTTGATAGAATATCCTGAACCCCAACTGCCTCAAGAACGCTTCTTACCGCACCTCCAGCAATTACACCAGTACCTTTGCTTGCCGGTTTCAAGAAAACGTAAGCCCCTGTCTGCCTCGCCGTTACTTCATGTGCAATTGTAGTCCCGTTAAGTTTCACTTCTATCATATTTTTTCTGGCTTTAGCTGATGCTTTACTTACAGCTGTAGCGACTTCGTTACCTTTTGCTACGCCGACACCCACCTTACCGTTCCGATTGCCAACAACAACAGTAGCTCTAAAACGCATTCTTCGTCCGCCTTTTACCACACGAGTAACTCTATCAACCTGAATGACTTTTTCTTCGACCTCTTCCTGCATTGGCAAGACTAAATCGATCGTTTTTACTTCTACTTTTCCCTGTATCTTCTCCATCATCATCTCCTAGAAATTTAATCCTTTTTCTCGAGCCGCTTCTGCCAGTGCTTTTACGCGACCGTGATAAAGCTTTCCGCCTCGGTCAAATACAACACTCTTTACGTTTTTTTTCAAAGCCTTTTCAGCAATAAGCTCGCCGATTTTTGCCGAGATTTCAGTTTTTGTTGCCTTGTCTTTTGACTTAATCGTTTCATCGGTTGCATAAGCAAGAGTTTTTCCATTTACGTCATCAATAATCTGAGCTGTAATATGCCTGTTACTAACAAAAACTGCTAGTCTAGGACATTCAGGCGTACCACTTATTTTGGAACGAATCCTCTTTTTTCTTCTATCTTTTTTTATAAATCTTTCTAACATGCTAGCTCCTACTACTTAGTTCCTGTTTTACCAGCTTTACGACGAATTCGCTCAGTAACGTATTTTATACCTTTACCTTTGTATGGCTCGGGCTTCCTGAAAGAACGTATATCGGCCGCCACTTGACCAACCAATTGCTTATCCACTCCCGAAATGATAATTATATTTTTTTCTACCGCAATCTGGATTCCCTTTGGAGCCTTATATTCAATCGGGTGAGAGTAGCCTAAAGTAAGATTGAGATTTCCTCCGGATACTGCCGCCCTATAACCAATACCGTTTATTTCGAGCTCCTTTTTAAACCCTTCACTAACGCCTTTTATCATATTAAAAATCAGCATCCTTGATAAGCCATAAAGTTCAGCGGCTTGTGAATCATCAGTATTTTTCGTCAAAATAACTTTTGATCCTTCAATATTCAAATCAATTTTGGGGCTTAAATTAAATTCAAGCTGGCCTTTCGATCCGGACACCTTTACTGTTGAATCCTCTTTTTCTAATGTAACTCCGTTTGGAATTTCAATTGGTAATTTTCCTATTCGTGACATATCTTCTCCTACCAAACTTTACATAAAATTTCGCCGCCAAGACTTGCTCTTCTGGCTTCTTCACCGCTCATAACACCTTTTGATGTGGACATAACCAAAAGCCCATGACCTTGAAGCACTTTTGGAATATTATCTGAACTAGTATAAACACGACGTCCTGGTTTGCTAACTCTTACTATCTTGTTCATTTCGCTACCGTTCAAAGACACTAGTATAGCAAGACCATTCTTTTCTACTTCAAAATCACTGATATATCCTTCCTTCTTAAGGACTTTCAATATCTCTATCTTGAGTTTAGAGTTGGGAATAGCCACGGTTTCTTTGTGAACCATTCTCGCATTCCTAATTCTAGTTAACATATCTGAAATTGGATCTGTTATCGCCATTTTTCTCTCCTTCTACCAGCTTGACTTGATTACGCCAGGGATTTCACCCTTGTTAGCCAATTCTCTAAAACAAATACGGCACATATCAAACTTTCGTAAATAACCGTGAGATCTTCCACAAAGATTACACCTAGTTACTTTTCTCGTTGAAAACTTTGGTTTTCTTTTTGCTTTTGCTACTAATGCTTTTCTTGCCATATCTACCTCTAATTCTTAAACGGGAAGCCCAATCCGCTTAATAAAGCGCGTGCTTCTTCGTCATTTTTTGCGGTTGTTGTTATATTGACCTGTAAACTAACTGGAGTTGATGCTTCTTCAAAACTAATCTCGGGGAAAACCCCATGATCACGCAAACCAAGCGAATAGTTACCTCTCCCGTCAAAAGCATTTGGATTAAGTCCCCTGAAATCCCTCACTCTCGGAAGCGCAACGCTTACAAGCCTATCTAAAAATTCGTACATTTTTTCACCCCTAAGCGTAACGACGGTTCCAATGTTCATCTTTTCTCTTAATTTGAAACCTGCAATAGATTTTTTTGCTTTTGTGACTACTGGTGCTTGTCCTGAAATCTTTTTCAGGGCTTGGGTGGCGGCTTCTAAATGTTTGGAATCAACACTAGCCCTTCCTACCCCGGCGTTAATAACTACTTTTGTAATCCTGGGAATACTATGAATATTCTTATGGTTAAATTTTTTGCTCAAATCACTTGAAACTGTTTTCTCGTATAGATCTTTCATTCTAGCCATAAACTACTCCTTCACCACCGATTTACAACGTTTACAAGTTCGAATCCTCTTGCCATCCTTTGATTTTGAAATACTAAATCTAGCTGGTTTTGAACAATTAGAACAAATAAGCATAACGTTTGAAATCTCGAGAGGCTTTGCGATTTCCATAATACCGCCTTTTGGGTTTTTCTTGCTTGCCTTAAAGGCTTTTTTGGCGATATTTATACCTGAAACAACGACTTTGCTCTCGCTAACTATTACTCTCGTAACATCGCCGCTTTTACCCTTGTCTTTTCCCGTTATAACAGCTACTTTATCACCTTTTTTAATTTTTATACTCATTATAATACCTCTGGTGCCAATGACACGATTTTCATAAAGTTTTTTTCACGTAATTCCCTAGCTACCGGACCGAATATACGGGTTCCTCTAGGTTGATTGTTTTTATCAATAAGAACGGCTGCATTATCATCAAACCTAATCGTTGATCCGTCTTTCCTTCTGTAATCTTTCCTTACTCTCACAATGACAGCCCTAACAACTTCCTTCTTCTTTGCATTGCCGTTTGGAATAGCAGTTTTAACAGAACAAATAATTACATCGCCCAAACTTGCATAACGTCTCTTGCTGCCCCCAAGCACCTTTATGCACATAATTTCTTTTGCGCCCGTATTATCAGCTACTTTTAATCTTGTTTGTGCCTGAATCATCTTATTTCTCCAAATCCTTTTCGCCTAAAACTTTTGCGACTGCCCAACGTTTTGTTGCAGACAATGGCCTCGATTCTTCAATTTCCACCATGTCACCAATCTTGCATTTATTATTTTCATCATGAGCCTTGAATTTCTTCGAAACTGAATATTTCTTAAGATAGATTGGATGCTCTTTCGTTCTCTCAACTAAAACAACAACGGTTTTGTCCATTTTATCTGAGACAACTTTTCCTCGTAATACTCTTTTCATTACTTATCTCCCTTGGTTGCTGGTTTATTTTCAGCTTGTTTTTCAGCTTCAAAAAGCTCTCTTTCACGTAATAACGTATTTATGTTAGCAATCGTTTTCTTGCTTTTTTTGATCTCGCTTGTAGTTGTAGATTCTCGGCTTGCAATTGCGAAACGGTCTTTTAGAAGTTTTGCCTTCATTTCAGCAAGAAGCTTAACCAAAGCCTTGCTTTCACTAGTTTTCAATTCTTTAATTTTCATTTGTCTCTCCAGCGCGTTCCTCGATAATTATCCTGGTTCTCATGGGTAATTTGTGGGTTGCTAACCGAAGCGCCTCTTTCGCTACTTCAGGAGCAACTCCGTCCATTTCAAACAAAATTCTTCCCGGTTTTACTACTGCTACAAAATGATCTGGACTTCCCTTACCGCTTCCCATTCTGGTTTCATTTGGTTTCTTCGTGATTGGCTTATCTGGAAAAATACGAATCCAAACCTTTCCGCCTCTTTTTATATATCTGGTCATAGCCCTTCTAGCGGCCTCTATTTGTCTTGAAGTCACCCATGCAGGATCAAGAGCTTTGATTGCGTATTTTCCGAAATCAACATTCTGCCCCCTTGTAGCTTTACCTGTTTGGGGATTCTTCATCACCTTTCGGTACTTTGTTTTTTTAGGCATTAACATCGTTAACCTCACTAACTGCTTTTTGCTTCATTCCGTTATATACCCAAACCTTTACGCCGATTATTCCATAAGTAGTTTTTGCCCTGGCCGTACCATACTGAATGTCTGCATTTATGGTAGCAAGTGGGATCTTACCTTTAATCGTATGTTCAGATCTTGCTATTTCAGCTCCATTTAGTCGTCCTCCAACCATAATTTTTACGCCTTTAGCACCGGACCTAAGAGCCTTCTCTACGGCTTGCTTCATCGCTCGTTTAAAAGCAATTCTTTTTTCAAGCTGTTGAGCAACATTGTCAGCAATAAGTTGTGCGTCAGCCTCAGGATTTTTCACTTCTTGAACGTTAATCTCCTTAATCTGGCCCTTAGTCATTTTGCTGACTTTTGTCTTTAACTCATTAATACCGACGCCGCCTCTACCGATAATAACTCCTGGTTTGGAAGTATGAATTGTAATATTTGTCTGGTTGGCATTTCTTTCCAGTTCAACCTTAGAAACTCCAGCCTTGTAACCAAGGTTGTTTAAAATATATTCTCTTATCTTGATGTCTTCATGAAGCATGCTAGCATAACCACGCTTTGCGAACCAGCGAGATGACCAGTTTTTCTCTACCTGAAGACGAAAACTAATTGGACTTACTTTATGACCCATCTTACTTCTTCTCCTGTTTCTTTGCGGTTAGTTTTTTTACTATTTTCCCTGCTTCTTTTTTTACAGGCTCTTTCTTATTTTCATCAGACACAAAAACTGTAATATGGCTTGTGCGTTTCAGAATATGCGAAGCCATCCCTTTGGAACGTGGACGAAACCTCTTTAGACTGGGTCCCTGATTGACGGTAATTGATTTAACGACTAAGTCTTTTTTATCCAAATTAAAATTATTTTCAGCATTTGCTACTGCAGATTTTACGGTTTTAAGAATAATTCCAGCTGATTTTTTAGGCGTAAAACGTAAAGTTGCAAACGCAGAGTTAATATCTTTTCCTCTCACTAAATCAGCAACAAGTCTTGCTTTTTTAGGAGATACTCTAACAAATTTTGTTGATGCTTTCACTTCCATAATTATTTACCTTGTTTCGCTAGCTTACCGCCGTGACCACGAAATTTACGGGTTGGTGCAAACTCACCAAGACGATGACCTACCATATTTTCTGAAACAAATACAGGAATATGATCCTTGCCGTTATGAACAGCAAAAGTATGACCAACCATCTCAGGAGAAATAACCGAGCTTCTAGCCCATGTTTTAATAATTTTTCTATCATTTCCAAGAGCCTCTACTTTTGCAAGCAGTCTCTCGTTTATAAATGGTCCTTTTTTAAGTGATCTAGACATATCGTACTCCCTTTACCTTCGACCTTTATTTCTAGATCGAACAATATACTTATTTGACAGCTTCTTTTTATTGCGTGTCTTGAGCCCTAGCGCAGGAAGACCCCAAGGCGTTTTTGGATGAGTTAGACCAATACTATTACTACCCTCACCGCCGCCATGTGGATGATCAACTGGGTTCATAACCTTTCCACGAACTGTTGGACGGATTCGCATCCAGCGTTTTCTTCCAGCTTTACCTATACTAATATTTGAATGCTCAGGATTTGATACTGTACCAATACTTGCAAGAGATCTCTCGCTTACTAAACGAATTTCACCAGACGGAAGCTTAACTTGTGCCATTCCGCCTTCTTTAGCCATAAGCTGAGCACGTGCTCCAGCTGACCTTGCAATTTGACCACCCTTACCCGGCTCAATTTCAATATTATAAATAACCGTACCAACAGGAATGTCCTTCAGTGCCTTTCTGTTTCCTACACGAATTTCTGCCTCTTCACCAAAAACTACCGTCTTCCCAACTTTGAGTCCGATTGGGGCCAAGATGTAAGCCTTTTCGCCATTTTCTTTTTCTATCAAAGCTATCCTGGCCGATCTGTTTGGATCATATTCAATCGCAAGTATTGTCGCCTTCACATTTGAAAGCTGTTTAAAATCGACTAGTCGGTATAAGCGTCTTGCCCCACCGCCTCTGTGCCTAACGGTAATCTTACCTTGAGAATTCCTACCCGCTTTGTTCTTAAAAGAAACTGTCAGAGACTTTTCTGGATTTTTCTTTGAAATATCAGAAAAATCGTCAACCGACATTCCTCTTCTTGCATTGCTAATTGGTTTTAAAACTTTAACGCCCATAAACTAAAATCCCTTAAATTCATCGATCGTTTCTCCTTTTTTCAAGGTGACAATCGCTTTTTTATAGTCTTTTCTTTTGCCGAATTTTTTACCAAATCTTTTAAGCTTACCCTTCATTATAATTGTATTTACGTCAATAACATTCACTTTAAATGCAGTTTCAACAGCTTTCTCTATTTCTTGCTTAGTTGCATTTTTTTCTACCAAAAATACATATTTTCCAGAATCTGCCGCCGTAAAGCTTTTTTCTGAGATTACTGGCCTTTTTAAAACTCTAATAAGCTCCATTATTTAGCTCCCCAAAATTCATTTGTTTTCTCAAGCGCATCACCTACGAAAATAATGTCATTTGCATTTAAGATATCAAAAACATTTAAATTTCTATAATCGCAAGCCTTTACGTTTTCTAAATTTCTAATTGGTAATATTGCTTCCTTTGTTATAGCAGAAAATACCATCAAAGATTTACGGCCAGTTACAACCTTATTTAAAATTTTAGAAAATTCGTTGGTTTTAGCCGTTTTGATTTCTTCGAGGATAATGACATTTTCCTTTTTTGAAACAAGTGCAGAAACTATCCCGGCACGTTTTTTCTTAGCAGGAACATTGATCTGAAAATGATGTTCGGGTGTCGGACCAAATATAGTCCCGCCGCCCTTCCAAATTGGATTACGAATAGACCCCGATCTTGCCCTGCCCGTTCCCTTCTGCTTCCAAGGCTTCTTACCGCCACCGGAAACTTCGTCACGCTTTTTCGTAAGCGCGCTTGCAATTCTGCGATTTGAAAGTTGAGCAATAAGAACTTCGTGAATTAGTGCTGGATTTACAACATTTTCAAAAACAGATAATTTCAAATCTTTATCCTGCTTCTTTTCGCCTGTATTAGAGTAAACAGCTATTTTCATAATCTAACCTTTAATCAAAACAATACCTTTTCTTGGCCCAGGTACTGCACCACGAATTGTTATTGTGTTATTTTCTTTGTTAATTTTAATGACTTTTAGACTTTTTACAGTTACTTTATCATGCCCCATTCTTCCGGCTAGTTTTTTTCCCTTCATTACATGCTGAGGGAACATTGAACCAACAGATCCCGGCTCACGATAATTTCTACTTCCGTGAGTTTTTGGTCCACGATGAAAATTATGTCTTTTAATAGTTCCGGCAAATCCTTTACCTTTAGAAGTGCCCGTAACCGTAATCATATCGCCTTCTGAAAAACTCTCAACAGTGATCTTATCGCCGACGTTTACCTTCTTTGTATCTTCTCCCTCAACTTCAGCTTCAACATTTTCATTTTGTCGGAACTCTCTGATAATCTTAGAGACAATGCCCAGCTTGCCAGCATGACCAACCTGAGGCTGATTAGGCTTTTTCGCATCTCCAAAACCTAGCTGAATAGCGTCATATCCGTCTTTTTCTGAATTTTTAATTTGAGTAACCACACAAGGACCAGCTTCAATAACGGTCACCGGAATCAAATTACCCGCATCGTCAAAAACGTTTGTCATTCCAATTTTTTTACCTATTAATGTCTTCATAATACCCTATTCTTTTTTACACAAAATAATACTATTCGACAGATTGGTAGTATCTTTTTTATCAGACTTTCCTATCTCCCGATGGATTACTTTGTTTTCTTTGTAAACGCAATAAAAAGTATAACTATTTTTTTTCTAAATGTCAACGGTTTTTTAGTATAAAAAAAGGTGTCCAGAGTTTTTACTCTGAACACCACTTGCTTATAAACGATAAAGGATTTCTTCGGCCCTTAATATCCTATTTTCTTCATCAAGGCCAAATTCTTGGACCTCATACCCGTAAGCTGCAGGAAAGATCTCGTTAAATATTTGTAGCATCACTATTTCGTTAGGGTATTTAATCTTTTCTCCTCGCTTTTGCGGGTAGGTAAAAAACTTGAAATCGATTCCAAAAATTTGAGGACACCGATCTGCTCCTTGTTCTTTTAGCTTTTCTTCACAATCCTCATTATTACAACAAGTATGAAAAGAACTAAATGAATAACCCGTGAAGGAACCACCTCTTAGAGCAAATTTTGTAACATTTTGCTTTCCGTTACAAAACCTACACTTTTGGACGGTGTCAAATTGCCTTGTTTGCTCAAGAACCCTAAGAATGTCATTATAAAGCCTATTTGTGCCATTCCGCCTTCTATAATTTTTTCCATACTTACCAAGATAAAAATTATAAAGTCTGAAAAATTCAAAGGGTCTTGCTAATAACAAGATTGCAGCAGTAAGCCCACTATTGGGACCCGTGTCAATGATATAAGGTTTTAAAACTTCGTCCCCAATAACTAAACTTGGACTGTTACCATCTTGTGAATCTACCCACGGGTCAGAACCACACAATATACCCCGCCCTGACAAACAAATACCCCCTTTTTTATCAAGATTCTACCAAAAATTAGTTAGATTATACAACATAATTAGTTTTTTGTAAATAGCTTCAATTGTAAACGTAAATTTTAATAAAATAGGCGTTTCGGATTATTTCTAAACGCCATCGTTCTTTTCGAACAATTCGTAAAGTTGGGCTGCTGTTAGTCTTCTTGCTCCATATGCGTGAGAAAGGACATTGTTTACAATCCGATTCATTTGATTCCGGTCGAACTTAAATCTTCGAGTTAATTCGTCTGTGTTCCCATTAGCGGACACGGATAAACTGCTAAACCTGACTGGTAACAATTCCGCATCTTCTCCGACCTTTAGAAAAAGACTGTTCAAACAACCAATGCTGTCACAACAAACAAAATTCTTTTTTACTTCAAAGGGTTCTGCCACTGCAAAAAAAGAAATCATTTTTTCACCGCAAAGAGGACAAATTACCACAGTTTTTCTACTTTTATCCTGCTCTAAGACCCAATTGATAAAATTAAGTTTTTCTCTGTCTTCAAAAGTTCTCTTTTGTGAACTTTTGTTTCTTAATCTTGCCTCCAAAGAAAGCTTTTTCTTGAAAAACCCCATGGGATTCCTGATAAGGCTCCATAGAATATTCAGTTTATCCGCCTTGCTCAATCTGACATTTTCATCAGGTTTTGAGGAATTAATTTGCCTTTGTCGAGTAACGGCCTGGGATTGGCTCACAATATTCACATCCTTCTTTTCAAAATTACATCTTGCGACCGTGTCATAATACAATAAAATTATAATTTTGTAAATTTTGACGACTATAAAAACCAGTAATTATAAGATGTTTATTCTTCAAACAAATCAAATAATTAGAAACAAAATTAGTTCACGCTACGCTCGAACAATAAAAAAGCAAAAAATCGGGGTTTTGTCCTCTTGAAAAACTGTTCGTCCCGAGGACCGACTATTTTAAAAAGTTATTCTTTCTAG
>CAZQLQ010000005.1:0-64198 GCA_964594415.1 uncultured Candidatus Saccharibacteria bacterium
CTCCGCTCCCTCAGGATGACAAAATAGTGTCATTCTGAGCGAAGTCGAAGAATCTTATCTCTTTCGTCACTTTCTCTTGAAAGAAAGTGACACAAAGTTCAAGAAAAACTGAACTCCTTTTTAAAAAGATTATTCTTTTTTCGATATATTATAAGGTTTTCCTAGAAAGAATAACTTTTTAAAATAGTCGGTCCTCGGGACGAACAGTTTTTCGAGGGGTTTATTGTTCGAGGCGAAGTCGAGGATGACAATATTATTAAAATCACAAAAAATACTTGACAAAAAAGCTTTTTTGTGATAAGATACACAGTCAACTAAAGAGAAGGCAATAAGCCTCAGTAGTTGACAAAGTTCATTGAAAACTGGCTAATAAAATTTTCCTTCGGGCAATCACTGCTCTTTATATAGTTGCAATGCTTATATTCCAAGAAATGAAATACTTAAAGGAGTGATAATGATGGAAGGAAGTATAGTAATAATAAATGGAAAGGCATACCGGAGAGATACCGGTGTGCAGGTAATCAACACGGAAGTTCCTAATACTCCTCCCGCCCCTGCAGCACCTGCTGCGGTAACTGCTGCGCCAACCGGAAAAAAGAAAAACCCATGGAAATGGGTTGCAGGCGCGGCTTTAGCCGCGCTGCTGTTGCTGGTAGGCTGGATGATGTTCGGCCGCTACTGCGGCCCGAACTTCGTAGAAAACGGGATCACCCCCCAGGGGGGGTGGACTGCTGAGTATGCAGAATATCAGCAGAGCCCCGTACTCCGGGCGGCCTTCAACCACCTTCAGGTGGTTGATGAGCAGGAAATTAAAGATCTCGTGGCGCGTGAGCGCCGCGGGGAAAGTTTTGTCCAGTCCCTGCCTGCAGGGACTGTGATAAAAAACACGGAGGTAACGGAGGAGGGCTTCAGGGTATTTGATTACACCCTGAAGCAAGAAACCCAGATCCTCGTAGATATGAACGGGAATCCTGCAGTCAAGTTGGACTGTGGGAATCCCATAAAGCTGGTGCCGAAGCCAGTGGTTTCGACACCAGTAGTGAAAAAACAAGTTGTACAACAACAGACTTCCGTAGAACAGAATGTTGTTGTACAGCAAAATGTTGTTGTACAAACGGTTGTACAACAACTCCCTGATGTGATCAGAAATGTGATCATCAGGGAAGAAGATGACCATCATTCTCATCGTCGGACTTGTGACGATGACGATGAGGATGAGGATGAGGATGAAACGGAGTGCGTGGTTGATCCTGAGGATCAACACGCATCATGGAATCCTTCCACTCAGCCGGTGCAGGAGAATATTGCACCTCAGAAATCTGAGTGGATTGAGGAAAACGAAAGAGCTCAGCACGCTGAGTTTGTTCGGGAGTCCCAGCAAATACAATTTGCTGGGGAAAATGGACAGGCCACATATGGTTCTGTCCATGAAGAGGTGGGTAGAAATATAACTCCTTCGGGAGTTGTTGAGCCTACTCCTGAATCAACTGAGAACTGGGATACTACAACTTATACAGATGTAGGTATCCCAGCAGGGTGGGTTTTAAAGCCCCAATAATTAATTAGCCAGTTTTTTATTTAAGACGGTTGTGTTTCATCGCAGCCGTCTTTTTCTTTTTTGGTCAGTTATCGTTCGAGGCAAAGCCGAGAACTACTAGGACGGGGAACTTCTCTCTTCGTTCGAAGGATATCTCTCGTGTCATCTAGTCCGCCGACTCCGATGGGTTCGTGTCGGAATCCGTCGGAGAGCGAAGTCGAAGAATCCGGATCCCCGTGTCAGGCACGAGTATGACAATAAGGAGAGATCCTTCGAATCGCTTCGCTCCCTCAGGATGGCAATAGTATTATTAAATCACAAAAAATACTTGACAGAAATACATTATTATGATAAAGTAATATGTCAACAAAAAGTTGACTTTATTTTTTAGAAAAATATTGCCTATTGGTAAACTTTTTCTATCAAAAAAATAAAGAATGTAATATTATTAAAAAAGTAAGGTAAAGTCCTCGAAAGGAGGAAGAAAATGGGTAAAATAACAAAAATATCAAAAAAGGTAGCTATTTATTTAGCAGCAATTATGTTCGGTATTACTACAGCAGCATTTGCTGGCAGTACTGTGCCGATGGAAAGTAGCCTAGCGGTTGCGAACGCTACTGATGGCGATACGACTTATTCTGATTCAGTTAACGCTGATGCAGGAGACATCGTAAAAGTTGAATTGTGGTATCACAACCAGGAGCCAGCTTCTACCGGTGATATTGCAAAAAACGTGAATATTAAAATTAATATTCCAAGTACAAGCACAAGTGATCACGCGATCACTTCGAGCGTAAAGGGTTCTAATACGACCCAAACTAACAGTTCTGCTCATGTATATACCTCAGTAAATGCAACGCTGGAATATATACCAGGAACTGCATATAGGAGATACAACACCGGAACAAACTCAAACCCTAACTGGGTTACTGTAAAAATTTCTGATAGTGTCGTTTCTTCTAGCGGTTATACTATTTCTGAGATGAAGCCATGCTGGAATTATCAGGAAACAATTACGGTACAGGCTAGAGTTGCAAAAGCGCAAATACCTGTTCTTTCTGTTGTAAAACAGGTAAAAGTAGAAGGCGCAAGCACTTGGTCAACAGATATTAGTGCTAACCCGGGGGATACTCTTGCTTATATTATTACCGTTAAAAATGAGGGTACCGTTAAACTTAACAATGTAATAGTTAGAGATAGTCTACCAACTAGACTTGATTATGTCGAAGGTAGTGCTAAATTGTATAATGTATTCAGCCCGAACGGCGTTTCAGTTTCTGACAGCGTTATTAAGGGTGGTATTAATATCGGTAATTTTGATCCAGGGGCAATATCATATGTTAGATTTAATGCAGTTGTTCCAACGAGTCTTGATGAGGGCGGTGCTTGGAAGTTCATAAATGTTGGTATTGGGAAATCTGATTCAACTAATGAGATCTATAACACGGCAAGGGTTATTGTTGACTATCCAGAAACCACAAAATACACCATAAAGGCTGTAAAATTTGAAGACCTTGATGAAGATGGTACAAAAGACTCAAATGAGTCAGTTATCCAAAACTGGACGATGAAACTAACCGGCGAAGGGATCAGCGAAACATTAAAGACAGACGAAGATGGAATTGCCACTTTTACTGATTTGGACGCAGGAACTTATACAGTTACTGAAGGGGTCTTAAGCGGTTGGAAGAATATCACTCCTCTTTCGCAGACTGTAACAATAGAAGAAGATTGCGATAATACTGAATATACGGTTTATTTCGGTAATAAGAAACTTGTTCCAGGGGAAACCACTACTACAACTAAGACAGTAGTCACAACAGTACCTGGAAAAGGTAATTTGCCTACCTCAGGGCCAGTAGAGGCTGCTGCAGGCACGTTTGCAACAATCGGGCTTAGTGGTGCAGGTTACTATTATTGGAAGAGTAAAAAGGCCTTATTTGGGGCACTCAAGAAATTCTAATAATTAGTTGAGTTGATTTTAAAAAAGCTGGTCGAAAGACCAGTTTTTTTATTGTGTATGGCTAACAATAATAAACATTGATAACTTCTCACTTCGTTCGAAGGATAACTCTCACGTCATCCCTTCCGACGACTCGATGAGTTCGTGTCGGATTCCGTCGTAGAGCGAAGTCGAGGAGTCTAGATCCCCGTGTCAAGCACGAGGATGACAATAAGGAGAGATCCTTCGAACCGCTTCGCTCCCTCAGGATGACATTTATATTGTTCGAGCGTTAGCGAGAACTACTCTATAAAATACTTAACGTCAGTTAGTATCCTGATTTTATTTATACCTGGCTCTTCTACCCTATTTTCTCTATCAATGAGCAGAGGATTGATTCCAACATTTTTTGCGCCATGGTAATCGCTAATTAAACTATCCCCTATAAAAAGAACCTCATTAGGACTAAGTAAGGCTTTATTTAGGGCAGAGTAAAATATTTTTGGGTTTGGCTTTTCGTATCCTACCTCTTCTGAAGTCAGGACGAAGTCAAAATAGTCTTCTATGCCAAAGTGAATAAAAAATTTGTTCAAATATTCATTTTCGTTTGAGACACAAGCCAAAGAAAGCCCCTCCTTCTTTAGCGTATGAAGAGTAGGGTTTACATCTTTGTAGAGAACAAAATTATCGGCATTCCCCCATGCTTCATGGAGCAATCTTTCTCCCATCTCTCTACAATTTCCATTGTAACCCAATTCTTCAAGTATTTTACCGTTGAAGTTGTCCCAGGCCTGATGGCTTTTTTCGCCAAGCTCTTCAGCTGCAGCTTCTTCGTTGTTTTCTACCAGTCTATTCCACACTGCAGTCATCTTGTCTTCATCAATTTCCATTCCTGTGTGTTTTTTGATGATCCGTCTATACATTTCTATTTTGTTCGGATAGGCACAAAATAAGGTATCAATTGCGTCAAAGAATACGGCCTTAATCATTTTTCGGCCTTTTCTTTATATTTAATTATCTCCTGAGGGGTCTTTGCGTTCTCGTCTATTACGGCTCTATATATATAATAGGCCATGCTGTATTTAAGTTTATTTTGCTTAAGAAAATATTCTTTGAGCAACATTATAGTTTTGCGGTTGTCCTCATTGAGCTTTGTACTGAAATCGGTGTAAAACTTGTATGCGTCTCTCAAGTAGTCGTTATTAGGCTCTGTTAATGTGACGTCTATGGTCCACGTAGCATCTTCTACCTTGATTTCCGCTTTGATTAGATATTTATTGCTTTGAGACAATTCGTACCTATTCAAGAATGTAAGTCCTAATCCTTCGAGCTTAGTTTTGATTTTATGAGACAAATCTTCATATTCGTTTCTATTCGCATAAACTTGAATGTCTATATCGGGCTTAATGGTGGTCTTTAAGGCAACATTGCCTACAAGGTGGGTTTCTCCAAATATGGACAAGGTCTCGACTAGCTTAAGATTTTTAACAAGAGCTTCGGCTTGTTCTTGAAGATTCATTTTAGCTTCCACAACATTTTTTGTATTTTTTACCGCTTCCACAAGGGCAGGGATCGTTTCTGCCTGCCTTGTCCTTGCTTCGTACAACTTGTTTTTCTCTTTTCTCAGCTTCTTTTGCCTGTGGTGTGGCTTTTTTGGCAGCTTGGGTAAGCTTGGTATCTGCTTCAGCTACCTGTTTTGTTATTTCAACTCTAAATATAAGATTTAGCATTTCGGCATCAATTCCTGCAAGTAGCGTATGAAACATCTTGTATGATTCGTTCTTGTACTCAATAAGAGGATCTTTTTGCCCATATCCGCGAAGGCCTATGCCTTCTCTGAGGTTGTCCATAGCGTCCAGATGGTCTATCCAGAGCATATCAATTGTCCTTAGATAAAGGGCTTTTTCTAAAATCCTCATCATCTCGCTTGAAATTCTCGTTTCTTTCTCTTCATAGTTTTTGTATAACAGTTCCTTGGCGGCTTCTATAACAGTGTCAGGATATTTATTTTTGATATTTTTGAAAAAGTTGGTTTTTTGACCTAAGGTTTTGTCTAGCTCGTTTTCAATCTTCTCAATTTCAACCTCTCCTATAATCTCGTTTGTATTTGAATTAACTATATCTGCGATTCTTTCAGAAATGATTTCAAGAACTTCTTCTTTTAGGTTTTCAGAAGACAAAACATTCCGGCGCATCTTGTAGATGTATTCACGCTGTTTGTTCATTACGTCATCGTATTCAACTAGGTGTTTTCTGATATCAAAGTTGTGACCTTCAACTTTTCTTTGGGCCGATTCAAGTGACTTGGATATCATAGAATGCTGTATAGGTTGGTCTTCAGGCAGGCCGAGTCTTTCCATAACAGCACCTACTCTTTCGCTACCGAAAATGCGCATCAAGTCATCTTCGAGTGAAACAAAAAATTGTGTAGATCCGGGATCTCCTTGGCGTCCGGCACGACCACGAAGCTGATTGTCAATTCTTCTGGATTCATGCCTTTCCGTACCGATAATATGCAATCCGCCAAGTTCGGCGACCCCTTTCCCAAGAACTATATCGGTTCCTCTTCCGGCCATATTTGTAGCCACAGTAACTGCTCCCTTTTGTCCAGCGTTTTTGACGATTAGAGCTTCCCTTTCGTGGTTTTTGGCGTTTAAAAGCTCGTGTTTTATCCCGCTTCTTTTTAATAAATCTCCCAGTATTTCATTTTTTTCAATTGAAACGGTACCGACCAAAACCGGTTGGCCTTTTTCGTGCTTTTCTTTTATATCTTCAACTACGGCAAGAAATTTACCTTTTTCTGTTTTGTATATCACGTCATTCAAATCAATTCTGATATTTTTTCTGTTTGTAGGGATTTTTATTACCTCTAATCTATAAATTTTTGAAAATTCCTCTGCTTCTGTAGACGCTGTACCTGTCATACCGGCTAGTTTTATATAAATTCTGAAATAATTTTGAAATGAAATTGTGGCCAGAGTTAGGGACTCTCTTTTTATCTCTACCCCTTCCTTTGCTTCGATGGCTTGATGCAGCCCTTCACTGTAACGACGGCCGAACATTAGTCGTCCTGTGAACTCATCAACTATAACAATTTCCCCATCTTTGACTACATAATCAACATCTTTTTTGAATATTGCGTTTGCCTTAAGCGCCTGTTCAATGTGATGAACATTTTCAATTCCGTATTCTTCGTAAATGTTCTCAACGCCTAGTAGTCTTTCCATATGAGCAATTCCGTCATCTGTTAAGGAAACTGCTTTCTGCTTCTCGTCAATCGTATAGTCCGTTTCTATGCTCAGTTGTTTTACTAGACGATCAATAGAGATATACTTGTCGGTACTTTCTTCAGCTGGCGCAGAAATAATCAATGGAGTTCTTGCTTCATCAATAAGAATTGAGTCTACTTCGTCAACAATCGCATAATGAAGCGGTCTTTGAACCATTTGCTCAAGATTTTGAACCATATTATCTCGCAGATAATCAAAGCCATATTCGTTATTTGTTCCATAAGTAATATCTGCCTGATATGCCTCTTTTCTTGTCACGGGCCTTAAATGCTCTGTGGTCTCGTCCAGGACGTTCTCCTGAGCGTATTCCGGGTCGTAAACAAAAGCTGCGTCATGAACGATAACGCCTGTTGTAAGGCCAAGAAAGTGGTAAATTTGACTCATCCAGCCAGCATCTCTACGTGCCAGATAGTCGTTTACGGTGACTACATGTACCCCTTTGCCAGTAAGAGCGTTAAGAGTAACCGGCAGGGTTGCCACAAGGGTCTTTCCTTCACCTGTAAGCATTTCGGCAATGTTTCCATCATTTAGAACCATACCACCGATCAATTGGACATCGTAATGTCTTTGCCCGATTGTTCTTTTGGACGCTTCTCTCGTTAGGGCGTAAACTTCAGCAAGATAATCAGAAAGAATGTCATTTTCTACTTTTTTCTCGGATTCCTTGTCTTCTGTTTTTTGCAAGGATTCTTCAAGTCTTTTCTTTATTTCCTCCGAAATAGCGTTGACTCGCAATTTGATTTCTTCGTCGCTTAATTTAACTATTTTTTCTTCGAAACTGTTAATTTCCTCGACCTTCTTTTTCAGCTTTTCTATCTTTTTCTGATTGGGGTCGCTTATGAACTTTTTTAAAAATGACATAATTTTCCTACGAAACTTCCTTCTTTAATGTTATTAGAATGCGTTTACTCTTTTTCTTGCTTAAATACTCTTCTTAGTATCTCTTTCCCTTGTCGATAGAGCTTCACTTTTCCCGGTTCTTTTTTGCTTTTCTCTTTATCTAATTGTCGAGAAAGTTTTCTCTCGAGTTCGTCAATTGCAGCAAATATGTTTTTGGCTTCCCCGGTGGCAGAAATATCGTTTCCAGGAATTTGAACTAGTGCTTTTGCAACTGCTGCAGTACGCTCTTTTTTGTTGTGATCTTCTTCTAGGGTTAGCTCAATCGCAATTATTGACTTATTGTATTTTATTAATTTATTGGCTTTTTTCTCTGCGTATTTTTTTATTTCTGGGGTTAAGTAGGTCTCATGCCCTTTAATTGTTGTCTTCATGTTGCCTCCTTTTTAATTACGCGATATTTTATCTTTTCCTATGTATTCTTGCAATACTTTGGGAATGGTTATCTCTCCGTTCTTGGTTTGGTTATTCTCCATAATCGCTATAAGCGCTCTGGTGATCGCAATCGCTGTGCCATTTAGCATACTTACAAACTTCTTCTTTCCGTCATCGTCTTTATACTTGATATTTAAGCCCCTTGCCTGATAATCGGTGCAGTTTGAGGTAGAGGTAATTTCTGCCCAATCTCCCATCCCGTTATTCTTGTTTGGTTTTCCTGGCATCCAGGCTTCTAGGTCGTATGTTCGGATTGCTGGAGTTCCTAGATCGGCTGTACAGTGATCAATTATTCGATATGGGATTTCAAGTCCGTTGAATATCTCTTTTTCAATTTCAAGAAGCTCTTTATGTGCGCTCTCGGCATTTTCTGGTAATACGTATTGAAACATCTCAATTTTAGTAAACTGATGAACCCTGAAAATTCCCTTAGAAAATTTTGAATATGATCCTGCTTCTGTCCTAAAACAATGGGAAACAGCAACGTATTTTTTGGGAAGCTCAGTTTTTTCAAAAACCTCATTCATATGATAGCCTCCCATTGTAATCTCTGCCGTTCCGATAAGCGATAAGTCAGTATTCTCAATATTATAAACTTGCGTTGATTCTCCTCTTGGGTTAAATCCAAGTCCTTCCAAAACCTCTCTTTTTGCTATATCTGGAGTTGAAAATGGTATAAATCCATGCCTAGTGACTACTTTTAGAGCGTATTGGATCAAGGCAAACTCCAAAAGAGCCAACTCATTTTTCAAATAATAAAATTTTGCACCAGTCACCTTCGTAGCTCTTTCAAAGTCAACCAAATCAAGTTTTTCTGAAAGGGCTACATGATCAAGGGGTGCGAAATCAAAATCAGTCGGCTCCTTTACGATCTCCAGTATTGGATTGTCGTCTTCATTCTCGCTAATAAACACTTCGCTGTGTGTTTTGTTCGGTATTTGAAACAGAATTTCTTTGTACTCAGTCTCTATTTTTTCAAGCTCTTTTGAAAGTTCGTCCTCCCTCTCTTTATCGAAAGTGAGTTTTTTCAATTCTTCGTCTGTCGGCTTATTTTTTAACAGGTTCTTTTTGGCTCTAATTTCATCTATTTGAAGAATTAGTTCGGAACGTTTATTGTCTAGTTCGAAAAATCTATCAAGGTCTGCTTTACTGCCGCGATTTTTTATATTATTCCTAACTTCGTCTGGATTTTCTCTTATATAGTTTATATCTAACATTTTAGCTCCTTTCTGTAGGCTTATTCGGTCGCTTTTTTCAATATATCTACAACCAAGGTATTATCGAGTGATGCGAGTAGCCATCCGGCCTGAGGGCCACTCTCTTTCCCTAAAAATAATTTGTAAATACCACTAAAGGCTTCTTTTGGTTCTATTTGGATCTCATTTTTAATCTCATGAATTTTGCTATGCAGTTCATCTCCGGACCAATTTTGTTGCGAAGAGAACACCTCCAGTAATTTCCTCAAGAACTCGATTTGCCGGTCTGAAAGTTCATTGATGTATTGTTTTAGTGAACTGTTTTCTGGACTATCAATTATCTTAAAAATAAAACTTTCAGGGGCAAATTTTTCAAGCCAGAGCTCTGCATATTTAATACGCTCTTCAAGTTTTTCCTTTTCATAGTCAGTTAGTTCTGATCCTTTTTCTTTTACGGCTTCTTCGTGAATATCCAGTCTAGGCATTTGTATAGTAAGAGCTACTTTGGAAAATCTCATTCTATATCCTGGATTGAAGTTTTCTTCTTGTACTATTTCATAGGCACGAGCAAGATCTGGAAAGTCGATCTTTTTTTCATAAGCACTCATTGCTCGGTCGTAGTCATCGTATAGGTTGGGAACCGTATTTCCGTTTGGATCAAAATCAATAGTTTTCTTTGGGTTCTTTGCCATTAAGTATCTAAGCAGCTCTTTTGGAAGAAGCTCTGCCATCTCTCTGGCGGTAACCCCTATTCCTTTGGACGAGCTCATTTTCTTCCCGCCAATATATAACCAGTCATACCTGATATCGATAGGCGGTTCACTATTGAAAATCTGCCTAACCAAGATATCTGCCAAATCTCTTGAGCCACCTGCTGACCAGTGGTCCTTGCCTTCCCCCTCAACGGTTATTCCAAGATGCCACCAACGCGCTGGCCATTCTACTCTCCAATAGAGCTTACCGTTACCGTTGTAGGGGCTCATTTTCCCTGTATGTCCGCACCCGTCAGCCCATTCTACTTTTGATTTTTCGCAAACATATTCTACTTTTTCTCCATCCCAGTTTGAAACGGTGGTAGTGCCGATTTTCCCGCATTTTTCGCAAATTGGCTGGAAAGGATACCAGTTTTCGCCTTTTTCGGTGCCACTATATTTTTTGTACAGTTCGGCAATTTCGGTCGAATTGTCTAAAGCAATTTTTATGGCCTCGTTATATTTGCCTTCTTTATAAAGCCTTGAGTTCCATATAAATTCAGGATTGGTGCCGGCAATCCTTACTGTTTCAATAAAATTATTCCCAAAGTACTCTGCCAGTGATTTGTCCTTATCTACAGGAGAAGGGATGTTGCAGAGGGGCTTCCCCATCTCTTTATTATAGACTGTTGAGTCTAGATAAGAAGGCAACCCGTCCATAGGATCTATATCATCCATGATAAAAGTAAATCTAGACTTTAGGCCATCCTTTAGAAGAACCTTGTTTGCGATGTCATGGATAATAATTCCCCTTAGGCTTCCGACGTGGGCAAATCCTGAAGTGCTCCAGGCATCATCAACTAGCTGTTGCTTTTTTTTATCTAATTTTTTTGCAATTTCATCTGCCCAAAACATAATATCTGTACCCATTATTTATCTTTGTATTTTAACCTAAAATCAATAAAAAATCTACTTAAAAACCCCTCGATATGAGGGGTTTGGTGTTTAGAAATATTATTATGCTATTTTTTTGATGACATATCTCATCTTACCGGCAGGAACTTCTATCTCTATTTCTTCGCCCTTACCACGACCAAGAAGTGCTTTTCCGATTGGCGATTCATTCGAAATCCATCCTTTTTCCGGGTCTGCTTCGGCTGAACCGACAATTTTAAATTGCATTTCGCTACTCTCAAGTTCTACGTGTACTGTACAACCGATTTGTACTTTTTCGCAATTTGTATGATTTTCCTCGATGATCACGGTGTTCTTTAGAATATGTTCTAGCTCGGCTATTCGGCCTTCAGTAAATGCCTGTTGATCCTTGGCGTCTGCATATTCTGAGTTTTCGCTCAAGTCACCATATTCTTTGGCTTGCTTAATCATATTTGCTATATTTTTTCTACCACTGGTAGTTAACTCTTCATATTCTTTTTGAAGTTTTTCATACCCTTCTTTCGTAAGATATACTGATTTTGTTTCCATTTCTTTCTCCCTTCTTTGTAGAGTAAAAAATAATAGGAGTAAACCCCTATAAGTCTTTTTGTGTGCTATAAAATTTTATTAATTTTATAAAATTAAGTCAATATTTTTTATGCGAATTTTTGTTTCAAGAACGAGGAGATGTCTTCAATTTTTATCCTCTCTTGATTCATGGAATCGCGTTCTCTGATTGTTACCGTGTTATCTTCTATGGTATCAAAATCTACCGTAATGCAAT
This sequence comes from uncultured Candidatus Saccharibacteria bacterium, assembly GCA_964594415.1. Taxonomy (GTDB): domain Bacteria; phylum Patescibacteriota; class CPR2; order UBA1875; family CAIMLA01; genus CAZQLQ01. The sequence continues at coordinate 11,710 of CAZQLQ010000005.1, forward strand.
AAGGGGTACCAATTTCGTCTTGTCTTCGGTATCTCTTCCCGATATTTCCATTATCGTCAAATTCGCACATAAAATCAGATTGCAATGAATTATAAAGGTTTTTTGCTTTTTCTACAAGAGTTTCTTTGTTCTTAAGAAGCGGAAATACGGCAACCTTAACGGGAGCAAGCTTGTGTGGGAACTTAAGGACTGTTCTTACTTCTCCATCTACATTTTCTTCGGTATAAGCGTTATCAAGCACCATGAGTGTTATTCTATTTAATCCTGCCGAAGTCTCCATGATATGAGGTATGAACTTGTCATTTGTGTAAGGATCGATATAGCTAAGATCAACACCTGAAAATTTTGAGTGTTGTGACAAATCCCAGTCTCCCCTTGCATGTATTCCCTCAACTTCTCTAAACCCGCCCAACGACTTAAAGTTATATTCTATGTCGTATGCCTCGGAAGCATAATGAGCTAGTTTAGTATGCTTGTACCATCTAATATTTTCTTCTTCGATGCCAAGATCTAGATACCATTGCCATCTAACTTGCTTCCATTCTTCATATTTTTTCTTCATCATGTCCTTGTGAAGAAAATATTGCATTTCCATTTGTTCGAATTCTCTGGTTCTAAAGATAAATTGACGTGCTACAATCTCATTTCTAAAAGCTTTCCCGACCTGAGCAATGCCAAAAGGCAACTTGGGATGTAAGGAGTCAATTACATTTTTATATTCAAGATAAATACCTCCGCAGGTTTCTGGTCGTAAATACACTACGTTTTCTTCCGAAAGTTTCTCTGTAGGCGATCCCAGGTTTGATTTAACCATTAAAGAAAATATTTTTGCTTTAGTCAGGTCCGTTGAGCCGCAACTACTGCATTTAAGTTTTTTTTCGGTGCGGAGCCTGTCCAGCTCTTTATTAATAAATTCAATAGTGGCCTTGTCTGCATCAATGCCTAAACTTTCTAAAAGATGATCCGCTCTCATTCGGTTGTTGCATTTTTTACAATCTACTTGAGGGTCATTGAAGCCGCTTACGTGACCGGAGGCTTCCCAAGTTTTCGGGTGCATAAAAATTGCGCTATCTAGTCCATAAACGTCGTCTCTTAGTTGGACCATGCTTTTCCACCAATTGTCTCGAATGTTATTTTTCAACAATGTACCATAGTGTCCATAGTCGTATATAGCTGCGAAACCGCCATAAATTTCAGACGAGGCGTATATAAACCCTCTTCGTTTTGCTAAAGAGGCAATTTTTTCCATAGTTACTTGATTGTTTATATGCTTACTCATAATTAACTCCTAAATCGTTTTTTATCTAAGAGGCTCATGCCTTCGTCTTCGTCAATTTTGCCGAGCTCAATTAAGTAGTGAATATCGATTACGTATTCATCATAAAGCTTGTTAAACAAGCTTTCGTTTTCTTGTGACAGGATAAAAAAAGTTTTTTCGGTATCTTCGATCCAAGAAGATATCTCGTCTGTGCTCATTAACTCACCTTCTGTATGGAGATCGTCTTCGATCAGACAATCAGGGATCTCCTCATTCTTGATGAGATAATCTGCTTTTGTCCACGCTAGCATTGAAAGCTGTTTTTCAGTTTTTGATATTTCTTCTGTCATACAATGCACATATGATATATTTTTTTGCTTTAAAGGTCAATAAAATTAAGCCTCATTTAGCTTTAAGGATTTGAGTTTTAGGTCTGAAACTGCAAAGAAATAATCATTTGCAATCTCAGCCGCTTCCTCGAGAATTTCGGTTGGGATTCTAATACGGAAAAGCTTCTCTATCGATTCTTCGGAGATAAACTTCCAAAACTTCAAGAAATCCTTGTTTACGGGCCTCTTATCGTAAAAATAATCACCGCATTGTAGGTCTAGTGCGCCACATGCAAGGTTGCTGAAGAAGTTCACATTGTCTAATTCCGCATTACATTTTACACATCTTCTTATATGTGGAAATTGTCCTGAAATTCTCAAATATTGGCTGACAAAGTAGAGCTTTATAAGTTCATCCTCTCCTCTTATTTTGTAGTTTGACAAACAAGTCTCATAAAGATCGTACAGCTCCGGAGCAGGGTGGTTTTCGGGTAGGGTTTTCTCTATGACTTCTGTCATGAAGTAAAGATTTTTTAAATTTCCCAAATTTGTACTGTGTCCAAGATAATTTTCTATTAGGCTTACTTCTGTGGCTATCTTGAAAGTTTTCCCTCTATGCAGGATAAACTGTGACTTGTTCATCATTTCGATATGGCCGCAAAACTTGCTTTTCATTTTTCTTGCGCCTTTGGCGATAACTTTTATTTTTCCTTCGTTTTTTGTAAATAAAGTAATAATCTTGTCGGATTCGCCAAAATTTACTCTTTTTAATATTATTCCACTTACCTTTTTACTATTCATAAGCTAAAACTGTTTCAGATAATTCAAGTCAATCTTGGCTGTCGGGACAGTTCCTTTCTTAAAATATTCTAATATATTTGGCTTTGATTTATAAGCAGAAAGAGTGCCGGTATACGGGCTAACCCAAGCTTCTTCAACATCGGATGGTTTCGCAAAGACTTCGTTTTCTGTATTCTTGAGACATTCTGTAATAACACCATGCCAGATATATGCTGCTCCTTCGACTCCGCTAACTCTTTTCATGGGCGTATGGTCGTTGTTCCCCATCCAAACACCAACAACTAGACTTGGTGAATAACCAATAGTCCAAGAGTCGGCATAATTGTCTGTAGTCCCGGTTTTTACCGCTGTAGTTTTCTCGGTTTTGAGCGGACTATTTAAGCCAAAAGTGGTAGAGCGAGCGTTATTGTCAGAAAGAATACTCGAGAGGATATATGCAGTTTCTGCAGATATGATCTGCTGTTTTTTGCGCTTCGGAGTGCTTATTTCGGCTCCCTCCTTATCTAACAGTTTCGTAATACTGGTTTGTGGCATCCTTTTGCCGGAATCCGCGAAGGTTGAATAGGCCTCAACCATGTCGACTAGCCTTACTTCTGCTGACCCTAATGCTATTGACAGGCCATATTCTTCAGCTTCATTATTTATACTCGTAATTCCTAAATTATGTGCGTAGTCTATTATCTTATCGGTCCCGACTAGTTTAGCCATCTCAACTGCAGGAATATTGAGTGATCTCGCAAGGGCGTTTCTAACGGTTACATACCCGCTATAGCCCCCACTATAGTTTTGTGGCGCATAGGCTGGAATTCCCCCGAAATTTACGTATTTGTCAATAAGTACGGTTGCAGCTGTGTATCCATTGTCTATTGCTGTTGCATAAACTATTGGCTTAAAAGATGAGCCTGGCTGTCTTTCTGAGGTGGCAACATTTACTTTGCTTTCTTCCCAGTCTGCTCCCCCAACCATAGCAATTATTTCATTTGTTTCTGGATTAGCGATTACTACGGCGCTGTTTGAAGCCCCTCTATACGAAAGTTTTTGCAACCAGAATTTTACTTGATCTTCCGCTATTTGTTGTTTTTCAGGGTCAAGTGAAGTGTAAACCTTTATCCCCGAGTCATTAAGATCTTTTACGGAAAGTTTTCTAGATAACTCGTCTTTCACGTATTGGTTGAAAAAAGGATACTTGTTAAGCACAAGATTTTGACTGTGGTTAAGGTATAATGTTGCGTTTGCGGATTCTTTCGCTTTGTTAAGAGAAATAAAGCCGTTTGAATACATTCTCTGAAGGACGTATTCTTGGCGTTTTTTTGAATTAACATAGGTTTCGCCAAAAGGCGAATAATATGTTGGGGATGCAGGAATACCCGCTAGCATACTAGCTTCTGCTAGAGTTAACTCGCTTGTTTTTTTATTAAAGTAAATATTTGCTGCATTTTCTATTCCTAACGCTTGTTCCCCATAATATATTTCATTTAAGTAAAGCTCGAGAATCTCGTCTTTTGAATATTTAGACTCGATCTTATAGGAAAAGATAACCTCCTTAAGCTTTCTCTTGAAGGTTTTCTCGTCAGTAAGATAGATATTTTTTACCAGCTGTTGAGTAATAGTGCTTCCGCCTTGGATATAGGATTCTTCAGATAACAATCTCTTTATCTTCGATTTTGTATCACTATCGTCGCTACCCCAGTTGACATATAGTGCTCTTGCAAGACTTTTAAAGTCTACCGCTCCATGGTTGTAAAAATCAGTATCTTCCGCAGCTAGAGTTGCCTGAATAACGGTTTGTGGAACATTAGTAAGTTCAATTCTCTTAGGTTCAGCGGCTCCATATCCTCTAAATATTTCGGCACCATCTTTATCATAGAAAACCAGTTGGGTCGAGTTGCTTCTAGGCTTAACTGACTCGAACTCTCTTGAATAGTTCAAATATATACCTGCCAAGCAAAAAACCGCAGTTAATATAATACCTGTTATAAACAAAAATAAACCACCGAAGATTATTCTTAAGCTCTTTTTTGCCCCCGATATAAATTTTTTGTATTTAAAATTCTCTTCTTTTTGCATTACAAGTAAATATTGTTAACTTATTAACAACCTTAATAGCATAAGCTATCCATTTTAATTAAATCTTTTTTCTAATATTTAATTTATTCAGGTAGAACAGGTACGTACTTGCAGAGAAGGCCTGAATGCCACAACCCCACGAATCTAGCTTATTAGCCAAGCTTACTTCACCAGGCCTGCCAATGAAATTATGCCAAAGAATTTCTTCTGTTGAGGCGAAAATAAGCTCATCGATAAAATATTTGTATTTTTTGGAATCGATATCGTTTAGCACTATAGCGGTAATATTATTTATAAAGAACCAGCTATCGCCGTTATGGTACGCATCGTTTGATAGCGACTTTTTAAATTCCGGACTTTTGATACTTATTGTTGAAAGTCCTCCCCACTTAAGCCATAAAAATGGCAGATGGCTATCTATCGTAATTTCCCATTCGCTTTTAGTTTGTAGCTCTGGTGCGAAAAAAGCCGCAAGCAAAATATTTGGTCTAGCCTCATTTTCGCCAAGCCGATCTACTTTTAAATTTCTCGAAAGCAGGTAGTGTTCTCTTATGTTCCTAATAAGATCTTCCCTTTTTGTTTTATATTTTTTGTCAAGAGTAAGCTTGTATGCTAGTTGCAAAATATTTGTATAGTGCGCTTGAGTTTCAACCAAAAAACCTTCTCTTGCAATACTGTCCATCCATGATTCGTTCGGCGCGGAATAAATAAAGCCTAGTTCATTCTCAGTCTTTTCTAGCTCTGAAATAGCCGCTAATAACTTATTTTTTAGTTTTTCATTTTCATCTTTTGAGAGCTTTATACTTGTAATCAAAATTGCCCAGCACAATATTCCTAGTGAGTCAGAAGTTAATTCTTTGTGACCTATCACTACAGGTATCTTTCCTGCTGGCCAATCTGCCTCTATATATTTTTTGATAATTTTTCTTATAACAGGTTTTTCCAATACTGGTATTGATAAAAGTTCATCTCTACTCCAATGATCCGTAAACCAAGGAAGACCTGCCAAAACTCCGTTCTCCGTCGTAAGGTCTTGCATAGATTTTCTGCAAGCTACTCCGCCTGCCTTGTAAAGAGTTTCCAAGTCTGGATTGTTGTTCACCTTTGTTTTTTTATTAAAAATAAAAATTCTAGGTTTAACAATGTTCTCAAGGTTTTTCAAGGCTTCTTTTTCTGTTTCGCCGTAAGCAAATAAAATATTTTTTGCATTTACGTCGCCAAGATTGAATTCGTATAAAGTAGAGGGAGTCTGTCCTCTTTTTTCGTCTCTAGGATAATAGCATTGTTCCCATGTTTGTTTCTTTACTAATTTACCGCTAGTATGTATAGCAACGAAAATTCCTGAGGTAATCTCGTTGTCAGTGTATTTTATTACAAGACCGTTATTGATTTCTGCTATAATTTCGTAGTTTCTTCCAAATTCGGGTGAAGAAAAAATCTTTCTGATATCAAGAAATATGCTTACGTTTTGTTTGGATGAGAGCTCGTAAGAAAAAGAAGGTTTATTTTCCGAGAGAGTAAACTTTTCTGAAAAATCACCGTATACTCTTACCACCTCTGAATTAACAGAGTCTATAATTTGTTCTTCTGGCTCGGGGTTATTAATTTTTATCTTAGCTAAAATCTTAATATAACCCTGAGATGTTTTTACGAAAAAACCGTCATAACGACTTTGCGGCTTTTCGTAAAATATCATAAAATCTTTTCGTTTGTTTATCAGGCAGAATGCTTTGTCGTCCTTTTTTGAAACTTTTGCGATTGCCGGTGAAACGTGTTTATGAATTATTTTCATTTTTTCCTCCCTGAAATATTAAGGGCTAACCTATGTGCATCAAAATAATTTTTAGAAAGCAACTTCCAACTGTAATTTTTCGCAACTTGACTTGCATGTATTCGAGAAAGCATCCGCTCGTCCCTATTAAGTGAAGCATATTTATAAAGGATGCTAGTCAGGTCTTTTAGCTCTTTGTTATAGTCATAGCCGGTTCTCTTAAGTATGTAGGTTCCGGGAAGCTTCCCAGGTTTTCCAAGCTTGTTAACGGCGAATCCGTAACCGGAAAGATCAGAGGCAACTGAGGGAACACCTAAAGCATTCGCTTCTAGTGGGGTATAACCCCACGGCTCGTAAAAAGAAGGAAAAATTCCAAGGTGAGCGCCTGTCATGAAATCGTACAGATTGGTATCCAAGAGTCCGTCAGAGCCATTTAGGTAAACCGGGATAGATACTACTTTTACTTTATCGGTAGAAGAGTTGTTAAGACCTTTTTCTTTTAGTCTTTTTGTTATTGCGTCCGAGTCAGCATTTCTTAGATTATGAGTACAAAGAAGCGGCTCCCCGGATTTTGAAAATTGCTTCATTTTCGCATAGATTTTATTTCTTAGCTCTTTTTCAAGGATAAGATCGTTGGTGATCTTGAATTCCCCGGCGCAAGCTCTGATTAATTTATGATAGATACTTTCCATTTCTGACTCAAGCAATTGATTTATATTTTCAAAGATAGCTTTGCTCTGGACTAATTCTGGTCTGATTTCGTTTACTGCCGTTGGTACCGATAAAAATGCAACAACTGTTTTTTCACTATTTTCTGATTTTAACTTTTTATTTAATTCCCCTAGAGAGTCGATAAACAAATCTATGCCTTTTGCGTGCATTTCATATCGGGCAACCAAAAAATAAATAAGAGTTTTGTCCAAATTGAATCTATAATAAGGGAAAAAATAATACATTAAAAAGTCTTTAATTATCCGCTTAAATTCAGTGTGTCTAAAAGTTATTTCCTCGGTATCAGGGAATGATTTTAAGTTAAGCCCGTTGTTTAAAATTACCTCGGGCCTTCTTCCATAAAAATGTTCAGCCTCTATGGCAGTTATATCTGAAACAGTAGTGAGGACGTCACAGTTAGCAGCTACACTTTTTTCAAGCAAATGTTTTGGGGTGATGCCTAATTCTGCTGCTTTTTGATCCGGATTTATATTCCCAATGTCTTTATAAAAATTAATTTCAGCAGATGAAAGTACTCTTCCTAAAAATGTAGCATGGGTAGTAAAAACCGTAGCTATGTTTACTCCAACTTTTTTGAGATAAAGAATAGCAGTTCCTGCCAGCCATTCATGGGAATGCAGGATTACTTCTTCGCTTTTAAGGCAATTGTTTTTAATAATTTCAAGAATTTTAGCTACCGCCCAAGACCAAGCAACTGGTTCGTCATAATCAAAGCATGCGCTTATAGAATCAATCTGGTACCATTCCCAAAGAGCCTTCTTTATATTGTTTACTTCAGGTAAAAAGTTTTTAAAATCAACTAAAATTACTTGCGGGGCGGATCCTATCAGCCATCTTCCATAATGAATTTCAATACCGTTTTTATCTAATTCGTCCGCTATATTTTTTAAAAAATCAGGTAATTCTTCCTGCTCAAATTGAGAAAATGAAGTTTCTCCTAAAAAAGGGCCAATTAAAAAGTAATTGTCCTCGTACTCAGTTTGCATACAATCAGATTTTGATTCTAGAACTGTATAAATTCCGCCGATTTTGTTGCATACTTCCCAAGATGCTTCAAACAAAAAAGGTTTTTTTGTTTTCATTTACCCTCCATCCCTAAATTATACCACCTGTGGTGTTGCTACACTCAAGGTTTTTATCTCGTTTTCAACGAGATTATTTTCAATCTCTGCTAGTTTTTCCTCCACTCTGAAAATAAAGTCAGTAATCACGTTTGCAAAAAAGATGTATCCATCATGCGGTCTTTCATAAGCACTAAAATATTTGTGTACGTCACCATCGTTAAAATATTTGGTGCACATATAATAAAAGTTATCTGAAGTTTGTAATTTACGCCATTCATTTAGTAAAGTTTCGTCACAGCATTTTTTTACTTTTTCTTCTATTTGGTATAAAAGATCGAGCGAGGTTCTTTGCATATGGTTCCCTATCCAGGCTGAAAGGTCCCGTTCAGTATCTGCCCAAGAAACAGGCTCTACCATCGATATTTTATCCATAGCGGGGTATCTTTTTGCCTCTTCGCTTACTGTAATGAAGTCCATATCCGAATGTTTAAAAATTTCCTCAGGCATATGTCGCATAAAATCAAAAATTCCGGTATCTGCCCACTGGTGTTCACCAAACGTCTCGTAGTCCATAAATAGATTAATTACCTGTCCATTACCGTTAACTGCGGTTACCCATGAGGCAAATTTTTCAGCGCTCAGCGGCCATTCTTGCCAGGCTCTATTTGAGAAACGAAATGCGATATCGTCAGAAAGCTTATAATTCTTCAGTAGTAATCTAACTGGCGCATCTACGGCCTCATATACGAAATTTGGGCTTTTCCAGTGAAGAACCTTATCCCAGCCTTCCGCTAGAACTGCCTTAAATCCGAGCGTAGAAACCATTTTCGATAAATAATCAAAATATACCAGCTCTGTATTTCTGAATACTTTTGGTTTTTTACCAAAAAGTTTTTCAATAGTTTCCATATGCTTTTTAACTTGTTCAAGAAATTCTTTTTCCGAGTAGATAGAAGCTAGGGAATGATAATATGTTTCAGCTAAGAACTCCACGTGTCCTGTGGCTGCAAGTTCTTGAAAGCTTTGAATGAGGTCTGGGCGCCATTTTTGAGCTTGATCTAGGAAAGTTCCGGAAATACTATAGCTTATCTTGAATTTACCGTCGTATTTTTTTATCAACTCAAGAAGTAATTTATTTGTTGGTACGTAACATTTTGTTGCAACTTTGTTTAGAATCGCTTTATTTTTTTTATCATCAAAATAATTTTCATTTTTTCCAATATCAATGACACGAAAATCCTTGATTCTTTCCGGCTGGTGAACGTGAAAATACATGCAAACGCTAGGCATTTTTCACTCCTTTTAAGGTTCTTTTATATACTTCATTCATTTCTTTTGCAGCTTTTTCCCAGGTTAATAATTTTGCTTCTGCCTTTGCGTTTTTTACTAGCTCTTTAGCGTATTCTTCGTCTTCGAGTATTTTAATAATCTCCTCAGAGGTTTTTTCGATGTCCCAGAAGTCAACTTTTACGGATGACTTTAGAACTTCTGAAATTCCAGAATTTTTGGAAATAACTACTGGTGTCCCATTTTGGGTTGCCTCTAAAGGTACAAGACCAAATGGTTCAGAAACGGATGGCATTACAAATACGTCAGCCATCTGGTAGGCCATATCTTGATCGGCATTTGCTAACCAGCTTGTATAAAGCAATTTTCCAGTTAAGCCTTCCCTGGCTCCCTCTTCAATTAATTTATTCTGCATATCACCAGGACCTACCATCATAAATTTTACATTAGGATGCAAATCAGTTACTCTTTTCGCTACTTTTAAAAAGTAATCTGGCCCTTTTTGATACGTAATTCTTCCCAGGTATAAAACTATTTTAAAATGCTTCTTTATCGGGTTCTCTGGATATTTAATGACTTCCCGGGGGGTAATACCATTATGGACGACATCGATTTTGTTAGGATTAACCCCATAATTATCACAAATAACTTTCTTTGTATAGTTGCTTACCGCGACAATTCTATTTGCAGCTTTAAGCCCTTTCTTTTCTGTCTCATAAATATATTTTCCGTCATGTCTGTCAATTTCTGTGGCATGAACTTGAGTAAGCAAAGGCACGTTTCTTCCTTTTTTCTTGGCTACGTTTCTTGCGGCTATTCCAGCCTGATAAGTCATCCAGTCGTGTGCGTGAATTATGTCATAATCTAGGTTTTCGCAAAGAGCTTTAACTCCCTTGATGTATAAATTGACATTTGGCAAAACTGATTTCTCTTGATCAAATAAACATGCTGTACACATCAGAGATTCATCGATTTTTACGCTAAAACCTTGGTATCCATTTACTAAGGAGCATTTATTCTTTTTAGCCATCTTAAGGCAATATTCATCATGCTCATCCCCAAATATTTGTTTTGATGCGTCTAGAACGTTCATCCATGAGTAATCACCGCCATAAATCTTTGGCAATATAAAATCAATCTCCACTCCAAGGCCGGCAAGGCCTTTTGTGAGTCCCTCACAAGCATTACCTAACCCACCGGAGTGAAAGGGCGGCAATTCCCAACCAAGCATCAAGACTTTTATGGCCCCCTCCTGTGTATTCATACTTTTTATATTTTATAACTTTTATAATTAAACAACAAGAATATATTTAATGAAAAAAGCCGACGTTATTGTCGGCTAAAAATGTGTTGGATGGGGCGATCTGGGAGTTAGACGTTTTTTTTCTATTGAAATATTTTGTTCAACTATGTTTTCGATTCTTAAATTGTAAATATCTTTGTAATCATACCAATCTTTTGTTTGAATTATCTCTTTTCGAATTTTCCAGATAAGAACTTCGATCAAATAGTCTTCATAATAACTTCTGTCAAATTTTCTTTTATATGCGTTTAGAGTAATATCATCCGTTTCGATATCTAAAAAAATAACATGAAATCCTTTTAGAAAAACCTTAACTTGTACAGAAATTTGTGCATCGTTTTGTTTCTTAAAAGATATTTGTTGCAACTGCTTCACCGCCTTTAACTCAAGTTCTACAAACTACGATGTCAATACCATGTAATGCACATAAAAGATGTTGTTCAGATGAATATTCTTTATTTTTATTTTTAGTCGTTGGACGATACCTGTTTTTCTTGCTTCCAACCTGATCAAATGCAACAATCTCTCATTCATTAGCATATCTAGCGGGCATTCTGGATCATTATAGATGAAAGCAGTTATTAACCATTGATAGATAGTGAGTTTGAGCTCTACTTGTTCTGGCCCTAGTTTGATAACAAACTTTGCTTTGACCGGCTTATCTTTTTTGACGGAGATCACTTGTATTCCCTCCTTTTCTATTTGATTATTAATGTTCATTTCGATTGTTGTCTTTTATTGAAGATATTTTATTTGAACCATTTAAAAAAGCAATAGGTACAATGTGTTCAATCTATTGCTTTTTTAGATTATTTTTCTGCTTTTTTGTCTAGTTTATCTACGCCAAGCTTCTTGACCCCGAAATATACCACAAAAGCAATTACTAGAAAATCGATTAATATACTTGCAAAGTTACCCCAAGATATTGTTGCTTCCCCTACTTCATAAGTAGCCTTTTGAAGCCCTTCAGTGGAGCCGAGAACTAGCCCAAGCAGAGGGTTAATAATATCTGTTACTAATGAGGATACTACTTTGGCGATCGCGCCTCCTAGAATAAATCCTACCGCAAGACCGACAACGCCCTGCTCTCTAATAAAATTAATAAATCCTTTCATACTAGCTCCTTCACGTTATTTATGTTTTCATTCTAGCATAATTTTTGCTACTAAAAAGCTTTTTTTTGACTCTAGTTTATGGTATATTAATTTGTTATTTAAATCGGTGGATGGATGGAAACTGGATTTCAAATATTTTTTGATATTACTGGAAGGAGGCGTAAGATTACGGACTTCTTTCTTTCGATTTTTCTAATCTTTTCAAGTTGCTTACTGCTTTTTATAGGAGCCAAAATCATTGGCGTGGAGGGTATAAAGAAAATAGGGAAAAAGATAAATAATCAAGAATATAGTCATGAAACAAAAGTTGCTATGTTATATACAGAAAATCATGAAAGCTCCTTAAAAATTTTTAGCGAGCAAGTGAGCAATCTTGATACATTGATCGTCCCAAGGTATCTCATTGCAGACAAAGTAATTAATATACCAGAAGACTATGAATTGCTAGTAAAAAACATGGAGTATATTGAAACAAATAGCCCGACACATTACAAAAAATTTTTTTTATTGAGCGAAGTTAATTATTCTATACCTCCAACTGAGCGCCAAAACAGAAGAGTAAATAATGACTTTATCTACCTGGGAGAGAAAAACTTAGATCAGATAGTCAATGATTTGGTAAAAAATGATATCGACGGCTTGTTATTGGAGGTTGACTTTAGCGATCTAGAAGCCGAAACTTTATTGCCTCAATATTTGAATCAGATAAATACAATAAAGAGACTTTTTGAAATTAACAATCTCAAATTGGGACTTAAGTTTAGAATTAACGACTTCAGCGAAAAAAAATTAGATTTTTTCTCCAGGGCTGATCTTTTATATATTGATTACGATTACTCATCAGGATTTAATTTAGCCTTGAATAGTTTTTCTGAAAAAAAAGACTTACTCGGAGGTAAAAAAATTATTTTTGAATTACCCACTATATCACAAAAAACAAGCCTTGATTTGTCAAATGATTATATTAATAGTATTGATTATGCCGAAATAGAGAAATTGATTCTTGAAACAAAAATTAGTAACAGGGATTTTGAGGACCCAGCTTTTACCAGAGATAATTTTAAATATATATTAAGAGACGCAGTCAGCTCATATAATTACATGACCAAAATAGAGTCTAATACTTTGTCTGGCAGTAACGAGATTATGGAATATTCTGTCTGCGATCCTGGATTTGAAGAGTTTACGGTATGGAATATTATTACTGATAATTTTAGTTCTGAAAAAATTAGTTTGTTATCTAATAATATAAAATCTACCGTCAAAGTAAACTTATTGGGTGAAGGAAAAATATTTGGTGTTTATGACTCATCAGAATTTGGTATAAGAGAGTTGGAAACGGATGGCAACAACACAATAATCACTAGCACAGTAAAAAAGAGTTATAAGCCAGGAACAGTTATAAAATCGGGGAAAAAGGAAAATAAGATTGCACTAACCTTTGACGACGGTCCTCACCCTGTCTATACGAAAAAGATTTTAGATATTTTAGACAAATATAATGTAAAGGCAACATTTTATATGGTTGGTGAAAATATAGCCTCTTATCCTTCATTGGCAAAAGAGATTGCTGATAAAGGGCATGAGATAGAAAACCATAGTTATAGCCACCCGCATTTCAACTTTTTGGACGCCGAGTCATTAGTCAATCAGATTGCTTCTGATAATAAATTAATAGAAGAGATTACTGGTAAAAAGCCAAAATATTTTCGTCTCCCCTATGGAGAGGATAACGAGCTTGATACATCATCTGATTTTGAGTATTTATTGATGCTTAAAAATGAAGGCCTTAAAGCAAGTGAGTACGATATTGACTCAAAGGATTGGACTTCTTCCAGTGGTAAGCAGATAGAAGATAAGGTAATAAATGATATTGAGAAGTCAAATGGTAATTACAGTCAAATACTGTTTCATGATTCTAGTGTCAATTCCATAAAGACCATAGAAGCTCTTCCTCAAATCATTGAGTATTTAATGAAAAAAAATATAGAGATCGTTCTTGTAAGCGAATTATCACAAGAAGAAAAGCAGCAAAACTCAAATGTAACAAATATTAGTACTGCAATTGATTTAATGAACAAGATTATGAAATTTTTTTCATATCTAATGATTTTCTTTTTTGGCTTTTCAGTCTTTAAATACACCTGGGTCATTGTTGGGATGGTTATCTACAATATAAAGAGAGTCCTTAAAAACAACAAAACAAAGGAAGTAACCGAATATAACAAGAAGATATCTATAATAATTGCTTGTTATAATGAGGAAAAGGTTATCGGAAAGACGATTGAGTCTTTACAACTAAATGGTTATCACAATATAGAAATTATTATTTCTAACGATGGTTCAGTTGATAAGACAGCGGAAATAGTAAGAGAATATGCATCTTCTGACGATAGAATCGTTTTATTGGATCTTGAACACGGCGGGAAAGCGAAGGCAATTGATGCAGGTATTTATGCGAGTACTGGCGAATGGCTTGTTTTTTGCGACGCTGATACGATTTTTAAAAAAGATTCAATAAAAAAATTCTCTAATTTGATTGCGCAAAACGGAAAATTGGCAGCTGTTGCAGGAAGAATTCTTGTTGGTAATAATCTTAACTTATTAACATATTCTCAGTTTATTGAATATGCTATTGCACATCGTTTCTTGAAGCCCACACAAGATGTATTCAATTCAATTACTGTGGTTCCTGGCGCTATTGGGCTTTGGAATAAATCAAAGCTTTTAAAAGCAGGTGGTTTTGCTCCGAATACTCTCGCAGAAGACGCAGACACGACGATAAAAGTAGTAAGTCTTGGCAATAGAGTGAGATTTGACGACGACGTTGTGGCGAAAACTGAAGTTCCGGAAACCTTGAGAATGTTGTTTAAGCAAAGAACGAGGTGGCAACTTGGAAATATGCAAGCGTTAAGGAAACATTACAAGGGCTTTATGAACTACAGATATGGCCCAATAGGATTTATCGGGCTGCCCATGCTTTTTATTGAGATCACAAATGCTGTTTTGTTTCCTATGTTTATCCTTTTTATTGCTTGGCTTTTTATCGCTGATTATAACAATATGAGTTATGTTTTTTCAGCTATGCAGGTCGAATATATTTATTCGGAAACTTTTAGGCAAATGTCAATGGCCTTACTTTTATTTGAAATATTCTTATGTGTAGGGTCAATTACGGTTGAAGAGGCTTATCCAAGAACTAAGCTAACTGCTTTTGCTACCCTACCCTTCTATTTTACTTTTTATAAGTTTTTTTTAAGTTATTGTGCGATAGTTTCATTCCTCCGGGCATTAAGAGGAACAAGTCAGGGCTGGGGCCATATGACAAGGACCTCGCATGTCAAGTTGAAGGATGTTGTATAATATATACATGATAAAAAAACAAATTTTAATTTTTGTTCTTGTTTTTAGTGTTTTTATAAGACCTAGCTCTGTTCTTGCGTTAAGCGATAGGGCAAATATTGTTGGTGCTACTTATTATGGCGGCTACTTTGACGAAGAACAAGACAGCTGGTTTATTGATAACGTAAATCAGTGCACAAGAATTGAGAATGGCGAGTTTACGGCAGAATCACTTGGAGCAAAGATTAGTGAGGAATGTAGTGACGATAATGGTCTTGGATATGTTGATAATGAGCCGTTACACAATAGAGTCAGTTTCGCAGAGCTCAGTAATAATTACCTGGATCCTGATTTTGCGGCACTTGGAGATTTGCCATACGGTTCCAAATTAGAGATCAATTATAACGGAAAGTGCCTTATAGCAGAAAAACTAGACATAGGGCTTGGCGGGACTGATGTGAAGGATTATCATCGGTCAATCGATTTATGGTGGCAGACCGCCAAAACTCTTGGCTTTGAGAGTGGTTTTGATGTGGTATCGGTCAGGTTAGTGGATGCCAACACGCCTCTCACTCCCTTAGGCAAACTAATAAAATGTAGCGACACATCCACTACTGCAACAGCAGTTTCTAGCACGCAAAGTCAAAGTCAGACTTATCCTACAACAACTATTTCAACAAAAAGCTTGGGTGGTGATCAAGTCGCCTCGAAAAGCAAATTAAAAACACAGGAAAACGAAGAAGAGAGCAGGTTTTTGTTTAATAACCTTTGCATTTTATTAGGAATAATCATTGGTTTTATATCAATTGGATTATCGTGGTATTTCTTGTTTTATAAAAAAAAGCAAATAAAAAAAGCTCGCTTTGGTAAGCGAGCTCGTAAGGGCAAAATTACTTAGACAATCTCTTTATTTTTTTAGGAGTTTGGCCGACCCAGATTCTGGTTTTGCCTCCAAGAATACTTTCGACTTCCTTTTTAGGCCTATATTCAATAAAAATAAAACCCACGCAATCGCGTGGGTTAAATAATAGCTGTTCTTGTTCTTTTGTTCTAAGGGTTTATTTTTAACTTCCCTTGTAGGATTTCAGATAGAAAGTTTTCTATTTCTGTGAGGTGCTGTTTAAGCTTGCTAATTTTTATTAGCAATTCAATTAATTCTGATGAGCTAACTTGGTCTCTTGAGCCAAGTTTTTGTGCCCATAATCCTAGGGACACTACTCTATACTTCATTTTAATCTCCCAATCTTATCTTCTTTGTCGCTGATTTCTGGTGGATCGTATTCATGAAAATGTTCACGTATCAACACCAGCATTTCGGGTATCTGTTCTTGTAGGAATTTTGTCATAGCAATGGTCTCAGAGATTATTTTGTCTGAAAACTCTTTTTTTGCAGTTTCTGAAAAATTCTCGAAGGCTAGGACCTTCTCTAAATGATTTTTCATAAGGAGAACGGCCTGTTTATATTCTTTTAAGGGCGTAAAGAACATTATAGTCACCTCCCCCTGCTTGCCTGCGGTTCCTGCTTAAATGTGTTTGGATTATCTAGCGCTTTTTTGACAATACTTACTGCGATGTGGTTGCTACTTTCCCTTGCTTGAGATAATAGTCTCCCTAGTGCCTTTTTCTTCTCGTTTAGAGTCATTTTTGAGTTATTCCTAATTGTATTGATTTGATCCTCTAAAGCTTTCCTCGCCTGCTTTTTCAAAGAATCACCCCCTTTACGAATTATTAATGTGCAAGGCAATATGTATTGAATTATTATAAATGCAATTTGTTTTAAGTAAAGGTGTTTTTTGTGAATTTTATTTGTTAAAATTGATTAAACGAGAAATAATAATATCTGTGAGGCGCCTATGGACAAAGTTGAAATCAACAAGTTGCTTGAGAGGTTTTATGAACAGAATCCGGACTTTCTTGATTGTAAGGTAGAATTGATAAAAAGTGGTAACAATAGATCGACATATTTACTCGAATCAAAAAGCGGTAAAAAGCTAATACTCAAAAAGTCTCATGCTAAAAACGATCTTCCCTTTTCGAGTTTAAATGATGTCCGGGTTCAGACTTTTATCAAGTCTTTAGGTTATGATTTTGTGCCCGAAATAATATTCTGTGACAAAGGAAATGAATATTTCATAGAAGCCTACGTTGGTGAAGAAAATATTAAAGTCAATGATATGAGTGACGAGTTACTCGAGGTTTTTGCCAAACAGTTAGCCGAGGTTCATAAGCAGACCTTTAGTCAATATCAAGAGTTTTGTAAAAAAAATGATTTTGAGGTTCCTAAGGCTATATTACCGGAAGAAAGTCTGAAGATTTTTGGTTTTAACAGATTTGAAATTGTTGAAAAACTATGTGAAGACAAGGAGGTCGTTAACTGTCTTAAAGGTCAACTAAATGCAAATCTTGAATTATTAAGAAAAAATAAGACTTCTGTTGATTCTGCTCACTTATTGTGGGGCATAATCGGTAATGAAATGCGTTTTAGTGGAGATAAAATTTATTTTGTGGGTTGGGAGTTTTCGAGAGTTGGAAATGGTTCAGAACTTTCTTTCATGAAAATCCATTCCGGTATAAATGAAAACGTTCTCAAAAAAATAATTGCTTTATATTCAAAATATAGCGGGAAAACAGAAGAAGAGTTATATGAAGAAATTAAAATTGAAGAGAAAATTACAAGAGTAAATGATGCTATCTGGGCTACGATGAAATGGTGTGAATCGGAAACAGAAGAAGACAAGGAGAAATATAAAGAACTGACTTTTGAACGTTTAAATCTTACTAAATTCGTATTATTTTCATTACCATTTTGGTTTTCATTTTTAAACCTCCAATCAGGTTCTGATTTACTTTCGGTAATCGCTTTATTGTTTGCAACTTTGTGAATTAAGGATTGTTTCAAGGTCGATTCCGATTTGTTTGATTTCTAAATAAAATTCTGTTGATATGTTTGACATTAATCCCCCTATTCTTTATGCCTGTGCTCTAAATGCATTGGGATTATTGATAGCATTTTGAATTAATCCAATTGCGATATGGTCACCATCCCTTTTTGCCTCGACCAACAACTTTTTTTAGTCTCTTCTTCCTTTAATTAAAGGTAATGTTCGTATCGTCCCCAATCTTCTTTATTTTACTTATTAAGGCTTCACGGGCTTGCTTTTTCAAAAAAACCACCTCCCTTACGAATTATTAATGAGCAACAATATGTATTAAATTATTATAATTTCTATTTCTTTCATGTAAGGGTATTTATTAAAATTTTTCTTGTTTTAATTTTCTACTGTTTTATAATTTAACAAATGTAATAACGAGAAGGATAAAATGGAATTTTTTACGGACAATACTCAAATAATTGTTACAGTTGTATTATTATTTGCAATTATATTTTCAGGGGTTTTAAATCAATTTTTAGTTAAACATACAAGTAAGGCAATCTACAGCTTTTTAAGATTAGCCACAATTATTGTTACAGTTATTTGTATTTTATATAACATCTTTTTCTTATTTTCTTGATTCAATATTCTTAAGCGCTAATAATTTGTTTTAAAACAAAAAATAAGTCACCTAATAAATAAGTGACTTATTTTTGGCTGGGGAGGAGGGATTCGCAGCAGAGCTGCTTCTCACCGCTATCATGACTACTATCTTGTTATTGTTTAATAAGATTTTCGACAAATTGTGCTTCTAGCTATAAACAAAGTTTTGTTCATGTCGGTGGTCTCACCTGCCTCACAACAGAAAAAAGCCTCCCACGAATGAGAAGCTTTTTTCTGGCTGGGGAGGAGGGATTCGAACCCCCGAATGCCGGGACCAAAACCCGGTGCCTTACCACTTGGCGACTCCCCAATATTTTGTTTGCAACGAATAATATTTTATCTTAAATCGGCTTATTTTTCAATAGATTCGAGCTGTTTAAGGATATTCTGGATATCTTCATATGTATTTACTAAAACAGCTTGTTTACGTAATTCATGTGCACCGGGGAATCCTTTTATATACCATCCGAGGTGTTTACGCATCTCTCTAATCCCCTTTTCCTCTCCTACAAATTCCATATTTCTTTTTGTTTGAAGCTCAATTATGCTAATTAAATCTTCTAAACTTCTTGAGTACTTTTTTTGTTCATTAATCTCTTTAAACAACCATGGATTTCCTAAACATCCCCTAGCTATCATTACTCCCGATACACTCTTGTTCATTCTTTTTTCTGCTTCTTGTAGGGAAAATATATCACCGTTTCCTATTACTGGAATTGTTAAGCTATTTGCAATCTCATAAATTGGATCCCAATTTGCTTCTCCTGAGTAGGCTTGTTTTGCAGTTCTGCCGTGAATAGATATCGAGTCAATTCCGATTTCTTCAAGCTTTTTTGTGAATTCAAAAATATTATATTCGCTCCAGCCAAGACGTAATTTAACTGATAATTGGCCATTGAACTCTTTTCTTACAACTTTTAGCAATTCTAGCGCTTTGTCTAGGTCTTTAAGTAAAGCCGATCCGCATTCGTTACCAGTAATTTTAGGTGCAGGGCAACCTAAGTTAATATCAATTCCGGCAGGCTTAATTCTATCATTTACAATATTCGCAGCCCTGGCTATAAGTTCTCCGCTATAACCAAAAATCTGGACAATTACCGGTTGTTCTTCAGGCAAGAACTTAACTATTTCTAAAGTTTCTTCAGGGTTATAAATTACCGCGTTTGAGGAAATCATTGGCGTAAAGACAATGTCTGCACCCATTTCTTTGCAAATAGAACGAAATGGCAAGGTGGTTATATTTGCCATCGGGGCCAAAATTATGGCTGGTTTTTTTATTTTAGACCATTTGAAGCTCATTTTATTTCTTGCGTAATCTTGAAGATCCTTCGTAATCTTCCGCGATCCAGCCTAACTGAGAAATTTCTGCCCTCAATTTATCAGACGTTTCGTAGACTTTGTTTTTCTTGGCATCGATATATTTATCAAATAATTTATTTACTTCTTCGCTTGGCTTAATTTCTAGGCTTAGGTCTAGCCCTAAAACCTTGTCTAGGCCAAAGAGGAGATCTAAAATCTGTTCTGAATCATTTCTTGAGATCCCCTGAGCTAATAGCTTGTTCACTTCGCTTCTAAGATTAAATATAGTAGAAAGCGCTTTTGGCATACCCAAGTCGTCATTTAAAGCTTCTTCAAACCCTTTTTTTGCGTCTTCAACCAATTTATTTATTTCAATATTATTTTGTATTTTTTCGTTTGCACCTTCTCTTAATTTAGCTACGAAATCTCTTAGGCCGTTAAGGGTATTTTGAGCTTGTTCTATCGAGTCCTTCGTAAAGTTTAGCCTTTCCCTATAATGTGACATAAGACAAAGCATTCTAAATGCGAGTGGCTCTATGTTAAATTTGTCTTTTAAATCTACAATAGTGTAAAAATTTCCAAGCGATTTTGACATTTTATCGCCTTCAACTAGAAGATGTTCACCATGGAACCAATAATTCACAAAATTTTTACCAGTATAAGCTTCGGATTGAGCAATTTCGTTTTCATGGTGCGGAAACAAGAGATCAATTCCACCAGCATGAATGTCTAAAGTTTCTCCGAGGTATTTCATGCTCATAGCTGAACATTCTATATGCCAACCAGGACGACCTTTTCCGAAAGGGGTGTCCCACGAGGGCTCCCCAGGTTTTGAAGCCTTCCAAAGTGCAAAATCTTGCGCATTTTCTTTATCATATTCGTCTTGCGCAATTCTGCTTTCCGTATTTTCGCTTGAAACTATTGCGTCTGATAATTTTCCATAGTTTTTAAATTTTGCTACTGAAAAATAGATCGAGCCGTCTTCGGATTTATAAGCTATCTCTTTTTCTAGTAGTTTCTCAATTATCCTTATCATCCAGTCAATTTCCTCGGTCGCTCTTGGCATAATTTCCGGAGTTTCTATGTTTAGTAGCTCTATATGTTCAAGAAAGATTTTCTCATATTTTTCGGTAATTTCATGGTAATCGACATCTCGTGCTATAGAATCACGAATAATCTTGTCATCAATGTCGGTTATATTCATTACCATATTCATTTCATAACCGAGGTATTTAAGCCAACGCCTAAGGAAATCAACGTTTAAATAAGTCCTAAGATTACCAATATGTGCATAATTGTAAACCGTGGGGCCGCAAGAATATAATTTTACCTTGCCTTCTTCAATTGTTTCAAATTCTTCTTTTTGTTTTGTAAGAGAGTTGTAAATCTTCATTTCAAATATTCTCCTGATTGTATTTTGAATAATTTAGAGTAAATTCCCTGCTTTTTGATTAACTCTTTATGACTTCCCATTTCGGCTATTTTACCTTTATCCAGCACAACTATCAAGTCTGCTCGCATAACTGTAGAAAGTCGGTGTGCAATTATAATTGTAGTTCTGCCTTTTATGAGTTTCCATAATGCGTCCTGAATTAGCTTTTCGCTTTCCGAGTCAAGACTTGAAGTTGCCTCGTCAAGTACTAATACAGGTGGGTTTTTGAGTATAGCTCTTGCAATATTGATTCTTTGTCTTTCCCCTCCCGAAAGCTTTACTCCTCTTTCTCCAATAATTGTATTATATCCTTTAGGTAATCTTGATATAAACTGATCGGCATTTGCTATTTTTGCCGCCTCTAGGACTTCTTTATTTGTTGCATTTGGCTTTCCAAAGCGTATGTTCATATTAACCGTATCATTAAACAATTGCGATTCTTGTATAACGACTGCGATATTATTTCTTAATGATTCTTGGGTAATGTTTTTGATATTTACATTATCAAGAAGTATTTCACCCTTCTGGGGATCGTAAAACCTGAGTAGTAATTTTGCGATAGTCGATTTGCCCGTACCACTTTTACCGATAATAGCTACCGTCTGCCCATTTTTTATCCTTAGATTAAAATTATGAATAACTTTTTCATCTTTGTAGGCAAAGCTAATATTTCTAAATTCAATTCCACCACTAGCAACTTTTATTTTTTTTGCATTTTCTACATCGGTAATCTCTGGTTTCTGATTAAGGAAATCTGATAAAAGTTCTATGCTTATAATGTCTCTTTGTGCGTTGTCATATATATCAGCAATATAGTTTATTGGGCTAAATGCTCTCCAAGAAAATGAATTAGCCATTATCAGGGTGCCTAATGACATTTTTCCAGTAATTGTCCAGTAAGCTCCTATTGCCATAATTGAAGTAGTAGCGATGTCAAATAAATTGCCTTGTAAAAATCTCATTTTTACTCTTATTTTGGTGCGCTCCATAGTCTTTATAAGAATATTATCAAGAATCCTTGTAAACTTATTCAGCTGTCTTTCTTCGGCACTAAATGACTTGATTGTTTGAACGCCAACAATTGATTCTATTATTTTGCCTCCGGCCCTTTCTTCTAATTTCCTGATTATTTTCTGCTTAGCATTTAAAGATTTTCTGTATCTAGATACAGCGACAATGTAGAGGGCCACGCAAGTGATAGTGATTAATCCGAAAACAATGTGAATCCTAAATAAAAAATAGACAGCGACTAAAACAAACAAGATTTGCGGTACAACTTCAACTACAAGATTATTAATAACATTTAGAGTGTCATTTACTCCCTTATCAACCCTTTCTTTGATTTTGCCAGTAGAATTTGACTCAAAGAAGCTTAGGGAGAGTTCGTTTAGATGGCCGAATGACTGAACTGACATTTTATTTCGAGAAGATGTCCACCATTTTTGTGATATATACCTTTTGATTAAGTTGAATATTGTTTCAAAAAAAATGATAATTGAGTAAAAGATAACTAACCGTATGAAATTGGTATCTTTTATAGTATAGTTGTTTGTTCTGACTTGATTCTCTACAATATCAAAAATCTGTTTTTGTATTAGGGGCAAGGTTGTTGATAGTCCTACTCCAATTAGTGAAATGACTAGAATCAATGCCAGAAGTTTTCTGTCAATTTTTGCAAAGCTAATTGATTTTAAAAAGCTTAACATCTCTAGTATTCCCTTCTGCCTTCAAGCGCTCTTGTTAGAGTTATTTCATCGGCGTATTCAAGGTCGCCGCCGACGGGTAATCCTCGGGCGATTCTGGTAATCTTAATATCTAAATCTTTAAGTTGATTTTGGATATATAGCGCAGTGGTTTCGCCTTCTAGATTTGGATTTGTTGCGAGAATTATTTCTTTTACTTCGCCACTATTGGCTCTGATAATCAATTCTTTAATAAATAAATCATCTGGTCCTATGCCTTCAACTGGTGATATTGCGCCTCCGAGCACATGGTAAAGCCCTTTAAATTGTCCTGTTTTTTCTATTGCCACGGCATCTAGTGGTTCTGCCACAACACAGATTAGTGAGCTGTCCCTATACCCGTCAGAACAAATAGGACAAACTTCTCCTTCGGAAAAATTACAACAGATTGAGCAAATACTGATATCTTTTTTTAAATCAATTGCCGCATTTCCTAGCGAAATAGAGGCTTGTTCTGGTCTTCTCAGCAAATAAAAAGTCAACCTCTGGGCTGTTTTCGGTCCTATTCCTGGAAGCTTTGAGAACTCTTCTATTAAATTTTGAATATTTTTTGGGATGATGTTCATGGTTTTCCCAATAAAATCAACCTTTAAGTCACCCCAAAGGTTGATTTTTGTTATTCAGCAAAATTACATTCCCGGAAAGCCGTCAAATCCGCCGACTTCTTTCATCAAGTTTGCAGCATAATCTTGAGACTTCTTAATACCGCTTTCTAGGGCAGTTTTGATATCTTTTTCGAGTACTTCAAGCTTTCCGGGATCAAAGTCATCCTTGTTTATTGATACTTTTTGTATTTTTTGTTCGCCGTTTATAACAATTGTTACAGCACCAGATTCGACTGTAATTATCTCGTCTTTTAGTTTTTTCTGAATTTCTCGCGCTTTCTTGACGAGCTCAAATTGTTCTTTCGCTTTTCCAAACATTGCCATGATTTGCCTTTCAAAATTATTTTTACTTAGAGCTTATAGATTAATATAGAACCACCGATGTTGTCAACAGGTTCGATACTATCAAGGAATGAATAATCCACACCTCCGTTTGCACCTTTTTTTAGCTTTGAGTTCTGATAAAAAGTAGCACTAACGGCAAAATAACCGTTCGGACGGCCATTTTGAACATGCCATTCAATAGCCTTATCTCCCATATAATAAAGAATTTCTGGGTCGTAACTACCAGGAAAAACATCCACGTATATTTGGTCTACATTATTATCAATCGTCCATTGGTTTAGGCGTTTTATGTCTTGGCCCCAATCAATGTTAGAATCTGTAAGATATTTATAGCCATTTTTATAACCGCCAATAAACTCGTTGAAATAAGACAAGTAGTGAGGGTAGGTAAATAACCCAGAAAGCATATACCAGCCCATCATAAGAACAATAAACCAAGCGATGCTAAATTCTCTGAGGTTTTTACTCGTCTTCTTAAGATTATCAAGAGTAATCAGGTTTGCTAATGGCGAAACAAATACAAATATATATGCATAAATTGGCAACATGTAGCGAATTCCAAGGCATAATTTGCCCTGCATTCCCATTGCCAAAAGAACCGCAGGAAGGACCCAAAAATAAGTTTCTGTAAACCAGTCCTTTTTGTCTAGTTTTTTCCATAAAACGAAAGTCAGAATAAGCAGTATGAAAATAGGAATCTGAGTTTTTAGAGCAATAACGACTGGGTAATAATACCACCAGCCTTGATTTGAAGTCATGCCCAAAAGATATGCATCGTGTCCTCCCTCTACATGAGCAGTAACCATCGCAAAACCCAAAAGCCATTGTGCAAGGGGTTTTGTGAGAGCATTGTCGGACATTATTTGAAGCGGTGCGGTAAATGGACCTACTTGTGACTCTGTGATCAAATCCTTTTGTACTTGAGAAGGCATATTAATTGTGTGAGGTATATAGTAAAGCCACATTGTTAAAATGCCGATAAAAACTATTATTGCGAAGCCTAAGAAGCTACTAAGTGCACGCTTCGTCCATTTCTTATCGTTTACTTGTTCAAGTATGTTTTTATTGCTTTCATTACCCTTCTTGAATATCAACAGTAACCAGATTAATAAATAGGTTGGCGCCAATACTGCTGCTGAAAATTTCGTCACCAACACAAGGCCGAAAGCAAGTCCTGCGATAATTATGTTCTTTAAATTTGGTTTTTTGATGAATTTGTAAACCGTGTACGTACTAACAAAAAATGCAAACGAAATTCCCAAGTCCGTAGTAACAAACCTTGAATGTGCAATTATGTTTACGTTGAATACAAACAAAATTAATGCAAATAAGCCAGCTTTCTCTCCGAAAAGTTCCTTTGCCCATTTATAAACAAAAAAACCGAATAAAACAGACAAAAGCATTATTGGGATTTCGGCCACTAGCTTTATAAAATCAGGGTTGTTGCCCATCTTGAATAGAAAGCTCCATCCCATTTCCCATTGGTTATTGACCACTGGGTTGTTGGACTCCCAAAGGCTGAAAGGAAATTCAAGATTAAACAATGTCAAAGGTAACGCTGCAAGATCTTTAATCAGTGGTGGATGTTCAGGGTTAAGCCTATAATCTCCAGTAGTAATATATGAGTATCCAGAAGGAATGTGGGCTATCTCATCTACGATAACCGAATCGCCTTTTGCAGAAAAAAACATTAATAAAAACATTGTAATTAGTAGAGATGAGATCGATATAGGATAAAACCATTTTTTTAGAAAATTCATAATGCCCCCAATATTTATGTTAAGTTATTAAAATGGTAAAAAATTAAAAAAGATTACGTATAAGAAAAAAAACCACTCTTTCTTTAAAAGATATAATGCCAAAACCGCTAAAGCTATTAGTATAAAGACCAATATTTCACTAAGTTCTTTTTTGCTTGTAGATCTCAAACTAATCCCTCCAGTTAAGGATAATTTCCTCTATGTTTTTTCC
The DNA here is from genome assembly GCA_964594415.1 of uncultured Candidatus Saccharibacteria bacterium. Classification (GTDB taxonomy): domain Bacteria; phylum Patescibacteriota; class CPR2; order UBA1875; family CAIMLA01; genus CAZQLQ01. The sequence continues at coordinate 37,709 of CAZQLQ010000005.1, forward strand.
AAGTTTGTGCTTAATGTGTTTTTTGGAATATTTTCCCAAGATTAGATTTTTTTGTACTCTGAAGATATCTTTGAAAGAGTTTAAAGTATCTTTTACAGGATCTACTGTTGTAGTCGCTGCAGAATCGTACCATTCTACAGGAACTTCTATTATTTTAAATTTATATTTTTGGGCGATCGCAAGATATTCAGTGTCATAGCCAAATCCATGAACTTGCTGTAGTCCTGCTAGTAGTTTTGCAATCTCTGTTCTGTATAATTTAAATCCACATCTTTGATCGATATAGCTTTGATTTAAAAGAACAGTAAAAGCAAGGTTTCCACCCCTTGAAATAAATTGTCTTAGTCTCCCCTGTTTTCCTTTTGCAGCATAATCTTTTGAATGACCATAGACTAGCACCTCGATAACGCTTTTGATGCCTCTGTATATCGACTTAAAATAGTTTGGTTCATAAGGTCTAGGGTTCTTAATATATCTAGATCCCATAATTATATCGTATTCGTTTACATAAGGAAGCAGTTTGTCAAGTTCAAATATCGGAGTTGAACTGTCCGCGTCCATGAACATAACATATTTTCCTTTTGCGGCTAAAAATCCGTCTTGGACGCCTTGACCCTTCCCTTTTCTTCTATCTTTTGGCTCAGTGAACTCAATGTGTTCAACTTTTTTTGCATATTCCTTTGCCATATTAAGAGACCCGTCGTTACTATGAGTATCTGAAAGAACAACCTGAGTCTTGAAATCAACTTTATTTGTATATTTTATTATATCCTTAATGGTATTTTCTAATTGCTCTCTTTGATTTTTAAACGGAACAACTATGGTTAGATAAATTTCTTCTTCTTTTTTCATTAAAACCTCATATTAATTTTTTATTTGATGAATATGTATTCTTGGTTAAACTGATTTTTTATCGTCTCGTCCTTTTTCCAGGCTAGAAATTGATATTTGTAATTATACAGAAAGGACATAAATAAGAATACTGAGAATATCAATGCCATCGATATTCTAGCTTGGCGATTGAAGGGAAAGGTGCGCGACCAGTTAGTAAGAATATAGTCAAAGATGATTGAGGCAAGCACTATTACTGCTGGGAAAATTATAAAAAAATTTAATAGTTCTGTTGAATCTAGCAGTCCAAGCGTAATAAACCCGAGAAACAACCAAGCTATAAGAAAGACGTGCTTCCTCTTGTTCAAATGGAAAGCCGCAAAAATTATTCCACATAAGAAACTTATTGCAAGAAATGGGTCAACTAGCGGCTCGTTTCCGAGATTGAATATAGTAGTGGTAGGAGATCTATATAGGAGGGCAGGAACCGTTTCTCCAATATTGAGGTAAAAGTCCCCGATTGAGCCAGGGTTAAACTTGCTGATAGTGCCTTGAATGAATTCGGGCAAATTTAATAAATACGGGGTTGCTGTGACAAAAAATGAAATTACAAAAATAATGATTTCGTAAAGATAAACTGTAAGGACCTTCAAATTCTTTTTTATCATTAGAAGAAATAGTACCAGCGAAAGAGCATAGATAAACAAGAAAACCTCGTCAGTATATAGTCCAAGACCGATGATTATTCCAGATATTGCGAACAACAGCTTGTTTTTCCTTCGAAAAGCAATTGATATTGTAAAAAAAGACAAAAAAGCGAATAACAGAATAAGGACCTTTGAATTGATGAGTTGAGAGTTAACCACCAAAAACGAATTTATTGAAAAAAATAAACCGGCAAAAATAGCTGTTTGTCTGTTGTACCAATTTTTTACAAAGTAATAGAAAAGGATCAAGACTAAGGAGCTGAGGATTACCTGGAAAATTCTTAGAGCTAGTATATTGAAGTTTGTTACATACCCAATAGCCGCTAAAAAATATAAGTAAAGTGAGTTAGGGATTAACGTTTGTTTTATTTCCCATCCGTTTCTAATTATATCTCCTGCATTTTGCACAAGCGAAAATTCACTTTCAGAAAGATTATTAAAAAGATTTATATTATTAAATCTAAGCAAAATACCTGTAAGAAGGATAATAAAAGCTATCAACTCAAATTGTTTTAAAGTTAAAAAGCTCTTTATGTTTTGTTTCAAGCTTTTTTTCTTCCCTGTTTCGGTTTCAATGATATTTTCCATTTATGTAATCTTAACACGTTAAAAGGTAATTATAAATACTCCAATGAGCATAATTAGACAAGAAATAAGCCGAAAGTTCGTCTTTTTTTCTTGAAAGATAAATCCGCCCAGAATAACAGTAAATAATGTCCATAGTCTTAGCACGGGAACCACTAAAGAAACGTCTCCCTTGCTAGTTGCCATAAACCAAAAATAGTAGTCTGCAACACTTGTTATTCCTATTATCAGTATTAGCCATCCAGATGCGGCGAATCCTTGTCTGATGTCCTTAACGCCGTTATGCCTTATAAATATATACGATGAAATAATGATAGTTCTGAAAAAAAGTTCAAAAAACAAATAAGTTATAGGATCGATAATGTTTAAAATATATTTAATGAATATCGCCAAAACAGAATAACCAACAATAGAAATAACTAGGTGATGGTAATCATTTGATCTAAGTAGCTCTTTGAACGGATAGAGCAGGTCTTTACCTTTGAAATTTATTAGATAGGCCCCAAAGACAAGGAACAAAGAACCTGAGAATTGCACTAAAGTAATTTGTTCCTGAAATATAATTATAGCGAAGAATATTGTGATTAGGGTCCCGACGTTAAAAAGTGGCGAAACCACTGACACATCCATGTGTCTATAAGCCTTAACGCTGTAGATGTATGAGATTGAGGCAATAAGAGATGAGAGCAGTATCAATAAGATAGTTTTAGGCTCAAGGCTAAAATCTACATAGGGAATAAATACAAGGCCTATCAAGAGGCTTGTAATTGATGCGGCTCCTGCAACCTGAAGCGAATGTGCTTTTTTTAAAACAACTTTAGTTAGTAAGTTGCCTATAGTTACCGCAAAGGCACTAAATAACGCGAAGAAGAACCAGTTCATCTAATTTAAAAAACCCAAAATTTATAAAATAGAAAGTTCCAAACCAGAGAAGTAAAGACCGCAAAAATTTTTGCACTGTTGTCTTTGATAAAAGATTCCGAAAATCTGTTAACCAAAGGAAGTTTTTTTGCTATTTTTGCAAAAAAAATACCAGGAGCCAATATTTTTGTAGTAAATATCCAAACAATACCATTATGAACAACGTAAATACTGACAATTGTAGTACCAAAAAACTTAATTATTTCTGAGGCAGAACCATTCCCTTGAAAAGTCCAAGAACTATTTAAGAGGTAGCTTTGTACCATTGCTATTGTACTGGATATATAACTCGCAACAACAGGCTTGATATTCTTAAAACGGCGAAAAATATTAAAAAATATCAAATCAACCAATGTATTTAAAACTCCGACCGATGCAAACCTAGCTAATTGTTGTCCTAATAAACCGCTCATTTCTTCCTTTCATTTTTTTAACACTATAAAAAGAATACAATAATTCTGTTTTATGTTAAAGTCTAAATTGTAGGAAGGTCTCTTTTCTTCTCAAGGTTTGTAAAAAGCATTTGTTCTTGTTTGAAGAAAAGATCTATCTGGCCAATCGGACCGTTACGATGTTTTCTTACTAAGATACTTGCAATATTTTTATTTTCAGTATCGCTTTCATAATAGTCCTCTCTGTAGATAAACATAACAACATCTGCGTCCTGTTCTATTGACCCAGATTCCCGTAAATCTGACAATTGAGGAATCTTTGAGGGTCGATTCTCAACTGCTCTTGAAAGCTGCGAAAGAGCAATAACAGGAACATTTAATTCCCTTGCAAGACCTTTTAGCGATCTGGAGATATCAGAAACCTCTTCTACTCTGCTATTTTTTGAATTACCTTGTATTAACTGCATATAATCAATAACAATCAGCCCCAAGCCGTGTTCTGCCTGTAATCTTCTTGCTTTTGTTCTCATCTCAAGGACATTTATTCCTGCTGAATCGTCAAAATAAAGAGGCGCTTCAGAGATCTTTGCCATTGTCTCGCCGATTTTAGCAAAATCGTGATCACTTAGACTTGCATTTCTAAGTTTCCAAAAATCTATATTTGCTTCTGAACATAGTACACGGTCAACTAGCTGTTCTTTGCTCATTTCTAAAGAAAAAACAGCAGCTGGGATGCCTTCCCTGATTGCAGCATGCTGAGCAATATTTAAGGCGAAACTTGATTTACCCATCGAAGGTCTTCCGGCGACTATTACAAGATCAGAAGGCTGTAAACCTGCAAGCAACGAATCGAGATCTTTAAATCCTGAAGGAACGCCTCTTACGCTATCTTTGTTTTTGCTTAGCTCGTCTAGTCTTTCAAAGCTTCCGATTAAAACTTCCTTGATCTGGACAAAGTTACCCTTTAAATGTTTTTGAGAAACTTGAAAGATTGCTTGTTCTGCCTTATCAAGAACCACCGGTATTTCTTCTTCTTCGTTGAGGGCAATGGTATTGATTTCGTTCGAGGCCTGAATAAGACGTCTTAGAATAGCTTTTTCTGATACTATTTTTGCGTAATGAACAATGTTTGCAGCGGAAGGTACTGAGCTAGCGAGCGTTGCTATATAGCTACCACCTCCAATTTTATCTAATAATTTAAGTTCCTCGAGTTTGTTTGTAAGCGTTATTACGTCAATTGGCTCTCGATGCTCAAAAAGATTTATTGATGCTCTATAAATCAAACCATGAGCGTCTTTATAAAAGTCTTCCGGGGTTAGAATATCGGATATTTTAATTATTGCGTCCTTATCCAAAAGAAGTGCACCTAAGACGGATATCTCCGCATCAATATTTTGTGGCGGTAATGTTAATTTTTCTTTATTTTCCATTTTCCCCTATTCTATTATTTCCCCACCAAATATTTCCAAAGCATCATCAAGCAAGTCATCCTTTCTCGGTTTTTGTTGCTCCATAGAGTTATTCAAGTGCGGTTTAAATAAGCATTTAACGATAAATTTCCTTTTATAAACCTTCTCAGCTGCTCTTACTAAGATTTCTAAATTTTTTTGTTCCTCTACCCTTTCTTTATGAAACTTAAAAGGAAAGGTTAGAATTATTTCATCTTCTGTTATTTCGTTTGTACATACTTTTAAGAATGCGTAGACCGAATTGTTTTTACTTTTTATCTCAGCTAAAAATTCTTGCCATTTAGCTGCCTCAAAACCAGTCTTTGGGATCGTTTCTTCTTTTGGTTGCGAAGTCTTTAATGATTCCTGTTGAGTGTTGTTTTTGTTTTGTATTTCTTTTTTCTGAGAGTCACCTAATTGCCCAAAGCATATTTTAATTGTAGCCATCTCAAGTCCAAGTTGTGGCAAGGTGGAATTCTTATATTTGGACTCAGAAGCAATTAGAATGTCAATAAACTCTAGAATATCGGAAGTATTAACAAGCTTCAACAATTCTTTTGTCCTCTTTAATGCATTCTCTGACAGATCAACTTCTTCTATGTTGGAAACGCTTGCAAAAAGCATTTTTCTTAAAAGCTCTAAAATATTTCTCAAGAACTGTGATGGTTCGTAGCCGTCATCAACGGCTCTGCTGATAAGCTGTATTGCTTCATTTGCTTTTTTATTTGAGATAGCGTAAATATAGTCTTCGACTATTTTAGTATCGGTTATGCCAATAATGTTCTCAATGTTGTCCTTAGTTATCTGATTATTAAATGAGGACGCCGCTTGGTCCAAGAGCGAAATTGCATCTCTAAAGCCTCCCTCGCTAGTTTCTGCGATTATTTCCAGAACCTCTTCGCTTACTTCAATTTTTTCTTTCTCAGAGATTTCTCTTAGTCTTTTAACTATATCGGCAATTCTAATTCTCCTGAAGTCGTATCTTTGACAGCGCGAAAGAATGGTTGGCGGTATCTTATTTATTTCAGTAGTTGCAAATATAAAAATTGCGTGGCTAGGCGGTTCTTCGAGAGTTTTAAGGAGTGCATTAAAAGATGACTTGGAAAGCATATGGGCTTCATCTATTATATAGACCTTGTAATTTAGATTTGTAGGCGCAAAGTTCGCTCTATCAACGATTATCTCTCTTATATTATCTACCTGGGTATGCGAAGCCGCATCTATCTCAATAATATCAGTGGTTTGTGATTTATTGATGAGATCGCAATTGTTACACTTATTGTCAGGGTTGCCATTCATGTTTTTTAGACAGTTAATCGCCTTTGCTAATATTCTAGCAGCTGAAGTCTTTCCAGTTCCTCTGGGGCCAAAAAAAAGATAAGCATGAGAAAAATTACCAGATTTAACGGAATTCTTAAGAGTTTTAGATATGTGTTCTTGACCAAAAAGCTCGTCAAAGTCTGTTGGTCTATATTTTCGATACAAAGCTAAAGAAGCCATAAGATGCCCTTACTATTTATCTACTTAGTTTGACTATTATACGTCAAAATTAATTTTTTTTTAAGTCTAAAGTAATATTTTTAGTGGATAATCTGGGTATATTTACTATATTTCCAATTCCTTAATGCTATCGCTGCTATCAGTTGTAGGGTATATTGGTTGTTCTTCAATAGGCTTAATAAATTCATCCAAAAGCCCTGATTCGTCCTTTTCATCAGAAATAGGGGTTCTGGTATCAGAATCGTCCTTTTTTACTTCCTTGTCGTGAATCTCATTTTTCATATCGGTTGTTATGTTCTTTAAAATATCCTCGTCTGAGATTCCAAGATTGTTCCCTGGAAACTCTATTTGGGGCTCTGGAGAAGCTTTGCCTCCGGAGCCTATCTCTGAAGAGTTCGGAACAGGGATAACCTTTTCTTCTGTTAACATATAGTCATTATCTCTGTTATCATTGTCGGTCTCTACAAGGGATTCTCTTTCTTGGACGATTGGTTCGGCTTGTTTGTCTGCTAGCTCTTTGTTTGGCTCCTCTTTGGCAGAATTGTCTTTCTTTATAATCCCATCTAAAGCTGCCCAAACCGAGTCATGCCCCTTGGGTAATACTATTGTGGCTTGATCCCCGGGTTGCCCCTTGTAGAAAGTCACACTTGCCGGAAGGACTTTGAAGCTTTTTCCTTCGGCAAAAACGCTAAATGCATTATTCCCGCTTAAAACGAGGGATCCTACGGTCTTTTTTCTTTCAGCAGGTGCGATTTGTTTATAAACATAACTACCGTTATCGGATATCGTAAGTTTTAGCGTATCGCCTTCTATTAACTTTGACTTTGAGGCATAGTTTGCGGGAACGGCGTAGGCCTTGCCGTCCTTTCCAATCATGCATTCACCGTTGAAGATACCTTCAATTATTTTTTGATTTGGATTCGGATTTAGTTCTTTTAATTTGTTATTTATGTCTAATGTTTGACTGTTGTCGTTTTTTAATATACTTCTTAGAAGATTTCTCGCAGAATGAAGATCTCCTTCCGCCATATCAAGCAATTTTTGAATTTGCTTTAATCTTTCTTCCATTTTATCTCCTTTTGTTTTTGTTTTGGTTTGCTTTTATATTATAAATTAGATTTTTGGCTATGTATAGTTGTTTTAAGATTTATATTTTAACATAAAATCTTCTTTAAAATTATTAAATCTATTTTCTTTGATTGCAGCTCTTGCTTGTTCAATTAACTTATGTAAAAAACGTAGGTTGTGTATAGTTGTCAGCCTAAGTCCGAATACCTCTTTTTCTCTAATTAGGTGTGCTACGTAACTCGTTGAGTAGTTTTTACAAGTATAGCAATCACAACTTTCATCTAGTGGGGAAAAAACGTTTTTACAGCCAGAATTGTTCAGATTTATCTTGCCAGAAGATGTCCAAACCGTTCCGTTTCTGGCAATTCTGGTAGCAAGAACGCAGTCAAACATATCAACACCTCTCTCAATTGATTCAAGCAGGTCATCTGGGGCACCAACACCCATTAAGTAGCGCGGCTTGTTTTTGGGAAGATATCCTTCTATTATCTCTAATATGTGGTACATTTCTTTTTTGGTTTCACCAACAGAAAGGCCGCCAATTGCTACGCCATCAAAATCTAAAGAGCTAATATATTTTGCCGATTCTATTCTGAGATCGTCGAAAACCACTCCTTGAGTAATGCCAAAAAGAGCCTGATAATCGCCGTAAATTGACAGGCTGTTATGTTTTTTATGTTCTAGAAGACATTTTTCTGCCCAGTTGTGTGTACGAATCATGGCTTCCTCGGCATATTTGTGGCTTGAGTTGTGAGGGGCGCATTCATCAAACGCCATAATTATATCAGCGCCAATTTTCTCTTGCATATTAATAGCTGATTCTGGTGAAAAAAAATGTTTAGAACCGTCGAGATGTGAGCTGAATTCAACACCAGCTTCTGTAATCTTAACGAGCTTTTTGGAGTCTTTTTTCCCAGTGCCTAAAGAAAAAACTTGAAATCCTCCCGAGTCTGTTAGTATCGGCCCATTCCAATTCATAAACTTATGAATTCCGCCAGCGTTTTCTATGATATCTAGTCCCGGGCGAAGGTATAAGTGATATGCGTTTGATAAGATAATCTGCGAGCCTACATTCTTTACTTCTTCGGGAGAAACTGTTTTTACTGTTGCATGAGTCCCTACCGGCATAAAAACAGGTGTTTCAATTTTTCCGTGTGGTGTTGTTATGACTCCGGCTCTTGCCTTGCCATCATTTTTTATTAATTTATATTCAAATTTACTCATAGATTAACATTTTAACTTAAAATACTCTTTTTTAAAAGGCGAAAGAGTATTACACTCTACTTGATGAGTAGGGTCAATTTTCAATCATTGTCTGACAATGTTATAGAGAAGCTTTTTCTTTGGGCAATACCTAAATGGCTTAGGCCAAACCCAATATCTATTAGCAGGATTATTATGGCTCCGTTTGTGCTGATTTTACTGTCCAGAAGAAGCTATTTTTTAGGAATATTGCTCTTTATTTTTGCAGTATGTACTGATTTTATTGACGGCGCACTTGCCAGAAAAAGAGATCAGGTAACAGATTTGGGTAAAATACTTGATCCAATCGCAGATAAGGTTCTTATTCTCTCAATATTTTTATTCATAGGATTTGATTATTTAATCGTTTATGTTTTTACAATATTTGTAATTCTTGAGGTTATTGCAGTTATTTCAGGCGCGGCTTTTTCTGAGTTTGTTGGAAGACCTATCGGAGCAAATCTTTACGGAAAGATAAAAATGATACTCCAGAGTAGCAGTCTTTTTCTTTTTTTGGCGGGGATTGCTCTGGGGAAGGAACAGCTTATCAGTATATCAGAGGGGGTATTGGTCGTTGCTCTTCTATTTGCCCTAATCTCTGCAATCGAACAAATTTACAACAAGATAAGGTTCCTTAAAACTGATAAAAATTTTAAAAAAATGCCATAAAAAAGAGCCCCGGCATGGGGCTCTTTTTTTCGATTTAGAGGAATGTTAATTATTATTGAAGTTCTACTGTTGCGCCAGCTTCAGTAAGCTTTGTTTTAGCGTTTTCAGCGTCTTCTTTCTTCATATTTTCTTTTACTGTTGCAGGCGCACCGTCTACTAGATCCTTAGCTTCTTTTAGGCCAAGTTCTGGTAGAATCTCTCTAACAGCCTTGATTACGGCAATTTTGTTTGACCCTGCGCTAGTAATAACTACATTGTAAGCGCTTTTTTCCTCTTCTTGAGGAGCAGCAGAACCAGCAGCAGCGGGCATAGCCCCCATCATAACTGGTGCGGCGGCAGATACACCGAATCTGTCTTCAAGAACTTTTACAAGTTCAGACAGCTCGAGTACGCTCATATTCTCAATAGTTTTTACAAGGTCAGCAAATTTTCCAGTTACTTCAGTCTTTGCTGGTGTAGCTTCCGCTGCTACAACTTCTTTTACTTCTTCTACAGCCTCTTTTGCTTCCTCAACAGCGTCTTTAGCTTCTTCTACAGACTCCTCGGCAGCTTCAATAGCTTCTTTTACTTCTTCATTTGCCATGATAATTATTTTACTCCTCTTCTCCGTCTTCGTCAGACTCTTCCTCTATTTCGTCATCTTCTTCGTCAGACTCATCTTCTTCATCTAACTCTTCTTCATCTTCATCGATCTCTTCTACGTCTACGTCTTGTTCTACTTCTTCAGTTTCCATGTCCTCTTGTTTTTCTAATTCTTCGTCTGGCATAATACTCCTTTCTGCTTGTTAGCATTGCCTTTTGGCATTAATTAATATACTTTCTTATTCTTTTTCGGCAAACTCGTCTTTGGTTTGCTCCTCGGTTGACTCTTCGTCATCGTTATCTATTTTTTCTTCTTCTGCCAAGCTTGCCTCCTTTCTTTTTATTATTAAATAAAAAACTGAAAATTCTCTTAATTATTTTTGATTCTTGATCGCGTTTAATACATTTAATAGATTTCTGGTATTGCCTGATAAAACATTGACAAGCCCAGACAGCGGTGATGCGATTGAGCCGACAATCTTTGCATAAAGATCTTCTTTAGAAGGAAGCTTGGCTAAAGACTTGACCATAATATCGCTAATTTCTTTGCCTTCTAACACGCCACCGATAATTTCTAATTTATCGTTCTTTTTTGCAAATTCGTATGAAATTTTTGCAGGCGCAACTTCATCAGCAGTTCCGAAGGCAACAGCTACGGGGTGCCCCTTCACTGCCGTTTCGTTAATTTCAATACCAGCTTCTTTTGCAGCTATTTTAAAGAGCGTGTTTTTTATTACTTTAAACTCGATTCCTTCTTTTCTGAGATTATTTCTAAGTTCATCTAGTTCCTCAACGCTAAGACCCCTATAGTCGGTAAATACCGCTGACTTGGAAGTCCTAAGCTTTTCTACAAGCTCTGCTACTAATTCTTCTTTTTTAACTTTTGTGATTGCCATGACTGTACTCCTACGTTTTATTAAAAAAATCTTCGCGTAACCGAAGATTAAAATAACTAAATTACTTTATCCTCGGTAGCAAATTAAGTCTAGTTGTGCTGACAGCTACTGTCTACGGAATATTTTATTTACAGAAATTCTCTATTTCTTGACTACAACAATTTATCAAAAATTTAATCTAAAGTCAATACTTTTAATCCTGTTATTATTTAATTCCCGGAACTGGGTATTTTTCGCAAATCTTAAAAACATCTTCTCTGATTTCGCTATAAACTTCTTCACTCCCGATATTTTTAAGAGTTTTTACAATTAGTTTGGCAATTTTTGTAACATCCTCCTCCTTGAAACCGCGAGAAGTAATAGCAGCAGTCCCAATTCTTATACCGCTGGTAACAAATGGGCTTTCTGGGTCATTTGGGATAGCATTTTTATTGACCGTAATTCCTACCTTGTCGAGTTCTTCTTCGGCAACTTTTCCGGTTGTTTTTAGTTTTCTAAGATCTAATAAAATCAAATGATTATCACTACCACCAGAAACCATATCAATATTTTCGTCATTAAAAACCTTTTCCATTGCCTTTATGTTTATAAGTATGTTTTTGGCATAAGTTTTGAATTCGGGTCTGAGAGCTTCGCCAAAGGCAACAGCTTTAGCTGCAATAACATGTTCAAGGGGCCCGCCCTGGATGCCTGGGAATACCGCTTTATCTATCTGTTTTGCGTATTCGTCTTTACAAAAAATTACTCCTCCCCTAGGTCCCCTCAGAGTCTTATGTGTCGTTGTGGTAACTATATCAGCATAAGGAATCGGTGATTCATGCAAACCAGTGGCGACCAACCCTGCTATGTGAGCCATATCAACCATTAATTTTGCGCCTACCAAATCAGCGATTTGCTTAAACCTCTTAAAATCAATTACTCTTGGATAAGCGCTTGCTCCTGCCACAATCAGCTTTGGTCTGTGCTCTTTTGCAAGTTTTTCCAAATTAGTATAGTCAATCCTTCCATCGTTTCCAAGGCCATACGAAACAAAGTTATATAACTTTCCCGAAAAGTTAACAGCGCTTCCATGAGTAAGATGGCCACCTTGATCTAAAGATTGGCCCAAAACAGTATCCCCTGGCTCAAGAAGGGCGAAATAAACTGCCATATTTGCTTGAGCTCCGCTATGTGGCTGAACATTAACATGATCCGCTCCGAAAAGCTTCTTAGCCCTTTCAATAGCAATTGTTTCAATTGCATCTACATTTGTGCAACCGCCGTAATAACGATGATAAGGAGTTCCTTCCGCATATTTATTTGTAAGGATTGAACCGGTAGCTAAAAGTACTTCCTCTGAAACATAGTTTTCGCTCGCAATGAGTTCAATTCCATTTTTTTGTCTTTGCTTCTCTTTTTCTATTAGATTAAAAACTTCCTTATCCATTATTCACCTCTTAAATTTGTTAATTTATAAGCCTTTAGAACATTTGATAGTAGCATAGCAACGGTCATTGGTCCTACTCCGCCTGGATTTGGCGTGATGAATGAGGCATTTTTGGCAACGTTTTCAAAATCAACGTCTCCAGCTACCCTGCCATCAATAAATGATGTGCCGACATCTATTACAACAGCGTTTTTGCTCACCATCCCCTTCTTTATTAGTTTTGCCTGACCGGTAGCAGAGATGATAATCTCAGCGTTTTGGGCTAATTCTTTGAGATTTCTTGTCTTTGAATTTGCTATCGTAACCGTAGCTTTTTCTCTAAGTAAAAGTAGGGCCAATGGCTTTCCTACCAGATTACTTTGACCGACTACGAGCACTCTTTTTGACACAAGAGGCACCTGGTAGTACCTCAAAAGGTTTATTATTCCTTCGGGCGTAGCAGGGCAAAGCCCATCGAGTCCTTTTGCTAGTTTACCGAGATTTGTCGAACTCAAACCGTCAACATCTTTGTTAGGGGAAATGCTTTCGAGTATATTATTTGTATCAATTTCCTGAGGAAGAGGTAACTGCATAATTATACCGGTTATTTTCGGATCTTGATTCAGTCTTGCTATTACATCAATAATTTTCTTTTCAGATACACTTTCTTTAAATTTTATAACCTTAAAGCCGATGCCAACTTTTTTGCACGCTTGTTTTTTGATATTGATGTACTTCAAGCTAGAATCATCATTGCCAACAACAACTACAGCAAGTGTTAGCTTAAGCTTTTCTTGCTTAATCTCCTTGCCTAGTTCTTCCTTGATAATTAAAGCTAGTTCTCTGCCTGACATCAGTACCATTTTATTTCTCCAAAGTAACATATTTGTAAGCGTAATTATTTGTTTTTTGTAATTTCGATTCCTCAATAACCTTATTAAATTCTTTAAAATCTGGGAAAAAAGTGTCAGCCTCGTATTTTCCTTCTACGAGAGTTAAATATAATCTATTTGCTAACTTTATTGACTCTCTATAAACCATGCCCCCGCCAATAATGAATATCTCTTCTTGATCAATTTTACCTGCATATTCAATTGCTTCTTCTAGCGAATTAACAACTGTGCAGCCTTCGATCTCAATATTTTCTTGTGATAGGACAACGTTCATTCTGTCTGGCAAGGGTCTTCCAATAGAATTATAAGTGTTTAGGCCCATGATTATCGGGTGTCCGCTCGTGATTTTTTTAAAACGTTTCAGATCCTCTGGTATATTCCAAAGCAGTTTATTGTCTTTGCCAATCGCATTATTATCTTTTGCTACAGCACAAATTATGCTAATTCTTGGTTTTTCCATAGTCGGCACACTTGGGAAGCTTTTTCTCTGTAAAACCACCAATATTTGCAATCTCTGCTTTTATTGCAGGATGCGGATCGTAGCCTTCTAGAGTAAAGTCTTCGAATTTAAAGTCATCAATATTTTTTACACTTGGGTTAATTTTCATAACTGGCATAGGTCTTGGTTCGCGAGCAAGCTGTTCGTTTACGGCATCAAAGTGATTACTATAAATATGAACATCACCAAAAAAATGGACAAATTCACCTGCTTTGAGACCTGTTACCTGAGCCACCATTAGTAATAAAAGCGCGTAGCTTGTAATATTGAATGGTACTCCCAGGAATGAGTCTGCGCTTCGTTGATATAGACCAAGATTCAACTTATTGCCTTCAGTGACTGCAAATTGAAATGTGGTATGACAAAAAGGCGGAACTTCATTTTTATTTTTCTCAGAAGCCATTGCGTAGATGAAATCAGGGTTCCAAGCAGAAACTACATACGATTTCCTGAAAGGGTCAGTCTTCAGTCCCTCAATAACCCATCCTAACTGATCGATTTCCCTGCCGTCGGAGGCTGGCCACCTGCGCCACATTCTTCCATAAATAGTTATGAGATCTCCCCACTTTTTTACAAACTCATCATCTTCCGGTAATTCTGCAATTTTTGCAATAAATTCATCCTGTGTCAGATCTTTTTCGGGTTCGTTTTTGACGCAATACTTGTGATACATTTTCCAAGCCCATTCATCCCAGATATGCACTCCGTTGTCAACCAGATATTTGATATTTGAATCGCCTTTTAAAAACCAAAGAAGTTCGTAAATAATACCTTTAGTAAAAACTTTTTTTGTAGTAAGGATGGGGAAACCCTCGGACAAATCAAACCGCATCTCTCTACCGAAAACTGAACGAATAGATGGAGGCTCCTCCCCTCTGTCTTTATATTGTTGTTTTATTTCAGGTGTAAAAAAAACTTCTTTGTCCGATCCATTTTCCAGGATATCCTTGATTAAATTCAGGTATTGGACATCTACATGTTTTTTACTGACCGCCATATTTACCTCCTAAAAAATTAAATTTGTGTCTCTTTTCCTTCAGTAGTTACCCTACCGCCTTGCCATTGTCCTCTATATAGATTCGTTTCACCATTAACTTCATGAAAGACCACATGGCAGACCCTAGCGCCTAATTCAAGTTTTACCTCACATGGACCTACGTTTGCAATAGCAAACGTTAACTCTCCGCTATATCCCGACCCACCAAAAGAAGATCTGAAAAAAATTCCCATCCGTTGAAGGGTTGTTCTGGGTTTAAACTCCGCGATTAAATTATCGGGGATGTTAACCTTTTCGATGGTTTTAAATAAATAAAAATCCCCGGGCTTAATAATGTGAGTAGTTATTTTGCCTTCTTCGTATTTTGCAACACTATTTATATCGCAAGTTTTTCTCTCTTTCTCGCCCAGGTAGCCTTCGCCAGAAAGCGTAAAGATTTCACCTACTCTAAGATCAAAACCTGTTCCTTCCGGATTTGTCAGTTCTCTTTCACATAGATTTTCTACTAAATTGTTTTTCTCAACTAATTCGTGTAATTTATCAACGCCTAAAATCATTCTTACCTCTTAATTATTTTTTCCATATTAATATTTTCAACCCTTCCCGTAGGCTCTCCGTTTGGTTTTAATTCTCTTCTCCATGAAGTAATTCCCAGTAAAGAGAATAAGGTTTTGTTTATTGCGACGTCGCTTAATTCAACTTTTTCAATTTCTATACCAGCTTCGCTTAAAGCTTCTTCCCAGTGTTTATCTCGCGCAGCGTCAACTGAGGTATATTCATATTCGTAATAAACTTTTTTATTGACTGCCTGTACTAACAGTTTTGTGCATACATAACAAGGATAAAGAGTTACATAAATCTCCGCGCCGTCAACACTAATTCCCATTTTTGCCGCTTGCGCAATTGCATTTGCTTCGGCGTGTGCCGATCTGCAGTTATCATATTTCCCGGCGTCAGAAGCCCCTATTCTCCTTCTATAGCAGGAACCTTCGTCGCTACAATGCGCCAACCCAGACATGGAACCGCAATAACCAGTCGAAAGAACTTGCTTGTCGCGAACTATTACTGCACCGGTTGGCCTAGTAAGACAAGTTGCTCTTGTAGCTGCAATTTTGGCTAGAATCATAAAATATTCCTTCCAGCTCGGCCGATCAATAACCGCAGTCTTAAAATCTTCCGGAGTTTTTACTAAAGCCTCTAGTATCTCCTTTTTGTTGATATTTTTCACAATACACCTCTAAATTACTACTTGCTTTGGTAATTTTACTCTTTTTCGTATAATAAAAAAAGATTGAATTATTTTGAAAAATAGTATTGATATATTTCGTTTGCAACGGGAACAGCATACACATCGCCACCGCCAGCACCTTCAAGAATTATCGCCATTGCGATCGTAGGATTATCGTAGGGCGCAAAAGTAATAAACCAAGCATGGGATTTCGAGTTATTCGGCCCATATTGTGCAGTCCCTGTTTTTCCAGCCACGGCTATGGGCAACGCGTTAAGGGTTCTTGCGCTTCCGCTAGTAACGGTTTGCCTCATCCCCCGCTTAACAATATCAATTGTTTTTGAAGAAATAAAATTAGCTGCCTCAATTACCGGAGAAAAAATCTCCTTAACCTTGTTATTTCCGTCAAGAATACTATTAACTAAGTGTGGCCTGTATAAAGTCCCGCCATTTGCAATAGCTGCTACGGCATTTGCCATCTGAAGCGGCGTTACTAGAATATCTCCCTGACCGATTGCCATATGATAAGTATCTCCCAGATACCAATCTTCTCCAAAATTCTCAAGCTTCCAAGCAGGATCTGGGATTGAGCCTTCTAGTTCACCATTTATATCAACATCTGTATAATCGCCAAAACCAAATTTCTCCAAGTAGTTCTTCATTTTTTCAGGACCCAAACCCTTGATATTTTCATAACCGCCACCTATTGCATAAAAAAAAGTATTGACTGATTCAGCAATTGCTTTAAGTACATTAGTAACTCCGTGCCCGCCGCTTTTCCAATCAGGGAAATTAAACTCTCCTACCTTTATACCGCCTGTAGAGTTAACAGTAGTGCTTTCTGTTATATTTCCTTCCTCCAGGGCTGCAGCTGCAATAAAGGGCTTTATTGTTGAGCCTGATGGATACAGTCCGGCAATTGCCCGAAAAGACAGCGGATCGTTTTCGTCATTTAACAACTTTTGGTATTCGGCATCCGAGATACCTTTTGCGAAAAGATTGTTATCATAACTAGGATAGCTTACAATAGCCAAAATTTCACCATTTTGGGGATTTATAGCAACAACGCTTCCTTTGTTTACATTTGCCTTGTCCATATACTTCTTAAGACTAGTTGCCACAACTTTCTCCAAATCAAGATCAATCGTAAGCTTCAGGTTGTCTCCCGGAATAGGCGTAGTAGTTTTCAAAACCTTTTCTGTTTGACCAATAGCATTTACCTCAATATCTTCACTGCCTGTTACCCCCCTAAGTTGTCTTTCATAGTAGCTCTCAAGACCAGTTTTGCCGATATAATCAGTTAGTGAATAATCATTGTTCTTAGCAAGCTCTTCCTCGGATATTCTTCCTACGTAGCCAAAAACGTGGGCCAGTAATCCACCGTCAAGGTATTCCCTGATGGGATTGACTTCGATTTGGACGCCTTCTAACTTTTTGATCTCTGATTCAATAATTAACGATTTCTCCTGGTCAATATTACTAGCTACAACGACTGGTAGTGTGGAGTGTTCACCTTTTTCCCTTATTTTTCTGTCTATCTCATCGGTGCTAATACTCAAAATACTAGATATTTCCTGAATAATGACCTTCTTTTCAACCGGATCCAGGGGTAATTCGCTAGGTATTATAACAACATCATAATTTGGAACGTTTTTTACTAAGGCAGTGTTGTTAGAATCAATCACAATCCCTCTAGGTGCTCTAACAATATTTTTCTTTACACGATTTCCTTCAGCTAGGCTAAGATTAGCATCACCATTTATTATTTGTAGATTGTATAACCTACCGACAAGAATAATTAGAAAAAGAGTACATAGAGCAAAAATAATGGTAAACATTTTGGGATTTCTATCAGCCTCAATATTTGGCACCTCGGCATCAGCCGGTAGTAGGCTGTTAAGCCATTTCTCGCTTTGAAGGGTTGGACTAGTAGGAACATGCCACCTCTTGTCGTCACCCTCCAGATAAAGTAATTTTTTAAAAATATTTTTATTTTTCACTATCTATATCTTTCTTCTATGCTCTTGTTAAGCCAATCCATATACCTATCTAATATTTTGAACAAAATAAACCCGATCAATAAAGTGAATAGTGTTTTTGATGCAAGTGATAAGAAAAAACCACTCCATTCGCTGAATCCATCTCTTTGTAGCATGTAGATCTGAAAAATAAAAGTCAGTACGGTTCCAAAAACTATTAGCCATGTATAAGATGCAATCGACAGGTAGTTTGTTTTTCTAAAAAATAACGCTCTTGAAATCATTGATATAAATACAAAGGTTGCTACGAATAAGCCTAAATTACTGCCAGTTGAATAGTCAAAGATAAGACCGCCCAAAAAAGCAATCCAGTAAGTGAAAAACCATCGAACTCTTATCGATAATAGGATAATAAAGGCCAAAAAAACGTATGGAGTGGCTCCAAATACCTTAAAATATGGAAGAAAGCTTATTTCAAAAAAAATTAGAAATATTGAGAGTAGCGAAACTGACACGTAATTCATCTTGCTAATCCGTTATTATCATTACCCGCTCAAGTCGATCAAAATTTAGAGAAGACCGTACTTTGAGTAATTGAAAAATCGATCCAGACGCTTTTTCAATACCCTCAACCTTGCCGATTAACAAGCTTTTGGGATAAGACCCCCCAAGTCCTGAAGTTGCAACATAGTCGCCGATGTTCACTGTTTCGCTTTGTGGGATTTTTTCCAAGATCAGACCGTTACCAATCTCGCCATAAACTATTCCTTGAAGGTCTTTAGCAACTAAAGTTGCGGGGATAGCATTTCCGGGGTCTGTGATTAACTGAACTTTAGAAGTATTTTCAGTAACCGAATAAAGCTTACCAACCAGAAAACCCTCAGAAACAACAACATCTTCGTCTCTTAGCCCATCTCCATAACCTCTATCAATCAAAATTGTATTACGTAAATTGTTTGGATCGAAGGATATTATATTTGCAGCTACCAAATTATATTCAGTCGCATTTTTAAAGCCCAAGTCTTTTTTTAGCGATTCGTTCTCTAGCTTTTGAGCATTAAGTTTAGCATTTTCGCTTAGAGCGATATTAAGTTTTTGTCCTAGTTCATTATTTTCATTTTGCAAGTTTGAAATATTTTTAATACTGGAAAAAGAGTTACTTACTTTATACCCCATATTTGACAAGACTATCCCCACAGGAGAAAGAAAACCAGTGATTTTTTTTGAAAGATAATTTGAAGTAGATCTATCTATCAAGTAAAGGCCTGAGATAGCGAGTAGAATCAAAAAAATTACATATATATTTTTCTTTTTTTTCATAAAACTTATACTTTTGGAGATTTTTCGTACTGGGTGGTCATCAAAACTTCCTTGAGAAAGTCTATATCCTCAAGTACTAACCCAGTTCCCCTAACCACGCTCGTTAAAGGATCATCAGCGATATGAACCGGCATTTTGGTATTTAGACTTATTAGTCTATCCAGTCCTCTAAGCAAAGCACCCCCGCCTGCCAAATAAATACCCTTGTCCATAATATCAGCAACAAGCTCAGGAGGTGTTTCTTCTACAGTCATTTTAATGGCATCTATAATAGATAGGACTGATTTTGAAAGCGCCTGTCGTATCTGGTCACTATCGATAGTAATTGCCTTCGGAAGCCCAGTAACCAAATCTCTACCTCGCATAACGGCTTCTAGCCTCTCTTCCATCGGATAAGCAGAGCCAATTGCAATCTTTATATCTTCGGCGGTTCTTTCGCCAAGTAAAAGATTGTATTCATCCCTTGCGAATTGGATAATATCTTCATTCAGTTCGTCCCCGGCTATTCTAAGAGATCTGGATGCCACTATTCCTCCTAATGAAATAACCGCAACTTCAGTAGTACCGCCACCAATATCTACGATCATAGATCCCGCAGCTTCTTGAATCGCCAATCTAGCCCCTATAGCTGCAGCCATAGGCTCCTCTATTAAAAAGGCTTGCCTTGCGCCTGCATTTATAGTTGCGTCCTCTACTGCTCTTTTTTCGACCTCAGTCACTCCCGAAGGTACGCCAACAACTACTCTCGGTCTCGGCATGAGAGAAAAAGACTCTTTATGCACCTTTTCAATAAAATACTTAAGCATTTGTTCGGTTATCTCAAAATCGCTAACCACTCCGTCTACAAGCGGTCTTCTAGCCACTATGTTTGCAGGAGTTCTCCCAACCATGCTTTTTGCCGCCTCTCCAATTGCTAGAATTTGCTTTGTCTTAACATTCAAAGCAACCACAGAGGGCTCGTTTATAACAATCCCCTTGCCTTTTACATAAACTAGGGTGTTTGCTGTTCCCAGGTCTATGCCTATATCGTGGCTAAAATAACCAAACAGTCTGTTTAACATTTAAACTCCGTAAAAACAATTTTAACAAATTATCAACTTTAACTCAAAAGCCCTGAGATATATTCAACTATTTGATCTTTTTTGACCAGGGTTTCTTCTTCAGACACTCTCAGTTTCACGCCATAGCTATTTGAGGCTTCCGTTTTTTTGCTGACTATTATTCTTATTGGCAACCCAATTAAATCGCAATCCGCGAATTTTGTTCCAGCCGATTCGTCCCTATCGTCATACAAAACAGAAACCCCAGCGTTCTTTATTTCCTCATAAAGCTTCTGCGTTTCTTTTAATAGATCTTCCTCATTACCGAGGCAAGAAAGATATATCTTATAAGGAGCTACTTCTTTTGGCCAAATAATGCCATTTTTATCATTGCATGATTCAACAATTACCCCCATAACCCTTGCTGGACCGATTCCATAACAACCCATAATTGGAAATTGCTGTTTACCAGATTCATCAGTAAACTTAAGGTCAAACGCCGTAGAAAACCTATTGCCTAATTTGAAAATGTTGCCAACCTCAACTGCTTTTTCGGCTTTGAGCCTCTCATTGCCGCATTCAGGGCACTTATCAACATCGCTAATGATTTCCTTGTTTATTGCAATCTTACATTTCTCACATATAAAAATGGTATCTTCGCCTGCAGAGCTAACTGTCTGAAACTCATGTGAGTATTTACTAAAATCACCACCAGAAGCATAAGTCTTATATGTTATTCCGCCAATTCCGCATTTATCAAAAATATTTTTATAAGCCTCAGCCGCTTTGTCATAAAAAGAGTTCATACAATCTTCACTTGCGTGAAATGAATATAAGTCCTTCATTATAAACTCCCTTGTCCGCAGTAAGCCAGATTTTGCTCTAAGTTCATCCCGAAATTTGTCTTGAAACTGATAGAGAGCCAATGGGAGATCTCTGTAAGAGTTAATGTATCTGAGTGCAAGGGGAGTAATTATTTCTTCGTGAGTCCAACCAAAAACATACTCCTGACCAGTCTTAGACTTGGTCTTAAATGCCACATCTGCGTCATATCTGCCAGTTTTCTTCCAAAAGTCAGATAAATGGAGCGCTGGTAATAATAGCTCAACAGCTCCCAAGCTATCCATCTCTTTACGAATAATGTCTATAATGTTGTTAAGCACGGTTAGCCCTAAAGGCAAAAAGGAATAAACTCCTGTTGCTGTTTGATCGATAAAGCCAGCCCTTATAAGCAAATCCGCATTAACGCTTTCAACTTCTTTCGGCCGCTCTTTTCTGGTTTTTAATTTCAAAGTCGAAAATCTCATATTACCCCCTTATTTTTTCTATTATTGAATCCCAGATATCAAAACTTACAAAATCCTTAACCGTTACCGTAATCATTAGTAAAATAAGCAATGAAAAACCTGTTATCTGAATTAAATTTTTAGTTTTAAGTGAAAATTTTCGTTTCGTGATAAATTCCAGTACCGTAAACATCAGATGTCCGCCATCAAGTGCTGGAATTGGTAGTATATTAAATACTGCTAGGCTTAGACTTAAGATAGCCGTAAACTGTAATAATGAAACAAATCCAAGATGTGCAAAATAGCTTGTTGCTACCACGATCCCAATTGGCCCCGTAACATCTTGACTTATATTGAATTTAACAATTACTTGCTTAAATAAATCAACTATCGCAAAAAAAGTTAATTTAGATATTCTTCCAGTTTCCGAAATAGCTGCTAGAAAAGAATAATAAGGGTTGGCTTTCATAACTCCTTTTGTTTCTAGAACAACCCCAACCCTGCTAACTTCAATTTCCTTATTACCAGAAGTTATTTTAGACTTATAAGTAGAAAGCGTTTTTTCTAAAATCTCACCATTTCTATCGATAGTTATTCTAGCGGTTGCCCCTTCATCGGTTTTCTTATTGTAAATTATGCTCAATACCTCATCGCTTAGAAAAATTTCTTCTCCGTCAACTTTCTTAATAATATCCCCGCTAAGGATGCCCATTTTTTCAGCAGGGCTGTCTTTTTCAACTTCCTTAATTACCACTTTTTGATTATTAACCACCCCTTTATGTTCCCACATTCCTTTGTATATTGCCTGCGTACCAACCATAAAACAAATCCAAAACAAAATTACTGCTAGGAAAAAATTCATTAAAACGCCAGCTATATAGATAAATAAAAGCTCAAGAGGAGACTTTGAAAGCATACTGCGTTTATTTTTTTCTTCCCTTTCGAGGTCTTCTTTCTCAAGTTCGGCCTCATTTTCGCCGCGTAAGCTAACATATCCGCCAAGTGGTAAGGCGTTAATGGCATATCTTGTTTCTCCAATTTTTTTACTCCATATCTTTGGTGGAAATCCAAAAGCGAATGTTTTAACTTCAACTCCAACTTTTTTTGCAGCCAAAAAATGACCAAGCTCATGTACGAATACTACTAGTGAAAATATGAATATAAAAGCTAATATGGTTGTCATTATCTCTCCTTAACTTTTGGTAAAAACGACGAACAAATCGCAAGAATTTTTTCCTTACGTTCTTGATCTAAGCTCATCTTATCGATCGCCTCAGTATATAATTTAACATAATACTCCAATTTTACCCATACATCATTGAAGACATCCTTTTCATCTATGAGTTTTTTTATTTCTTTTGCTTCAACTAATGAAATCTGTTTTTCCTTGGAATAAAATTTATTTATATAATCTTTTTCCAAATCATTACACTTCTCATAAAAATAAATAATAGGAAGTGTTTTTTTCTTTTCTAAAATATCATTAAGTTCCTCTTTCCCCGTCGCCTCTTTTGAGCTCCATAAAGAAGCCAGATCATCAAGAATTTGATATGCTATACCGAAGTTTAGACCAAATTTCCACAAATTATCTACTTCCGAATCGTCTAAATCTAACACCATACCACTTGCTTTTACAGACGCTCCAATAAGTACCGCGCTCTTTTTTGTAATCATTTCAAAATATTTTTCAGTACTAATCTTTTTGTCATTAATATTATTCTCTGCTAGTTCGAAGTCAAGAAATTGCCCCTCAGCAACCTGAAGATAGCATTCAAACAAAAATTTTTGAACTTCTTGAATATTTTTGCAATCTAGTTTTAGCAACTCTATATTAGCAAGGAGCAATTGAGCATCCCCAGTATTAATTCCATGGTTTATCCCCCATACCTTCCAAACTGTTGGCCGATTTCTGCGAAGCTCGTCCCTATCCTCAATATCATCATGAATCAATGTAAAATTATGAAATATTTCTATAGCGGCCGCAACCGGAATGCACTGCTCTTTCTTTCCGTATAAGTCTGCAAAAAATAAGCACAGTGCGGACCTCATTCTTTTGCCCGCATAAATATTTGCCGGCCTGAAATTTTCGTCAGCGTATCCGAAAAAGTATCTCATCATGTCGTACAGCTGATAATCTTTTCTTGTATCTAAAAGGCTTTTTATCTCGATATCAATACAATCTATATAGTCTTCTAAATCTTTTAGTTCTTCGTGTTTTTTCATTCTTATTTCCCAAAATTACGCTTTGTCGCTGCATAAAAATCTAGAGCAGCTTTTACATCTGACTCTTTAATATCGGGCCAGAGAATATCCGTAAAATAAAGTTCCGAATAAGTAGATTGCCATGTAAGAAAGTTCGATAAGCGAAACTGCCCGCCCGTTCTAATTATCAAATCTGGATCTTCTTGCCCCTTAGTATATAGACTTTCCTCGATATCCGACTCTGTAATTCTCTTTTTTCCAGAGCTAATTAAGCTGTTTACAGCATCGACTATCTCGGCTCTTCCTCCATACGAGAAAGCTACATTAATCTTCCCTCTATCATTTTCTTTTGTTTTTTGTTCAAGGATATCTATTGCTTTTAATATATCTGGTGGTAGGTCTTCTTTTCTCCCAATATGTCTAAAACAAAGTTTCTCCTTAATTATTTTTCTTCCGCTTACCTTAAAGGCATATCGTAAAAGCTCTAGAATATCATCGACTTCGGATTTTTCTCTTTGCCAGTTTTCAGAAGAAAAGGCATATACAGTGATCGTGTTTACCCCTTGTGTAAATAAAAATTCCATAACTTTTAGAAAGACTTCGTATCCCTCTTTATGTCCAGCGGCTGACGATATTCCTCTTTGCTTAGCCCAGCGTCTGTTACCGTCCATTATTATTGCAACATGGCCTGGAATGGTTATGGCGTCCTTATTACTTTCATTTATGTTAGGATTTTTAGACTTCAAGTAGCTCTTTCTCTTTTGCTGAAAAAATCTCTTCTATCTTTTTGTTATAACTATCCACCAGCTTCTGAACTTCTTCTTCACCTCTATACATATCATCTTCACCTATCTCTCCATCTGTTTTTGCTTTTTTTATAGAACTCCAGACTTCGGCTCTTGCATTCCTAACAGCAACTCTGGCCTCTTCAGTTTTTTCTTTGCAGACTTTTACATATTCTCTCCTGCGCTCTTCGGTTAATTCAGGGATATTTATTCTAATAACATCGCCCGCATTTACCGGATTAAATCCCAGACTAGACTCCCTGATAGCTACTTCTATTTGTACCGTAACAGATCTGTCCCAAGGCTGTATCAATATCTGCCTTGCTTCAGGTATCGTAATATTAGCAATTTGCCTGATTGTCTGTTTAGTGCCATAAACATCAACAAGAATAGAGTCAACCATGGAAACCGAGGCTCTGCCTGTATGGATATTGTTTAGTTCTGCTTTTAGGAATTCAATGGATTTGTCTAGTTTAGGTGTTAGTTCTTTTAAATAGTTGTTTAACATAGGCTAATCCTTTCCTTTGTTTATATTTATTTTCCCAGTTCGTATCTCACAAATCGCCTTACAGCAATCTTCTCTCCTATTGCAGCTGTCTTCTCGTTTATCAAGTCTCCAACCGTTATGTCAGGATTTTTAATAAAGGGCTGTTTGATCAAACAAACCCCAGAAAAATACTTTTCCAGTTTTCCTGAAATAATTTTCTCCAAAACTTCTTTCGGCTTATCAGATCCCTCTAGTCTTGCTAATTCAATTTCCTTTTCTTTTTCGATTATTTCAGCCGGAATCTCCTCCGGACTAACATATTCAGGAGCAGCCGCCGCAACATGCATTACAAGATCGTTTGCTAAATTAATAAAATCTTGATTTCTTGCAACAAAATCAGTTTCAGAGTTTAGCTCAAGAAGTGCGCCTATCCTGCCATTATGTATATATGAGACCACTATCCCTTCTTTTGCTTCTCTTTCAGCTCTCTTGGCCGCAGTAGCGGCACCTTTTTTCCTCAAGATTTCAATTGCTTTTACAAAATCACCAGCTGCCTCTTCGAGAGCCTTCTTACAATCCATCATCCCTGCGCCAGTCTGTTCCCTGAGCTTTGCTATATCTTGTGTACTAATTGCCATAATCTCTCCTACGCCGCAACTGCTTCTTTATTAGAAACCGGCTTATTTTCATTAATTACTCTTGCGATCTCATTGGAGAAAAGCATAATAGATTTCACGGCGTCGTCATTACCAGGAATAACATAATCAACTTCGTCTGGGTTTGCGTTCGTATCAACAACAGCGATAACAGGTATCCCAAGTTTTTTTGCTTCTCTAACAGCGTTTATTTCTTTCATGACATCAACCACAAATAGAGCATCGGGCAATTTTATCATTTTCTCAATTCCGCCCAAGTTCAGCTTAAGCTTTTTAGCTTGTTTGGTAGCAACAACTAACTGCTTCTTTGTATTAAAGTCATTTTTTTCAATTTTTTCATTTAGCTTTCTTAGGGTTTCGAGTTGGGACAAAATTGTTTCAAAATTGGTTAACATCCCACCTAACCATCTCTCTGTTACGAAAGGCATATCTGAATTTGTTGCTGCCTCTTTAATAATTGCCTGAGCTTGCTTCTTGGTTCCTACGAAGAGTATTGTACCATTATTTGAAGCGATATTTCTAACGAGAACAAGAGCTTTTTCAAGACTTTCTTCCGTTTTCGCAAGATCAAATATATGAACCCCACCTCTTTCAGTAAAAATAAAAGGAGCCATTTTGGGATTCCATCGCGAACTTTGGTGTCCAAAGTGTACTCCTGCTTCAAGCATGTCTTTCATTGTTACATTCATTTTTTCTCCTTTTCTGCTCTTTTAAAGAGCCCTCCACCTTTTCGGCCACCCATCATTATGGGAGGAGTTAAGATAAAAGGTGTGTGAATTTGATATTTTTACAGGCTTTAATTTTACCAAAAAAAAATAAGCTGGTCAATATCTAAAACCCTTTACTTGCCTCTAATTACTTATATAATTTAA
>CAZQLQ010000006.1:0-54140 GCA_964594415.1 uncultured Candidatus Saccharibacteria bacterium
TATTTTGTCATCCTGAGGGAGCGGAGCGATTCGAAGGATCTAGAGATCCCTCGACAGGCTCGGGATGACCACAGCACTATAAAAAGTGCTGGGCGAAGCAGAGATACAGGTAGATCCCCGCGTGCGCGAGGATGACAAGAAGGGCAGTTCTCACATTCGTTCGAACGATAACCACGTTGTCACCCCTGGCGACATTCCAGGGGTCTATACAAATAGAAAATGGATTCCTGGGCTTGAGACCAGGAATGACAAAAGATAAATAATGTCATTCCCGTGAAAACGGGAATCCAGATCCCCGCGTGCGCGAGGATGACAAAAAACGCTTGAAGAGTAGTTCTCGGCTTCGCCTCGAACGATATTCTTCGAGTGAAGCGAGAAGTTACCCATTTTAGTAGTTCTCACATTCGTTCGAACGATAGAAGTGTTATCCTGAAGGAGCAAAGCGATTGTAACAGACTCCTGTATCAATCAATAATCTACCAAGATAAACTTAGATATCTGTTCCGGTGATTGCCATAATAAGCATTGCGATAGCTACAAAAATTATTGCAACATAATATTGCCATGGCTGTTTTTTGTAATATAGGACACCTAAGGCTGCGAAGGTAATAAGAACCCCAGATGCATAAGAAATTGCTGGCCATTGATAAAAGGTGATACCAGATCCGACCATGATAATAGCAAATGGGACCGTTAGAAATGTCGCTTTTACTAAAGTAGAAAACTTTGTCAGAAAAGTTAGGCAGCCGAATATAAGAAAGACAATAATTGCAGCAACTGGCATCTTGATTGCTGGAATATCTCCTTCTTTAATAAATAAACCTAAGAATCCAACTATTCCTGCAACCATCATAAATGCAATGATTAGTAATACGAAGCCGAAAAACAAAACCGAAATAACTGATAAAATATTCTTCTTTGTAAGATACTTTCTCATAAATCGCCTCCTCCTTTACCTCTTCTGAAAATGTCAATTATTGACAAAACTATACCAATTCCCATAAAGCTATATCCAACAACCCTGTCGTTAATGAAAAACATTCCAGCCAAGACAAAAACAAATGCGAGAGCCGATAACCTTGATAACTTTTCCCTCTTCTTTTTCCTAGTAGAGGCTACAAGGTAGGCAATAATTGCCAAGACAATAATTGATATTAGAATATATAGTTGCGAAACATTCAAAACGCCTCCTATTATCAATATTATAACAGATTAAATCAGTGATTCGTATCGCTTGCGGGCTCTTTTATTCTTGATTTTGCCTTGACGCATTCATGATATATAGGCGCTATCTTAAATGCCAGTATGAAAGCAAATATTATTGCAAACCCACACATTATTGAGGCTATTGCTACTCTAGCAATCGGGATCAAAATATATACTAAAGTAAGCGGCAAAATAAAAGACAGATAGCCAATTATAAACCAGAATAATGCCCTCTTTGTCATCCTTTTCTTATTATCGGACCTGATTCCACTGAGTGCTTCCCAGATACCGAGTAATAAAAATCCAAAGTAATAATAACCGTACAACGAATGAATACTTGAGTTAATATGAAAAATGATATAATTTCCGCCACAAGTGGCACCGTTTATTGTTTCGGGAACAAACACAAAAAAGGCCACAAAAGCTATTGCGATAAAAAAACCTAGTTTTAAGAATCTGGAATTTTTGTTTAGCTTAGTTATCAGGTAATATCCGAGAACTGGCAAAAAAGTGATTACGAAAAGACCGATTCTTGACCAAAACAGGGGACTCAGTCCACCACATATCTGGTATTCAGAAAGTTGAAAAATTGCCAAGAAAACAAGAGCCAAGACGATACCGACATCAGAGCCTGCCTTACGGCTTTTTATAAATACATATATTGCCAGCCCCATCTCAATAACAAACGTCGCTATCATTATAGGCGGTGAAAAACAATACAGCGTAGTGGTTCCCTTTTCTCTATCTTTTAGATCCATTTTTCCTCCAGTATTTATTTTAAATTAAAATAGATAGGGAATGATTCCTCTAGCAACTAGATTTGTAATAATTAGTGCGAATGTCAGGTCGGCTAAAATAATAATTTTGTTCATCTTCACAATAGGATATTTTATTGCCGCCAAAAAAAGAATCATAATATCGTTTGGTAAAGGTAAAATGCCAATATATATAAATGCTATTACTGGAGTAGCTTTGCCCAGCCACTCTTTACTCTTAAAAAACTTGGCGAATCCGTTTATCTTTTTATCCCATTCGCCTGTTACTAACTCCCTGCCCTTCGTCCCGATATAGAACATAATCATATCTCCAATGGCCAAACTGACTCCCGCAACAATCCCCAAGATAATCGGATCGACGCCACCCGCTACGAGAGTAATAAGCAGACCGATAAAAGTCGCCGAGCCTCCCGCCGAAAAACCACCGAAAAAAGAAACAAAAAAAGCTAATATATAACTGTTATGAATGCCTATGATATCTACAATTTGAGCCGGTCCCACCAGAGACACCAAGACAAAAACTAATACTAAAAAAGCAATCAATAATATAAATTCTAGCACCCTGCTAGTATTTTTTTTATTGATAAGACCTTGATTCATATTTCCTTGCAAACCACATCTCCATAATTATAAAAAGTATATCAGAGTTTAATTCATTGAAACAGAATCAAGGCGCTTAAAATCTATAAGTAATGAGGCTATACGAACCAATGCACTACATATACGTTGTATATAGCGCATGATAGCCAAAAAGAATACAGTTAAATCTTCTTAATACCCATGCCACTAGTAAAATTCCAGCAATAAACATAAAAGCTTGCCAACCAAAATTTACTTCATCATTTTGTTTTTCCATATCTGCAAACAGGTCGTGCATAGAAATATAAAGAAACCATCCTGCCAAAATTGCCATAAAAATTGGAACGATATTATAGATATCCTCTTTTAAATAATAACCAATTCCTGCGCCAATTATCGTTGGAATGGTCCACAAAATATTCAGCATTAGAGCCTTTTTTCTAGTTAATCCTGAATGAATTAATTTTCCAAATACCCCGATTTCGTGAGGGATGTCACTAATAGCCAAAAAAATTGCAATTCTCAGCCCGTGAGCATAATAGGAAGCAAAAACCGCAATCAATCCCCCAAAGATTAAGTTATGAATAATACTGGTAACTCCTAGTGAATAAATAACAGATTTTGCCCCCTTATCATTCTTGCTTTCGTGTTTCTTTAGCCAAAGTTCAAAAAGAAACACGGCAGAAATAGCAACCACAAACCATACAAGAGCGACTGTATAAATAAAAGGGATCAGATCTGGAAGGATATCCAGAAGTGCAGTAGCTAGTAATACTCCAGCTAGAAGCGGAATCAGATAGCGCATAAGCTTTTTAGTTCTTTCATTATGGAACAGAACAATTGCGCCTCCACCAACCGAAATGACTCCATTGATAAACGCAAGTCCTAAAATAGTTATAAACTCTTTCATATCACCCTAATTGCTTTAAAATGTTTTTTAAATAGATAAAATATAATATTGATAGTTTTAGCTGCTCTAAGTTTTAGTTGATTATCAAACAAACTGAAACAAAAAATAAGTTCGTACAATCAAAAGATTGTGAGCAAAATTTACAGATAAGCCTAAAAACTATTTATTACTAATCTTCTTTGCAATCCTATCTATCCCGCTATTTTCAAACGCACGGAGAACCTCTAAAGGAATAGCGAAGATAACCGTATTTGACTGATCAGAAGAGAGATCGTTTAAAGTATTAAGCGTTCTAAGATGTAGAGCACCATCGGCTTCCGATAAGGTTTTTGCGGCTTTGGCCAAATTGGTGGAAGCAATCACTTCACCTTCTGCTTTTGTGATGACCGCTCTCTTTTCTCTTTCTGCTTCTGCTTGTTTTGCTATAACTCTCTTCATATCTTCAGGCAAAACGACATCTTTCAAGTCAACATTATCAACCTTGATACCCCAAGGATCAGTAAGTTTATCTACAATAGTTTTTATCTGATTTGAAACACTATCTCTTTCGGAAAGAAGGGTATCTAAGTCAACCGAGCCTACAATGTTTCTCATCGTTGTTTGTGCTAACTGAGAAATCGCATAGTAAAAGTTTTCTACTTCCAAAACAGCTTTTGAGACATCATCTACTTTATAGTAAATAACCGCGTTTATACCTACCGAGATATTATCCTTAGTAATTGCTTCCTGGTTTGGAACGTCAACAGCTTTTACCCTTATGTCTACTTTCGTCATAGATTCAATAATGGGGATGATCAATCTCCACCCCGGTTCAACTATTTTCACAAATCTTCCAAGTCTAAACTTCACCCCTCGTTGGTATTGATTTACCTGCCTGATGCTGACCAAGATTATTCCCAAGACAATTCCCAAAAAATACCACATAATATCTCCTTTTTATGTTTTTATTATAGCACAAGCAAAAGCGAGGACAATTCTATTCTATTTTACAATTTCAACCTTATGTATAATAATTTATAAGTATACAATCTTGTTAAAACGAAATAATATGGAAACCGACAATACTTTATCTTATTAACTTATAACCCATAAGAAGAAATGAGAATAACAAGAATAGCTAGAAGCTTAATTAAATATTTTTCTAAATATATCTATAAGATTGTTTTAGTAATAGGATTGCTCTATCTTTTTATTTTGTTAATTTCGTACTTTTATCAAGAAAAACTGATATTCTACCCACAACCCATAAGAGAACAAGTCGTGGAAGCGCATAAACAAAATGGGGGAAATGTAGAGGAACTGAGCATCAGAACCTCTGATGAAAACCTACTCAACGGATGGCTTGTCAATAATACTAATCAGAAAAAAAGTCCTTTGGTAATATATTTTGGCGGAAATTCCGACGAAGTCTCATATATGATTAGCGAATCAAGAAAAACCGAAAACTGGGCATGGGCACTTGTAAACTATAGAGGCTTCGGTGCAAGTACCGGTACCCCAAACGAAGAAAATTTGTTCAAAGACTCTCTTGCGATTTATGATCATCTATCGGCCAGGGAAGACATCGACAACGAAAAAATAATCGTTTTTGGAAGAAGCCTAGGAACTGGGGTAGCAATGTATGTTGCCCAGAACCGAAAAGTACAAGGAGCAATACTTGCTACTCCTTATGATAGTATCACTAGCGTAGCTCAAGAAAAGTATCCCCTCTTACCTATTACCTTTATTTTGAGAAATAACTTCGATTCTCTTTCGAGGGCAGAATTTATTGAGATTCCCGTTCTAATAATTGCTGCAAAAAACGATGAAGTCATACCAATTGCTCATACTGAAAGGTTAGCCGAAGAACTAGAAGATAATTGCGACTTTAAGACAATTGAAAATACTGGACACGAAACAATTAGCGACAGTCCCTTATATTTTGACTACATCAATCAGTTTCTAAAACAATTTATTTCTGAGGGTACTTAGAACTCTAAATCTGAGCAATTATAACCGTATAGTTTTTTCCATATTTTTTGGCGCACTTCGGACAATAAACATACCACATATACCATTTTTTAATTTTAAGCCCTTTGTTCTTGGCATATTTTTCGAAGTCCGCTGTCCACTTCCCCGTATCCTTGTACGGCCCTTCATAAACCTTGCTTAAAAATTTTCCAGACAAGGTGTTGTTTTCAGCACCTGGAATTTCTCTGTCAACAGCAAGATAGATATCCATATTTGACTTTGAGATATGGTCTGATAAACAGAGATTGTCTGGTATGGTAGCCTCAGCACTTTCAACAAGATTCACCAATTTTGTCATTGCTTTTCCAAAACCAATCGGCATATAGAGAAAGGTCCTCACTTTTCCCTTGATGAATTTCTTGTCTTTCCATTCAAACTCTTTTTCATCCCATGGCTTGGGATCAAACTTAGGGCAGCAAACATCTTCACTTTTCATATTTACCTCCTTTTTTATAGTTATATTATACTATTCAAAAAACCAACTTGAAACAGATAAAAAGGAGCGACTTTTTGTCGCTCCTAATTTTTAAGAATTATTTTTTGTTATTATATACCGTAAAACAAGCGAATAAACCAACCAAGTAAAGTAAATCCTTCGTCCTCGGCGTCAAGCTGGTTTGCTAAATTCAGATTTTGAAGTTCTAAAACATTAATTTGATTTTGGATCTCGGTTTTGTCGCTTTCGTTACTTAGTTTTGTCATGATTTGCTGGAGTTCCTGAATCCTTAATTGATTTTGTTCCATGACTTTCTTAACTTCTTTTATCTGCTTATAGTTGGGCCCTATAAAGAATTCGGCGAATCCAGTTCTGCTTTGAATCTTATCCATTGCCTTATTTGCATCATCTTCTGCTTGATTTTGTTCCTTTGCAATATTTCGAATTTGATCGCCAATGCCTTGATCGTTCACACGATTCGCAACTGTGAGCATCCCCTGGACAGCTTTCGCCACTTCACTTGAACGGCTTCCGGCAGTTTCGTTTTTTACTTCGTATTTTTGTTTGGATGCCTCAATGTCTTGCTCAGTTTGGGCCTGAATCTGTTCTTCCGTTTTTGTTTGAGTTTGGATCTGAGATTCCTCGCCTTGGTTATTAGTCTGAGCTTGAACCTGGTTTGATACGGCATTTACGCTTTTTGTAGTTGTCGCTTGATTAGCGTTATTAGAAACAGCAAACACTACTGCAGGTAACGCAAACAAAGTTAATACAACCATGGTTATCCCTTTTTTCATCTTCCCTCCTTTTATTTCCATTATTATACCCCCCCCTAAATCATAATCAATATTAATTAGTCTGATTAGCAATAGTTTCCTTAAGAAATTTGGTCAAGATTTGAAAAATAATGGGCAGAAAGACAAAGATCAGCCCTATCAACATAACGCCAGAAGAGTCATCGGTCTATACAATATAAGTAAAAAACGGCATAAACTATCACCCTGGTTGAATAACCACCATACTAGAATTTATTCTTTAGATAAAGGGGTGTGAGTACGTAGGTTAACAATTATTTGAATAATTAAAAGTCCGAGCATTATCGCACCCCCCATTTGGGAGTAGTACCTCCAAGTCATTATCACAAATCCATAATTCATCGCGTAGTACAAAAATAAGTACGGTGTTACTTGTTTCCAATATTTCTTCATATTTTCACGGAAAGGAATTTTCCATACATAGTCATAAAGATACTCCAGAGCTAGAAATGCCAAGAATATACCCAAAAAGATACTATATCGCACCGATTGCTGTTCCTGCTGAACCAAAAATATTCCATAGATAGCCGGGATTGCCAAAATGAAATAGAGTTTCCCAACCCGTTGTAAAATAGTCATATTCTTTCGAATCAAAAAGATGAATATTAAATATAGATTATTTATTAACCCTAGAATGAAAAATAATTCTTCTAACATACCATAATTATACCCCTTTTATGCCAAAATGTTCCAACAGCAAATTTGGTATATAAAAAATGACCTTGTTAAGCCATTAATTTATGGTGGACTACATAAGACTTCATTGGAACCAGATTGTGAAGGAGATGTCGAAATGGCAGGAACTTTGCGAAGTGATTCATGAAAATAGTTCCTTGATATCCTGCAACGATACGAAATTCTTATAAGCAACCTCTTTTAAGTATTCTTCTGACGTATGGACGCTTAGCCCTTTGCCCGTAGCGATGAAGATATCAATATCATTTTCACCATCACCGACGAAATAAATATCTTTGATTGATACACCGTTCTTATCAGCGATTTCGGTGACCTGTTCAACTTTTATCTGACCCTGTTCGTGAATCCGTTGGTCAATCCTTGAAATGATTCCTTCCTCGTCAAATATTATCTCCGCATTTGAATAATAACCGTCAGGTTTTAACCTTTTCGCAATTCCTTCGACAAAGAACTTGTTTGACCCAGAAACCAAATATATTAAGAATCCCCTGCTTCTTAAAAATTCAAATAATTCTTCAACCCCTTCTCGAACATCAACTTTTTCATAAACCTTTTTGAGATTTTCCTGGGTGGCATTTCCACTGTCCCTCCAAATACCAACCAGTTCCCTCTCACCCTCTTCAAAAGTGATCTTCCCCGAAAAAGTATTTTGGTAAAGTTCAACGTGCTTCACTACGGGACAGTTTAACCCTTCCGTTAATAGCAACCAGGAATTGCCATCTATTAACGTCCCATCGATATCAAAACAAATTATCTTCTTTTGCATAACAAGATATTAACACAAAAAGAAGCATTTCTGCTTCCTTTGTTTGTTCCAACCAGGTAATCTTTGGTTAATTTGTTGGACTACTTGAAAAATAGTTGGAACGATTTGATCAAGGAGTTGAGAGAATGGGAGAAGTTGAACCAACTATACTTTAGCGGCAATCTCAGTTAACGACGCAATTTTGTTGTCTACACCCTGATACTTATTTTTTCTGTCAATCAGTAAACCCCCCATACCAAGTTTCCTTGATGCAAGAATATCATCTTCGTGGGAATCACCGACCATCAGAGCCTCCCCTGGTTCAACACCGAGCTTTTGGAGTGCTGTGTTAAATATCCGACCATCTGGCTTGATACACTTGCAATCATAAGAAGTCACAACTACATCGAACAGATTTGAGATATTATACCTATCTTGGAGAGACTTATAGCTCGGATAACTTGTGTTTGTTACTAACCCCAACTTATATTCTGATTTTAACTCCTTCAACACGTTTAGAGTTTCAGGGAAAGGAATGGCTAATTTGTTACCCTCAACTAAAAGACTACTCAATCCATCGACTAATTCTTCTTCGGGTTTAATGTTTAAGTCATTGAGAAGATTCACAATTGAGTCGTTCAGTGTGTCAACTTTTTCAAGCATTAAATGCTTTTCAAATTTCTTTAAAAAATCATAATCATCAAAACTCATACCAATTATATTTGCCAAGACGCCGAAAGGGTGTGGTGTTTTGTCGGTAAAAAATAGCGTGTCCCAACAATCAAAAATAATAGCTTTTATCATAAGGAAATAATAACACAAAAAGAGGTATTTCCACCTCTTTATTCTAGTGGTGTAATAATTAGATCTTATTATTCTTAATGTATTTGAATGTTGTGATTATGATGGGTAGAAGAACGATAATAAAACCAAGTAATGCAACGCCTGGAGCATCATCCTTTTCACCAAATTCGAGCAGTGGCGGCATTAAAAACACTAATAACAATATACTTAAAAAAATAGCTTTTTTCATTAATATAAAGAATAACACAAAAAGAGGCATTTCTGCCTCTTTTCTTTCCAACAATTTTTTTGGTCCAAATGGTGAACCCTACCCTCCTTCGTAATACTACGGAACGGGCAGGCAGGACTTCCTCCAGAGGCGGATAAACTTCTCGTCCTTAGCAAAATTAACCATCAAAAAACCCACCACGTTGGGTGAGTTGTTTGATGGTGGACCCTACAGGACTCGAACCTGCCACCTCCTCGGTGCAAACGAGGCGCTCCCCGCCCGTACCGAACGGTACGTTCGGGCGGGTACCAGATGGACTTAATAAAATAGAGTTTGCTGAATAATTGGTGGACCTGACAGGACTCGAACCTGCTACCTCCTCGGTGCAAACGAGGCGCTCTACCAGGTGAGCTACAGGCCCGCGTTATTCAGCAAACTCTATTTTATTATCAGTTATTCTTCGATAATTTTGTTTATAAACCTTCTACCAGCCGCCGATTTAAAGTACTTTTCTCTAATCAGCGCCTCGTTCAAAGTTTCAACTTTTTCATAGTATTTAATTTTTAATTTACCCTTCATTTTAGAAGTAGTTTTTGTGTGACCTCCGTTATGCTCCTGCAACCTTCTTTTGAGATTGTTTGTGTATCCTTTATATAAGGTGCCGATTTCGTCTTCTAAGATATATACGTAATACATGCTTGATATTTTACCACAACCTTAGGCGCTCCCCGCCCGTACCGAACGGTACGTTCGGGCGGGTACCAGATGAGCTAAGGGCCCTCATCGAAATCCGCTGTCAAGCTTCTTAAATAGCTTTCACTATTTATTTCGCTTTTACGCGATTTCTCCTCTTCCCCTAAAAATCTACGATTTTTGGGGACCCCACAGAAACGAACTAAATTTCAAAAAATTCTTAAAACCTTTTTGTACTTTCGCAACGCTTCCTTTTTCGCAAAAATTTATAATTTTTTGCGAGATGACTTATGTATTTTACTCTTTTAAAAGGATTTTTTCAAGCTAGATTACATTGCCCCAAGAGAACCGAGTAATCCGTCATAGATGTAATCAGCAACGCCAATCATCACCAGAATAGAGACAATAATCATTAGTGTGCCGAGAATTCTATAAAAAGTATAGGTCCCTGCCGGGCCAAGGTATTCCTCCGCAAATCCTATGCGAAAAGTATTATCAACAATTTGATGCGTATACGCAACAAAGCTTGTTCCGAGTGCTATACCAATAATCCCAAAGATAAACTTTCCTATTGTCATACCCCTCCTGTTGAATTAGTTTACCCGTCGAGAAAATTTCTAATTTTCTCGATAAAGGAGGAAACGCGATAAGTTGCAGTAATTTTATTATTTAAAATTATGAAACCTGCCAGCAGTTTCCGACGTGGTGGGCGATCGAGGACTTGAACCTCGGACCTCGTCATTATCAGTGACGCGCTCTAACCACCTGAGCTAATCGCCCGTGAAATCAATTTTCAACACATAATATTTTACCAAATAAAGGGCAATATTTCAACAAGTAAGTGAGATGTACAAAAAGTCCATCGAAAGTAATATAAGGTTTAAGATGGAGCAGTTCTCACATTCGTTCGAACAATAAACCCCTTGAAAAACTGTTCGTCCCGAGGACCGACTATTTTAAAAAGAAGTTCAGTTTTTCTTGAACTTTGCATCACTTTCTTTCAAGAGAAAGTGAGAAAAGAAATTAGATTCTTCGACTTCGCTCAGAATGACACTATTTTGTCATCCTGAGGGAGCGGAGCGATTCGAAGGATCTAGAGATCCCTCGACAGGCTCTCCGACGGAGTCCGACACGAACTCATCGGAGTCGTCGGACGGGATGACATAGGGAAGGAGTGGATCCCTGGAATGACGCCAGGGATGACCACAGCACTATAAAAAAGTGCTGGGCGAAGCAGAGAAATAGGTAGATCCCCGCGTGCGCGAGGATGACATAGGGAAGGAGTGGATCCCTGGAATGACGCCAGGGATGACAAAAAACATTATAAAAGTAGTTCTCTGATTCGCCTCGAACATGATTGGCATTGTAAAGATGCGGGGGTAAACAATTAAAAAACTCCACACAAGGCGGAGTTTTTTCGGCTTTTGACAGCCGAATAATAGCAGAATATTTTATCGTTATCTCCGATAAGTACCGGAGATCGACCTAGAAGTGTCCCAACAAAATGTTAGGAAATACTCCCTAGAAAGGAGGTGATCCATCCGCACCTTCCGGTACGGATACCTTGTTACGACTTCACCCCAATCGCTAACCCTACCTTAATACGTAAAACGCACTTTGGATATTGCTAACTTTCGTGGTGTGACGGGCGGTGTGTACAAGACCCGGGAACGTATTCACCGTGACGTGCTGATTCACGGTTACTAGCGATTCCGACTTCATGAAGGCGAGTTGCAGCCTTCAATCCGAACTGGGACCGGTTTTGTTGAGATTAGCTTCCTCTCGCGAGTTTGCGACTCATTGTACCAGCCATTGTAACGCGTGTGTAGCCCGAGGCGTAAGAGCCATGCTGACTTGACGTCATCCCCACCTTCCTCCCTGTTGACCAGGGCAGTCTCGTATGAAAAATACAACATAAGATAAGGGTTGCGCTCGTTGACGGACTTAACCGAACATTTCACAACACGAGCTGACGACAGCCATGCAGCACCTGTCATTCAGTTCCCTTGCGGGCACGGCACTATTTCTAGCGCTTTCTGAAGATGTCAAGCCTCGGTAAGGTTTTTCGCTTAGAATCGAATTAAACCACACGTTCCACCGCTTGTGCGGGTCCCCGTCAATTCCTTTGAGTTTTAGCCTTGCGACCGTACTCCCCAGGCGGATCACTTAACGCGTTAGCTTCGCTACTCAGGGGGTCGACTCCCCGAACAGCTAGTGATCATCGTTTACGGCGTGGACTACCGGGGTATCTAATCCCGTTCGCTCCCCACGCTTTCGTGTCTCAGTGTCAGATTCGGTCCAGTAAGCTGCCTTCGCAATTGGTGTTCCTAGCGATATCTACGCATTTCACTGCTACACCGCTAATTCCGCTTACCTCTACCGACCTCAAGCATGCCAGTATTAAATACAGCCCCCAGGTTGAGCCTGAAGATTTAATATTTAACTTAACACGCCACCTACACACGCTTTACGCCCAATAATTCCGGATAACGCTTGCATCCTACGTATTACCGCGGCTGCTGGCACGTAGTTAGCCGATGCTTATTCTAATGGTACCGTCATAATCTTCCCATTAAAAAGAAGTTTACAATCCGAAGACCGTCATCCTTCACGCGGTATTGCTCCATCAGGCTTTCGCCCATTGTGGAAGATTCCTCACTGCTGCCTCCCGTAGGAGTCTGGGCCGTGTCTCAGTCCCAGTGTGGCTGATCAACCTCTCGATCCAGCTACCCGTCATAGTCTTGGTGGGCCGTTACCTCACCAACAAACTGATAGGACAAAGGTTCCTCTCGAAGCGCATTGCTGCTTTACCTATTACTAGGGCTATGGGAAATTACCCCACCTTTCGGCAGGCTATGTCCCTCTTCGAGGCAGATACCAATGTATTACTCACCCGTTCGCCACTAACCCGAAGGTTCGTTCGACTTGCATGTGTTATGCATACCGCCAGCGTTAATCCTGAGCCAGGATCAAACTCTTCAAAAAAATTGAATAGATTTTTATTTATATACTTTATGTATATGGCTCGACAAAATATTTACTGCTATTATTCTGCTGTCAAAATACTAAACTTTAGACGCATAAAAGATTACATAGCTCATTACTGAGCTGTTTTTATGCTCATTTTTTATTCATTTGTCTAAAGCAAAACAATATTATCAATTTTGAGGTAAAATGTCAAGCATAATTTAAGAAATTATTTGCCTCGAAGCCTTAACAGAAATTATCTTACCTTTTCTTCTTCTTAGGAAGCCATTTTTCCTTGCGCTGAATGTTTCTAAAATCAAATATCTCTTCCTTTATTTTCTTTCTTCTGTGATAAAGAAAATAAAAATTATACCCAACGACTGTTAATAGTATCAGATAGCTCCAAATTCTCCATGACAAAGTGGCAAGACGCTCAAAACGGAAAAACCAGAATACAAGTCCTACTAATACAATACCTCCATTAACCCAAATGAACTCAGAAGCATATTTCTCGATTGGCCTATCAGTTTTTGATTGTTTATAAAAATAGAAATAAGCAAAACAAAATACATAAATAAGAAAAATATATAACCCGAGCCAATACCAAATAGCTTTTGTATCAGGAGGGACGGAGAAAAAATATTCTGTATTAAATCTAGACAAAAAATTAGTTATTTTCGTCGTCATCATCACCACCAAAATAATCTATTTCCGTGTCACAGTGTGAACAATAAATTCTGCCGTCTTCGTTTATCATCCTGTTGCCGCATTTTTCACAAATAGGAGAAATAAACCCATCCTCATCATCCATAGCAGTCGCATTGTCCAGCTTAATTATTAATTCATCACCGCTTATATTTTTCTGCTCTTCTATTCCCATATCCACCTCCAAGCTTATTATACCTAAAACCAGGCATAAATAAAGAGATTTTCAAACAATTAACGAAAAGGTCAAAGATGACCCCTTCGTTAATAATTAGTATTTTGTACTTATTTGTTTATTTTTTGTTTTTACCGTTTCCGTTGCCGCCCTTTTTCTCGATCGTTACAACAGGCTCTTCTTCCTCTTCAGGTTTTTGTACCCAGAAAAGATACCCGCCTAGTGCTAGAAGGAAAATTAAAGCGATGATCCCCCAGGTAGGGAATTCTTTTTCGTCGCTTTCATTGTCCTCTCCGTCTATAGGAGCAGTGGTATCGGTTGTACTGTCAGCTTTTACTTCTCCAGTTACCTCAGTCGTATCCCCTTCGCTGGCATTAACAACCTCACTTGTTGAAGCACTGCCAGAATAATAAGAATAAGAGTAAGTAACAGGTTTTGCCGCAGGAACAGAAATATAAACAGGCATTGTTGTGGTTTCATTCCCAGCTGCATCAACAACAATAATCTGATATGAATAGGTCTTCCCCTTTAATACTGTACCGTCCTCAAAATAATTTACTTTTCCTGGATTAAAAGTAACAGTTTCTGAACCTGACTTCCTGATTATTTTTATGTGATCAAAAGTCGCAGCGTCTGGATTTGTCCAACTGATTATGACGCTATTGCTAGTTTGTGAATACCTAATTACTAAATTGTTAGCTGCACTAGGCGCCTTGGTATCAATAGTTAGCTCTTCATCGTAAGTAGCTTTGTTCCCATAGACGTCTTCCGTGTCCAAAACTACGTCATGCAGTCCTT
The DNA here is from genome assembly GCA_964594415.1 of uncultured Candidatus Saccharibacteria bacterium. Taxonomy (GTDB): domain Bacteria; phylum Patescibacteriota; class CPR2; order UBA1875; family CAIMLA01; genus CAZQLQ01. Next base: position 14,521 of record CAZQLQ010000006.1, read on the forward strand.
CTTCCAAAACATCAGCGATTTCAATAGTCCAAGTATTACCATTTATTGTAGCTTCGCCACCTATATCCTCACCGTCAATAGTAATCCACAGTGTAGCTTCCGGATCATCAATAGTTCCTGAAAGAATTGGGCTTGTACTATTAACAGCCTTGGTGACCAAAGCTGCTTTAGGAGCCGTATCGTCAATTTTTATCGTTTGAATCTTTGAACTTTTTCCGATTATTTTTGAAGCGTCTATGTCGAATAATATATAGCTTATCTCATAGATTCCACCTTTTATAATGTTCATTTCCTCAAAGACTATTTCTAAACCGTTTTTTATTTCTTCTTTTTCTGAAGAAAAATCTTCTGGGTTTTCTGGATATCCGATTACCAAAACGCTTGCATCGGTGATAGCAAGATCAGCTAGCTCTTCGCTGGTCGCAAGCAACTCATCAGCCTCATCACCATCAATCATTATATCTGCAGGATTGATAGCTGCTTTATCTTTTCTGGAAATTAGAGTATAAATCTTTGCCTCATCGTTACTGACATCATCATAAAGATTGCCTTTGATAGTTACCGTATCATCAAAAGATTCAGTAGCCCCATATATGGCTTCGGGAGTGGTTCCCGTAACGTCTAGGCTAGTTTCCGCAATTGTGATAACTTGAGAAACAAGGCTTTGTCCAATTTTTACAAAACCCTCTTCTACGTCATCTAAATCGGGACCAGAATATACATAATACGAGACACTATATACACCTTTTTTTGCAAAGGTTAATTTGCCTGAGTCTAGGTAGCCAAGGCCTTCTATGTCATCTTTCTTTGAATCTAACGAAAATCCATCGTCATTACCAAAAGCAATAACTAGGTCGTCAGAATCTACCAAAGCTTTTTGTTCGCTGTCTGATGATAAAACCTCTACCCCATCAGCTTCTAGATTTGTCGAGTCAATTGCAACAGGATTGGAAGGAACAGTCACATCCTTAATAACTCCATAAATCCTAGCATCGTTTTCCTCAACATCCTCAAAAACCGTTCCCTGAACTTTCACTCCGAATTCAAATTCGGTATTGAGCCCTTGAATCAAACTGTTTCCCTCAATTGATGGAGTTACAGTCAAATTCGTCGTTGTTATAGGGGCCGAAGCATAAGCGCTACCGACACCTAGAAATGCTAATTGCATAACCAAAAGAACATTTGTAGCAATAGCAATTTTTCGCATTATCCCTTTTAACATTTTTCCTCCTTTTATCTTTGAATCCTTAAGTTATTCTGAGAAAAGTTGAAGAATCTTTGAAATACTTCAATAAATCCAGTATAACTTTTTTTATAAACTTTCTAATACTAATAGACAATTAATGATTTGTTTTGTTTTTATTATTTATTTATTTCGGAAATAGACAAACTAAAAACCGAACACCCTCCCTCCAAGTTGTATATTTTTTGACAATAAAAACTTCGAGGAACTGTGATCGGTTTCACCACTTGCTATTTCCCATAGGCACTTGTGAACAACCGAGTCCAACAACAGTATCGCACCCATAAGTCAAAGCAATCACTTCCTTATATAGATATATAGATTTGTGATTAAAATTTGTTTTTGTTTTGCTCAGGTTTTGTTTTTATTTCTGTACCCCTTGTTTCCAAAAGGTTTGTAAAATTGATTATAACAACATTACAGATTATGTCAACATTCAAAACCAACTATATTTATAGAAACTGCTATCAGCTTAAACAAAAATCGGTTGGGCGAAAAGAACTAGTCCTTTTTAAAAAACTTTGTTTTTGCCGTACTATAAACTTCCCCGCCTTTCTTATAAGCCTTTCTTGGAACAGTAGAAACAGAGGAAAGCAGATTCTTTGCCTTATAGACAACAAACCTAACAGACTCTTTTCTTGATCTGTTTTCAGATGATTTTCTATCCATAGGTGCCTCCTTCTTTGTTAGTTTGCTTGCTTTTATTTTACCAAGTAGCTGATAAATAACAACTAGACAAAATTTTGTTTATTTCGTATCAGTTTTAAATACTTTTATTTTTCTAACGCAGTGTGAAGTTCTCAAGATTAATAGTTCTCGTAATCACTCAATCGGTAATCTCTATTTTAAAAGGGGCCTTACGGCCCCTTAAGTTTTTATTTCTTGTTCTCTTCTTCATCTGTAAACAACCAGTAGATTGCTGTAAGAATCAGTATTGCCAATGGAACAATCGCCCAATACCATTTACAGAATATAGTGTCTTCATACCCGTCGTGTAGATATTTATGAATCAACCAAGCTGCTAAACCAAACACTACAGGCCAGGCATATAGAAGTTTAGCTTTTCTTTCCTTGTTGTGTTCATATCCATAGTATACAGAAGTACCAGCAACAAGGATTAATAGAATAATCCACCACCAAGGACAAGCTCCTTTATCTTCTGTAGCCGTACCCTTGACCTCCTCTGCCTTCGTAGTTGTAGTAGTCTGAGGAATTGTTGTAGTAGTTGTGGTGGTAGTTGTGGTAGCGCTAGTTACACCTGTCGTACCAGCCACTCCAGTAGCAATTACTATTGGAGTAATTGGGGTAGATGGGCTAGTCGTAGGCGTAGTAACTAATCTCCACTGAGCAACCAACGTTTTCCCGCCTAATGGCATCGTAGATGGAAATGCCGGAGACCATCCAGTAAATATATAGCCAGGCCTTGTTGGATTTGCTGGAGCAGAAATACTTGAGCCATAGTCAGCAGTAATTGGAGCAATTTCCGAACCCCCATTTGTGTCGAAGTAGATAGTATATTTGTTCGCTATCCATTTAGCGTACAGCGTCATATTGCTTTCTACGTCATCGTTAAAGTCCCAGGCGCTTGTAAGCGCCGAGTCAGAATACCAACCGTCAAAAGTGTAGCCTGGTTTTGTTGGATCTGTTGGCTCTATAATCTCATCTCCATCTTCTACTTGCTGGCTGTCAACAGGAGTTCCACCGTTTGAATTGAATATCACCGTATATGCTTCCTTGACCCATTTTGCGTATAGATCGGTCTCGCCTGTTACTCTCATAGTTGAGAAGTTCCATGGTTGCGCAAAAGTATTGTCGTCCAGATACCAGCCAGAAAAAACATAGTGATTTCTTGTCGGATCTGTAGGCTTTGTAATCAATTCGTTATATATAACATCCATATCGTCTATATGCGTTCCGCCGTTTGAATGAAAATCAACCTCATAAGTATTTATCTGCCACTGCGCGTAAAGAGTGACGTCTTGCGACATTGTTATTTCATCGCCTTCAGAATATGTAGTACCGGTCCCGTCGGCTTTTGTATTCCAGTCATTAAACGTATAACCGGTTTTATATAGTCCTGCATCATTGCCATAGACTTCAATCTCTGTGCCATAGTCATATGTCCTGTTTGAGTCAGGAACAAGACCGCCAGTATTTCCATTACCATTATAGGCAAGAATGTACCTATTGAGGCCCCATTTTGCGTATAACGTTGTATTCGCATTTACTACGTCAGTAGTAAAGTTCCAATCATCAGTACAACAAGCATCCTTGTACCATCCGATAAAGTAATAATTAACTTTTGTTGGATCTGTAGGTTTTGTAATTGTGTTTCCATATTGAACATTCGTGATAGGAGATACGCTACTTCCTCCTTTAGAGTCAAAGGTTACAGTATAAGTGGCTTTAGCGGCTGCGTTGACATATATATTATCAATGCTATTATAACCATCATTATTTATTGTTCCACTTCCTGCTGCCCTATGATTGCTAGAAATCTGCCATCTTAAAATCACTTTAGCCTGATTGTCTAATGCTGAAGGGAGTGTAAGATTATTCAATGCCCCGCTGTTGTTCCAGCTTGCATTAGTAATTTGATAATCACTTCCGCTCACCTTTGTCCATGTGCTTCCATTATTTAGGCTGTAATCGATATGAAAGTCTCTAGGACCATCATTTTCACTTCTTTGCTTTGATGACAAAGTCAAAGTTTTATAGCCGGTTGTGCTAAACTCAATATACCAATAATTAGCGTTATATCCGCTATTGTAGTCCCAATCTTTTGCTGCCGCTGCTTTGTCAGTGCCTGAATCGATACCATTCGAATCATACCTTTCCCCACTCAAATGATCGCCTTCTAGTTCACTAATTCCAACATTTGCTGCAATACCAACATCCGCATATTTATCCGCTGAACCACTTGGGAAAGTCCAACCGACTATTGTAGTTGTCGGAACTACTGCAAACGCTGGTGTAACGCCAAGAAAAAATAAATTTAAGACCAAAAGCGTTGACGTCACCACTGCAAAAATATCTTGCATCCTTTCTTTTAGATTTTTCGTCCTTACCCTCATATATCCCCCTTTCCTTTCCCCTCCTGCTTAATATTCTATAAATCAACTATTATCTATTAAATAAATAAAATTATTTTGAGATCTTGAAAAAGTGATAGAAAATTCGTGTATATCAAAAAATAACAGAATTTCTGTGCATTCCGCTCCTATATAAGCTCAATATTCAGGTTTTTAGTATTTGTGAGAGCTTATGATTCGAAGCAGTCACGATATAAAAAGTATATAATTCCAATGTAAAACATTTTGCTTTTTTGTTTTTATTTCTGAAACCCTCGACAAATTCCGAAGGATATGGCCTGATAATACACCTAAGACCAAAAAAAGTCAATAATAAAGGAAAAATCAATACCCTGGGGTCGGATCGATCCTTTCAATAAAATCAGCTGAGGTGTCTGAATCGGTCCCCAAATGTTCTCTTTCTAATGAGTGACCTTCATCCACATCAATACATGCCGGGTCAAATATCTCAGTATCGTCTCCATAGCTAATTTGATCCACTATATCGCCTTTATCGTCCCTGAGTATCACCCGATCTCCGCTGTTGCTCATTCGATCATGACTACCCGAAAGATTTATCTTTACAACGTTATCTTCTGTTATATTTTCCCAAAAATGCCAAGTATCATTACCATGGGATAAAAGTGCAAAGCCATAAGCCGGTATTTCGACATTTGAATTTATAATGCTTGGCCATGAATCGCCCGAAATAGACCATTTTTTCAAGCTTATTGCAACTCCTGTCGGGTTATAGAGTTCAACCCATTCATTATCATCCTCCCTTTCAAATCTAGAGCAATCATTATCATTAAAGATTCGGCACCCGGTATCGTAATAAACCTCGTTGATAAGCACTTGCAGCTCTGGCAATTCATTTTCTCCGGTGGTGATAATGTTATTTGAAATCGTTGCCGTATCAGAGAAGTAACTTCCAGTGGAACCAATAGTAACAGCAGCCGTAATCAAAATAATATAAAGGCATTTAAAAATATTTTTCAAATTATTTTTAGTAGAGTAACTCATTCTTTTCTTTTGTTTCGCTTTTCTCTTTCTTTTTTGTCTTAATTTTTTCAAGCTCTTTTTTGATTTTCCCTATTTCTCCATAAATAATAATAAGAGCTGGGATAAGAATAAATAGGACAAGACCCTTTGGCGTCTTTAGGAATGATACCGCATTGCCGATATAAGGAACGCTATAAACTACTTTTCCAATTACGTTCTCTTTAATTACTTTTTCTGAGTCAGCAGATTTATTGGCATCACCTTTGACAATATAAAAGGTTGTATCTCTTTCTTGCTCAATACCTACAATTCTATGAGTAACCGTATCTGTTTCGTTTGATATCTTAAAAGTAATAATGTCGTTTATGCTATAAACATCCTGCTTTCTGTCCAAAACTACACTGTCCTTGCTGAACTCGGGTTCCATACTTCCAGATCTCACCACAAACATTCTATAACCGCTAATTTCAAAAGAAGAAAAAATAACAAGCAATGCCATAATAGCCAATAAAATATAGGCGATAAAGCTTACTGTATTTACTAATATTGAACCCTTTTTAATTGCCATTTTGCTGTTTTCTCCTCTTTTATTTTTATTATTATACAGCAGGGTGTTAAGGCCCTGCTGTATAAATACGCGAATTAGGATTTGATATAATCGACAAGCCCTGTTTCAAACAAATAATCAGCTGGGTGCCAACCGATCATTTGACTACCATTGAAGTCGCTTGACTTTACTAACCATATCTTAGCATTTGAGAAGCTACCAAGATTTTGATCGAAGGTGATTGTCAGACTTCCTCCACTTGAAACACCAGTATTTAGCAAGACAGATCCTGCACCTGGCCAAGGATCATTATATTTGATCAGGGAGTAATCTCCGGCTGGCAAACCTGTTGCTGTGAATGTTCCCTTGAAGGTAGAATCCATTACCCCGTAAGATAGGGTTCCCTTGATGCCATCCTGAATAACATCCCAATTCGGCTCCCCTGTTTTATTCTCCAATACTAGGTTACCGCTTAGCTGCTCACCCATTATCTCAATATTAAACACTAGGGTTTTGTCCTGATAAGTATTATCAGCGGTATCCTTCATCTTGTAACTTTCAGTAACATACATTACATAATTTTCGGTATTAGTATCAGCAGGAAGCATTCCTAAAAACACTTTTGAATTATTAACGCCGTTTAAAGTTACATCGTAGTTATAGATTGCTTGTTTCCAGTAAAAAATGCCGTTCTTTTTGATCTCTACCGATAGACCATAAAGTATTTGCGTACTCAAGTTGCCAACATCATTTGGAATAATCACTTTCTTAGTTATGTTGGCGGGATTGCTTCCGTTTGCATTATCTACTTTAAGGTTGCCGTACTTTACATAGCCCGGCTTCATATCAGTCAAATAGAACGGATTCAAAACGTCACTTCCCTCATCGTTAACTACAATATCCAATGTCCCAGTTGACAATGTATTCCCGTTTATTTCAGCCGTGTCGCTAAAAAGTGCTCCGGTTGCACTAATCGACAACGCAGCTACTGAAGCAATAGTAAACAAACTCATTAAAATTCGTTTCATATTACCACCTTTCTTTTTTAAAATTAATAAATCGTTTTTGGCTTCTGTTTCAAAGCTGTCGACCATAGCTTGCCCTCAAAACAAAAACCGATCAGATTCTCTCCAGATTTAAAATATCTCGAGAAAATGTGACCGGTTTCATTTATATCCGTAGAAATAATTACTTACTCCACAAGAACAACTGCAATTTGCAACCTTACATTCATTGCATCAATTTTTACACATTCTCTTTTTTAGTTTTTTAGCTATTTGTATTTTGATGTTATACCTAAAATTTTACCTTGTCAATGGCAAAAAATGATGAATTTAGCAAATTTGTATAAACAATTTTCTTATTGGCAACTCTCTGGTCTAAAGATAAAAAAAGGGGTGCTGTCTGTAGACAGCACCCATATTGGTACACCTATTTTAATTAATCTTTTTACTTGTTTGAATTTTTCTATTTCTTGTTTTTCTTTTTTTATCATATTTACTTTTTTCCTGAAGCTCCGCTCAACAGGATTGGGGTAATTTGCCACCAGCCTTTTAGGCTGAATCTCTTTAAAGCATTTCCTGCATATTTGGAACCCCTTTTTTGTTGTTTTGATTTGTTCCCCACAAATCCCGCAATAGTTCTTCATCCTTTTATCCGCTTTAGCCACAAAACCCCTCCTTTAAAGGAATAATTTAATGGAAAACGAAAGCCAGTTCTCCTTTTGTCGGGATTGGTGGGAAATTACAACTATTTTTCCTTGAAGTTTGAGTAGCAAACCAGCGGATAACTGCATAGCGCTTTTTGTCCTTCATATTGTCACGAAATCTACTTCCCGCTGATTTTATTTCGTTGGCTTCATTATGATACAAAAGACCACCTCAATTCAATTATTTACAGTTTGACATTAGAGTATGACTCTTAATACTCTTGGTTCCTCTCCATGCGTACGCTGAACCCCTATTTCTTCATTTATCAAGCTAGCCATACTTGGACTTTTTGGAACCACTGCATTGCAATGAGGACACCTACTGTGCTTACTGGGAGATGATTTTGAATTATGACTACGACCACAGTTAGAACATTCAAACCTATAATGCTTCATGAACCCTTTTTCTAAATCTTTTGCCCAAGACACAATTCCTACTCCTTTTAAATCTAGCGGACACAATACAAAAGCTCTTACCCAGGATACCAATCTCTGCCAGTAAGATTCACAACATCCCTCCTTAATAAGTAGACTCCGCTATTCGCCCTCCTTTCACCCGAAAACAACAAGTGAGAAATTTCAATAATCCAACATTGCATCCTCGATCGGACGTAGATCCTTAAACAATTTGGACGCTACAATCGGTGGTTTAACTAGAGCCCTAGACCTAGCTTTTGAAATTGCCTCTTTGATAATCAAAGTACTTGAATCAATATAAACTGGGCCTAGATTCAGCGATTTAAGCACTAAATTTAATTGATCAAAAAGTTCTTGATCCAAGGGTATCCCCTCCAACCAGATTCTCTGAGTAAATAGGACCTAGCCATAATCCCCTTCAAAAAAAAGCATAAGCACCACCCCCTCACTAATTATCAATGTTCAATAAATAAAGCTAACGCTAAATTAAAACTAACACTCATGAAAAACCATGTCAATAAAAAATAAGCGGGAGGGTGAACCGCTTATTTCTTATCATATATAATGACTAATAACTTCTATACGGCCTTATGTATCTTTTGCTGATGTCTTACTCTGATTGCATAGAAAGCAAGGTAGGCAATAACAATTTCTGCAATTATTACCTTGTCATACCCTTCGGCAAACCAGCCTATTCCTGTGCCATAGTGAGCAATCGTATGAACTATCCATGCTAAATATCCAAAAACTGCAGGCCATAAATACCAGAGACCCAAAATACCTTTTGGATTTTCTGTTCTAGATAGATAAAATCCGTATCCTCCTAGAAGAACTGCTAGTGCAATAACTATTGCGATACACCAAGGACAATTTTGCTCATCCCCTATCAGAACATTTCCAGTATCAGCTCCTTTAATATCCTCGCTTCCTAAAGCGATTATCTCATTATCAGTACTTTCATTGTCTGACTCAGCAAGAGTTTGCTCAACTCCGTCAGATCTGTATGTTGCTACAAAACTACCGGAATACCCGCTAGTATGGATATTCACGCCACCGCCACTAGTTGTAATCTTTATCGTGCCACCCGAGGGAGAAGTAATTACAGTAGTTTTGGGGTTTGTGGTAGTTGTAGTAGTAGTTTCATTGTCATTGTCGCCGTCTTCGCTATTTATAGAACAATAATTGACTTCGTTAGTAACACTTAGAGAAACGTCAATATCTCCGGTTTTTACGCTGCCATCACCGGTATTTCCGTTTGCAGTATTTTCTCCAGTACTTATCTTAAGATCGATTTCATTATCAATTGCTGCGTTATTTTCAACCTCTATCTTAGTTCCATTTTCTACAGAAATAATTGTTTTATTTACTGAGTTATAGCCTGTAATCTCATTTGAGATGTCAGCCGCCAGAGCAACCCCCCCTACCAGAAATACAGCAAAAATTGGGATAATTAATATTTTTTTACGTTTTGTTTTCATGGCAGCCTCCTTTCTAATAGGTGACCCTCACTACGGCGCCAACTTTTTATGACCCATTTTATGCTCCACTTTTCTTTTTTTTGCCAAAATAAACTGAAAGAAACGAAAGATAAACTATTGTCAGAAACGCCAGAATTTGCATCTTGAATTTACCCAGCATAGACAAAAAGTTGTTAGAATCGTTTGTCTGACTAATCGTATTAACACCAAGAACGCTACTTCCTCCATCCTGGTTGCTGTTGCTTGATGCCAGAAGAACTGCATTGTTATCATTATCAGGTAATATATTTTCTAACGCTATTGATCCGTCTACAGGAACCTTCACACCTGCCGAAGTGAATATTTTAAACACACTTGAGTCAACTGGTTCAGTAGAAATATGGATTTCTGTAGGAATTTGGGTAATCACTTGCGTTGTTGCAGTAGTTTGCGCTACCTCTTTTTCTACATCTATGTTTCCATCCCAGTCCCCAAAGATATTTACTACCAGGAATACGAACTTTTTAGCCACTACATTAACATTCATAATGTTTGCGATGTTGGCAAGTACATTAGAGTCACCTGTTGTTATATTCCCGTTTCCGGTATTATAGTCTGCCTTGTTATCGCCGGTGTTTGCAGTGATTGAAATATTATTAGACAAAACTCCTTCATTTTCGTTGTCTATATCAATTAAGCTTGATGCATCTACCGTTGCCGTATTTTCTGACTCGGCTCCGGTATTTTCGTTAGAAGCTGCAAGGTTGCAAACATTTTCACTATCACAACCGTTATTTACTATCCCTAGATAAGGAGACAGGAGATTTTCTCCTGACCATTGACCCGCTACATTTACTATGAAGAAAAATATAGTATCTCCTATCAAGTTTTGATTTAAAAGGTTGCTTACACTCAATTCCGTGTTTACGTCACCAGTTTGGACCGAACCACTACCAGTATTATATCCGCTTGTGTTATCACCTGTATTATTAGCAATCTTAATATTATTTAAGACTTCTGCATTATTATCGTTATCGATATCTAGTGCATTATTTACGTTCGCTGAAGATATATTACTCGAATCAAATCCTGTGTTTTCATTACCTGCAGTTATCGCACCACCGCTATTATTTGAATTAATCGAATTCCCTGCCAGGCTTTTTGGTATCAATAAGTCCCCTAGCCAATCCCCAAAAATGTTTAATACGCCAACAACCCCAAGATCAGAAGCAGTAAAGGAGCTGTTAATGAAATTTAACAAGTTCAGCGATACATTAGAGTCACCAGTAGTTACGTTGCCGTCGCCTGTATTGTAACTGGCGTCATTATCGCCTGTATTTGATTCGATATTAAAATTATTTGAAGCGTTCGCATCATTATCGTTATTCACAAACGTTGAGTTGTTAGTATTGATAATGGCCGAGTTAGTAGATTCGGCACCTGTATTTTCGTTTTCTGCACCAACCCTACTACCAGTCAAGGTATATTTTTCACCAGAATTAGGGTCAACGAGATAATTACCAAATAGATTCCCTGCAACATTTTCAAAAAGGAGTTTTATCTCTCCACCAGGGAGTGCAACAAAAGCGGTATTAATCATATTTAGAATAGAGAGAATTATATTTGAATCCCCTGTCTTCACGCTTCCGCTACCCGTATTGTAGTTGGCATCGTTATCTCCGGTATTTGAAGAAACAACAAGGCCATTATTTACTTCCGCCTGATTATCGTTATTTACCACTAGTTTGCTAGCATCCAATACAACCGCCTCGTTCACTGAACCCGCTCCAGTATTTTCGTTACTAACGCCAGACTCTGTTGATTCGGATCCGCTTCCTTCAGCTAAAGTAGGAATAGTTTGTCCCGACTCAGCTCCCAGATCTCCCGCAACCTCTTCATTTAGAGGACAGGACTCTGATGGATTAGCGGTAGACGAACCAGTATCTGCCGTAGGAGCCGTATTTTCGGTAGGATTGCTTGTACCCTGGGTATCGCCGGTAGTTCCCGAATTTGTTTCCTCGCTCCCAGGCAAAGCAGGAGCTGTTGGCGAGACTGGAGTCTCAGGTGCTGTCGGAGCTACTATGACTTTCGGGGTAGTAGTTGGCGTAGTCGGTAATGCTGGACGGACTGGAGCCGCAGGCAATTGAGGAGCCTCCGAGAAGGCAAGACCTAAAGGAGCCACAACTAACAAAACAGTCACAAAAGCTGTGCCTAATCTTTTTAATCTTATTAATAATCTTGTATTCATTTAGACCCCCAATTAATTTATCTGGCGCTGGTAAGGCTCAATTGAGCCTTACCAGACCTAATCAAATATTAGTTTACCTCAACATCACTTGTGTTTACGGTTGTACTAAAATCGATAGTTACAGAGGAATCGCCTGTTTCGACGCTTCCATCACCAGTGTTGTAACTCGCTCTATTGCCGCCAGTTGTTGCTTCTATGTAAGCATCATTTGATACGCAAGCCTTATTCTCTACTTCTATCTCGAGACGATTGTTTTCGTCAATCTTAGCGATATTTGTAGACTCTGCTCCTGTAGTTTCATTGCTGATACTATAAGAAGCGCCGCAAGTGCCACCACATCCAATGCTTTCAACATCGATTTCTGTGCCGTTAGCTTCGTTTGTAGCGGTAATGCTTACGTCTGCATCACCAGTCATCACTTCGCCGTCCCCAGTGTTTTTATTTGCTTTATTATAACCGGTAGCAACTGTGCCATTAACACCATTATGTAGTCTAACGCTGTTCTCAACTTCGACTTCTGTCTTGTTGTTTTGGTCAACCTTAGCTACGTTTAATGAACCGTATCCGGTCTCTTCGTTACCTATAGATGCCATTGCAAAGCCTGATAGTAAGCTTACTCCAACCCCGGCAATAGCGATTTTTTTAGCTAGATCTCTCATTTCATTCACCTCCCTTCTTAAATAACTTTACCTAATCAGTTAGGAGAAATAAGATGAAGGATAATTCCTCAAAATAGTTCGCCCAACTGCCGACCGTACATTTTAGCGGAGATTTTAAAAACCGACCATATATCTAGACGTGGTGTTACAGAGTAACTGTTAGAAACAAGTCGGTTTCACTATTTGCGCTTCTCTATTTTGGAGTCCTCAGTGCTAGATCTTGTGACCAATCCCTTCTGAAAAGTTTGAGTTACATAAGCCCTGAGTCAAAGGCGCCCTTATTCCATATTATTAAATTTTCGAATTTCGGCTTTCATTAGTATTTTTGTTTTGGTTTTTGTCTCCTTACGAACATTATAGATACAAAAAAATCCCTATGTCAAGGACTTTCTTGTGAGCCCATACAAATTAAGCACAAAATCATTTTTTTTCAGCTAAAAATCAACTAAAAATAAGCCGTCAAAATTCATAGTTTTGATTTGTTTTTATAGATCCAGGGATGGCTCTTCTGCATCAATTTCCTGTTCTTCAACACAAGCCACCGAGGCAATATAATCATTTTCATCTATTCGCATAATTCGAACGCCCTGGGTGGCTCTGGATATTTTTGAAATTGACTTGAGAGGCACGCGAATTACTTGCCCCTTGCTAGAAATTACCATTACGTCTTCGCCAACTGAGGTAATCACCCGAACATCTACCATTTTTCCTGTTTTTGTGGTTACTACTCCTGCTTTAATGCCCACTCCGCCCCTGTTATGGCTAGTGAATTGTTTTAGCTCAGTTCTTTTGCCATATCCGTTTTCCATCATAACCAAAAGCTCTGCGTCATTTATAACAATATCCATTCCAACTACTTTATCGTTTTTCTTGAGCCTAATTCCACGAACGCCCCTCGCGCTTCTTCCCATTGGTCGAACGTTTTTCTCGCTGAATCTGATCGCCTGAGCAAGGCTTGTAGCCATAATTATTTCATCATTTCCAGAGGTCTGCTTGACCCACCTCAGCTCATCACCCTTATCAAGTCCAATCGCTATAATTCCGGTCTTACGAATATTTTCAAACGCAGCAACCGAGGTTTTCTTCACCGTTCCCAATGTTGTTGCCATCATTAAAAATTTATCTTTTTCAAACTTCTCAATATTAATAATCGAAGTTACTTTCTCTTCAGGAGCAAGCTGAACCAAGTTTACGACTGGCTGACCTTTTGCTGTTCTTGAAACCATCGGAATCTCCCAAATCTTGATTTGGAAAACTCTACCAAGATTCGTAAACAACAAGAGATTGTCATGATTTCTCGTTTGAATTAGTTGCTGAACGACATCTTCCTCTTTGATCCCTCCTGTAACCCCTTTTCCGCCCCTTCCTTGAGATTTATAGGTAGAACTAAGCATCCTCTTGATATAACCACCATTTGTGAGGGTTACTATCACATCTTCGTTTGGAATCAAATCTTCTTCGTTGAATTTATTTAAAGAATGACCGACTAGTTTTGTTCTTCTTTCGTCGCCATATTTTTCTTTGATCTCAATCAATTCGTCTTTGACTACTGCAAGTATCTTTTCTTCATGTGCAAGTAAATCCTCAAGATAGGCTATCAACTTCTGAAGTTCATTATATTCATCCTCTATCTTTTTTCTTTCAAGCCCAGCCAGGGTTCTCAGTTGCATTGCGAGAATTGCAAGAACCTGAGGCTCCGAAAAACCAAATCTGCTCATTAAGTTTTGCTTGGCTTCTTCCTGACTCGAGCTCTCCTTGATTGTCTGAATTACTTCGTCAATATTTTCAAGCGCCTTGATAAGCCCCTCTAAAATATGTGCGCGGTCTTTAGCTTTTCTAAGTTCAAACTCGCTTCTTCTTGTTACAATAATCTTCCTATGCTTAATAAACTCCTCAAGGATCATTTTAAGATTAAGAAGTCTTGGCTGAATACCGTCTACAAGAGCAATCATATTAAAGCCAAAAGACGTTTGCATCGACGTCAACTTGTAAAGCTGGTTTAAAATCTTATTCGCATAAGCATCTTTTTTGAGCTCAATAATTATTCTGACCGAAGTCTTCCTATCCGATTCGTCCCTAATATCCGAAATACCAACGACTTTCTTCTCTTTTACAAGTTCTGCAATTTTGGTAATCAAACTAGCTTTATTTACCTGATAAGGCAATTCGGAAATGAGGATATGCTGGTCTCCGCGTTTTCCCTCTTCTATTTCGGCTACTGCACGCATTATAATACTTCCTCGCCCGCTCGCATAAGCAAGTTTGATCTGCTCGGGATCAAATATTTGTCCTCCTGTAGGAAAATCAGGACCAACAATATGCTTCATCAGATCGTCTATAGTCGCATTTTCGTTGTCTATAAGCTCAATCAAGCCGTTTACTAGCTCAGATAAGTTATGGGGCGGTATATTTGTCGCCATACCAACTGCAATCCCCATTTGGCCGTTCAAAAGCAAAACAGGAAGGCGAGTAGGGAGAATCTTTGGCTCCTTAAGAGAACCGTCATAGTTGGGTACGAAGTCAATAGTATCCTTATCTATATCAGATAGCATTTCTTCAGCGGCCTTGGTCATTCTGGCTTCGGTATAACGCATAGCTGCAGCAGAATCTCCGTCCATCGACCCAAAGTTACCTTGTCCATCAACTAGAGGGTAGCGCATTGACCAGTATTGCGCCATACGAACCATAGATTCATAAACAGCTGAATCCCCATGCGGGTGATACTTACCCAAAACTTCACCGACAATTAACGCAGATTTACGAAATTTGGTATTTGAACGAATCCCAAGAACGCTCATTGCGTATAGAATACGGCGATGAACCGGCTTCAAACCATCGCGAACATCAGGTAGAGCTCTCGATACTATAACGCTCATAGCGTAGTCAAGAAAGCTCTCTCGCATCTCAAGGCTTATTTCACGATCTTTTATATATCCTATCTCTTCACCAATTGTTAATTGGTTTTCACTTCTTTCTTTTTTTGCCATTACACTTCCATTTCAGATTTATTTTTAACTAAATATCCAAGTTTTTTACGCTTGGCGCATGTGTTTGAATAAAGCGTTTT
Source organism: uncultured Candidatus Saccharibacteria bacterium (assembly GCA_964594415.1). GTDB lineage: Bacteria > Patescibacteriota > CPR2 > UBA1875 > CAIMLA01 > CAZQLQ01. The sequence goes on from CAZQLQ010000006.1 coordinate 29,940, forward strand.
CTTGGCTCCACCTCGTCTCCCATAAGTATACTAAAGGTTTCGTCTGTTCTTTCCGCATCTTCAACACTAACCTGTAAAAGTATACGATTTTCAGGATCCATCGTAGTCTCCCATAACTGTTCTGGGTTCATTTCACCCAAGCCTTTATAACGCTGAATAGAAACTCCAGGAATTTTCACCGAGATTGCAGCTTCCTCTTCATTTTGTTCTTCTTGTTCGGCAATCTCTTCTTCCAGTTCTCTATCTGAAGTTTCATCGAGTGTTTTGACTTCAAATCCTGCCTCATTTATCTTTGTTGAGGCTTTATCTTTCATTTTTTGAGCAAACTCTTCAAGAATATCCTCCTTGTCAGCATCATTGTATGCATAAAGCTTTTCTTTGCCTTTCTGTATTTTATATAGAGGTGGTTGAGCAATATACACATATCCTTTTTCGAAAAGTTCAGGAAACTGACGGTAAAAAAACGTGAGGAGAAGCGTTCTGATATGAGCACCGTCAACATCCGCATCTGTCATAATTATAATTCTATGATATCTAAGTTTTGATATATCGTATTGGTCTCCAATTCCAATTCCCAGAGCAATAATTAGCGCTTTGATTTCGTCACTTGATAGCATGCGGTCCATACGAGCACGTTCTACATTTAAAATTTTACCTCTTAGGGGTAGTATTGCCTGAAATCTTCTATCCCTTCCCTGTTTGGCAGAACCTCCCGCAGAGTCTCCCTCAACAATATAGATTTCACTGATCGAAGGGTCTTTGCTGGAACAATCAGCAAGCTTTCCGGGTAAAGTCATGCCGTCTAATGCGCCTTTTCTTATAACCGTGTCCCTTGCAGCTCTTGCAGCCAACCTTGCCCTAGCAGATAATGAGCACTTGTTTACTATTTTTTTGGCCTCATTTGGATTCTCTTCCAGATAATAACCGAAATGTTCACTAAACACACTCGATACTATATTTGTTATCTCTGGGTTCCCAAGCTTGGCTTTTGTCTGGCCTTCAAATTGGGGATCAGGCAACTTTACCGACAATACTGCTGTAAGCCCCTCGCGAACGTCATCGCCGGTAAGATTTCCGTCTGCTGCTTTTAGTAAATTGTATTTTCTCGCATAATCATTAAGTGTTCTTGTAAGAGCAGTGCGAAATCCGGTAAGATGAGTTCCCCCTTCAGGGGTGTGAATGTTGTTAGCAAACGACTGGACATTCTCACTAAAACCGTCTGTGTATTGAAGAGAAATTTCAACTGCCACATTATCAATAATTTTCTCTACGTAGAACACTGGCTCATTGATCGCCTGCTTACTTCGGTTCAAATGTTCAGCGTAAGACTTAATTCCGCCTTCAAAATAAAAAGCATATGAAACATTCTGTCGCTCATCAACTAATTTGACTTTTACTCCTTTTGTTAAATAAGCTTGTTGCCTGAGTCGATCAATTATTGTATCAAAGTTAAACATAGTAGTTTCAAAAATCCCTGCATCTGGCATAAAAGTAATTGCAGTTCCGGTTTTATCGGTAGTTCCTACAGACTTTATGGGATTAACAGGCTTTCCGCCATCCTTAAATTCCTGGACCCAAACCTTGCCACCTACACATACTTCTGCTTTCAAGTAAGTTGAAAGCGCGTTTACCACGGAAACACCAACACCATGAAGGCCTCCAGAAACCTTATATCCACCACCTCCAAATTTTCCTCCCGCATGAAGAACAGTAAGAACGGTTTCAAGAGCGCTTTTGCCTGTTTGTTTGTGTTTTTCTACAGGTATTCCACGCCCGTTGTCGGTAACCGTTACACTTCCGTCGTCGTGGATTATTACTTCTATAGAATCACAATATCCAGCCATCGCCTCATCAATAGCATTGTCTACCACTTCCCAAACGAGATGATGTAGGCCATTGACCCCAGTTCCTCCGATATACATTCCAGGGCGTTTTCGTACAGCTTGAAGTCCTTCTAGAACCTGTATTGACGATGCATCATAACTTGTTTTTTTATCTGTCATTTATCGTTTCTTCCTTTTTTATAGCACAACCTTAACATATCACTTTTAAAAGTGATTACACTTAATTAATTACATATGTAAAATACATACTTTTATAAGAAAAGTATACACTTATTTTATCCCTTATGCAAGGTCAATAGTGCTTAAAAAATAAATTAAAGAGTGCCAAAATTTACCCCAATTGTTCTTTGAGGCTGGCAATCTCCTTATCAATATTCTTTAATTCAATCTCGTATTTTTCGAGTAATTTTTTATTCGTTTCTCTAGTTTTTATAAATTCTTCATATATTCTGTTTGAGTTCACTACAATATTGGCCTTCTTTTCTGATTTTTCATTTATTTCCTCATGAAGATTTTCTATTTTGCGAATATTCTTGTTCAGCTGTCTGTTAAGATCGTTAACGAGATCCAGGGTTCTCTTCCTGTAATTTTCTATAATTTTGTGAGCAGACTGTAGTGCTTGCATCTTGTCATTAATCGCTGCGCTATGTCTGACTTGCTTCAAATTATCCATTCTAATCTTTTGTAGCTGAAGCTCTCCAACTAAATAAGTCATATTTGATATCAATTGGCTCAGAGCCTTTTCTTTGCTAATTTCAATAATAAATAAGCTATTCAACCCGTTTCTTATTTTAAAAGTCCTACTATAAATATCTTGGCTGCTTAATATTTCCTTTATAAGAATTTGCTTGATTCTTTCCTGTTCGACAAACAAATCAATATATCTATCAAATTCTTTTGAACCAAAAACATGAGTCAGAATTTTCCGCACAATGTTTTCGCTCAAATGTTTTTCCCTTGCTTTTACGTCAAATATTCGCCTAAGTTTGTTTTCTAAGACTAGCCTGATATGATTCTCATTTGAAATTTCAACGTCTATTTGATTCCTTGAAATAGTAATTTTTTCCTTATCATGAGCGACCTCTTTAATGCCAAGTTTGGCACAGAATCTCTTCTCAAAGTCATCAGCTTCTTTGACAAGTGAGGCAAGATAAGAGATTTCCGACATCGATGAAGCCAATTCTTCGATTTTGGGGTTTATCGAATTGTAAAGACTTAGAAATCTTGCTAAATCGGGCTGGAACAAAGAATCAATGCTAGAAAGGCTTTCTAAATTTTTGGCATAGCCATCCATTAATAAGTTGAATTCTTTGCTCTTGCTTTCTATTGAAGAAAGTTTTTCAAAATATTCAGCCCTTGAAATATCGTCAACCCTTTTTTCATTAACTATTTTTTCTGAAAAGTTTTTGTGGGTCTCGACATTTTTTTTATTTTTTTCATTTTCAACTTTTAGTTTATTAAATACTTCTCTTTCCTCTAAAGCTAGCTTGTTATTCGCATAATGAAAATTTTTGTATCCGGTAACAATTTTGGAAAGAAGATCCTTTCTGAGGCTCGAAATAAAATTCTCTCCAACAGCAGTTACCGCGACTAATTGACCGTTTTTGCTAATCATAATGTCATCATGCAATATACTGTCTTTTATCCGTTTTAAGACTTCTTCATTACTGTTAATCCTAATAATTTCAACTAAATCGTTTTTGGCTTTAAAAATTCTAAAATAGGTTTTCGGCACCGAATTCTCTGAATTTGAAGCAAAATACTCTTTGTTTGCAGCATCCAAAATCTCTTCCTTGGCTTTTTTAAGAATCTTATCGCCCGCAATACTTGTTGGAACCAACTTTCTTCCTCTACCCAAAACAATTTCTTTCTTTAAAAAAGCCGCATAAACGTCTTGCAGGATTGAGCTAGTTGAATCAAGAAGCATATACAGATCGTTTGACAGATTTGGTTCTTTCGAGCTTAGAATCCTAATTAATCTTCCTTCACGATCTTCATCGTCAAATTTTTCTATACCCATTTCTGTAAAAAAAGTGTTTACCTTCGCCTTGATCAAGTTTTCGGAAGAGCCTATTAGCTCTTTCCTTGCACTTATTAACTCATCAACATACTCTTTGTACTGGACTGGTGTTTTGCCCTGTTTAGCAAGCATTGCCAACGCATCTACTATGAGGTCCACGTTTTTCCCATCACGAAGAGATTTCTTAAGATCGATAATTTCTTTGACCACTTTAAGAACTTCCGGATCAAATAAGCTGATCTTACTAGACAATTCATTATACCTCTTATGAGCCAAAAGAAATTCTTTTTTATATGCTTCTAGCTCTGTCTTGAATTCAGGTATTAACGAACTCTCACTATTTGTATCTCTTCCCTCCTTCAAATGTGTTTCCTACAAATCTTTATTAAATTTCGCATTTATTTCATTGTTAACTATATCACGTTGTATGCCGTACTTCAAACGAGATAATTCTTTGATTGCTTTACCCAACTCGTTATTTGGATTAGGAGGATAAGGATATCCACTCATGCTAAATGGAACGGACGGCTTTGAGCCGATAAGCACCTTTGCTATACTTGTATAATTTTCCATATTTATAAGATCGCTTTCATTGAATATCGGCGTAAATTGTTTTGCCAGATATTCAGCATCATCGTTCCCGACTCTAAACGATATCAAGTTGCCAACGTTACCAAATACTGCATTGCGAATCTCGTCTTTCAGCTGTCCTATAAACTGGTTTGCCACAGTAAGATTTAAACGAAATTTTCTTGCCTCTGAAAGAATGGAGGCAAAGGAGTCTGTCGCAAAATTCTGAAACTCATCGACATAAAGATAGAAATCTTTTCTCTGTTCTTCCGGAATATCAGCCCTTGACATAGCTGCCATCTGAATCTTCGCTACCAAAATCATCCCGAGAAGCATCATATTCATCTCGCCAATCTCTCCCTTGGAAAGGTTTACTAGCAATATTTTCTGTTCGTCCATAATCTTTCTAAGGTTGAGTACCGATTTATTTTGGCCGAGAATATTTCTCATTGTAGCATTTGTCATAAAAGCACCGAATTTACCGACAAACCATCCGAGCATTTCGGATTTGTGAAAATCACTTGTTTGTCCCATCTCGTTCACCCAGAAATTACGAACAAAAGGGTCCTCAACATACTTAAGTTTTTCTTTCATAAATTCATCGTCGGTAAATATTCTTGGAATTTCAATGAAGGTTCCTCCGTCAGCACCTGACATCAGAAGCAAAGCCGCATTCCTAAACCAATGTTCAAATCTTGGCCCCATTATTCCTGTATGTCCAGGGTCATAGAGCCGATATAGCATCGCTATTGCTTCTTGGATTACAAAATCTTTCTCCTCTTGAGTTTGCGCAGAAAAAAGGTTTATGCCGATAGGACGCTCAACATCGCTAGCGTCGAATAAAATAACATCTTCCGCTCTTTCTTTTGGAATATACGGCAAAATGTGTTCTTCTAGATCTTGTCCATGAGGATCGATGAAACAAACTCCTTTACCTTCTTTGATATCCGAAATAATCATATTGGCCATCGTAGTAGTCTTGCCGGATCCGGTCTGTCCTATTATATAAACATGGCGGCGGCGGTCGTTTTCTGCAATGCGAATTACTTTGTCTTCGCCCCTAAAATAACTGTGACCGATTATTACTCCAGTTTCCGAAACGAAAGTGGGCGGGGCTGCTTTTTTTGACGGTAGCCAGCGAATCCCTGGAGTAGTCACTAAATAGTTCGGCAGATGAAATATTGTTGCAAGCTCCTCGGTATTCAGTATTAATTGACGACCACCGTAAAACCAAGAAAAAATATCAGATTTGAAAAAACGATTATGAAAAAACCTAAATATATAATCGGTTGCTAATTTGTCTGCATTAACTTCTTCAAAATGAAAACTATTCATATTTTTGTTTCCAAACTGCTCAAACGCAGAACAAATGTCTCTAACAATAGCGTCCGACCTTGTCTTTGAAGAAGTTGAGGCGATAACCCTTATAACAGTTTCTAGATTGAGCTTGGAGGATTTTTTCTCAACCAGCTTAATAGTCTCTTCCTCCATCGGAGTCAAACGATAATTTTCTTTATCATCCGCTTCTTTTACTAGTGCAGCATCTACTAAATCGGTCATCAAAGAGGTACTTCTGTTCCCCTTTTGCATGCTTTTTGCTACTTGATTCGCCCTCATAGAATGTCGATGACTAGTAGGTCTAAAAAGTATCTGTATCGCAGCTCCTTCCTCTTTATCTAGCTTAAATAAGGAGTTAGTAAGGCTTTCAAGCGGTTCGCTATCAAGCTCATGATAAGTTCTAAAAGGGAAATAATAAGGCTTCGTAGCAAGAAGTTCTCCTCCCGAAATGTTTTCTAGCCCCCAACCTTCGTAAAAAATATTATGCTCCTCGCTGCGCTCTATATGACAATCAGGATATTGTGCGCTTATGTTTTTTTCTACCAGATCCAAATAAGCGAAAGGTACTGCAAAGTAAAAGAATATTTCGTTGTGCTTAGCTACTATTTCGGCAGCGATATGGGGGGTACCAACAAAATAATTCCTGATAAACCTATGCCTATTATAAGTAACCCCAATATTTGAGTAAAATGTTTCCGCAACAGAAATTACTTCTTTTAGTGCATCCCTATTATCCCTAGATTGGCCATGATTGTCTTTGGATCCACTATCCCTTGGTACCGTAATAAGAAGAGGAACCATCTTCAATGATCTTTCAATCTGTTTCTTCCAATACTTACTTCTTCGAAATACCAAAAAAGCAATAACCAATACTACCGTTAACGCCAAAAAGATTATTAATAATAATGAATAGAACTGCATAATTCTTCTTATTTATTCCTTTTTCTTATTTCTTAACATCAACACCAAGGCTCTTTAAATACTTTTTCTGAAGACCCTCAACATCTTGCTCTTCTCTATATGGATTATTTTTGTCTTCCTCCATAATTTTTTCCGCTTCCTTAACATAGGAAACACTCTCTTCTTCGCCTTTTTCAATAATGACGCTGTTACCCTCATTATCTGCGTCAATTATCTCAGCACTTTGATCAATCAGTTGTTTGGCCGCTGCGACGTTGCTAGCGATTTCTTCAAAAGATACTACCGGATTTGATTCATAAGACTTTTTAAGAGTTTCGTGTTTATCGGGGACTGTTAAAGATTCCGTATCTTCTTGCCTAGCTTCTATCTTACGTTCATTTTCCATTTCGCCTCCTATTAATAATGCACTATCACCGGTGTTCCTACTGGAGCCCAATCGTAAATAAACTTTGCGACATCATAAGTAGCATTTACACATCCATGGGAACCATTCCATTTATAATCCATACTCCCAAATGTAGTTCTCCAGTAAGCCTCGTGGATTGAATAACCCCCGCCTTTAAACCAAGTTACCCAGTGGACATTCGGCAAGTCGTAATAGTCAACGCCGGGAGTTCCTCCTGTCATTCTAGTTACCGCTGTCTTTCCAGTAACAAGCCAAGTACCAACAGGTGTGGAATGGTAAAGGTTTCCTGTAGTGATTTTCCAACTTCCGACAGCCTCCCCTCCTTTGAGATACGCCGTCATTGTTTGAGTTGAAATATTTACATCGATATATTTATCCCAATTCGCAACAGTTACATATTCATAAACAACTTTTGGATCGACTACGTACGTTGGAATCTCCAATCTTACCGATTCCTGTATTGAGAGCTTATCCGCAATATTCTTGCCTAGAACCTCGGTGTTAACTGCAAGTCCGCTCTTCCCTTCTTGGATGACTGTCTGCTTATCGCCATTCTCAACCCTTATCTTTTTATTCACCGTCGCTATGTCAATCTCTGACTGTAAAAAGGAAAAATAGTTTACCATTTTAGCCGTATCTATGACCAAAGTGTACTTGGTTTCATCAACTTTTTTGGAATAAGAAATCCACGAGGATATCGTTTCTTTGTCAGGAGAATAAATCTTCCCGTTATAAGCCAATAGAATTTTCTTATTCATTATTTTTTGTGTTTCCAGGATGGTTTCTTCGGCTGAATTATCGATGACCGCTGGCTCTACCTGTTTTGTCGCAACTGTGATCTGGGTTTGGCCAAAATTTTTTATTGCGCTTAATACATCTGCGCTAAGTTTAGAAACAACGACCTCCCGTCCATAAACTGCCGGTATGAGTGTCACGACACCATTACTGACAGATACCTCGGAATCCCTAGCAGTAATATTTATGTTATCTACAATTCCTTGCACAAAAGTATTTACTGCATCATTATCAATCTCATAACTTGGCTGTACCTGAAGATCAGAACTTTTTGTGATTATCTGATCATTCACGAAAGATACTTTGTTGAATAATAGCTTTATTCTAGTGATATAATTTCCGAAGTAAGAGCTGGTTCTGCCTTTTGAATAAGCGCTAAGCGCCATAGTTTCACTATTGAAAACGATTCCTAGGTCCTCAGCCTTTGCTTGATACGTCTGGTCTGGTCCTTTTATAGTTATTACACTATTATTTATTTTTTTCGTAATCAACCCTTGGACCTCGCTCATTGTCTTTCCACCGGCATCAATGCCCCAAACTGTAACTCCCGGGAAAACTTTATTTTCATAGATAAACTTGTCAGCGTAAGCGGCTCCTGCTAAGGAAATCGTTATAAAGGATAAGACTATAACCGTAGTGCTCCAAGCCATAATCTTACGATGAATTTTTTTCTTTTTAGTCAAAACTTTTTTAGGTTTAGCTTTCTTTTTGCTGACTTCAGCTACGCCAAACTCTTTAAATTTTTTTTCTAAAACCTCTTTCTCTTTTTGTTCCTCATCCGTATCCCTGATTAGCATTTTCTGCTCTTCTTTCTTTAAAAAAGAAAGTAATCCCCGTGATTGTTTTTCTGCTATAATCGGCTTTTCTTGTTTGCTTTCTGCCTCAAATGAAGCTTCTTCCCTCTCAGAAACTAAACGTGAAAGCTGGAGAATATCGTCTTTAACGGACTTCGAATAATTGTGCTTTTTTATATCAAAAAATTTCTTATTTGTTTCCTGATCCACTTCTTACTTTCCCTCCATTTGCTTCTATTAGCGAAATTATTTTATTGGTCACAATATCAATATCATTTTCATTTAATGTCTTCTTTTCGCTTTGTATATCTATTCTAATAGTAATGCTCTTTTTGTTTTCACTTAGAAGCTTGCCCCTGTATATATCAATCACTTCTGTGCTTGATACTAGCTCATCTGAAGAGTTGACGATATCCAATAAATCTTGAACATTTTTATTATTATCCACAATAAAGGAAATATCCCTTACTACCTTTGGAAATTTGCTGAATGCTTGGTAGCTTACTTCTTTAGTTTTGAAAGAGAATAATTTATCGAGGTCTATCAAGAAAACCGCTGCATCTTTTTTGATGTCGAAGTCATTCAATATCTGTCTTTTTACTTCACCAATAGAGCCTATAACAACTTCTCCCATTATGATATCGCAAGCCCTTCCCTGATTATATATAGTATTTTCGCTTGGGCGAAATTCAATTCTTTCAGACGTAAAGCTATTACTTGCCAGCAAATTATCAACCAACCCCTTAGCCACATAAAAGTCATTTCCATCTGTATATGTTATCGGCCAGCTTATTCCTCCAATCACCCCCCCAGAAAGCCATTTTCTTTCTTCTGGAAGTTCTTTTTCACTTTTATTGACAAAAACATTACCGATCTCAAAAAATTGCAAAGTTTCTTTATTAAACTGATTATTTCTTAAAGCCGTTAAAATACCTGGAAGCAGACTAGTTCGCATATACTCCTGGGTAGAAACCAAGGGATTTGCAATCCGTGGAGCCATTGAGATGTTTTCCCCAATATCAATAAGTTCTTTCTTGCCGAGAAAAGAATAAGTAAGGATTTCAGTCATACCCAGAGAGGAAAGAAGTGTTCGAATCCCTTTAGTAAATTGATACATTTTATTTTGCTTAGGTATCGTATCTCCGGTGGATGGCAACGTGGAGGTAATCCTATCGTATCCATAGATTCTTGCAACTTCTTCGTAAACATCCGCTGATACAAGAATATCTTCTCTCCACCATGGAGGTGTAACTATAAATTTATCGTTATTTTTATCGATCTTAAAACCAAGACTAAGAAGGATACTCTCTATCTCTTCAAGAGAAATACTTGATCCTAAAAATTTATTAATTTTACCAGAATCTACTTCTAAAGAACCAGCTTCTTTCTTTTTCTCAAATACATCTATCTTGCCCGAACAAACCTCTCCGTTAGCAATTTCAGCAAGTAAATGCGCCGCATGGTCTATCGCAATATCGGGAAGATTAAAAGGAACACCTTTTTCAAATCGAGCGACCGCCTCGGTTCGAAGACCTAACGCTCTTGCCGTTCTCCTAATTGAAGCCTTATTGAAAACAGCTGCCTCAACAAGTATATTTTTCGTATTTTCGTCTATCTCAGAATTATTTCCACCCATTACTCCCGCAATAGCTATAGGCTTCTCCTTGTCTGCTATAAGCAACATTCCATCTGCGAGGTCTCTTTCTTCACCATCTATTGTGGTTAGTTTTTCTCCATTTTTTGCAGCACGAACGATTATCTCTGCCTTTCCTTCCTTCTGATCTATTTTGTCTAAATCAAAGAAATGAAGAGGCTGGCCAAGCGCCAACATAACATAGTTTGATATATCAACCAGGTTGTTAATTGGACGAATTCCACACGAGCTAAGTTTTTCTTTAAGCCAATCCGGCGATTCAGATATGGTTAAGTTTCTCACGATTCTAGCCTCGTATCTTGAGCATAAACTAAAATCTTCAACAACTACATTTGCAATATCATCGGTTTTTTGATCTACTTCTCTCAAAGTTGGTAATTTCGTCTTTAGTTCTGCCTTAAGACAAACCGCAACCTCTCTTGATAATCCCAAGACGCCCATACAGTCAGGACGATTTGCAGGAATATTAACATCTATGATTTCCTCGGCTTCTAGGTGTCCACTAAGCTTATCTCCAATTACTGATTCAGACGGCAAGACCATAATCCCATCATGATCATCACTTATCCCAAGCTCTTTTTCGCTACAAATCATACCTTCTGAATCTATACCTCTTAGCGTTGCTTTTTTTATCTCAAAATCACCGATCTTTGCACCAACCAAAGCAACAGGGACTTTTTGCCCTTTTTCTAAATTTGGTGCACCACAAACTATTTGTAGCTCTTTATCTCCCACATTTACTTGTGCCACTCTTAGCTTGTCTGCATTTGGATGTTTCTCCACTCTCAGCACTTCGCCGACAACAATATTTTCAAAACTGGCGGCAGAAAGTACTTCCTCCACCTCAAGACCAACCATAGTCAGCTTGTCTGCGATACTACCTGCGCTTTCATTTGTTTCAACAAATTCTTTCAACCAATTATAAGGTAACTTCATAACACTTTCTCTTTAAAATTGTTCCAAAAATCGCGTATCCGGATGCCAAAAAAATCTTACATCAGGTATCCCGTACTTTATCATTGCAATTCTCTCAACCCCCATACCGAAAGCAAAGCCAGTATACTCCTCTGGATCTATTCCCATATTAATTAGTACTTGGGGATGAACCATTCCAGAACCCAGGAGTTCAAGCCATCCCGTATAACCGCAAGATCTACAACCCTTCCCACTGCAATGAGGACAGCTTGCGTCCATCTCGGCGCTTGGTTCAGTATATGGGAAGAAATTAGGGCGAAAACGAGTCTTAGTTTCGGAGCCAAATATTTGCTTCGTAATCATTTCAAGAGTTCCTTTGAGGTCACCAAACGTAATATTCTTGTCGACAACAAGCCCTTCTATCTGGTGAAAAACCCAACTATGAGTTGCATCTTCATTTTCATTTCTATGAACTTTCCCTGGAGAAATTATTCTAATCGGAGGCTTATTTTGCTCCATGTATCTAATTTGAACTGACGAAGTATGTGTTCTCGGTAAATTGCCATTCGTGAGATAAAATGTATCCTGCATATCCCTAGCTGGGTGATCGGCATGCATATTCAATGCCTCAAAGTTATGCCAGTCATCTTCCACTTCAGGGCCATCTACAATTTCGTAGCCTAGAGAAGAAAAGATGGTAAGTAATTCATCCATAATTCTATTAATCGGATGTATGTGACCGATATTGTAAAGTCGCCCTGGTGCAGTAACGTCAATAAAAGGCAGCTCAAGAGAGCCAAGGGTTTTTTCTTTTTCTTCAATTAAAACGTTTATCTCTTTCTGTGCATTATTTGCCAAGGCGCCTATTTCTTTTCTTTCGTTTATCTCAAGAGTACCTAGACTCTTAAGAATAGTTCCCAGTGAGCTTTTTCGCCCAAGATATTTATGCCTGACCGCTTCCATATCGCTTGATTTTGCAAGAGCAATTTCTTTCTTTGCCTCTTCAAGAATCTCTAAAATTTCTTCTTTCATAAAAATTTCTTCTGTAAATCATTAATAATAAAATTGGCTCTCATCCATAGTAAAGAATACACTAAAAAATGCTTCCTTGTAAAGCACAAACTCATATTTATTAGCATCTAAAGAGGTCAGAATCTACGAGGACGATTTTCGCTACGCTTAGTCGTCGAGCCGAAGTAAATATCTAATGCTATTAACGAAACAGCGATAATCGCTACATCCCACCAGACGAGGAGGTCAAACCAGCCAAGGAGGAGAACAGAAACAGCAAGCAAGCCGACAAGAAGTCCTTGCCTCATAGAAATCTTTCTGTTTCTGAAGATAGCTTCGTTATTTGACGCCTTTCTTCGCAATAAATAACTAACTATGCTGAAAAGGAAAAAAATCGAAAAAAAAGCCGATATTATCAGAGTAAAAACTAAAAAATTATTTTCACCCGGAGCCGTTTTCGTCAAAATCAACAAAACAACTATCGAAAAAATCACAAATCCGGAAAACATAAACTTTATAAAGGGCCTACTTTCCATAAAAATATGTTAACACAAAATTGGAATATTTTTTATTTCTAAAAATCGCTGTTTGGTTTGTCCAGTTCGAACAATTCCGAACCGATTGATTCTCCAGTAATTTTCATTACATCCTTATCAATCTTGGCGTATTCCTTATAAGCATTATTGTAGGTGTTCACTGTAGTTCCGAGGTTATCGCCAAGCTTCTTGAAATAAGATTCATACGAACTGAGATGCGTACCTAGCTTATGAATGTTCGCAACAATATCCTTTACAGATTCTTCTACCGCAAGTGCTCTGAGGCCCTGAAGAACGGTCTGCAGATAAGCCGCAAATGAAGTTGGAGAAACTATTATGACTTTTTTTTCCTTGAAGGCATACTCTATCAAATCTCTAGTATTTACTTTCAGAGCTCCTATTTGATTGACTAAAAGGTCATAATATATACCCTCAGACGGGATAAACATAAAAGCAAAGTCCATAGTACCTTCTTTTGGTCGTATATATTTTGCAGTTTCGTCAATTCTGTTTTTGAGATCTTGCTTAAAAGCTTTTTGAAGAATCTCTCTCTTGCTCTCATCTTTTTCTTCGATAATCTTATTGTATTTCTCAAGCGAAAACTTTGAATCAATTGGAATTATTTTATCTTTAATAAAAATTACCGCATCGACAATTTCACCGTTTTTAAAGCCATATTGCATTTTATACTGATTTGGCTGAAAAAGGTTTTTAAGTAAAGTTTCAAGATAATATTCGCCCAAGATTCCTCTTTGCTTTGGATTCTTGAGTACCTGTTCGAGCCCGTTTAATTGCTCCGCCACTCCAACAATCTGCTTATTCGTATCTTCTAGCTTCACAAGTTTTTCAGTAACATCCCGAATGATTCCAGTGCTCGAACGGAATTGCTGCTGGAGAGCTTCGGTCGTTTTATCTAATCGTTCGTGCATGCCTTGAATGTTCTGGTTTAACATAACCAAAGAAGCGTCGTCCTTCTTTCGAGATAGTACTTCTAGTTTTTGACTAATAAAATAGGCAAGCATAGCGAAACCCAAAACAATCAGGCCGACAATAATCAAAAAATAATTCATATCCATAGCTTAATTCTAAGTCTATTGTTTTTATTTACAAGTAGACAATTTATTTTAACTGGACTCCCTCTATCGCTTGGTCAGTCAATATAAAATGCTCGCTCTCCGACCTGCCCTCCGTAACAATAAAAGTAGTAGAGGTAGTAGAACTAGCCGCATTTATTGATTCTTCAGATAATTTTTTATTCAAGAAGTATACTAAAGCCATACTAATACAAATAACAAGAATCAAAAGGAATATAAAAATTACAAAAAAGATCTTTTTGTATCCCTTGAAAAAATCAAATGTTTTCCTTAGATGCTTTTTCATCTTACAAATATTACTATTCATCTTTCTTTTTTACAATATACTGAATGATTGTTTTGGGAATCTTCGCATCAGGTTTTGTAAGATAGACTTCCTCATGATCTCCAGAAATTTCATACCCATTTTCGATAATAAATTTGTGTAAATTTTTTATTGTCTGTTCCTCTTCGGTATATTTTCCCTCATACAAAACTCCAGCAACTGTGCCGCCTTTCCAGATCTCCATATTGACAGAAATATCAGGATTCTTTTGGATTAAGTCGCTTTCCGTAACATAATCCGGAATTTCAACGCCCCAAATACCAGTCCATTCATTTTTTGGCTTCAAATGGGCATCAGGCCAAAAAGCGCTTAGTTTTCCAACCTCCATTTTGATGCCTTTCGGTTTAAATGTTTTGAATTTAGTTCCATAAACAGTTCCATAAAGTGCCCCTAATGCATCCTCGGAATCATTAGGGTCTCCGATTGTCGTAACAGTAAGAACTTTTCTATCTTTTATTGTATAGATTTCCGGAATAAATGCCTTCATGCTTCCTCCTTTCTCATTAATTAGTTATTGATCGTAGTTGAGGGAATTATTTTTTTATTCCCTTCATCAGTTAATTGTTGAGTAAAAGATCTGCCATCGGGAGTTGTACAGATTGGGGGATACATCTCCATAATTGGGTATCCTTGATTTGCGCATTCTTCAAAGCTATCAATATTTCTTATCCTCCTATCTTTTACCCAAAATAGGATAAACCCCAACACCATAATTGCAAGCAGAATAATGACAAACCAGACTATCCCATTACTTTTCTTAATCATTACTATTTTCCCCTTAAGTTAATTATAACCTAATATTTTGTTGTTGTAGGACGGTTTTGGCGTTAAAATATTACTGGAGACATTATGAATACTTCTCTTATAAATAAACTTACAAAAATAATTCTTTGTATTTTCGTATTCGTTTTGATGCCAGCGCCCAAACAAGCCATTGCAAGATCCGTAATAACGGATTGGTATATAAAAGATATGCATTCTGACATAATAGTAAATGAAGACTCTTCACTTCTTATTACCGAAACGATTATTGCCGACTGTGGTAATTTGCCAGATAAACATGGAATTTTTAGAATCCTACCGACTATTTATAAATCCGGGCTGAAGGCTACCAAAACTCCGGTTGAGCTTATTAGCATTGAAGACGTTTATGGGACAAGGCTTCCCTTTACTACAATTAACGATAGCCTAAACCATACTACTACTTGGAAGATAGGAGATCCCGATGTTACTGTGACTGGAGAAAACTCCTATGTCATTACCTATCTTGTCAAAAATACTATTCGCTTTACAAATGAAAGTTTTGACGAGTTTTATTGGAACCTTAGCGGAAATTATTGGGATATTGAGATTGATAGCTTCTCTTCAACGATTTATTTTCCCAATTCAATAACTAAGGAAAATGCGAAACTTAACTTATACAGTGGGAAAAAAGACGAAAATACTAATATGTATTCAACCTATAAATGGGAAGATGATAATACCTTGACTATAAGTTCGACAAAAACTCTTCCCGTAAGAACCGGCATTACGGCATCGGTTACTTTCCCTAAGAACATAATCAAACCTTACGAAATAACTTTCATTGAACAATATGGTGAGTATTTATTTTTGATGCTCCCGTTCTTTTCAATTATTATTTGTTTGCTAGTTTGGAGAAAATATGGCAAAGACCCTGTCATCAATCCTACCATCGCTCCTGAATTTGAAATTCCAGAAAACTTCTCGCCAATCGAAATGGGAATGATATATACAGACGGAATAATGAAAAAAGAATTCATATCCGCCTCGATAATAAGACTGGCAGTAAAAAAGCTGATAAAAATTGACGAAATAGAACCGCAGGGACTATTTGAATCAAAGGATTTCAAACTTTCCTTAATAAGTAAGGATTTTTCAAAGCTAAATATAATCGAGATAGTCTTAATAAATAAACTATTTGGAGATGATAAAAAAGAAATTACTATTTCAAGTCAAAAAAATAAATTCTATAAAAAAGTAGAAGAAATTTCTAAACAAGTCAAAGAAGATTTATATAAGAAAAACTTACTACTGAAAAGCTCTAGAGTTCTTCAGGCAATTTTTATTGGAGTTTCTGTTTTTCTATTTTTCTTTGGTGTAGGTATCGGCTCTGTTTCGATTTTTGGCAGTATCGGGATGATGGTTTCAGCGGTTATTTTCTTTATTTTTTCATTTTTCATGACAAAAAGAAACATAGAAGGCGCTGAAATGAAAAGAAGAATTGAAGGATTCAAGCTTTATCTCCAAACTGCAGAAAGATATAGACAAAAGTTTAATGAAAAAGAAAATATTTTTGATGAATTTTTGCCATATGCGATTATGTTCAATATGACCAAGGAATGGATTAAAAAGATGAAAATTATGTATGGAGAAGAAAAATTTAACTCTTATGCGCCGTACTGGTACACTAGCTTTAGCTCTGGTGCCTTTGACGCAAATACCTTTACTGATTCCATTCAGAGCTTATCATCTGAAATAGCATCAGACTTATCTTCTTCTCCTTCGGGATCTGGCGGAGTCGGTGCTTCCGGAGGTGGCGGTGGAGGTGGCGGTGGAGGTGGCTGGTAAAGATTGACTTTTAAAAAAAGTGGCACAAAAGCCACTTTTTTTGTCACAACCCAGACTGGCTGTCTGAGCTTGGATTCTCTTTCATTTTTTGTAACACAATACCTTTTAGGGTTTCTGCACTAATCTTACTCATTCCTGGAATATTGATTCTATTGCCATAAGAGCCAACCCCTGCGTCTTGATTTTGATTAGTTTTAGAGACGATTGCAAAAACGTCACCCCAGTCGTATTCTTTTTTTCCTCCTAGGATTCCCTTGCCACCACCATCTGAGGCATTCTCAATCCGGAGCGTAGCCAATCCAAATATTCTGTCAAATAAATCTTGTTTTACAAAAATATTCTGGATTACTCCGTAGGGCAAATTATGTTGCTTCTTGGAAATTACGCCCTGCCTAACAACAAAAAACTTGTCATCTGTTGAGTAATGGAAATTTGCCCGTATTAAGGCATTTATAATTAGAGAAACCGGAATCATCGCTATTAGATATGGGAACCAATAACCGAAGAAAATAGCTATAATTGAAACAAAAATGATAATAATAAAAGTCTTGAAAATCCATAATCTGGTTATTGGATATTCTTTTTCGGTTGCAATAATGCCTGAGGCTTGAGAGATGTTAGTAAGAGGGGTTACCGATTCAAATGCTTCTTCTATGGCGCTACTTTGCCATCCCGCCTGCAATAGTGAGCTTATTATTTTTTCTTTGCTTACACCCCTTGCAAACTCGGAGTTAATATAATTTACTGCTTCGTTGTTTTCCATTTCATTTCCTTCCAAAAGCTATTTATTTGTTGCCTGAACCGGGGAATCAGAGGCTGAAGGCGTTGTCGCTTTTTTCCCAATTCGTTCACTCACTGTTTCTAAAAGTTCCTTCCTTAGTCCATCAGCCGCCTCTTTCTCTACTCCGTCAATATGAGCAGCCATTCCTGATGATATTGTCGCGCTCGATAAATGCACGTCATATAGCCCAAAAATCCTATCTAATAAGTCTTGATCAACATACACATCCTGAATTCTTTCATAAGGAATTGTTATCTCACTTGGAGTAATCGGCCCTTTTCTTATAACTATATAATCAGGTGTTAGGTCATAAAAATAAACCGCATAATACCATTTCTCATAAAAATAAATTGTAGAGGTGACTAGTAAAAAAATCGCAAAGATTACCGAATATGTTGCCCATGAAATACTTCGAATCCCCTCATCAAAGGCAGAAATCGAGCCAAAAGTAAATACAAAGATAATCATTATTATAAATATTATCCATATATAGACCGAGGATAATGTCTTCTTTATAACTTTTTTTGTACTTAATGGGAACTGTTCTCTCGTCTTGCTTGTCACTACTCGCATAATTTCTCCTTTTAAAATAACATAACTACTTCAATATAATAGTTTGAATAAATAGCTTTTTCAATAAATTTTGAAAAACTTCTCTATAATTATAAAAACCATAACGACTTTAGATCTCCTCGCCTTTCCTGAGAACGATATGTGAAGCACCAGTAAAATCAACTAAAGTTGAAGGCTCGGATTCTAAAATACCGCCATCAACATAAAAATCAGCATTTTCTCCAAAATAATCTATCGCCTCATCTATGTCTTTTGCTGGTTTTTGCCCTTCAGGATTCGCACTTGGTGCGACAAGAGGACCGGTTTCTTGGATTAATCCGACCAGCTCACTATCATTAGAAAAACGAAAAGCGATAGAATTCGCACCCCTGTGGAGATACTCAAATTTATCCCTTTCTACAGGTAAAATTACACTTACCTTTCCTGGCCAATGTTTCTGGAGAAATTCTAATTTTTCAGCACTTAAGCTAACTTTAAATTTTTCTAAATCAAAAAAGGAACCGATAAGAACGATTAATGGTTTCTTCGAATTTCTATCCTTAATCTCGTATATTTTCTCAACTGCTTTCCCATCAAGAGCTTTTGCCACAACGCCATATATAGTGTCTGTTGGGATAACCCCGACACCACCACTATCTAATATTTCGGCAATTTCTTTTGAATTAAAGTCTTTAAAAATTTTCATAAATTGTTTCTTGAATATTACGAAAAATATTTAAGCCTTCTTCAGAAACTATCGTTTCTATGAATTGTTTTTTATCAGCTTCAGAAAGAACCAAAAGATCGTCAATAGGCCAAGCTTCAAACCCAATAGCGTGACCCTCCTCAATCTCAAGGGCCTGAACTCCCTTATCATAAAAAACGGCATAAACCGCGCGAATGACATTATTAATCTTATGTGTAATTGGATCGCTCCTGTTACTTCTAAGCATTTTGATAAATATTAGATCTTCTTTTTTTACTTTTACGCCAGTTTCTTCTTCAATTTCCCTTAGCGCTGCTTTTTCGTAACTATCTCCGATCTCAACATGTCCTCCAACTGTAGCATCTAGCAGATTTGGAAAAGTATCTGCTTTTTCCGAACGGCGTTGGAAAATAATTTCATTTCTGGGAGTAAAAAACCAAACATGAATCTCTTGATGAAGCAGTCCCTTGGAGTGAATAGTCTCTCTAGACTCTTGTCCAATGATATTGCCCTCTTCATCAACAACATTTTTTTTACGAGTATCTTTCATACTTCTCCGAACAATTCTACAAATTAATATAAATTAAAACCAAAAACCTATAATCCATTATTTACATAGCAATATTTCTGATCGGGGCGGCGGGATTTGAACCCACGAGCCAATAGTCCCTTGTCTAGGACATAAAATAATATCTTGGTCGGGGATGCGAGACTCGAACTCACGACCTCAGCGTCCCGAACGCTGCGCGCTACCAACTGCGCTAATCCCCGATTTTAAATTATGTCCTAGACGCGCTACCGAGCTGCGCTACGCCCCGTAGCTTCATATTTTACTCCTCTAGCTTAATTTTTTGAAGTACTGAAATTCACGTTATGTGACAAATTCAGAAAACTAACCTATAATCTTAAGCTATAAGGGAGGATATATGAAAAAAACATTGGCAATATTTTTCGGTGGCCCCTCAGTAGAACACGACGTATCAGTTATTTCTGGCATTCAAGCATATAATAACGCGAACTCAGATAAATATAATAAGATTGCAGTTTATTGGTCACGAGACGGGCATTTCTACATACCAAAACAAGCCAAAAACATAAAAGGCTTGAGCGATTTCAAGGAACAGTTTAAGACGCTTTTTTCTGAAAAAATAAGAGTAATTCCTGATCGGAAAAGTCTTAAGATAGACCAAAAAGGTTTTAGTATTTCATCTAAATCAATTAACGTCGATGTAGTTTTGCCGGTCTTTCATGGAACTACTGGAGAAGATGGATCTGCACAAGGTCTATTTGAAACGATGAACGTGCCATACTGCTTCTCAGGAGTAACAGCATCAGCGATAGGAATGGACAAGATCATTTTCAAATCATTAATGCAAGCAAATAAAATTCCTGTTCTAGATTTTACTTATGCTGATAAAAATAGTGGCATAAATAAGCTAATTGAAAAGTTTTCGTTTCCACTAATTGCAAAACCGGCACATCTCGGCTCCAGTATAGGAGTAAAAAAAGTTGAGAATCTAAGAGAGTTAGATGATGCGCTTAAGATTGTTTTCGAGCTTGATACAAAGGCAATAATCGAACCCTATCTTGGAAACATGTTCGAAGTGAATTGCGCAGTCTTGGGTTCTTCCTTCAATCCAGAAAAGATCAAAACATCCGCTTGCGAACAACCGATGACCAAAGAAGAAATTTTGACTTTTGAAGATAAATATTTGAGAGGCGGTAAGGGAGCAAAAGGTAAACTCAAGTCTGAATCCTCTTCGGGTATGGCCAGCCTGGAAAGAAAGATTCCTGCCGATATCCCAAAAAAAACAGAGGAGTTCATCAGAGAGACAGCTAGGAAAATATTTGAGGTTTGCGGATGCTCAGGAACAATGAGAGTTGATTTTATGATAGATAAGAATACGAATGAAATTTATGTTACCGAAATAAACACAATACCCGGTTCTCTTTCCTTTTATCTCTGGGAAGCCACGGGGATAAGTTTCCCTGAGCTAATCGATAAATTGGTGGAGATCGCTGAGAATGAATTCAATTTCAAAAGCGGATTACTTAGAAGCTACGAATCTTCTCTACTTAACGACTAGTTCTAACTCCAATAAGTATCAGGCAACTCGTTCTGAATTAGAACAACATCTCTTGACTTCAGTATCCGACCCAACAATTCAGGAGTTTTTTCAGGTGAGCTAGATTCGTAAACCAGAATCTTGAAACCGCTTTCCTTAATGCCTCTTTTAATAAACCTATGAAGAGTATTTTTTGCAATAATTACGACATCTGCGACCGCAGCAATTTGCCGGCCAAATTCAACATTAGAAGATTCTTCAAAATCTCCCTGATCTACAATCCCCCCAGTAACTAAAACCTTTCTGCCTTTTTGTTTTTTTAGATATTCAAGTGCCGATTTTGCGCTATCTGGGTTTATATTATACGTATCATCTATTATTTTAATATCCCCTTGCACCTGTTCTTCCATACGCCTTTCTAGAGGTTCTATGTTTTGAACGACTGCCATAATCTCCTTGTGGTCCATACCAAGATTTTTCGCAAGAATAATTGCGCCTGCGATATTTTGTCTAAACGATTCGTTTTTTTGCCAATTTTTATCTATTGTCAGATTGACGTCTTTGGAACTAAAAAACTTTGGAGAACCGTCATATCCGACAATCACCCTATTTACTCCTATATTATCTCTGTTTAGAAATTGGGTCTTTTTCTTCGTAAGCTCAAGGAGTGAAATAAACTCGTTATCAATATCTTCCTGCGTACCAAAAGTATGCAAATGCTGAGGACCCACTGAAGTTAAAACGACAATCTCGGGATTAAGCAGTTTTACAAACTTTTCAAAGTCCCTTTTATGATATTCACCAAGCTCTACAAGATATATCTCGGTATTCTTATCTAGACTGCCTAAGATATCGTCTGATATCGAAACAATGGTGTTGTGATTTTCAATTGGGGTTTGTACATTAAACTTTTCAGACAAAATTAAGTTTGAAAAGTGTCTAATTGTAGATTTTCCGTAACTGCCAGCGATAGCGACGACTTTACACCTCGTTTCAATAAGCTTTTTCTTGGCTTTTCGAATTAGGAAGAACTTATAGACAAAATCGATAGGAGCAAGGACTAGAGCCGCATCAAGAACGAACAATGGTATCAAAACAGTAAATAAGCCCGTAAAAATAAATCTGTTGATCAGAAAAGGGTCAAAATAAAACATCAAAAAGATTGCCGTGAAGAAGAAGGATACTGACAGCAATAAGCTTGCTTTGGCTCTGGGCGTCCAATTAATTTTTCCCACCTTTTGAAAGCCTCTTTTGAAAAATCTCTTCTTGATCCATTTGCAATATTCTTTGCAAGAGTATTCTTCCAGCTGAAGAATGTAGACAAAATCAACAAAAGGGAATAAGTTATTTAGAACTTTTTTCATTTATAAACCCCCTTATGACTCCACAAAATAAATTTGAGTTTTCTAGATGTGCAAAATGTCCATTCTTAGGCAAAATCTTCAACTCGGAATTTGCAATCGTTTTGTGCATTTTTTTAGCGGTACGAACCGAAACCTGGTTGTCATTTTCGCCGATAATCAGCAAAACCGGTTGATCAATTTTCTTCATAAAAGGTAGCAAGTCAAAATTGATTGCTAACTTAAATATTTCTCTCATATCGCCAGCATTTTTATAATCTTCCGAACTGATTTTATCCTTGATGGTCTTTGCAAAAGGAACTTTTTCGCGATCAATACCGATTTTAATTGCTAAATAATTCATGGACTTGAAAAATGAGGCTTTTTTAGTGTTTGGCTCTTTGAATCCTGGAGTCCCATATAAAATCAATTTATCAATTCTTGCGTCTAGACCCGAAAGTACGATAGCAACTCTGCCCCCAAAAGAGTGTCCAATAACGGCTAGTCTCTCGATTTGCAAAAGATCAATTTGCTTCTTTACCCATTCGGCATAATCCAGAACTGTCCAAGCGTCCTTAGGGGTTGGAGCAACCCCAAAACCCGGAAATTCTAAAGTATAACAGTTAAATTCATTCTCTAAATTATGAATAACCAGATCCCAGCTATCGCTCGTTTCCATCCAACCATTTAAAAACAATATGTTTCTTTTATTTCGATTCATAACTTAAAAGAATTGATTTTTTCTTTCTTCCTCAATAGTTGTCTCTCTCATGTGTCCAGGGTAAACCCTTATTTTACCGTCTAGAGAAAGTAGCTTGCTCAGACTCTCCCCCATCTCCTTTGGACTTGAATATGGCAAATCCAGCCTCCCATAGGTGTGATAAAAAAGTGTGTCCCCACTAAAAAGACTATTATCTACAAGGTAGCAAACGCCACCGATCGTATGGCCTGGTGTTGCAATAACTTTAATCCGATATTTTCCAAATATGAGCTCGTCTTTTTCTGCTATACCATTAAGCTCAGTTTTAATATCCGGTATCTCCTCCCCCCATATTTTACTTTGTCCAGCCATATCTTTAACTAGCTCGATATCATCTACTCCAATATATACTTTTGTATCAGGAAACTCCTTCTTCAACCCGTCAACACCCATCAGATGATCAAAGTGTCCGTGTGTAAGTAAGATATATTTGAGTTTCATATTTTCAATTTTATTAAGCTCAGCAATAATCCGTTCCGACTCGTCACCCGGATCAACTATTAGAGTTTCTCCATCTAAAAGACTAGCAATATAACAATTTGTTCCAATAGGTCCAACAACAAGTTTTTTTATATTTATATCCACCTTATAACCAACTTTCTCTTTATTTTTCTTTTTGGATTAACTTTTCTGGGCAAGTGATTATTGACGTATTCTTTCCAATTTGCCTTAAGCCATTTTTTTTGTTCTTTAATTTCTTTTTCTAGGCCTCTTTTTACGAGCTCTCTATCTACCGCTCCCCCTGCATGGGGATGATCATATTTCCTCACTAACGGCGAATGGAAGCCATGAGTGTAATGAGCCAACTCATGCGCGATAGTGGCAGTAACTATAAATTCCGGGATACTTTCATCTTTGAAAAGGCTGTTTATAGTAATAATCGTTTCTGCGTGTTCTCCAAATCTTTTATTCCCTTGCTTAATCGAACCTAGCCGATTCCGAGCTTTTCTACCCCAAACAATCATCACATCATTAAGCTGAGGGACGTCAGAAAAATACTTGTCCCACACTTCATCAAGCTTCGAAAATAACCAGTTATCGTCTCGCACCGCACTATTTTAGCACAAAATACTAAACTTTTCGATTACGAAGAGCGTTTTTAGTTCTCGGCTTCGCCTCGAACAATACCCCCCCTTGAAAAACTGTTCGTCCCAAGGACCGACTATTTTAAAAAGTTATTCTTT
>CAZQLQ010000007.1:0-45660 GCA_964594415.1 uncultured Candidatus Saccharibacteria bacterium
TAAGGTAGCGAAATTCCTTGTCGGGTAAGTTCCGACCCGCACGAATGGCGTAACGGTCTGAGTACTGTCTCAACGAAGGACCCGGTGAAATTGCAATAGCGGTAAAGATGCCGTTTACCCGCGACAAGACGGTAAGACCCCGTGGAGCTTTACTACAGCTTGGCATTGGATTAGGTTTTATTATGTGTAGGATAGGTGGGAGACTTTGAAGCCTGGACGCTAGTCCAGGTGGAGTCACCCTTGAAATACCACCCTTAATAAAATTTGATTCTAACCTTAGCCCTTGAATCAGGGTAGGGAACAGTGTCTGGTGGGTAGTTTGACTGGGGCGGTCGCCTCCTAAAAGGTAACGGAGGCGTTCAAAGGTAGGCTAGATCCGGATGGAAATCGGATCGATAGTGCAAACGCATAAGCCTGCTTGACTGCAAGAGGTACATCTCGCGCAGAGACGAAAGTCGGAGTTAGTGATCCGCTGCATTTCAAGTGGGAGATGCAGCGCTCAACGGATAAAAGCTACCCCGGGGATAACAGGCTGATTTCTTCCAAGAGTCCACATCGACGAAGAAGTTTGGCACCTCGATGTCGGCTCGTCGCATCCTGGGGCTGAAGCAGGTCCCAAGGGTTTGGCTGTTCGCCAATTAAAGCGGTACGCGAGCTGGGTTCAGAACGTCGTGAGACAGTTCGGTCCCTATCTGTCGTGGGCGTTGAAATTTGAGGAGATCTGTTCCTAGTACGAGAGGACCGGAATGGACGAACCAATGGTGTGTCGGTTGTTCTGCCAAGGGCATTGCCGAGTAGCTATGTTCGGAAGGGATAAGTGCTGAAAGCATATAAGCACGAAGCCTACTCCAAGATTAGATTTCATTATTAGACCCCTTATAGATGATGAGGTTGATAGGCTCTAGGTGTAAGCACAGTAATGTGTTAAGCTGAGGAGTACTAATAGGTCGATGACTTATTTTGTTTTTCTAATCCTATTCCTATTGCGTCTAAGTAATTTATTACCTAGATTTAAAGAATCGGGTTAGAATATTGACTGGTAATTTATGGCTAGCAATAGTCAGAAGACTTTTGACTTTTAGTCATTAGTCTGATTAGCAAAACTCTTCGGAGTTTGGCTAATCAGTCTGGTGGCTATAGCAAAGCGGAAACACCTGTTCCCATCCCGAACACAGAAGTTAAGCGCTTTTGCGGCAATGATACTTGGGTCATCAAGCCCTGGGAAAGTAGCTCGCTGCCGGTTTATCAAAAAAAGACACCTAAAAGGTGTCTTTTTTGTATTCATTTAGAGCTATAAATGCTACAATATTTATCATGGAAGAAGATATTTGGCAGCTTTCTGAAGATGCTGTGTTAGAAAAACTAATAACGAAAAAAACAGGGCTTAGCGAGGCGCAAGTTTTTAAAAAAAGAGAAGAATTTGGCCATAATGCCCTATCTGAGTCAAAAAAACGCTCAAAGTTGAGGATTTTTTTGGAGAATTTTAGGAGTCCGTTGGTATATATTTTATTGATAGCGGGCTTGATTACTTGGATTATGGGCAAAACTACTGATACTATAGTTATTCTTTCAGTTACTATTTTAAACTCAATAATTGGTTTTTTCCAAGAGTATAAAGCCGAAAAGACCCTAGAAGCACTTAAGAAATTCACCAATTTAAAATGTACGGTAATAAGAAGTGGACACAAGACTAAGATTCTTTCTAGCGAAATAGTCCCTGGTGATATAGTCGTTCTTGAGGAAGGCGATAAAATTCCTGCAGATGGAAGGGTGATAGAGTCACAGGGCTTGTATATTGACGAAGCTGTTCTTACGGGAGAGTCTTTTCCGGTAGAAAAACAAGCTTATCCGAGCAAGGAAAAAAGCTATAAAGATGCAAATAATATCTTATTTATGGGCACACTAGTCTCATCCGGAAGGGGTCTTATGGTTGTTTCAAGTACTGGAGTACGAACAGAGCTTGGACGAATTTCAAAATTAGTAGAGGACGAATTGGAAACAATTACTCCTCTTCAAAGAAAGCTAGAGGACTTCTCTAAGAAATTGGGTGTTTATGTTCTTGGTATCTGCGTTCTGATTTTCATTATAGGAATTATTCTGGGCAATTCGGTTATTTTGATGTTCGAAACTAGTATTTCGTTGGCAGTTTCTGCAATTCCAGAAGGTTTGCCAGTTGCAATAACTGTCATTTTTATCTTAGGGATTAATAGAATGGCTACAAAAAAAGCTATTGTTCGTCGATTAGTTGCCGTTGAAACGCTTGGAACCACTACAATTATATGCACAGATAAAACAGGAACGTTAACTCATAACAAATTAACTGTTTCAGAAATTTATACAGATGACATTTACCAAGTAAGCGGTGACGGGTATTCGTTCATTGGAAAATTTTCAATCGATGGTGTGGAGATCAACCCCAGGGATCATTTGCGCATTCTCCTCTCAGCAGGAGTTATAGCGAATAATGGAGATATCAAGGCCAAAAATGGGAAAAACGAGATATTTGGAGATCCTATAGACTGCGCGCTACTTGTTGCAGCACATAAGGGCGGTGTAAAAAAAGAAGATATTTATGAGGAAACTAGCAGATTGGACGAAATACCTTTTACTTCGGAGCGAAAAGTTATGGCCGTTCTTGCAGAGAATAGCGGAGCAAAGGTAGTTTATATCAAAGGAGCATACGAAGAAGTTATAAAAAGATGCCAATTTATCTATTCTGATAAAGAAAAAGGTGTTCGCAAACTAAGTATTGAAGAGGCAAAAAGAGTAAGTGAAGTAGTCAGTAAAATGGCATCCAAAGGGTTAAGAGTAATCGCTTTGGCATACAAGGAAGAAGATATTTTTAAGAAAAAGATAAACGAAGGTGATATCAAAAAAGGTTTTGTTTTAATTGGTCTAGTTGGAATGAGGGACACTTATAAAGCTGGAGTTAAGGAGGCTATTGCATTATGTAAGCGTGCAGGAATAAAAATTGTGATGCTTACAGGTGACCATATAGAGACGGCAACTGTTATCGGCAAAGAACTTGGAATACTTAAGAATGAAGATGAGGCCATTGTGGCAAGAGAGGTAGAAAGCTTATCTAGGGAAGAAATAGACAGAATAGTGGCCCAAACAACGGTATACGCAAGGATTAGTCCCGAGGCTAAATATAAGATCGTAGACGCTTATAAAGACAATGGGGAGATTGTCGCAATGACAGGCGATGGTGTCAATGACGTTGCTGCATTAAAAAAGGCAGATATTGGTATCTCGATGGGACTTATGGGTACAGAAGCGGCTAAAGACGCTAGCGATATGATTCTTACGGATGACAACTTCTCAACCATTGTGGCTGCGATCGAGGAGGGAAGAGTAATCTTTGAGAATATTAGAAAGACAATATTTTTTCTGCTGGCAACAAATTTAGGCGAGGTTCTTACTATTTTTGTAGGATTAATATTAGGGTTACCACTAATCTTAGAGCCGGTTCAGATTCTTTGGATGAATATGGTAACCGATACAGCGGCTACGATACCTCTTGGTATGGAGCCTGCGGAAGACGATCATCTTGCAAAGCCGCCTAGAGAACCAAAAGAGCCGATCTTATCTAAACTGATGTTCTTTAGGATATTTCTTATTGCTGCGACTATGACAACGGTAGCGATAATTGTTTTTACTAATGCCCTTTCGGTAGATGAAAAATACGCAAGAACGCTTGCCTTTGCGGTCTTAATTATTAGCCAATGGTTCAATGCCTTAAATGCAAGAAGTGAGAATCAATCAATATTCAAAATGAACTTTTTCTCAAACAAGCCACTTCTGTTCGGCTTAGCATTATCTTTAATCGCACAGCTTTTTGTGATGTATATAGGGTTTTTTGAAAATGTGTTTGACTTAACCACGCTAAACCTGAAAGATTGGCTACTGGTTATCTTGGCCTCGTCTTCTGTTATATTTGTTTCTGAAATGGAAAAGCTATTTAGAACACTAATAAAAGCAAAAAATTTCTAGATCTTCTTTCTAAGAAAAGCACCATCTGGCAATTCGGATTCTACTCTAATTATTGCTTTTTGATCATTTTTCCCAGGACTTATTTCGCCTAGTTCTTTATTATTCATATCAAATAATTGCTTTATCTTCTTTTTGCAGACTTTGCTTGTGGTCAGGATTTCAATATCATCGTTTACGCAGATTTTATTATTGACAGAAATCTTATAGAGAAAATCCGTATTATTGTTTTCAACCTTTTCTATAATCCTTCCAATATAATCCCAACCCCTGATAGGAGATCTATCAGGATAGGTTTCTCCCTTGATTGCGTTTCCAAATAGGAATCCCGTAGTATAATCTCTATAATTTAATTTTTCCAGTTCCAGTTCCAGTTCTGACTTTTTTGATTCCGAGTAATTATCTTGTTCAATTAGCTTTAGGGCTTCTCTATAATTATATGCAGTAGAAGCCACATAATACTCACTTTTATTTCGGCCTTCAATTTTAAATCCAGTAACTCCTGCCTCAACTAATTCGGGTAAGTACCTAATTAGTCTAAGATCTTTAGAGCTGAAAACTGAGGTTCCGCTTTCAGTTTCTAAGACTGGAAACAACTCTCCTGGTCTTAGCTTTTCTTCTGCGTAAAGGTTGTAATTCCACCTACAGGGTTGGGCGCACTCGCCAAGGTTTGCGTTTCTGCCAGTCATATAGCTGGAAAGTAGACATCTTCCAGAATATGAGATGCACATTGCTCCATGAACGAACACTTCGAGTTCAATTTCTGGTACTTCGCTATGAATCTGCCTAATTTCATCTAGTGTAAGCTCTCTTGCTAGTACTATTCTCTTAACGCCTTGCTTGAACCAAAACTTAGCTGATTCAGAGTTTGTGGTATTTGCTTGGGTGGATAAATGTATGGGTAAATCCGGGGTAACATTTTTTGCAATATTTATGATGCCAGGATCGGAGATTATGAAGGCGTCAGGCTCTAGCTCTGCAATTTTTGCTATATCTTTTTTAATTTCAGAGAGTTGTGAATTGTGAGCAAAGATATTAAATGTTACAAAGATTCTTTTTCTTCGCTCATGCGCATACATAATTGCTTTTTCTATTTCGTTGACATCAAATCTTACCTCAGCTTTTCTGAGAGAGTGCTTGTTCATGCCAACATATACAGCATCTGCGCCGTAA
The DNA here is from genome assembly GCA_964594415.1 of uncultured Candidatus Saccharibacteria bacterium. Taxonomy (GTDB): domain Bacteria; phylum Patescibacteriota; class CPR2; order UBA1875; family CAIMLA01; genus CAZQLQ01. Next base: position 5,164 of record CAZQLQ010000007.1, read on the forward strand.
TCAATAGCTATTTTTACTCGCTCTAGATCTCCACCGGGTAAGATTAGTTCTGGTTTTATATTTTTCATAGCAAAGGAATTTTATCATAAAAACCGTTATTTTAAAAGCAATCTCTTCAAAATGCTCTTAACAAAATAGACAATTTGTTTTATAATAATAAAAATTCTTTTGTTGGCAGAACCTTGATAAAATAAGAAAGAGGTGTTGTGATGAATCTTATTATTTCGGTTATCTTTTTTCTTCTTAGTCTTTATTTTGCAGGCATTACGTCTAGCTATTGCCTTGGATACCCGGCCTTTCTGTATCAAGATGGCCAGCGATTCGCTGTAATGTTACTGAATAGTCCTATTTCGACTCTAGGCTCAACAAAGTCGATATGGCTTGGACTCATAGTCTCCTTACTGCTGTTACTTATAAGTTCCTCATACTTCAGCAAAGTATAGGAGGGCAAAATGATAGGTAATGAAGAAGGAAGAACAAAGAATTCGAAACCCAGAATCCTTCAAGATACCATACTGGCCGTTCTGTGTACCTTCCTCATCTATTTTTCTCTAAGAATATTTAGCGAAAGAAAGACAGAGGATTATGTCTTAGCAATTTTTGCTTTTGTTCTTTCGTCGTTTTTCCTTTATCTTACTATTTCATCATTTGGGAAGAACAATTCCAATCGTAGGTAAATCTTTTAAATGAAATGCGTGGTAGAGGATGTTTGGAACAAATAATAGGCCAAAAGTTAAGGTGGGAATTTGTCTTATAAGTTCAGCCCTAAGATTTCTTGGAGAAAAAAATTGTTTAGAGCTAAAGAAGGGCTTACGGATGGTAACTGTTACAAAAAAAGAGCATGGGTTTATCCTGAAGAAGCATTATCAGGAGAAAAGGGGGTATAAAAATCTGGTTGATGTAAGAACGACAACAGATTTTTGCCCCCACAACGCGCCAACTCACGATATTACGTGCCAGGTGCGCGACTATCTTATAATGAACGGAATCGTTTCTCTAGAGGTAGAGAAGCTCACCGGTCCGTTTGTGATGTACAAAATAGTATGTATACCAGGGGCAAGATTGTCGACTTGTGTCGGCGGAGTCTTTTATACCTAGTTAACCCTTAGGCTACTGACTATCTGATTTTAAACAATCTGATAGTCAGTAGCCATTTTTTATGCTTAATTTTGAGCTTAGAATTAAGAGTTATCCACAGGATAACAAAAAAGCACTTGACAAAGTGATATATATATGATAGAATAGTAAACGTGATAGGTTGAAAAACTTATCACACCTTAAAAAGAATTTTGTTGGGGGGTTCTACTGAGCTTGCGCCATAAGGTCATAGGAAGGACGCGTACCGCGTCAAATAAAGCGGGATACATCAATTATTTGATCCCAATAGCTTCTTCTCAGATACATGAGCCAAGGTTGGTTAACCCCCTTTTAAAATATATGGAACAAGCTAATAATCACCGATTATTAGTATAAAAAAGGACGTGAGTTATCTAGGTTATGGGTTTCGTACCCGCAGTTTGGAGCTCGCGTCTTTTTTTATTCTTTACTTTTTGCCTTTTTAAAGTTAAAATGTTGGCAAATAACTAGGAGGTAGTTATGGAAGGTAGAAAAGTTTGGCAAGAGCTATTGATTTTGGCAATTATATTGATAATTTTTGTATATGCCTTTATTAATGTTTCTAAATTACAGAATAAATTTGCCGCTTCGCCGTCTCTTACGAGTAATCTCTCAGAATTAAGTACTGTATCAAGCGAGATTATAACGATTTCTGGAAAAACTGATAAAGGGGTAGTGCTCACATTAAATGATAAAGAGATCGAAGAAGACGATAACGGGAATTTTAGCACGACAATAAATTTAAATAATGGCGAGAATAAGATAGTCTTGTCTGCAAAAAATAAAAACGGCAAAACTTCAACGATAGAAAAAACGATAACAAAGCTGGTTGTCCAGAGTCCTACAACCACTACGGTTCCGAGCAAGTCGGTTCTTTCGTCTCAAGCCGGTGCTGATCTCGCCGCATCTGGACCTGCTGAAAATATGGGAATTCTTGGTCTAGTGCTAATTATTCTGAGCGTCTATATTTACTCTAAATCGATAAGTAAACAGATTATTTAGGTCTTTGATTTCTTCTCCCGATTTACTTTACAAAAGCCTAAAATTAAAGTATAATATTTTAAATGTTTAAGCGTATTCATCACGCTTAAAATTTATGCGTTCTGTTTATTCTTATTGAATAAATAAATTTTTGCGCGTTAAGGAGAAAGATGAAAACAAATAAAGTAACCATGGAAGAGCTTCTTCTGGAGAGTGAAGAATCTTTCAAAACGCTTGAAAAAGGCGATACGGTAGAGGGAAAGGTTGTCTCTGCTTCAAAAAATGGAATCTGGCTTGACCTTGGAAGATTTGGGTCTGGTTTGGTAGTTGGACCAGAAATAAACGACAAGAGTATCGTCGGGCAGGAAATTAAGGCAGGAGATACTTTGTCGGCAACGGTTACGGAGCCAGAGTTGGACGAAGGATATGCTATCCTTTCGCTTAAAAAGGTTTCCAGAGAAAATGCCTGGGGAAGACTCGTTAAACTCATGGAAGACAAGACGGTTATCACTGTTAAACCTTTTGACGCTAATAAGGGAGGCTTGCTAATAGAAGTTGATGGAGTTAGAGGCTTTTTACCTGTTTCTCAACTGTCTACAGATAAATATCCAAGAGTAAGCGATAAAGATGAAATACAATCAAGACTAAACGAATTAATCAACAACCCGCTTAATGTTATTGTTCTTGATATTGATGAAAGAGAAGGAAAGTTAATTTTTTCTGAAAAAGCTGCTCATAAAGGAGAAATCAACGAGGTTTTGGATAGGTTTGCAATTGGCGATGTAGTTAGCGGAAGAGTTACGGGCGTTGTCAACTTCGGTGTTTTCGTAAATGTTAATGGTGTTGAGGGCTTAGTTCATATTTCAGAAATATCATGGAATAGAGTTGAGGATCCTACAAAGATTATTAAAATCGGCGACGAAGTAAAGGCAAAGATTATAGGGATTGAGAACGACAGGTTCTCCCTTTCAATTAAGAGGCTTTTGGAAGATCCTTGGGCCGAAGCAGCCGGAAACTTTAAAGTTGGTGAAGTTGTAGAAGGAGAGGTTACTAGAGTAACTCCTTTTGGGGCTTTTGTTAGAATACATGAAAAAATTGAAGCGCTTGTGCATATATCCGAGCTTGCAGAGGGGCACATAACAAATCCAAACGAAGTTGTAGAGGTTGCTAAGACTTATAAGTTTTTGATTCTAAACATTGATAAAGAAAACCATAAGATAGCTTTATCGCTAAAGGCGGTTAAGGCTAAGGAAAAGAAGGCTGAAAAGGAAACGTCAGAGGTTAGCGAAGAAACAGAAAACAAAACTAAAAAAGTTAAAAAAACCAAAAAATCTGAATTATTGGAAGACGCAGAGGAAATGGCTTAATTATTCTTTGATTTTCTAAGACTTGATTGAGGCCCCTTTCCTGTAATTAATATTTAAAAGGGGCTTTGGTATTTGTGAGGTATATATGGGTGAAGAAATTATAAAAATTCCAAAAATTATTAGCGTAGGCGAGCTTGCGAAAAAGCTAGGCGTTTCTACGGCATCCGTGGTCGGTGAGCTGATGAAAAACGGAGTAATGGCTACTATTAACGAAAATATCGATTTTGAAACAGCAGCTATAATAGCCGAATATATGGGCAAGACAGTTGAGGAAGAGGAGATTAAGGCTAAAACTGAGCCGGATAAAAAAATTACTCTTAAGAACGTTTCTGATGGGGAAGAAAGACCTCCTGTTATAGCAGTTATGGGTCATGTTGATCATGGTAAAACAAAACTTTTGGATACAATAAGAAATACAAATGTAATGGAGAAAGAGGCCGGAGGAATTACCCAGAGAATTGGTTCCTACCAGGTTGAAGTTAAGGGTAGAAAAATTACTTTTATCGATACTCCTGGTCATTCTGCGTTTGAAGAAATGAGAGCACACGGCGCAAATATTACTGATATTGCGCTTATTGTCATTGCTGCGGACGATGGAATAAAGCCACAAACTCTAGAAGCCATAAATCATGCAAAAAAGGCGAATACCACGATGATAATGGTGATAAATAAGGTTGATAAACCAGGAGCAGACGTCAATAGGGTATATCAGCAGCTCACGGAAATTGGATATACTCCAGAAGAGTGGGGAGGCAAGACAGTCGTGGCAAAAGTTTCGGCACGAACTGGCGAAGGGGTTGATGAACTTCTTGAACTAATACTGCTAGTCGCCGACTTATTGGAACTTCGTGCTGACCATAACGCTCCCGCAACGGGAGTAGTTGTAGAATCCCGTAAAGATATTAGAAAAGGCTCTATAGCGAGAATATTGGTGCAAAATGGAACACTTCACAACGGAGATTTTGTTCAGATTGGAGAAACGTTTTGTCGGGTTAGGAGTATCGAAGACTTTAATAATAAAAGGGTCAAGGAAGCGACTCCCGGTATGCCAGTTTTAATTTCAGGAATGAAAGAAGTTCCTAAAGTAGGAGAGGTCTTTACGGTTTTTGAAGACGAAAAAGAAGCGAAAAAGGCTTGCGAAGAATATCGCTCGTCTATTTATGTTAAAAAATACTCAAATATTAAGAAAATTAATCTTGAGAGCATTACAAATTCGATTGCTCTAAGCGAGGCAAAAGAGTTAGCCTTGGTCGTTAAGGCTGATAGACAAGGGTCTCTTGATGCGATTATTCAAGCTCTTGAGAAGTTTAGTACGCCTGAAGTCATTGTGAAGATAATATCTGCAAGCACAGGAGAGATAACAGAATCTGACATAATGATGGCGAGAACCGCCAGTAAACTAATTGTCGCCTTCAATGTACAAGCTCAGTCAGCGATAAACACTCTTGCAAAGAATGAAGGAGTAAGGATCTCAATTTACAGAGTTATCTACGAACTTCTAAATGATATTAAAACGGTCGTTGAGGATCTTCTCCCGCCTAAAGAAATAGAGATTACTAACGCAAGGTTTGAGGTTATTCAAGTTTTCTCAAAAAATAAAAAATTGACAGTTGCAGGCGGAAAGGTGATTGAAGGCAAGGTAGAAAAAGGACCCAAGGTACGAGTACTCAGAAATAATGAAGAGATTGGAAGCGCAAAAATTTTGACAATCCAGAGAGGAAAGGACGAAGTAAGGGAGTGTCAAGTCGGTACTGAATGCGGTTTGGGAGTTGAGACAAGTATTGAATTGGAGCCAAAAGACATTCTGGTTTTTTATTCTGTTGAACAGCAAAAACAATCATTAGATATTAAAATATAGTTAGTATGAAAGAGAGAATTCACAAAATCAACGAACTCATTAAAACTGAGGTTAGTAATATAATATTGAGGGATCTGAGTGAACATGCAGGATTTTTCACGATTCTTACGGTAGAAACCACCAATGACTTAAAAAACGCCATAATTTGGTATAGTTACATCGGAGAAGACGTTGATGTGATGCAAAACGAGTTAAAAAATAGAATTAGATTTATTCAACATGCTCTAAATAAACGTCTTCGTCTTAAATATGTTCCCAAGATTTCTTTTCAAAACGATAAATCTCCAGAATACGCCCAGAAAATATCGCTATTATTTAAAGAAATGGACAATGAAAAGTAAAGTTGAGCATATTTGTAAAGCCGTAAAAAAATCTAAAAAGGTAGCCATAATGGGGCACAAGGATGGTGACGGGGACTATTATGGTTCAGCTTTTGCTCTTTCTTTGGGTCTAGAGAAGATAGGGAAGCATAACTATATTGTAAGTAATGAAGATTTGCCGGACAACCTAGAGTTTTTGTTCTCTTTCTACAACGGAGAGATTTCTTCAGTTCTAGAAAGCGACGTTGATTTATTAATCGTCTTGGACTGTTCCGACAAAAAAAGAACTGTGATGCCCGAAGTTGTTGATTTGTTTAAACTGAAAGAAATTGTCCTGATTGACCATCATACTAAGGGGGACCTATTAAGGCTGGCCGATGTAAGCTGGGTTAACTCCTCTTTTTGTTCGGCAAGTGAAATGGTTTTTCATCTGCTTAAAGAGCTTGATGTAGAAATAGATAAGAATATAGCGACCTGTTTACTCACCGGAATCGAAACTGACACTTCAAGTTTTCAAAACCAAAATACCACAAAGGAATGTTTTTTTGTTGCTTCTGAGCTGATGGCTAGAGGAGCAAGACTCAAGACAATCATAAGTAATACTTTTGGGGGAAAGCCAATAGACAATTTGAAAATCTGGGGCCTTGCGATAGATAGAATAAGAATGAACAAAAGAATAAACGCCATAATATCATATTTAACCTATGAGGACATGAAGAAATACGAAATTTCTGGAGAAGCGTTAAGCGGTATTGCAAATTTTCTCAATTCAATAAAAGGCGCTAAAATTTTTGTTTTTTTAACAGAGGAAGAAAAGGGCATTATCAGAGTCAGCCTAAGGACGCGTGATGATAATGTCGATGTTTCTGTTCTTGCAAAGCTTCTCGGAGGCGGCGGACATGTAAAAGCATCCGGATTTACTGTTCATGGCAGCATAAAAAAAAGCGGGGAAGCGACCTTTATAGTTTGAAGCGGGTTTTTATAATATTGACACTAACAACCTAACTTCCTATAATAATAAATAGTTACAAAAGCAAGGAGAAGAAATGGCTTTAGAGGGTGCGAAGGTTTTAATAATTGAGGATGATATATACATATCAAGAATGTATCAACTCAAGCTTTCTTTAGACGGTATAAAGGTCGAGCTAGCTGATAACGGAAAGGCAGGACTTGAGAAGGTCGAAGATTTCAGACCGGACGTAATACTATTAGACATACTAATGCCAGAAATGGACGGGTTTGAAGTGCTAAAATCGCTAAAGTCTGATCCGAAAAACCAGGATATTCCGGTACTTATTATGAGTAATTATGGCCAAGAAGAAGACATAAAAAAAGGTCTTGAATTGGGTGCTGTGGGTTATTTAGTAAAAAGCCAATATACTCCCTCTACCGTAGTTGATAAGATTAGATCTATCATAGAAGGGACTTACGTTCAGGAAAAGGCCGAATAGGCGTAATTTATGTTTTTTAAAAAGACCCTCGGCACCGAGGGTCTTTTTATTCTAGTTTGATTCCGTCAATTTCATTGTAGCCATTTATGAATTCATTGGAGCTCATAGCCTTTTTACCCTCAATCTGTAATTTTGAAATGATTAAAGCATAAGTTCCGGTCCCCACTAGAACTTTTTTATCAACAAAGTTAATAACGCCCGGCTTTAGCTTCTGATTTGAAACACCGGCATTTATGATCTTTAGAATCTTTCCGTTTAAATATGTGAAAGTGCCGGGCCAAGGAGTGAAAGCTCTGATCATCCTTTCGATTTTTTCAGAGGAATCAGTCCAATTTATTCTCCCGTCTTCTTTTTTTATAATCTTAGTATAAGTTGCTAAAGAATCGTCTTGTTTTCTTTCTGTGATACTGCCATTTACCCAATTAGGTATAATATCGAGTATTAACTCAGAAGCAATTCCAACAAGTTTTTCGGATAATGTTTCGGTTGTTTCGTCTTCTTTGATCTGGACTTTCTCAACACCCAAGATCGGTCCCTCATCCATCTCCATAGTCATTTTAATAATTGTTACTCCCGTTTCTGTGTCACCATTTAAAATAGCAGATACAATGGGGGACGGTCCTCTGTACTTTGGGAGCAGGGAAGGATGAACGTTTAGTGCTCCAAAACGAGGTATTTCGAGAGCTTCTTTGGGAATTATGACTTTATAAATAGCTGTTATTATCAGATCTGGAGAGATCATTTTGACTATATTGGTTACCTCATTTTTGTTATTAGGCTGGTAGATCTGTAGCCCAAGTGATTCTGCGGTTGTCTTTACCTCTGGTGAAGTTGTAATTTTTCCTCTCCCGCTTGTTTTATCGGGTTGCGTTATCACTCCTACAATATTATAACCCGCACTGTGGGTGCTTTTTAAGATCCGAGCAGCGAATTTGGGAGTACCCATAAAAACTATCTTAATATTGTTATTAACCATTGTTTCCGTCGTTATTTGGATTATAGAATTTAAGCAAATTTTTGTCTTTCACGTAATCGGTAAAAAGTATTCCATCAAGATGGTCAACCTCGTGTTGGATTGCTCGTGACAATAAACCGCTAGCATTTAGAACAATCTTTTTACCGTAAATATCGGTTGCTTCCACTTTGATCTTCTTCGGCCTCTCAACGGGGGCAAAGCAGTTAGGAACGCTAAAACAGCCTTCTTCCATCACAACCTTTTCTTTAGAGAACTTTTTTATAGCTGGATTGATTAAAACAATAAGAGGGATAACATCTGCTAGTTCGCCGTTTTCTCTCTCTATTCCCCTAGACTCAATTACTATCAAGCGAGTATTTTTACCTATTTGTGGGGCAGCAATGCCAACGCCTGGCTTTGAGCGTAGAGTGTCTATCATATTCTGGATAAGAGTATTTATTTTCGGAGTTATTTCCAAAACTTCCTTAGATTTTCTTCTGAGGATCTCGTTTGGCTCGGTTACAATGTTTATTATGCTCATAATGTGTTCCTAGATTAAGCTTATTGGGTCTACATCAATTGGCCATTCTTTGTTGGTTATCTTTTGAATGACTGCCATGATGTTTATGACAATTTTATCGTCATTTGTGTTTATTTTTAACAAAATTTGCCATCTATAGCAGCCAGCGATTTTTGGAATAAATGAAGGCGATGGGCCCTTTAGGGAGTATTTAACCTTCATTTCATCTAGTGCTGCTTTAATCTGATTCGCAATTTTTAACGAATTTGTTTCAGCTATATTCTCATCTGGGTTATTATACAATAATTTAATCAATCTGGCAAATGGCGGATAGTTCAGCTCTTTCCTTTCGGCAATTTCATTTTCGTAAAAGTCTAGAAAGTTGTTCTTTGCAGCAGCTTCTATCGCAGGGTTGTCAGGACTGTACGTTTGTATAATTACTCTGCCTTCCGCTTTGCCCCTCCCTGTTCTTCCTGAAACCTGAGTCAGCAAACTATACGTTCTTTCGGAAGAAAATATATCCGGGAAATTTAAAAGGGTATCAGCTGAGACTATTCCGACCAGTCCTACATTTGGAACGTCCCATCCTTTTGATATTATTTGGGTTCCAATAAGAATATCTATCTCTCCTTGAACAAATAAGTTATACGTTTCTATATAACTATTATTGCTTTTTGCTGTGTCGGTATCCATTCTCGCAATTTTGTACTCTTTTCCAAACAATCTATTTACTTCGGTTTCAACTTTTTGTGTTCCACCGCCAAAATACTTGATTGCAAAACTTTTGCATATCGGGCAGCTTGTGGCTACATTTTTTGTAAAATTACAGTAATGGCATCTTAGTTTGTTCTGATTTAAATGAAAGGTGAGAGGTATGTCACAGTTTGGACATTTTTCAACGTATCCGCACTCTCTACATGAAACGAATGTGGCCATTCCTCTCCGGTTGATAAATAAAATAACTTGTTGATTTTTTGAAAGAGTCTCTGTTATTGACTCCTTTAGTTTTTCTGAAAATATACTGAAATTTCTTTTCTTGAACTCATCGGCCATATTGACAATTTCCACCTTCGGCATATTTTCTTGTACAATTCTTTTGTTCAATTGATGTAAGTGATATTCGCCTTTTTCAGCTTTATAAAACTGTTCTATTGTCGGTGTTGCTGTACCCAAAATTAGTGCAGCGTCGCATAAATTTGTTATTTTTTCCGCAACTTTTATTGCATTATATTTTGGGGTTTGGTCTTGCTTGTAGCTGTTTTCGTGGGCCTCGTCTATAATGATTATTCCCAGGTTATTGCATGGCGCAAATACTGCGCTTCTTGAGCCTATAACTATTTGTTTTTTGTTATCTAAAATTGACTTCCAATTACTAAATCTCTCAGTTTCCTTCAAGTGGCTATGCAAAACTGCGACATTATTTCCGAACCTTGCAGTGTATCTCTCAATAGCTTGTGGAGTTAATGATATCTCTGGAACTAAAACTATCGCTTGTTTCCCTTCTTTCAATACCTTTTCAATTAAATGCAAGTAAATTTCAGTTTTGCCAGAAGCTGTTGCCCCAAATATTAAATGGGGTTTTCCTTTCAAATTCCTAGTTATTGAATCTATAATGTTTTTTTGATCGATTGTGGGTATTTGCTTACAGCTTCTTATTTCGCTGCCAGTAGTCTCTGCCGGTTGTAGCTGGCGTCTTTTTTTGCTAACTCCAGGCGGCAAGATTGTCTGTATAACGCTGGATATAGGGGCACCGTAATATTTAGAAATCCAAAAACCAGTGTTCAGCAACGCGAGATTTATTGCTGACCCTTCAAAAAGTGTTTTTTTAATTTCTCTGGTTTTGAATTTTGGCTTGCCGCATTTCTTTATAACTACTCCAACCAATTCCTTATTTTTTAAATTAACAATAACAACTGTTCCCGGCAACATGTCTTCATTGTGTGAATATGTAAATATATCAGAGCTAGCTCCTGTGTATTTAGATAACGCAATTTCATAATAATTCATGTCAACATTTTAACCCATTTTTTTATTTTTTTATCTTTTAAGTGTAAATTATTCTTTACGTGAAGCTGATTTTGGTTTATTATAGCCAAGTAATTGGATTTTAATGTGAAGAAAAAGAGAAAGAATCTCAAGAAAATAATATGGCTTTTGCTGCTGGTAGCCATTTCTTTTATTATTGATTGGCCAAAAGGAGTTCATTTTGTTGTACCAAAAGCAAAAATCACATTTGAAAAGAAAGCGCCTTTTTTCCATGCCTCAAAAGATGGAAATTTGATTGACTATAATTTGAATCTAGGCATTAAAGAAGGTTTGGATCTACAGGGCGGTAGTCACTTAGTGTATTCAGCAGATCTCTCTGGGATTGCTGATGGCGATAAGGATGACGCGATGAGTTCTCTAAAGAAGGTAATTGAAAACAGAGTTAACTCTTTTGGTGTAACAGAGCCAATAATACAAACTTCAAAATATGGAAATGAATATAGATTGCTAGTCGAGCTCGCAGGAGTCAAAGACACCGACCAGGCGCTCAATTTAATCGGGAAAACGGCCAATCTCGAATTCAAGGAGTTTAAAGATACTGGCTTTGTTTCCACCGGTATAACAGGAAAAGACTTCAAGAAGGCTGGTGTAAGTTATGATGAACTTGGTAAGCCGCAGATCTCTATTGAATTTAATTCAGAAGGCGCAACGAAGTTTGCAGAGGTAACTACTAGGCTCGTTGGGCAGCCTTTGGCGATCTATTTGGATGAAGAAATTATTTCAGCGCCAACCATCAATACGGCGATTTTAAACGGTAGCGGAGTGATTACGGGTGACTTTACCTATGATGAAGCAAAACAACTTGCGATACAGCTTAATGCTGGCGCATTGCCTGTCCCAGTAAAGATTATTGAACAGAGGACGGTTGGGGCAACGTTGGGGAACGATTCAGTTAAAAAAAGTCTAATAGCAGGACTTATTGGTGTAGTGATAGTTTCTATTTATATGTTGTTTGCCTATAGACTTTTGGGAGTTTTTTCTACTATTGGTTTAGCTCTCTATCTACTTTTTTCTATTGCAATATTTAAACTTTTTGGAATTACACTTACAATGGGTGGAATTGCCGGGCTGATTCTCTCGATAGGAATGTCTATGGAAACAGATGTGTTAGTATTTGAGAGAATAAGAGAAGAGATGAGGAACGGAAGAGATTTTGCGCATGCTTCCTATTTAGGTTTTAACTTGGCCTGGACAAGCATAAGAGATTCAAATGCAGTCAGCTTGATAATCTGTGCGCTTCTTTATCTTGCCGGAGGGACAGTCAGGGGATTTGCAATAGTTTTAGCAATAGGTATTATAGTGGGGCTTACAACTACCTTTCTTGGAACCCGAGCGCTTATCGAGTTGATTTCTAATAGAAAATTTGTAACAAATAACGCTTTATTTAGAGTAGAAAAAACGGGGAATTAGATATGAATCTGGTGAAAAATAGAAAATATTGGTATATTTTGTCTCTACTGATAATAGTTCCTTGTGTTGCTTCTATTGCAATGTGGGGGTTGAAGCCATCTATTGACTTTACGGGTGGAACAAAGATGGAAATAAGCGGAACCTCTGATAAAGATATGATTTTAGCTATTGCTAAAGAAAATGGCATAGAAGAAGTAATAATTACACCCACCGACAATGGTTTGTTTATTCGCTCGAAAGAACAATCAGAAGAGGTTCATAAAAAGTTTAGAAACGATATTGAAACGAAAATAAATGGAGCGACGGAAACCAAAGTTGAAACCGTTGGTCCTTCTATCTCTAAAGAGATAACGAGAAACGCCTTTCTTTCAATTGTGTTCGCTTCAATACTAATTATTTTTTATATCGGCTATACCTTCAGAAGGGTTCCTAAGCCCGCTAACTCATTGGAATTTGGTGTTGCTGCGGTACTCGATATTTTATATGACGCAATTATAATATTAGGTGTTTTTTCAATTCTAGGGCATTTTAAAGGAGTTGAGGTAGATCCTCTTTTTATTACCGCTGTTCTTACCATCCTTGGCTTTTCAGTTCATGATACGATCGTAATTTTTGATCGTATTAGAGAAAACCTTATAAAAGGGAATTATACGGACTTTGAAGACGCGGTTTCTAGAAGCGTATATGAAATGCTATCAAGAGACATGTCCACTTCCTTTTTGGTTTTTATTATATTAGTGGTTCTATTTTTATTCGGTGGAGCGACGATTAAATATTTTGTATTAGCGCTCCTTATAGGTGTTTTTTCCGGTACTTATTCATCGATTCTAAATTCAAGCATATTATTGGTCTCTTATGAAAACTATAAAACATCTAGAAAATCTAAAAAACAAAGAACGAAATAATCAAACGATCCAAGCTTGATTTGGGATTTAGATGGAAAATATAGAATCAGATAAAAAAAATAGAAAATGGACATTTAGAGAGTCTACTGTTCCTTTTTTTAAATCAAAAGAACTAAGTGATAAAATCATTGAAGTGCTTTCAAAACGAGGAATCTCAAGTGAGGATGAGGCGGAGCGCTTCCTCTATCCTAAATTTGAAGACCTTAGCGACCCTTTTGATATTCCAAATATGATAAAAGCCGTTGAAATTATCGAAAAGTCTATTAAAGAGGGAGAGAAGATTGCAATCTATGGCGATTATGACGTAGATGGTATTTCGGCGACAGCTTTGTTGGTAAGTTTTTTTAATGCAATCGATGTAGACGCTTTATATTATATTCCTTCCAGAATCGATGAAGGTTATGGTTTGAATAAACCTGCTATAGATAATTTGATTGAAAAAAAAGTAAAATTAATTATTACGGTGGATTGTGGCTCTACCAGTTTTAAAGAAATAGAATACGCAAAGAAAAATGGACTGAAAGTGGTTGTAACCGATCATCACACTCTTAAAATTGAAGATAAAGTGCCTAAATTACCTATTGCAGACGCGGTTATTAATCCCAAATTAGCTCCAGAAACCAAACCTTATTACGAATTAGCAGGGGTGGGAGTTGCCTTTTATCTCGCTCGAGCACTGCAAACTAAGTTTTTTGAAAAGTTTAGTCAAGGGCAAGAAAAGTGGTTGTTGGACCTTGTTGCTCTAGGAACGGTATGCGATATAGTCCCTCTAACAAAAGACAATAGAATCCTAGTCAAGTTTGGATTATTGGTTCTTGCAAAAACAAAAAGAGTTGGTCTGTCTGAACTAGCTAGACTTTCTGGCTTTGACATTAAAAATGTTGATACTTATAAGATCGGGTTTCAATTAGGGCCAAGGCTAAATTCGTCGGGCAGGGTTGAGCACGCAAACCTTAGTTTGGAATTATTAATGTCGCAAGAGACAGCGATAGCTAGTAGCCTAGCCGAACGCCTTGATGAGCTTAATAAATTGCGTCAGGAAATGACTGAAAAAATTATTGATGAAGCCAAGGATATGATTCGTGGTTTGGATGGTAATAGAAAAATTTTTTTGCTTTCAAACAAAAATTGGCCGTCGGGGGTATTGGGAATTGTCGCATCAAGATTAGTTGAGGAATACGGGAAGCCAGTTCTTCTGATGGAAGAGACGGGAGAAGATCTTAAGGGATCAGCGAGATCGATCAAGGGCTTTAACATTCTGGATGCACTTACGAAATGTAGCGAATACTTTGTGCATTTTGGAGGTCATTCGGCCGCAGCAGGGTTCAGTCTAAAAAAAGAACATTTTCTAGTTTTGGACGAAAAGCTAATCAAAATTTCAGACAAACAGATTACCGAAGAAGAGTTAAAACAGGAGATAATTCTAGATGCAAATATTGAGATGTCAGAAATTAACGATAAGTTTATGGACGAGCTTAAACTTCTAGAACCATATGGAAGAGATAACCAGAAACCTATCTTTTGTTTTTCAAATGTAGAACTTTTAAGCTGCAGGCTTGTTGGCAATAGGCTAAATCATCTAAAAGTCACTGTATCAAAAAATAATTTTTCGATAAATGGGATCGCTTTTAACTTTGGAAATAGATGCGAGTATAAGCTGAACGAATGTTTAAATATTGCCGCTTCACTTGAAGAAAACGAATGGGCAAATCAAAAAAAGACAGAAATTAGAATAATTGACATAAAAAGTGTATAATAAATTTATACAATCGAGTCAATTATGAATTTAGAAACATTAATTAATAAGACTAGGCAAAAACGGTCAAATTTTGACCCATTGTTAATCAAGAAAGCTTATTCTTTTGCCGAGAAGAAGCATTATGGCCAGAAAAGAATTTCTGGTGAAGATTTTATAGTCCATCCGCTGAGTGTTGCAATAATACTAGCAGAGATCGGTTTGGACGACGAATCAATTTGCGCCGCTCTCCTTCACGACACTCTTGAAGATACTGAAACAACAAAACAAGAGATAGTTGATAACTTTGGACCAAAAATCGCAGAACTGGTTGACGGAGTGACGAAATTAGGAACGATTGATTTTTCAAAAATTTCAAAAAGCAACATCCAGGACGCAAAATTTCAAGCAGAGTTAGAGCATCTTCGAAGATTCTTTGTTGCTATGGCGAAAGATATAAGAGTAGTAATTATTAAGCTCGCTGATAGATTGCATAATATGAGAACTCTAGAAAAATTGAGTGAAGACGATCGTAAAAGGATCTCTAGGGAAACGTTAGAGATATTCGCGCCACTTGCAGATAGACTTGGTATGGGAAGTGTTAAGGCGGAACTTGAGGATATAGCCTTTCAATATTCTAATCCGACAGAATATAGACATATTTGCAATTTAGTAGAGACTGGAAATCTTGAAAGGAAGCACTTTATTGCAAAGATGCTTAGATTTATAAAAGCAGAGTTGGAAAAAGAAGGAATAGACGCTCAAGTTGAAGGGAGGGCTAAGCATATTTATTCTATTTACAGGAAAATGCAGAAAGTTGATAATGATTTCTCACAAATTCACGATCTCATTGCAATTAGAGTAATCGTTGACTCCGTTGAGAATTGCTACAAGGTTTTGGGCATAATGCATAAGCATTTTAAGCCACTTATTTATAAAATAAAGGATTATATAGCAGTCCCGAAGCCCAATGGGTACCAATCTCTCCACACTACAGTTTTTGGTTTAAATGGGAAAATAACAGAAATTCAAATAAGAACATATGAGATGCATGAGGAGGCGGAAAAGGGTGTTGCTGCTCATTGGCATTACAACGAGACAAAACAAGATAAGGCCTACAAGGGCAAGTCGTCATATTCTGAATCAAGTAGGACTGCTTGGGTAAAAAGCCTCGGCAGTATGCAAAAGAATATGTCTACGACAGAGGAATTTGCGGAGATGTTGAATATAGACATTTTTAACGATAGAGTTTTTGTTTTTAGTCCTAAGGGAGATATCTTTGATTTGCCAGTTGATGCAACTCCTGTAGATTTCGCTTATGGAGTTCATTCAGCAATTGGGCATAGATGTAGGGGCGCAAAAGTCAACGGGAAAATCGTTACCTTAGATCATAAGCTGCAGAACAGAGATGTTGTCGAGGTGATTTTGGCTCCCAAAAACGATAAAGGTGGTCCTTCTCGTGGTTGGCTTGAATCGGTAAAGACTGTCAAGGCAAGACAGAACATTAGAAGCTGGTTTAGAGGACTCAATAGGGAAGAAAATTTGTTCGCTGGCGAAAAGCTGCTTAGAGAAGAGCTTGCTTTTTACAATCTTGCCAAGTCAGGCCTAAGTGATGAACAGCAAAGCTTAGTTATAGGTAACGCTGGTTGGAAAAACTGGGATGACGTACTTGTGGCAATTGGAAAAGGCTCAGTTACTGCAAGATGGGTCGTGAAGAAGATAATAGGTCAGAAAGCTTTAGCAAAGGAAGATCTTGGGAATAACAACAAGAGTGTGAATGTTGCTAATCTCGACCTCGAAAGGCTTAGTGCGGGTAAAAAAATTCAGAATTTAAGTGGAGTGCTGGTTCGGTACGCAGAGTGTTGTAAGCCTACAAGGAACGATGAGGTGAAGGGTTTTATAACACAAGGATATGGGATTACTATTCACAGAGCAGACTGTCGGAATTTATTAACAAGTTCAAAGGAAAAGGTGATAGATATAAATATAAAAACAATTGAGCCGGTAAGGGTTTATATTGAGATATATTCCAAAGATAGGCCGGGGCTAATACACGAGATCGCAGGAGTTATAAACGAGGAAAACAGTAACATTAAGGCAATGCAAAATCAGCCCGCTGAAAACGGGACAACCATTATTGATATTGAAATTGAGCTTGATTACTTAGAAAAGATGACTGATCTTTTACCGAAAATATTAAAAATTGAAGGCATAATATCAGTAATTAATAAATAATTGTTGCGGAATCTGCTCTTATATGTTAAAAAATTATAAGTTATGAAAGATAGAATTATACAATCTCCAAGAGGAACTCGTGATATTTTGCCAGAGGATCATCTTTTTTTTGATTTTGTTCAGGGCGTTTTTGAGTCGGTTGTAAAGTCTGCGGGATTCGGTAGGATCACAACCCCGGTTTTTGAAGATACTAATTTATTTGTTCGAGGTGTAGGAAAAAATACCGATATCGTTGAGAAGGAAATGTATACTTTTGATGACAAATCAAATAATTCCCTTACGCTTAGACCTGAAGGAACAGCTTCAATAGTAAGAGCATATTTACAGGACGGGATGCAGGCGTGGCCTCAACCAGTTAGGCTGTATTATTTTGAACCGATGTATCGTTACGATCGTCCCCAAGCGGGTAGATATCGTGAATTTTGGCAGTTTGGCTTTGAAGTTATCGGGGACAAAAATCCTTTGTCTGACGCGATGGTCATAAACACTGCCTATAGAATCTATAGAAATTTAGGATTGGCGGAGGATATTTCTCTGCAATTAAACAGTATCGGATGTGCTGTATGCAGGCCAAAATATCTCAAGGAGCTAACAAAATATTACAAGGAAAATGAAAAACAGCTTTGCGATGATTGCAAACGTAGGCTCGTGTCAAACCCGCTAAGACTTTTAGATTGCAAGGAATCCAAGTGTCAGTCTATTAGTGAAGATGCTCCAAAAATAGTTAACTCTCTTTGTAAGGAATGTTACGAGCACTTTAAGGAAGTTTTGGAATATCTTGATAGCGTTGGTTTGACTTATGAAATAAACCCAAAGCTAGTTCGCGGTCTTGATTATTATGCAAAAACAGTCTTTGAATTTTGGGACAATAAAGATGGTTCTCAAAATGCTTTAGGTGGTGGGGGAAGATATGATGGATTGGTTCAACTGCTTGGAGGCAAGCCGACCCCTGCTTTAGGATTTGCAGGAGGGGTAGATAGAGTAGTAAATAGGATTAAGATAAGCAATCATAGTATAAAAACTGAAGATAAATGTGATGTTTTCGTTGCACAGCTTGGAACAGATGCTCTAAAAAAAGGATTTATTTTGCTCAACCAACTTTGGACAGAAGGGATTGACGCAGAGGGTTGCTTGGACAAGGGTTCTATTTCAGAACAACTGAAAGCTGCAAACCGCTTAAACGCCGCATATACATTAATAATAGGCCAAAAAGAGGCATTCAATGAAACTGTTATTTTAAAAGATATGCATTCGGGCAGTCAGGAAGTCTATCCAGAAGATAAGGTTGTGAAAGAGCTAAAAGATCGATTGAATAAATAATTTGGAGGAAATATGCAGGAAATTGTTGAAAATCTTTTTGATAAATTAAGCCCAGATTTATTTATAGTAGCATATAATAATTTTCTGGCGCTTTTCCCAAGTTCGGTTCAGCTTCTTGTTTCTTTGATAATTTTTGCTGCAGTAGTTTATGTAGTCTTTAGACTAGTTAGTAAGAGTTGGCTTTTTATCTTAATTATGGTTCTCTTGTTTCCAGTTCTTTATCCCGTGTTATTGACTATATTTACAGGAATTTTTGATCTTTTAAGACATATATACGAAACTATAAAAGATTTATAGATTATAAAATTAGGCTAATCAAAACAACCCCGAAAGGGGTTGTTTTGATTAGCCTATATAGCCGATAGAGTACGCTATAGATAAAACGTAGTTAACGTAACTATAATCGTGGTTGTATCTATACAAGGCGTTTCTTACGTTGTTGTTTGCCGCACCGTTTGAAGCCATATACTTGGCAGCTGTGTAGATAGCGTCATCAACGTCATAAATATTTGATTTTCCGTCATTGTCGCCGTCCTGCGCATATGCTTTATATGTACTTGGCATAAATTGCATTGGGCCTTGTGCTCCCGCATAGCTTGAAACAACCGTGTCGCCTCTTTGGCCTGTTTCAACATAGTGAACGGCGGCGACTATTTGCCATGGAACACCATAAGTTTGTTCTGCTTCAGTATATTTATGTACGTAAGTAGAGGATAAACCAGCGCTTCTTAAAGCCAAAATCTTTTCTTTATTTAACTCAGCTATTCTTTTGATTTCGGCTTCTTTTGATAATGCAGCTTCTAGCTCTACCTGTTTTTTGTAATTAGCCAATTTAATATCGGCAATCTGCTGTTTGGTTAACAATTCGTTATTAATGTTGTTTATTACCGATGTGGCAATCTTATTTTCTGTTTCTTGGGTTAATGTGATCTTTTTTTCTAATTCATTTAGGCTTTTCGCCTCGGTTAAATTAACCGGATTTTTCGCCACCATAAAGGTAAACAATACGGCGGTGATAAAGTTTTTATTCATTAGAGAATAAACCTACCTTTCTACCCTTTGCGTTAAAATAGCCCAACTATTTCAACTAAAAATGCCCTTATTAAGGACAACGTATAATTCTATCACAAAGGAGATGTTTTGTCAAGTGTTTTATTGTGGAAAACTTGCTATAAAAATATGTTAGAATTGTTGAAAGGAGGAAAGATGGAAGAGTGTTTGTTTTGTAAAATTGTTAAAGGCGAGATTCCCGCAAAGAAATACTTTGAGGATAACAAAGTAATTGCTTTTGCCGATATTAATCCTGAGGCTCCTTTCCATGCCCTGGTAATTCCAAAAGAGCACATAGAGGGAGGGCAGATAAGTACAGCAGGGGATACTATTGGCTATATGGTAGTATTGGCAAACAGCTTGGCGAAAGAAAACGATCTTAAAGGATACCGTTTAATTATGAACATTGGCCCTGATTCGGGACAACAGATAGAACATATACACCTGCACTTACTTGGAGGAAAAGATTTGGGACCTAGGCTTATCCCGTAATATTATCTTTTGCCCTATTTACGCCAAATTGTTTATGTGATATAATTTATTTATTCTATATTAAGGAGGTGGATTCAGTTTTGCAATCAGTAGTACGAAAAGAAAAAGAACCGTTTGAGAGCTTGTTGCGACGTTTTAATCGCAAGGTTCAACAAAGCGGTAATTTGCAGTTATCTAGACGCAAGCAATTTTTTGAGAAGGGACTTTCAAAACGAGAGGAACGAGAGATAGCCATTCGCAAAAAAAGGCGTAAAGATCAGAAAACTAAACAAGAGCTTTTAAAGGGGTTTTAATTGAATATCCAAGAACGAATTGATTTACAAGTAATTAATGCTTTAAAGAGCGGTGACGTTTCACTTTCAGTGCTTAGGATGCTTAAAAATGCTCTTAAAAACGCTGAAATTGAAAAAAGGGACAAGCTAACCGACTCTGAAGTCATGACGGTTCTCGAAAAGCAGGCGAAACAAAGGAAAGATTCGGCCGAGCAGTTTCTTAAAGGCGGGAGGGCAGACTTGGCTGAAAAAGAAGAGTTTGAGCTAAAAATAATTGAGTCTTATCTGCCAAAAAAGTTGTCTAGGGAGGAATTAGCAAACCTTGTTGACGAGACAATAAAGGATTTGGATGCAAATGACGTTTCTCAAATAGGACAAGTAATGAAGGAGGCGATAAAAAGATCTGAAGGCAGGGGGGATGGTAAAATTATCTCTGAAATAGTGAAAGCTAAATTGCAATGAAACTAATTATTAGTGGAAGAACTAATAGCATAAAGAAGGAATTTATAGAAAAAGTAGCCTCGGCTGCTTTTTCTTATTTGAATAGAAAAATAGGAACAATCGAGTTCAGTTTTGTTACTGAGATTGAAATAGAAAGGTTAAATACTGTTTACAGGGGCAAAAGAAAGGTTACTGATGTCTTAAGTTTTGTTTTAGAAGATAAGCCGCTTCTAGGACAGATTTTTATTTGCTATAATTTTTTAAGAAAACAAGCGTTAAGTCATAATAAGAGTATAGAGGAGGAGTTGGCTCATCTTCTTGTTCATGGGATTCTCCATTGTTACGGCTACGACCACGAATCTTCAGATGAAGAAGAAAAGTTGATGGTTGAGGCGGAGAGAGAGATTTTAAATAAAGTTGGGATCAAGCTGTGAAAAATATAGTTATTATAGGTTCACCCGGCGCTGGTAAGGATACACAAATTGAAAAGCTTTCAGGATTTTTTGAATTCGAAGTAATCTCGGGTGGTGATATCGCAAGAAATTTGATGAAAAATAATCATAAAATTGAGAAAGCTGTTGATAGTGGAGAACTAATAAGCGATGAGGTTATGATAAACCAAGTCGGCAAGCTCATTCCAAGAATCAATAAAAATAAAGGGATAGTATTTGACGGCTTTCCAAGAACTATAGTTCAGGCAAGGAAGCTTGAGGAGATCTTACGTTTAAATAAACGTGATTTAGATGCGGTTATCTATCTTTTTCTTGAAGAAGAAGTAGCAGTAGATAGGTTGTCAAAAAGAAGGGTTTGTGAAGTTTGCGGTAGAAATATCGAGCTAGGTTTTGACAGTTGTAAACACTGTGGAGGCGCGGTTACATATAGGATTGATGACAATCCAAACGTGGTGTTATCGCGAATTGAAACATTCTTGGAGAAGACGATACCAATTATAAGATACTATAAAAATAGAGGCGTACTTTTAGAGATAAATGCTGATCAGTCAATCGAAGAAGTTACGGAAGATATCATGCACAAGGTTAATCTCTAATGGAAAACCGTGAAAAATATATTGCGATGAAAAAAGGCGGGCAAATTCTTGCCAGGATTCTTTATGAGGTAAAAGAGTGGATTAAGCCTGGTATAACTACAAAAGAAATCGATGATTATACCAGAAAGTTATGTCTTAAATATAAAGTTAGGCCTTCATTCCAGGGGTATGGGGGTTATCCTGCAGCAATTTGTGTGTCTCTAAACGATGAAGTTGTTCACGGAATACCGAGTCAGACAATAATTAAAGCTGGTGACATTGTTTCTCTAGACTTTGGTGTTTATCTTGATGGCTATCATACGGACTCGGCAATTTCCTTTGTAATAGGAAAAGAGTCTGCAAGTAATAAAAAGTTGCTCGAAGTAACAAAGAATTCCTTGATGCTCGGGATAGATCAGGCAGTTGCAGGTAACCGAATAGGAGACATCTCTTTTGCGATTCAGAATTATGTTGAAAAAAACGGCTTTAACGTTGTCAGGACGCTTGTGGGTCATGGCGTAGGAAGTAACTTACATGAAGAACCGATGATTCCTAATTTTGGCACCAAAGGTACTGGTGAGTTATTGCGTGAGGGTATGACATTGGCAATAGAGCCAATGGTAACAGAAGGCGACTTCCATGTTTATCAAGATAATGATGGCTGGACCTACAGGACTAGGGACGGTTCCAAATCAGCACATTTTGAACATACAATTTATATAACAAAAGACTCCCCAATTATTTTGACAGAATTATCAGATCAAAAAAATCTCTTGTAAATGAATATTGAATTATTTTATAATTAACTGGTTAGAAAACTAAAAGAAATATGGCAAAAAAAGAAACATTCTATGTGGGTTTAGATATTGGTTCTAGTAAGATAAGTATGGTTGTCGGCAAACCTGATGCAGACAATACTCTTAATGTTATTGGGGTAGGCACTACCCACATTACAGGACTAAGAAGGGGTGTTGTGCAGGAGATTGAAGAAACGGTAAGCGGTGTTTCCGAAGCCGTTGAAATAGCAGAAAGAACCTGTGGGGCTCAAATTGAATCAGCGGTAATAAATATAAATGGGAGTCACATAGTTTGTAAAAATTCTACTGGTGCAGTTGCTACAGGCAGGGCCGATCAAGAGGTTACGCTGAATGATGTCTTTCGTGCAGAAGACGCAGCAAAGGCTATACAGATGCCTCCAAATAGAGTCATTATCAATGATATTCCGAGGTTCTTTACTATTGATAACTCCGAAAGAATAAAAGATCCAGTGGGGATGACAGGGGTAAGATTGGAGGTAGAATCTCATATTTTAATGGTTTCCGATCAGGTTTGGAGAAATTTACAGAAGTGTGTTACACAAGCTGGAATAAATATTGAAGACACTATTGTCTCTCCGCTTGCTTCTGCTAAGGCCGTTTTAACAAAAAAAGAAAAAGAGCTTGGTGTTGCAGTAATTGATATTGGCGCAGAAACCACAGGGCTAACAGTTTTTGAAGAAGACAGTATTCTTTATACGAAAGTTTTTCCAGTCGGAGCATCACAAGTCACCAACGATATAGCTATCGGACTTAGAACATCAGTAGATGTTGCTGAAAAGATAAAAATAAAATACGGGCATGCATATCACTCAGAAGTTTCTGATAAGGAAAAGATAGACCTGTCGGCAATAGACATAAGAGAAGAAGGAGTTGTTACAAAAAAACATGTGGCAGAGATTTCCGAGGCAAGAATGGAGGAGATTTTTAAGCTTGTTAGAGAAGAGTTAAGAAGAATCAAAAGAGACACACTATTACCAGCTGGAATTGTTTTGACAGGAGGGGGCGCAAAGCTTCCAGGGATCGATCTGCTTGCAAAGGAGTGTTTCAGTCTTCCTGCCGTCATTGGGAAGCCCCATTCTCTCAGCGGACTTACTGACAAGGTTTATGATCCAATCTATGCAAATGCTGTTGGGCTGATGCTTTATTCTTTTGAAGAAATGCATAAAAGCCCAGTAACCAAAAGAAGTAATTTTTTACAAGGAATCCTTAATTTCTTTAAAAACTTTCTACCATAGAAAATTTAAAATTCATACTTTTCTTAAAAATTAAGATTATTTGAACAACATTATTATGCAAAAATAATGTACTTTACAATTGAATAAATAATATGTACAATGGTTTTGTTTAGGTCTATATTAAACGGAGGACTACAAGGTGGGCGAAGTAAAACCAACAATGGAAACATTTGCGCGTATAAAGGTTGTAGGTGTTGGCGGTGGCGGAAGTAACGCAATAAATAGAATGGTAGAAGCGGGACTTAGAGGCGTCGAGTTTCTAGCGATTAATACGGATGCCCAAGCACTACATAACTCCCTTTCGGGAAAAAAAATACATGTCGGAAAAGCCTTAACAAAAGGTCTGGGCGCAGGAAGCGATCCTGATATCGGCAAAAAATCGGCTGAAGAAACAAGCGAAGAAATATATGAAGCCCTCAAGGGATCTGATATGGTATTTATTACCTATGGAGCTGGCGGTGGCACGGGAACAGGGGCAGGACCGGTTGTGGCAAATATAGCTCGTGAAGTAGGCGCACTTACTGTAGGTGTAGTTACGAAGCCTTTTTCATTTGAAGGTGAAAGGCGCAAAAGGGTAGCTGAAGAAGGGGTTGATAGTCTTAAGGATCATGTTGATGCGCTGATTACCATCCCGAACGACAGATTGCTTCAGGTAGTTGATAAGAAAACGAGCTTACTGGATGCATTTCAGGTAGTTGACGATGTTTTACGACAAGGCGTTCAGGGTATAACTGATCTTATAACTGAGAACGGATTGATTAACGTTGATTTTGCTGACGTAAAAACTATTATGTCAAATGCGGGGTCAGCCCTTATGGGAATTGGTCGTGGTAGTGGTGAAGCAAGGGCAGTTGAGGCTGCTAAGCAAGCCATTAATTCGCCACTTCTTGAGCTTTCAATTAATGGCGCAAGGGGCGTTCTGTTTAATGTAACTGGTGGAACTGATCTTGGAATGTATGAAATTGACGAAGCAGCAAAAGTTATTACAAATGCTGTTGATCCGGAAGCAAATATTATCTTCGGAGCAGTGGTGGATCCAAGCCTTACGGGAGAGTTAAGAATTACGGTTATTGCTACGGGATTTGAAAGTATGCATAATCCTTTGCAGGCACATTATGGACAACACGGACATAGTCATAATATTGAGCCAAGAAGGGTCTCTCTGGAACCCGAAAAGGAAGATTTGATTGATGAAGACACCGATGATGACTGGGAAATACCAACTTTTATAAGAAAAAGAATGGAATAAACTTGCCTATTTTTTTAGCCCCCAAAGGTGGGGGCTTTTTAAATTGTTTAAAAGATATTTATAAAATAATAGTCTGTGGAAAATTGATTTTTTCCCACTAAAAAAGTAAAAAAAAATGTGGATAAGAAAAGTGTTGACAGCGGTATATATAGCGTAATAACATTTAATACGTACACTATATATCGTGTTTTGTTAAGTTGAGGTAAGTATGATTTGTCCATCTTGTAAATCGTTAAATCTAAGGGTTTTGGAAAAACGTGATATAGACGTCGAACCTGCCATTAGGCGTAGAAGAGAATGTGCGGACTGTGGGTTTCGATTCACCACCTATGAACGCTTAGAGACACCTACACTGGCAGTAATTAAAAAGGATGGGCACAAAGAGGTTTATATAAGAGAAAAGCTTTCTGGCGGCATATACAGGGCTTTTGAGAAAAGACCAACAACTGAACCTGAAATTGAGGATTTGGTTACAAAGATTGAAAAGGAGATAAAGGCTAGGGGAGATAATGAGATACAGAGCTCCGAGATTGGAAACTTGGTCATGAGAGAGCTTCTGAAGATTGATGAGGTGGCTTATCTCCGGTTTGCATCGGTTTATAAATCATTTAGCGATCTTATCGCATTTGTAAAAGAAGTCGAGAGATTGAAAGGTTTAAGTAAAACTAAGGAGGAGGAATAGAATAATGGTTGTTTCTGATGAAGATCTGCAAGAACAGCTTTCGCTAGGAAAGAAGCATCTTGGTAGAAAAAAATTTACCAAGATAGAGAAGCGCGATGGAAGTCTGGTTAAATTTGATCCAGAAAAGATAGCTAATGCGATAGAGAAAGCAGGTGGAGCTACGGGTGAATTTGGAAGAGATATCGCGGAAAAATTTACTCAAAAAGTAGTTGACCTTATGAATAAGCAGTTTGACGCAAATAATCTCCCTACTGTTGAGAAGATACAAAATCTTGTAGAGCACGTTCTTATGGATTCTGTGTTCGAAGAAACTGCTAAAGCATACATTGTGTACAGGAAGCAACACGAAGACCTACGAAAGATCAAGCTCATTGATAGCGATAAGCTCATGGACAACTATCTGAGTCAGGGAGACTGGAAAGTAAAAGAAAACTCTAATATGAGCTTTTCATTACAAGGTTTAAATAACTATGTTTCTGCCCAGATAACTGAACGCTACTGGCTAAATAAGCTTTATCCTAATACTATAAAAGAAGCGCATGAAAATGCAGATTTGCACATCCATGATCTTGGATTTCTGAGCACTTATTGCTGTGGTTGGGACCTTAAAGACCTTCTTCTAAAGGGTTTTGGCGGTGTGCCTGGCAAGATTCAAAGCAAGCCGGCGAAACATCTAAAAGCAGCTTTTAATCAGCTTGTTAACTTTTTCTACACTATGCAGGGTGAGAGCGCCGGTGCGCAAGCAGTATCGAGCTTTGATATCCTGTTGGCCCCTTTTATCCGATACGATAATCTCGAGTATAGGCAAGTAGTTCAGGCTATGCAAGAGTTTATCTTTGGTATGAATATTCCGACAAGGGTTGGTTTTCAAACCCCTTTTACTAATATTACTTTGGATTTAATCCCTTCAGGAACGTTGGCAGAGGAGCATGTTATTATCGGCGGCAAACCAATGAAAGAAAAATACAAAGATTTTCAGGCGGAGATTGATATGATAAACAGGGCTTTTGCCGAAGTTATGCTTGAGGGGGACGCAAATGGCAGAATATTCTCCTTTCCTATTCCAACCTATAATATTACAAAAGACTTCAATTGGGACAACCAGGTTTTAGATCCTGTTTGGGAGATGACGGCGAAGTACGGAATTCCTTATTTTTCTAATTTCATCAATTCGGACATGAGTCCTGATGATGCCCGAAGTATGTGCTGTAGGCTACGTCTAGACAACAGAGAGCTTCATAAACGTGGTGGTGGCTTGTTTGGGGCTAATCCTCTTACTGGAAGTATCGGGGTGGTTACTATAAATCTTCCACGACTCGGCTATATGTCAAAAACAGAAGCTGAATATTTTAAACGACTTGGCGAACTTATGGATCTCGCGAAGGAAAGTTTGGAAATCAAGAGGAAGATTCTCGAAAGATTAATGGACTACGGGCTATATCCTTTTGCAAAATATTATCTCTCTGATATTAAGAAACGATTTGGCAATTATTGGCAAAACCATTTTGCAACGATTGGGCTTCTTGGTATGAATGAGTCATTATTAAATTTTATCGGTAAAGATTTAACTACAAAAGAAGGCCATGAATTTGCAATCAAAGTAATGGATTTTATGAGAAACAAAATAACTGATTATCAAAAAGAAACAGGCCAAATGTACAATCTTGAAGCAACTCCGGGAGAGGGAACTACTTATCGTTTTGCAAAAAGAGACACAGAGCAATACCCTGACATTATTGTCGCAAACAACTTGGCTTTTAAAAACCTGGGGGCAAAACCTTATTACACTAATTCTACTCAGTTACCAGTTGGCTTTACGAAGGATATTTTTGAGGCACTTGACCTTCAGGATGATCTTCAGACTATGTATACTGGCGGAACCGTAATGCACCTATTTCTAGGCGAACGGCTTGACGATATTAAATCGGTAAAAAAATTAGTGAAAAAGATTGCAGAAAATTATCACTTGCCGTATTTTACTTTATCACCGACGTTTTCTATTTGTCCCAAACACGGTTATCTAAAAGGCGAACATCATTTTTGCCCTGTTTGCGACGCAGAAATAGGCTACAGCGAACAAATTGAAATTGATATAAAGGAGAATTTAAAGGAGGGTGTAAAAAATGCAAACTGAAACTAAGTCACAAGACCTAGCAAGTATGAGAACTGTCTGTGAAGTCTATTCACGGGTAGTTGGCTATATTAGGCCAGTCAATCAGTGGAATGATGGAAAAAGAGAGGAGTTTTCCGACCGAACCACTTTTGATGTCTCAGGTTGTTAAAACGCCTATGAAAATATCTGGGTTGGAGAAAACTAGTCTTATTGATTATCCTGGAAAAATTGCAGCCGTTGTTTTTACGCAGGGTTGCAATCTTCGTTGTGGGTTTTGTCACAATCCGGAACTTATACCAATAAGTAGTTTCAATGAAATTTATGTGGAAGACGTAATCGAATATCTAGAAAAGCGAAAAAATGTTTTAGACGGAGTGGTTATAACAGGAGGAGAGCCAACCTTGCAGAAGGATCTAGACAAGTTTATGACCAAGATAAAGAAGCTCAATCTGCTTGTAAAGCTTGATACAAACGGTTCAAATCCTCAGGTCTTAAAAAAGTTGATTGATAAAGAATTAATAGACTTTATTGCAATGGACGTTAAGGGAGCATTCGAAAATTATATTCAAATTTGTGGACTTAAGAACACAAAAGTTATACAGGAAAGTATAAATGTCATAATCAACAGTAAAATAGAGCATGAATTCAGAACAACCGTTCTCCCCAAATATCATAAAAAAGAAGACTTTTTTAAGATTGGCGAGATACTCAAAGGCGCAGATGCCTATGCGATACAGGGATTCAGGCCAGAGGTTACTTACCTAAGTGAGTTAACAAAAGAAAAAAGATTTACTCATCCTCAACTAGAGGAATTTGCCGATATAATGCGAGGATATATAAAAAACGTGGTCATCCGTTATAACGATTAACCACGTTTGTATAAAATAATTGTACTGGATTACTTCTTCTCTTTTGCTAATTTTTCCTTCGGGAGAATAAATTTGATGTATCCAACCGCAATCGTCACCACTAACCCTACTGTAAGAACGGCAAAACGGGCTTTTGCATCAGTAGACATAAATCCTCTTA
Organism: uncultured Candidatus Saccharibacteria bacterium; assembly: GCA_964594415.1. Lineage (GTDB taxonomy): Bacteria > Patescibacteriota > CPR2 > UBA1875 > CAIMLA01 > CAZQLQ01. Next base: position 33,791 of record CAZQLQ010000007.1, read on the forward strand.
TAATGCTATAAGCCAAAGAAAACACCCCTCCGATTAAGAGTCCTTCAGAAATTATTTCAAGTTTTTTCTCAAATAATAAGCTTATTACTAAGAATACGACTGCAAAGAATAGAACGATTATACTGACATTTCTATTATAGTCAGAAAATGGTCCCTCGTTATATTCTCTATTGCTTTTTTCGCATTCTTCCTGGATAGCAATCTGTTCGTTGGTAGGGTTTTCTTTATATGTTGCACTACAGTCTGGCGCTTTTGGCGCAGGGTAAAAAGCGTCTACCCCAACTCCTATAAAAACTGCAAGCAAGATTCCTATGAATAGTGCATAAATAAACTTTAACATTGGTTTTTCCATTTTTACCTCCTAACTAATTAATATTAATTTAATTCTAACATATTAAATTATTTTATTAGAAAGCAAAATAGTTCTACGTGGTATAATGTAAGTAGTTTAACAAGGAGGTTTTATGGCAGCTAAGAAGTTATATAGATCATGTTCTGATGTCATGGTTGGAGGTGTGGCGGCAGGAGTGGCCGAGTATTTGGAAATAGATGTTACGTTAATAAGACTGGTTTTTCTGGTGTTGCTTTTTTCGGGCGTTGGCTTTTTCGCCTATCTTGTTGCGTGGATAATTGTTCCTCTTGATCCAAAGTGCAAGGAGCACAAAACAGGCGCTGAAGAAATAAAAGAAAAGGCTGAAAGTATTGCAAGCGAAATAAATGAAGCGGTTTCAAAAAAACAAAAATCAAATAAAAAAAACAATGATTTTAGTATTTGGTTTGGTGTAATACTTGTCTTTCTTGGGGGATTAATTTTAATTCAGAATATTACCGGAATGAATGTATGGCATTACTTTTTTCCGGTTTCAGTAATGTTAATAGGCTTATTAATTTTAATGAAATCTGTTGATAAATAAGATAAATAAGGAGAAGATATGACAAAAGACAAGCAGGCTGAGGCCGAAGTTATTTATGAAAAAGAAGAGAAGACGAGCTACTATTCTGAAAAGGATACTTTTTTCTCAGGAAGATTTTTATTTGGAGTAGCATTGATAATTATTGGGGCAATTTTAATCTTAAAAAACTATATTAATATAGATTTTAGCGAAAATTTTTGGGCTATAGTTTTGATCTTATTCGGTCTTTTTGTCGCTATTAGGAGCTTTCGTAAATAAAGGAGGGTCTATGAATCCTATGAAGTTTTTTTGGGGAATTACTATTGCGCTACTTGGTTTTGCCCTTTTGGGAGTTCAAGAAGGCTGGGTTGATGAAAGTATATGGTTAAAAATAGTTTATCTCTGGCCTATAATTTTAATTGTTTGGGGATTGTCATTAATTATAAAAAATAAAAAATCAATGGTGGCAATCATTTTACTGATAATTGCTCTTGCAATCTTGTTTATTTCGACAAATTCGGGCTTAGAATATAGAATTATGAATATTAACGGATCCGTTGAATTATCTGGCAATGCCCTTGATTCAATAGATTTGAACGCTAGAAAAGTTGAATTAAACCTTGGAGCCTCAAGAATAAGGCTGGGGAGCCTTTCTGAGGCACAAAGCGAGACTAATCTTCTTGAATATGAAGGAAAGGGATATTCCGAAATTATTATAGAGCCACTAGATATAAGCAACAAGCTTGATAGCGTGAAAATATCTGAAAAGGGACCAGAATTCTTTTTATTCACCACTTTTAAGAGGGAGCTAGATCTGGATATAAACAAGTCCTTGCCGGTTGAGCTTGAATTGAATTGCGGTGCGAGTGTTCTTGAATTGGATCTGGAAGATCTGAGGGTGGTTAAGCTTGATTTCAAATCAGGGGCGAATACCGCGACGGTAACTTTCGGCAATAGGGAAAGAAATGTGGACGTAAATGTAGATTCGGGTGCTTCAAATATTGTTTTTAATATTCCTTCCGATTCAGGGGTTAAGTTAAACTTTTTATCAGGAAAAATTACAAATAATCTTACCGACAATATCGGTCTAGACAATAACGGAAATATATACCTATCTCCAAATTATCCGTTTGCAAAAAATAAAATCAGCATAGACGTCAAGTCTGGAGTATCAAACATAACATTGAACACGTATTAGCCATGTCGGTTAGACAAAAAGATTTTTTTTATCTAAAATAGGCTAAGTTAATTAGAAAGGTTAATAATGTGCGGTATTGTTGGGTATATCGGTAATAAAAATGCCGAGAATATACTTGTGTCTGGTCTAAAGAGGCTTGAATATCGAGGTTATGATTCAGCCGGAATTTGTCTTACAAATGGCGAACTTGAAATTTATAAAGCTAAAGGAAAGATTGCAAATCTCGAGCAGATATTAAATAAATCAAGTAAAACTTGCGGAATAGGCCATACTAGGTGGGCTACACATGGAGAGCCTTCTGACAAAAATTCACATCCTCATACGGATTGTAAAAAAGAGATCGCGTTGGTTCATAACGGAATAATTGAAAACTATGAATTACTAAAAAACGCTTTGATAGAAAAAGGCCATAAATTTGTTTCAGAGACCGACACGGAAGTATTGGTTCACCTGATTGAAGAATTTTATGAAGATGATTTAGAGTCTGCGGTTAAGCAAGCGCTTAAAAAAGTCGTCGGAACTTATGGTATTTGTGTTGTTTCAAGCAAAGAACCGGGAAGGATAATTGCTGCCAGAAAAGGAAGTCCTCTGGTTCTTGGGTTAGGTGAAGGCGAATATTTTATTGCTTCTGATGTTTCTGCAATTCTTTCTTACACAAAAAAAGTGATATATCTTGATGATAATGAGGTTGCAGCTATATCCAGAGACAAGCTGGAAATTAGTGATCTTGCAACAGATGGACATAAAGAAAAATCTGTTAAAGAAATCGAATGGAGTATCGATCAGATTAGTAAAGGTGGGTATGAACATTTTATGCTGAAAGAGATCTTTGAGCAGCCAGAGGCAATCATGAAGGCCTTGGCTGGAAGAATTTCTGAAGGTAAGGTGATATTTGGCGGGTTGAATATTAACCAAGACGAGCTGAGAAAGATCGAAAGAATTATAATAGTTGCGTGTGGAACTAGTTGGCACGCAGGATTAATTGGTGAGTACCTTATTGAAGAGATGGTTCGTATTCCAGTTGAGGTAGAGTATGCCTCTGAATTTAGATACCGTAACCCAATTGTAAATGAGAAGACCTTGGTTATCGCGATAAGCCAATCAGGAGAAACTGCAGACACTTTAGCTGGTCTTCGTGAAGCAAAGGAAAAAGGGGCGCATACAATCGGTATTATTAATGTGGTTGGCTCCACGATAGCAAGAGAAGTCGACGGAGGTATTTATACGCATGCTGGACCTGAGGTCGGAGTGGCTTCTACAAAAGCTTTTACGACTCAAGTTTCGGTACTTACCCTCTTTTCTGTTTATTTAGCAACACTAAAAACCATGTCGCAGAAAGAGTCAAAGAAGATACTAGATGAGCTTGTCAAGATTCCCGAAAAAATTAAAGAGATTTCTAACGGCTTTGAGGAGATAAAAAAGATCGCAGAAAACTATAAAGATTTTGAACACTGCCTATATCTTGGCAGGGATATAAATTTTCCTGTTGCCTTGGAGGGCGCGCTTAAGTTGAAAGAAATTTCATACATTCACGCTGAAGGTTACCCTTCGGCAGAAATGAAACATGGGCCTATTGCCTTGATTGATAAAGACTGTCCTTCGATTTTTTTAGTGCCTAAGGACGATCTTTATGATAAAGTTATAAGTAACATTAAAGAAGTCAAAGCGCGAAGCGGTAAAATATTGGCGATCGCAACGAAGGGGGACGAAGAAATCAAAAAGAATGTGGACGATGTGATATATATTCCAGAGACATTGCCCTTGCTTACGCCGCTTCTTAGCATTTTACCTCTACAGTTGTTATCTTATTTTATAGCAACCTCTAGGGGTTGTGATGTGGATCAGCCAAGAAATTTAGCAAAAAGCGTAACTGTGGAGTAAGTATGAATTTAAAAGTATTTTATCAAGGAGATGGCCCAGAAATGCGTTATGCAAAAGATAAAGCAAGGGAACTAGAATCGGAGGGTTATCGAGTCGAATATTTGGATTGGGACGATAGGTTAACTATTCACCAGGCAGAGCTTTATTCTGTTATGACTACGCCAGCCTTTCTTATCGTTCAGGATGATGGTAAGATGGTAGAGCTTTGGCAAGGCGATTTGCCTTCAGTAACAGAAACAAAAAATTTAATGATGCGTTAAATATGGCAAAAACACTCTTAATAAATTTAATAATTAGCTTAATTGATGTTCTGTACGTTTTAATATTTGCAAGAATTCTTTTGAGTTGGTTCCCACAAAAAGCAAGTAAGGTAAGAATTTTTGTTTATGATATAACCGAACCTATTTTGAAGCCTGTAAGAAAAGTTGTGCCACCATTGGGTGGTATGATTGATCTTTCGCCTATAGTTGTTTTTCTCATTCTGGAGATTGTACAAGCACTTGTTGTGAAGTTATGAGTATAATAAAAGTAAAAGTAGCTACGAACTCAAGCACTGAATCGGTAGAGTTTGATAAAGAGTCAAATATTTATAAGATTAGGCTAAAAGCTTCACCAGTGAATTTCAAGGCAAATGAAGAGCTAATAAGAGTTTTGTCAAAATATTTTAAAGTAAAGAAGGCTTTCTTGAAGATCATAAAAGGGCAAACTTCTAAAAATAAGACGATTAAGATCGAGGATTTGACTTAAACAATAAAAAGGCTTAAAATAATTGTAACTATAAAAAGCGTGTCGTAAGACGTTAGCGGATATCAACCGCAAGCAGCGAGAAGAAATTTCGTAAGAAAGAGTAGAGCTCGACGGGTAAGCCCGTAATAGCTTTAATGAAGCAACCACGTAGATTTGGGGTGGTACCTCCGCAAATAGCGGACCCCAGCGACGTGGGTTTTTATTTATAGGAGGCAGTATGTCATTTAAGAAGGTTAATCAAAAAGAAAATTTTCCTGGAATGGAAAAAAGAATCCTTGAATTCTGGAGTGAAAAAAATATTTTTGAACGTTCGGTAAGAGAAAGACCGTCTGAAAAGGAATTTACCTTTTATGATGGACCTCCATTTGCAACGGGGCTTCCTCACTATGGGCATTTGCTCGCGGGATTTATAAAGGACGTAATTCCTCGATATAAGACTATGCAGGGTTACAGAGTAGAACGTATTTGGGGCTGGGATACACACGGCTTACCTATTGAGAATATTGTAGAAAACGAACTGGGCTTTACTAATAAGAAACAGATTGAAGACTTCGGTATAGAAAAGTTTAATGAAGCATGTAGGACTAAAGTCTTAACCTATGCAGAAGAATGGAAAAAAATTGTTGAGAGGACTGGCAGATGGGTAGATATGGAGAACTCGTATCTTACCATGGACCCAAAGTTTATGGAGACAGTTTGGTGGGTATTTAAAGAGCTCTATGATAAAAAGTTAATTTCACCCGGATTTAAGGTGATGCCTTTTTGCCCCAGATGCTCAACGCCTCTTTCTAACTTTGAACTTGGTCAAGGCTATGCAGATAAGACCGACAAGGCGATTACGGTCAAATTTGAAATAGATAATGAACCGAATACCTTTCTGCTTGCCTGGACTACTACTCCTTGGACTTTGCCGGCAAATATGGCCTTGGCATTGGGAAAAAATATTCAATATATCAAGCTTAAGGTTGGTGATGAATTTTTTATACTTGCACAGGATTGCGCTGAAAAATATTTTTCTTCAGAGGAGATTTCAAACAGTGAAAAAATAGACACTAAGATGCTACTAGATAGAACATATGTACCTCTTTTCTCCTATTTCAAAAACACCGAAGGTTCATTTAGATTGATCTCCGGGGACTTTGTTAATACTGAAGATGGCACTGGGATTGTGCATATTGCTCCCGCATTTGGCGAAGATGATAATCGTGTGTCTAGGCAGAACAAGGTTGGATTTGTTCTCCCCGTTGATGAGTTTGGTAAGTTTACCGAAGACGTAGCAGATTATTTTGGAATGAGTGTAGTTAGAGATGAAACGAACGAAAAGATTATTTCCGATCTTCTATCGGAAGGGAAGGTGGTCAAAACAGAAAAGATCCGCCATAGTTACCCTCATTGTTATAGATGCGAAACGCCATTAATCTATAGAGCAGTTTCCAGCTGGTTTGTAGAGGTGCCAAAGATCAAGGAAAGAATTTTGGAATTAAATCAGCAAATTTATTGGATGCCAGAGTTTGTTGGGAAGAGCAGGTTTGCTAAGATTATTGAAAATGCTCCAGAATGGAATATTTCCCGTAATCGATATTGGGGGACACCGCTACCGATTTGGAAATGTGAGAAATGCAGTGAGGAGATTGTTATGGGAAGCATTTCCGAACTAGAAGAAGCTTGTGGCTTAGAGATTAATGATATTCATTTGCATAAAATTAAGGACATAGAATTAGAGTGTAAGTGTGGATCTAGGGCAAGATTATCAGGGGAAGTTCTTGATTGTTGGTTCGAGTCGGGTAGTATGCCTTATGCTTCAAATCATTATCCTTTTGACAACAAAGAAAAATTTGAGAAAAACTTTCCCGGAGACTTTATTGCTGAAGGGATTGATCAAACAAGGGGATGGTTTAACTCATTGTTAATCCTCTCAACGGCACTTTTTGACAGGCCAGCAATGAAGAATGTAGTTGTGAACGGAATAATTCTAGCTGAAAATGGGCAAAAAATGTCAAAACGCCTTAAAAACTATCCCGATCCTTTAGAAATTTTAGAGAATTATGGTGCGGATTCTATGCGTTTCTATTTGATGTCCTCTCCTGCAGTAAAAGCTGAAGACTTAAGATTCTCAGAGAAAGGCGTAGACGAAGTAGTAAAAAAGATTATTCTAACACTATGGAATTCATATAGTTTTTTTGTTACCTATGCAACTATTGACGAATTTGTTCCAACGGGAAAAATTGAAGCAAAAAACAATCTAGATTACTGGGTAATATCAGAAACTAACCAATTAATAAAAAATGTTACGGAGGCGTTTGAGTGTTATGACCTTTCAAAGGTTGCGAAACTATTGTCCGACTATATTGATAATCTTTCTAATTGGTATATAAGAAGATCAAGAAGACGTTTTTGGAAAAGCGAAAACGATGCTGACAAAATGCAAGCATATGAGACCTTGTATTACATTTTGAATGTCTACATCAAACTGCTCGCGCCCTATATGCCATTTATTACAGAGGAAATTTATCAAAACTTGGCTTTATCACTGGACGTTAAACAGCCAATCTCTATTCACCTAACCAAGTGGCCACAGTACGATGAAGCAAAAATAGATATCAAAGTAAATGAAATGATGCGGCTAGCTCGAAAAATAGTTAACCAGGGTCTTTCTGCGAGAGCTGCAAAAAATATAAAGGTTCGACAGCCACTCTCTGAAATTTACGTTTACTACCCTGGACGTATCAAGCTATCCAAGGACTTAGTGAGAATAATTGAAGAAGAGTTGAATGTTAAAAGGATTATTTTTAAAGAAGATATTGCGGCTGATGACTTTGTTGTTAAAGAGGTCAAAATTGACTTCTCGCTTCTTGGACCAAAATACGGGGACAAAGTAAAGGAGATAGCCAAGGATATAGTTAGCGGAAATTACGCTAAAGAAGGGGACTCTTATCTTGTTTTAGGAGAAAAGCTAACCGAAGATGAAATAATCACTACATTTAAGCCTAAGAGCGATAAGTTTGAAGTAGCTGGTGATAACGAGGTTACGGTAGCTTTTAACGTTGAAATCACCGAAGAACTTAAAAAAGAAGGAATCGCTAGAGATGTGACAAGAATCATTCAGGATATGAGAAAAAATGCAGATCTCGAAGTTGATAACAAAATTAATATTTATTTTGAAACGACCTCGGACGTATTGGCAAAAATTATACTTGAAGAATGGGGAGACTACATTAGAAGAGAAACGCTGGCAAATGAGATAGTCTTAAACAGAAATTCTGATTTGGAGTATAATGAGGATGTGCTTCTTGATGAAGTACCAATTTGGTTCGGTATTAAAAAACAAGGCTAAACTTGAAACGCTATTTGCGCTTTTTAAAAAATTTTGATTGGGTAATATTTGTTGCAGCTATATTACTGCTTGGTTTTAGCGTTTCAACGATTTATAGTACTACCTTTAATAACATTAAGGATACAAGCAGTGAAGCCTACCAACAAGCGCTTTTTGCGATTGTAGGGGTTATATTGCTTTTTGTTTTTGCAAACATAGATTACAGAATATTTAAAAGATTTTCCGGGATTTTATACATAGTTACAATTATTCTTCTTGTAAGCGTTGAATTTATCGGAACAACTCAGTTTGGAGCAACTAGATGGATAAATATCGGCTTTTTTCAATTTCAGCCCTCTGAAGTTGCTAAGGTGTTTATGATTATCATTCTTGCAAAGTTTTTTTCTGAAAATGTGAGCGAGATGAACCGTTTTAGAACTATCTTAAAATCGATTGTTTTTGTTGGGATACCTACAGTTCTAGTTGCTATGCAGCCGGATTTAGGAACCGCACTCGCATTTATTATCATTTGGGGCTCAATGCTTATTGTGAGTAATGCAAAAAAAATATATTTAATTTGGATGGCACTTGTGGGTTTTCTATCGCTACCAATCATATATAAGTTTCTTCTCCATGATTACCAGAGAGATAGAATTCTTACATTCGTTAACCCAACAGCCGATCCTATGGATACAGGTTGGAATGTGACTCAGGCGATAATAGCTATAGGTTCGGGTAGATTCTGGGGCAGGGGGCTTGGGCATGGTCCTCAATCCCAACTAAACTACGTTCCTTTTAAGCATACCGACTTTGTATTTGCGGCAATAGCAGAAGAGATGGGATTTGTAGGGGCTCTTGCGATTATTTTGCTTTTTGGTGTAATTCTTTTTAGGAGTATATGGATTGCTCGAGTTTCAAGGGATTATTTTGGTATGTATATTGCGACGGGAATCTTTTCGTTAATATTCTTCCATGTATTTGTTAATATAGGAATGAATTTAGGGATCATGCCTGTAACCGGAATCCCCTTGCCTTTAGTTAGTAACGGCGGAACCTCGATAATAATTATTATGACTTCTCTAGGCATCTTAGAAAGTATAATTATTCGTTATAGAAAGATAGACTTTTAATTCTCTTGATTTTTTATCCAAAAATTGTTAAAATTATTCTGTTGTAAAAAAGGAACGTGATGGCTGAAAAACAAAATAATCTGCTTGCTGTTATTAAAACTGGCGGAAAACAATATATTGTAAAAGAAGGCGATTCTATATTGGTTGAGCTGTTGGAGCTCGAGCCTGATAAAACTGTTGTCTTTGAAGATGTTTTATTGGTATCTGACGAAAACGAATTTAAGCTCGGGACTCCTGTAGTTAATGGAGCCAAAGTAAAAGCTACTGTAGTAGGCGAAGAAAAGGGCGATAAACAGATAATCTTTAAATATAAGCCAAAGAAAAATTACAGAGTAAAAACTGGTCATAGGCAGAAATACACAAAAATAAAAATTGAAAAAATAGAAACCAAATAATTAAGCCCCTCGGAATAGAGGGGTTTTAAAGTCGTTTGATTTTATTCGTAATTTTGTTAATATATTAACGTGGCAAGCGTAATTGTAATAACAAATCAAAAAGGTGGAGTTGGCAAGACTACCACCACCATTAATTTGGCCGCTTATCTAGCAAAAATGGGTCAAAAGGTTTTGATATTGGACCTAGATCCGCAAGGTAATTCAACTAGTGGACTTGGGATTGACAAAAACAGTATTAAATACAGTTTATACGATGTTCTTACTAGGGATATGCCAATATCAGATATTCTGGTTCAAACTAAGATCGATAATTTACATTTAGCGCCAGGCAGTGTTGTCCTTGCTGCTGCTGAAGTTGAACTAGTCAGTCAGATTGCGAGAGAACATAGGCTTAAGATGGCGGTAGATAAGGTCAAGGACGATTACGACTATGTCTTGATTGACTGTCCTCCCTCCCTCGGAATACTTACAATTAACGGGCTTGTAACCGCTGATCATCTTCTAATACCTGTTCAGACAGAGTTTTATGCCCTTGAGGGGCTTAGTCAGTTGCTTTATACGGTACAAAGGGTTCGAGTGAGTTTAAACCAAAGATTGTCATTACTCGGTGTTCTCCTTACGATGTATAATAAGCATACGATTCTTTCTAGACAGGTTGAACAAGAAGCAAAGAAACACTTTCCAAATAAGGTTTTTAATACAATTATTCCAAGAAACGTCCGTCTTGCAGAAGCGCCATCTTTTGGAAAGACAATCGCTCATTATGACAGGTTTGGAAAAGGAGCAGTAGCTTACAAATCATTAGCTAAGGAGGTACACATAAAATGCAAACAGTAGATGACTCAGGAAAAAAACAGACTTTCGGCCTTGGAAGGGGACTAGACTCCCTGATACCAATTGAGGAAGCTCTCTATGACGATAGCTCCAAGATTTCTTCAGATAGCGAAATAGACGTCAGATTAATAGAACCGAATCCCAAGCAGCCAAGGCAAAACTTTAATGAAGAGGCTCTAGCTGAATTAGCTAGCTCAATTCGGGAACACGGTATACTTCAACCCTTATTAGTAACAAGATTCGGAGACAAATATCAGCTTATTGCAGGAGAGAGAAGGCTAAGAGCGGCTAAGATTGCAGGCTTGAACAAAGTTCCAGTTATCATTAGGTCTCTCGATGAGCAGTCAAAACTCGAACTTGCCTTGATAGAAAATGTTCAGAGAGAAAACCTAAATCCTCTTGAGTCAGCTCTATCATATAAAAAATTAATTGACGAATTTAACCTTACGCAAGAAGAAGTAGCAAAAAGGGTTGGTAAGGCGAGAACTACAATAGCCAATAGTATTAGGCTTCTATCTCTGCCTTTTGACATTAAGCAAGGGCTAATCGAAGGAAAAATTACTGAAGGGCATGCAAGAACCTTGCTTGGCCTAGAAAATAAAGAAGAGCAGTTGCAGCTTTATAATCAGATTATTAGCGACAAGCTAAATGTTAGAGAAGCCGAAGCAAAATCATCAAGATCTAACAATAAAGGGAAAAGAGAGAAAGACCCCGATTTCTTGGCGGCAGAGAAAAGAATGTCAGAATCTCTTAGTACAAAAGTTGAGATAAAGCGTTCTAAAAAAGGTGGTCAGGTTGTAATAACTTACCATTCAGCAGAAGATCTCGAAAAAATATTTAGAAAAATAGTTAGCAGTTAATAAAAAAGGCCCCCACGGGGCCTTTTATTAATATTCTATTTTTGAAAAAATCTCGAAATCTTTAATTGGTATAAGTCTAATCCATGCTTTTCCGATTATGAACTCTTTTTCTAGGACTCCCCATTCTCTTGAATCAGAGCTTGCGTTTGGATTTCTATTGTCTCCCAAGACAAAAAATTCGTCTTCTCCAACCGTAGTTTTCAAATTTCCTAGGGTTTTGATGTTATCTTCGATGTATTTTTCTTCAAGAAAAAAGCCTTCCGGGCTACTGCTATTGAAAATCTTAACCTTCCCGTCCTTTACCTCAACGGTTTCTCCTGGAAGACCAATAATTCTTTTTATATAGGTCTTGCATGGACCTTCTAGTATCCCCTTAGAAATAGTATGACTTTTTACGTACGGGGTGCATAAACTATCTGGATGTCTGAAAACAATTATATCTCCCCTAGACGGGTTTCCTATTTTATATCCAATTTCGTTAATAAATATATAATCCCCGTCATGGAAAGAGGGAACCATGCTTGTACCGATTACTCTAAAAGGCTGAATAATAAAAAGTTTGAAACATACAACAAAAATAATTACGAATGCAACGGTTTTTACTACTTCAAGCAAAGAA
>CAZQLQ010000008.1:0-41353 GCA_964594415.1 uncultured Candidatus Saccharibacteria bacterium
CGACAGGCTCGGGATGACCACAGCACTATAAAAAGTGCTGGGCGAAGCAGAGATATAGGTAGATCCCCGCGTGCGCGAGGATGACAAGTAGACAGACAAAAAAGTAGTTCTTGGCTTCGCCTCGAACGATAAACCCCTTGAAAAACTGTTCGTCCCGAGGACCGACTATTTTAAAAAGTTATTCTTTCTAGGAAAACCTTATAATATATCGAAAAAAGAATAATCTTTTTAAAAAGGAGTTCAGTTTTTCTTGAACTTTGCGTCACTTTCTTTCAAGAGAAAGTGATAATGAGGATAATAGATCCCCGCGTGTGCGAGAACGACAAGTGGTTGAGATTCTTCGACTCCGCTCTCCGACGGAGTCCGACACGAACTCATCGGAGTCGTCGGACAGGATGTCGTCTTTTTGTTATTCCTAGTCGGTGACAGAAATCTAGCTCTTTCTTTATTTGTCTATACAAGCCTTGATAAATCCTGCAAAAAGAGGATGAGGTCTGTCTGGTCGCGATTTGAATTCTGGGTGGAATTGAACTCCAACGTAAAATTTGTGATCAGGAATCTCTACAATCTCAACAAGATGACGATCTGGAGATAGTCCAGCAAAGACTAGCCCAGCATCAGCAAATTGGTCTCTAAAATCATTATTAAATTCATATCTATGGCGATGACGTTCACTAATTTTTTCTTCTCCGTACAATTCAAAAGCCCTAGAATTCTTATCCAATGCACATGGATAAGCCCCCAAACGCATTGTTGCGCCATAGTTTTCCTCATCCATATTCTTTCTTTGTTCAGGCATTATATGAATTACTTGATGCTTCGTATCCGTATCAAATTCTCCGCTATTCGCATCTTTCCAACCTAAAATATTTCTAGCAAATTCGATAACCGCAATCTGCATACCTAAACATAAACCCAGGTAAGGCACGTTGTTTTCTCTGGCATATTTCGCCGCCAGAATTTTTCCTTCTATACCACGGTTACCAAATCCTCCCGGGACCACAATCCCATCAAGGCCTTTGAGCTTATCAACCCCTTCTCCTTCTAGCTTTTCGGCATCTACCCATACAAGATTAATTTTCTTTTTCTCTGCGACGCCCGCAGCCTGAATAGCTTCATTTACGCTTTTGTAAGTGTCTTCGTTTGTCATGTATTTTGCGATTAAACCTATCTTAAGCTCACCATCAAGACGTGTAAGATTATTCAAATACTCGTCAAAACCGTTTTTCTTTGGTGTATGATTTTCGAGTCCCAATTTCTCGCATACATACTCTCCCAGACCTGCCTTTTCGAGATTTTTCGGAATAGCATAAACACTACTTACAGTAGGTAGTGGAACTACGGCTCTCTCGTCTACATCTGAAAACAAAGCGATTTTTGCAATGTGTTCTTTCTTGATAACTCTATCGCATCTACAACCTATAATATTTGCTTGTATTCCAAATGACAAAAGGTCTCTTACGCTTGATTGAGCCGGTTTTGTTTTTACTTCACCGGAAGTCTCAAGAAAGGGAAGATAAACAAGATGCGTATATAATACATTTTCGGCACCAACTTTTCTCTTCATTTGGCGAATTGCTTCTATAAAATGCAGTCCTTCGTAATCGCCAACAGTTCCGCCAACTTCAACGATATGAACGTCCGAACCTTTACCTGCTTTTATAATCAAATCTTGAATTTTATTAGTAATATGCGGGATTACCTGGACAGTCTTGCCTAAGTACTTGCCTTTTCTTTCATCATCTAAAACTTCGGTATAAATCCTTCCGCTCATTACAGAACTTGCTTTTGTTAGGTTCCTGTCTACAAATCTTTCGTAATGGCCTAGATCAAGATCAGTTTCGGCACCGTCATCAGTTACAAATACTTCCCCATGTTCTCCAGGATTTAGTGTTCCAGCATCCACATTTAGATATGGATCGCATTTCATCATACTCACTAAAAAACCTCGAGCTTTGAGTATATTGCCTAAAGAGGCTGCAAATACTCCCTTGCCGAGGCCAGAGATTACACCACCTGTAACAAATATGTATTTTGTTTCTTTGTTCAAAACCCCACCTTCTCCCTTATTAAACAATACAAACTACATTAAAAAATCCCTTTTTAGGGATACCCAACTTTTATAATATTCTAAGTCCGCAAATCATTGATGTCAAACATTTTTTGTGAAAAAAATTACAAAAAGCTACTTTAAGAACCGTTTCCTTACGGCTTCGCTTTCGAGCTCTCTTATCGCATCTTTTGCTATCCAAATGGCTGTTTTATCTTCAATTTTAAGTATTTCATAAGCAGTTTTTAGGGCTTTGTTATATAGTTCTGTGTTTCTGGATTTGCCGATTTGGCGCAATGCCCAATTCACTGCTTTTCGGACAAAATTGCGTTCATCTGTGGAGCCTTCTTTTATTATCTGCAAAAACTTGAAAAAGGGTTCGTTCGACGCTTTTTTATCGTGAACGGCGAGTGAAGCCATCATCGCAAAACCAGCCCTACGCTCAAATTCCTCATCTCTTTTTGCCCATTCTTCGGCTTTTTTGTAAGCGAACTCAGTTTTATCAAACAAATTCATTATTACTTGATCACAGACATCCCAACTGTCAAAACCGCTTACCCATTTTTCCATTTGCCCTTCTGTGACTTTTTTCGGCTCATCAATAAGCGCTGCAAGAATTTTTGCTTCATGTATTCCAGAATCCCAAACCTGAAGCGCAGCTTCATGATTTCTACCTACTTTTTTGGCAAAATTACGCAAATCCGGCATCGATATACAAAGAACATTCTCAGTATTTATCCCAAACCTTGCCATCCCGGCAATATCCTTAGGATTAACGTTTGAAAGTTTTCTCAGCCCGTTCATTACTTCTTCGTAAGTCATTTAAATTCCTTTACCATATATTCACCAATAAGTTTGTATCCTAGTTTTCTATAATAATCTCTTACGCCGACTCCTGAAATAACCGCAATTTTTTCATGGCCGTTTTCCTTTGCGATTCGCTCCGCCTCTAGAATTAACTTTTTACCCATTCCCCGATGCTGAGTATCGCCCTCTTCGCCTATTTCTGCCTGTTGGCCATAAGTATGAACTTCGCGAATCAGAGCACAGTCTTCGAGTTCCAGCAGAAACTGATTTTTTGTAAGCCGCAAACGAAGCAATGAAAATATTACTTTTCTATCTTCAGATTCAAAACTTAGGAAAAATTCCCTCCCCTGACTTGCTTCGTACTCTTCGATAAATAATTTTTCTTGGGGCTGGTTTTTATCTTTAGCCGTGCCTCCAACTTCCCGGCAACGAATACAATTACAGCTTAAGCCTTCATCGAACATTCTTTTGTGAACTACTTGACGCAGATTTGAAGTTTTTGATCCCGATTCTATGCTGACTGCTGGAATATCTCGGATAGTTCGCATTATCCGAATCCAATATGGAACGTGACTTTTTATATCTTTTATAATTTCAATCAGCTCGTCATCGGTATAGGAAACAAATTTTCCTTTCTCCCAGAGAGCATACAGTGGTGCGCCTTTTATAACCATACATGGATAAATTTTTATATAATCAGGACGAAAGTCAGGGTTAGAAAAAACTTGGCGAAACATTTCCTTGTCTTTTTCTACACTTGAACCGAAAAGATTCGGCATCAAATGCCAACAAACCTTAAATCCTGCATCTTTTAGCAACTTTGTTGCTTCAATTGTCGCCGAAACTTTATGCCCTCTTTGATTGAGTTCCAGCAAATCGTCATCTAGCGCTTGAACTCCTAATTCCACGCGAGTAGCTCCAAGATAGCGAAACCACGCCACTTCCTCTTCGCTAATAAAATCAGGCCTAGTTTCTAGAGTCAACCCGACACACCTGTGATCAGCTTTTTCATTTGCAACTTTTGCCTCACTCAAATCTTTTGACTCAAATCCGTTCATTGCATCCAAACAAGATTTTATATAATTTTCCTGATAATCATGTGGGAGACATGAAAATGTTCCGCCTATTACAATTAGCTCAATCTTATCGGCTGGATGTCCCTGTTTCTTTAGCGAATCGATACGCGATAATACCTGTCTAGCAGGATCATATTCATTTTTAATTGCTCTCATTACTGCCGGCTCGTTTGATAAGTAACTTTTGGGGACATCTTTTTCTTGAGGGCAATAAATACATCTTCCCGGACAAGGATAATTCTTCGTAAGAACCGTAATTATCGACACTCCTGAAAGCGATCGCATTCTTTTTGTTGTAAGCAGTCTCTCTATCTTCTCATTTTTATTGATGTCTCCAGCTTCAACCATTGCATCATATGCCTCGCGAATAGTAATATTGTTGACATAACCCTTGTAACCAAATTCTTCACATGCATTACTAATAATTTTTCTGAGCTCGGTTTCAGAAGTTATCTTTGTTTCACTTAATTTGCTAATAATAAATTCTTGGATATTCATGGATAAAAATTTTGCCTTAAAATTAATCAAAAAGACTAAAGAAGATTATAACAAGATTAGTGCTCATTTTTCTAGTACGCGGCAATATAATTGGCCCGATATAGCTGACGCAATTAATACGTTAGAATTAGAGAAAAACCAAAAAGTTGTAGATCTCGGTTGCGGAAATGGAAGACTTTTTGAAGTATTGGAAAAATACGGAGTTGAATATTTTGGTCTTGATATTAGTGAGGAATTGATCAATCTTGCAAAAAACGCCTATCCAAGGGGTAAATTTGTAGTATCCGATATCCTAAAAACACCTTATAAGAAAAATGAATTTGATGCCGTAATTTCTATAGCTGCCCTTCACCATATTCCTTCAAAAAAACTTAGAAGAGAAACAATAGAAGAGATCAGCAGAATCACAAGACCGGGTGGGAAAATACTTGTTTCTGTTTGGTATTTTTGGAATAAGCCAGAATATAAGAAACTAATTTTACAGGATTACATAAAAAAGATTTTTGGGATCTCAAAACTTGATAGTACCGATTTTATGATGCCGTGGAAAACGGGAGATGGCGAAGAAGTTACCACAAGATATTTCCATGCATGGAAAACCAAAGAGCTTTTGAAGGAACTTAAAAAGACGGGGTTTTCTGATCTGAAGATACTGTCTGAAGATAAAAATTTGATTATTTCGGGAATAAAGAATTAGATTCCTCTAAATTCATTCAGGAAATAAGCTCTTCAAAAAAGAGCTTATTTAGTATATAATCCCCGTGGCAGTAAAATATGTTCGGAAAATTAAGCCTACTCAGCAGCCAAGAAGTACATTGAAAATTAAAGGAGGATAGAGAATGGAGGAAACAAATCTAACCCTAAATGAAACTGACGCTTGCAAAGTGAAAGATGGAATTTGTCCATGTTGCGACGGTAAACTCAACTATGTTTCTTCAAACGGAATAAGCAAAAGTCAAAAGTGTCATAGGTGTGGTGAAGAGTTTAGAGATATCAGGTTTTCCAGAGTAGAAAAGTGCGGTTTTAAAAAATAAACTCACAAATACTAAAAGGGTGAAAGTAAAAATTTTTCGTTGATCTTTTGAAATCCGAATGAAGGAGTGGGCAATTGTGATAGAAAAACAATATCCTAGCGAATGCCCGAAGACTGGCTTTATTATTGAATGCAATAAGTGCGGCAATATAGTAATAATAGCTGCCATAGTCACGAAAGAAAATAACATTTCTCTTTATTGTGACGGGATCGAAGCGACACTAATTTGCAACCTTTGCGGAAACAGAATTTACGAAGGATAGGAGGCGGTTTAATTGAACCGAGAAGAAGTAGTTTTATGTATCAGCTTGGACGATTTCTACAAAAGAGCGTTTGGTCTCGAGAAACCCATTGCCGACATCCAAAGGAAAATTTTTACGAGTAATCTGAAAGAGAGTCCATTTATCTCAAAAAGTGATTACTATCTAGGAAATATCAAACCGATTTGGAAGAGACGCGGAGGGATAGAACAAGACTTTAGTATGCTACAAATCATTCCTTACGTTATCGTCCGTAGTAACGAAGGAAGATATCTGATATACAAGAGATCCGGTGACTCGGGGGATTCACGACTTTTCAACAACTACTCGGCTGGACTAGGCGGGCATGTAAAGGAAAATACAGATAATTTTCAAGACGGCCAAACTATTACGAATTATGAAGAAATACTGCGTAATTGTGCCTACCGGGAGCTTCTTGAAGAACTCACCGAAGCCAACAGCCCAGAAAGGTATCCACACACCCTTAGGCGTATCGGATGCCTGTACTTTCCACTAAACGAAATAGATTGTGTTCATTTCTGTATGATTTATCTTTTTGAAGTTTCGGAAAGCTCATTGAGCATTGGCGATTTCTGTACTGAAACAGCTAGCAAAATGAGTTGGCTGCAAAGACATGAGGTTTTAAATCTGATCGTAAGTCCTAATACAGTCGTAGAGACCTGGACTAAAATTATTTTCGAATACGGTCTTGTGTAGTTTCTAACCCCGCATAAGCGGGGTTTTTCTTTTTCCCAAATCACACAAATAAAACTCTTCAAAAATCCCTTATTTTGTGCTAAAATCCCAATTTAGAAATATAGTACAAAAACAAAATTACTCAGTAATAAAATCGCACATTAAAAATTAAGGGGGCAGAGGATGAAAAAAGAAGAATGCCATAAACTGGATGATACTGACACGAAGAAGGTAAATAATGACATATGTCCTGACTGTGGCGCTGCTCTATACAATTTAAGAGCAAACATTATCTGCGGTACTTGTGGTCACGAATTCAAAATTACTATTCATTCTGGGGCATATAGAGTTACTCCTAAAAGAAAAATTTGATTTGAGGAGATTGAATGCCAGAGAAATCCTACTCCCCACCCCCCCCTAAAGTGGGGTTTTATTTTTACCAAAGTAGTGACAAAGTCATTGAAAAATCTCCTATTGTGCTAAAATCCTCACGTCAGAACAAAAATCAAAACTTTGACGAAGCATCAAAAGGATCGCAACTCGAAAAATTATTTGAAATCGAAAGGATTGATACTATGGATAAGAATGAAAACAGTATGGATCAAATTGAAACAGAAGAAGTAAAAAATGGAATTTGTCCAGACTGTAAAGGCGATTTATATGATGGGCCTTCTGGCGGATTAGCAACAAATGTTATATGTTCTGAATGTGGTCACAAATTCAACGTAGTCAACTTTTTCGGTGTACACAAAGTGTATAGAATCACGCCGAAATAAAAAGAATAAATGATTGGAGTGAATTTAATGCCAGGGAGATCCTACTCCCTAACCCCGCATAAGCGGGGTTTTTCTTTTTCCCAAATCACACAAATAAAACTCTTCAAAAATCCCTTATTTTGTGCTAAAATCCTCACGTCGGAAACACTATTCAAATATGTTTTGAAAGATTTTCTAAAAGACAAGGTAAATTGAAAATTAAGGAGGAGTGAAAATGGACAGAGAAATCGTTCCTGAAGAACCATGGTCCATAACGGAAATGAAAGGCTTCCTGGAAAAACTCAAAGATAATCTAGAAATTCGGAGAATGCAACAATTACTCGTGTTGAAAGCTGTGATTCACGCAGACATGACTGACCCAAAAGTTAATTCCCTAGTAAGAGAAATCAACTTCCAGTTAAGCACACTTGCAGCAAATGAAGAAGATGAGGACCATCTCATGACGCAGTTCTCAAGATACTTTGACTACGTTCAAGAGCTTAATGCTGCTTTGCAACAGACTCGGAATCAACTTAATTCATTGCTTAACCCTACCGATCTCCAGGAGTTGAAGTAATCGCTACAAACCATTTTAGGAGAGTTCTGGCAGAAACGGATTAGAAAATTAAGGGAAGTTAAAACAATAAATCTTTTATAAAAAAACAGATCGGGGTGAAAGTTAGTGATTGATACTAAAAAATTGCCAAGAATAGACTACAACCACCTAGAAGAAGCCTATATGGAAAGACTGCATGACCTTCTTTCCCCTTGGGCGGAAAAAAGAAGGCGCGGGAGGGAAAAGTCGCAAGAGCCTCAGCCTGAAACCGTTACAGACATAATTACAGAACTTGAGGACAAAACATTGCAACTCATGGAACAAATCAGGAAAGGCGAAGACAGATACAACTGCCTTCGCATCGCCCTAGAGCTTGTTATGAGATCTTCCTACTGCACTGGACTCAAGCTTCCGTGCGAAGTTAAATTTCTCGACTGGATCAACAAAAAAGACGGCTTGAAGGATTCCCAAATAGAAAATCTTATGGACGAAATCCAAAAAAGACTTAATTCTCTAGACCAGTTGATAGCAATCTCCGGAAGCATATCCGAATCTCTAGACTCAGAACACGCGATAACCATGGGGCAAAAAGAGAAACTCAGGGAAGCACTTTCTAATCTCAAAATAAATAAGGAGGATAAATAAATGGAGAACAAAGTCGTTTGCAAGAAAAAAATAACACCTCTTTGTGATGATTGCGATGATTTCATCCAACACATCCCAGAATACAGAAAAGGCGGATACAGACTTCACGGCGGAAAATGTGGAGTTGATGGTCACGAGATTCTAGAAGGAGATAAGCTACAGGAAAATTGTCCGAAATAAAGCGATCCGCCTGATAAGATCGGGGTGATTTTATGACAGTGGATGTGCTTCGCAAAAGACGATTTGGAGTTGTTTGCATGAGAAATTCTTCAAGGTGTGAGGATTTCGAACCAAATACAAATAACTTGGATCGTTTGCGAAATGGTAAGTTCTACGCCTGCAGTGGAATTTGCAAAAAAACTGGGAATTACGTCGAGGACGGATCCAAAACACTGTCGTTTTGCCCATAGAAGCCTTACAAAAAAAAGTCGGCTTGTTAGACAAATATGCCCTACCAAATGGTAGGGCTTTTTCTTTTTAATATTATATAAAAGAAAAAGGCTTGTTCCGGATTAGATTAATGTAATCTAGAACAAGCCTATGAACTTTGGTTGGGTGGGCTTACGACCCCTTTTTGCTACTTTCCCGGCTAAATGCTGCAGGCAAGTTACAAATCAGGTTGATGTCGCTAACCCCCCATGAAACGCGGAGTATTTACCCCGCGTTATGTATTTAGACCTCCGAAGAAGTTAAATACTGGGGCAGGCGGCAGGGATCAAACCTGCGACTTCTGCCTTAACAAGACAGCACTCTAAACCGCTGAGTTACGCCCGCCAAGGGGACCCTGGCTGTTGGCTCCAAAAAAGAACTTCCAGCCAGAGCCGCCGGGGAGGATTATGACACCCGCAGGAGGATTTGAACCTCCCCAGTCCCCGACAGAGCGGGCGTTGCGCGGTTTCACCCCCCGCGCTGGGTGTGAGGGGTAGACCGGTCTTGGAACTAATGCAGGTATTACCAAATGAGGCCAGGAGAGACCTCGTGTCGATAGCTCTCCTATGTAAGCCTGCAAAATGCCATTCTCCGGTCTTTTTATTCCAACATGCACACTCAAAGAGCTAGCATGTCAAAACCTTTGGTGCGAATTTTACCTCGCACCTATTATTTCACGTACTCTAGAGCTTCAAAAAGCGATGAAATACATGCCACGATAGCACGAATTATAATCATCAACTTGCAACTCTTAGAGGGCGGCGAAATCAACTCACACATGGCTGGTAAGTCGTTAGCTGCAATCTTTTATAAAGAATATGCAAAAGACGGCTTACCGAGCCATGCAGAATTGGGCAAGGCTGAAAGCCTTACCGCCAGACAACCTAGTATAGGTGATCATAACGGGATATTCCCCCGTTACATCTGTTGGAATGAACCATGCCTGGCATAGTGTATATCAACGAGCATTTGTATATAACTGAACTGCATAACAGTCATATACACGCGCAGTAAAGAATTTTAAACGAATTGATTAATTCTGTCAAGACTAATTTATGTCGTATTAAAACTTCTTTCTACCCATACCAGAAACTATTTCTTTCAGTTTCGTATTCGCCAGCTTGGCGCGAACGAGAACATCTTCTCCATAGCGGTTATTCACTTCGTCCATCACCTTGAGTATCTTTTCACTGCTTCTATCCTCTAACAAAATGCTTTGCGAAACATTTTTTTCCGGCTGTATCCTTCCAACATAAACCCCAATAGCTCGTACCGGCTGATCTATCTTTATTTTTTTTAATATTTTTTCGCAATAAGCAGATATTTCAAGGCCATCGCAAGTCCATTTGCTCATCCTCATGCTTTTCCCTGTTCCTGTAAAATTTTTAAAACGCAACCACATTCCAACTTCTTGGCCTAAATACCCCTCATCTCTCATTCTTTTCGCTACTTTTTCGGAAAGCAAAAGAATGTGCCTTCTAATTTCATCTAGATCACGGACATCTTTATTTAATGTTCTCGAGTGTCCGAACGACTTGGCATCAGCTTGCTTATGCCAATCAAGGACAGTTGAATTGTCGATTCCGAAAGACATACGCTTCAACTTCTGGCCAACAGCGATGCCAAATTCTTTGGCAAGAAGCACATTAGGGTAATCTCGTAAATCTTGGGTAGTATAAACGCCCAAAACGCCTAGACGCTGATGAAGACGACTGCCGATACCGCAATATTCTTTGAGCGGCAAATTTAATAATATTTCATCTTTGTTTATCTCAGTTATTATCACTAGTCCATCCGGTTTCTCTAAATCGCTTCCCACTTTTGCCAAAAATTTGTTCGGCGCTACTCCTACCGAACACGAAATCCATCCGCCAATCTCATTTCTGATCTTTCGCTTTATCTCCCTTGCGATGTTTTCGGCTCCGCCAAACAGATGCGCAGTAGAAGTAACATCCAAAAAAGCCTCGTCAATAGAAAAAATTTCCACTTTGTCAGTGAATTTTTCAAAAATTTCAATGAATTGCTTGGTGACCGACGAATATTTCCTAGGTTCTCCATGAACAAAAATAATTTCAGGATATTTCTCTAGTGCCTCCTCGATTCTTGTCCCTGTTTTGATTCCATGACGTTTTGCTTCTATGCTTGCCGCTACGATAATGGTCCGTTTGGCATGGCTACCGAGAACAGCGATCGGCTTACCTCGAAGCTTTGGATTTGCTTGTTGCTCCACTGTCGCAAAATAAGAGTTCATATCGATATGTAATATTTGCCTTTTCATTGCCAAGTCCTTATTCTACCCATAATTCCTCTATAGTCCAGGTCAAGTTTTCGTCATTATATTTTAGCTTGAAGACTCCGCCATCTTCACAATCTACGCTGTAATAATAATTAATTGAGCGACCTTCGCGTTCTTGATAAGCCAAGTTCACATTTTTTATTTTATAGGTCCTATTTTGCCATTTAAAAATCTGCGGAACTACCGCTCCGCCCTCAAAAATCGCTAACATCTTCACCTTTTCTTCTACCTTCTCATACATAATCTAATTGTAGAGATAATACTAGAAAGGTTCCAGTAGACAATAAAAAACCTTGAGCTTATAAATAAACTCAAGGCAAATAAACTTTTTTGGCCAAATTCTCTTCTAGCGATAATAGTCCTTTACGTCCTCTTCAGTAATACCTAGATTCTGATCTTTATTGTATTTTTTTAATTTTTGCCACTCAGCAATCCAATATTTAAGGTCATCACCGTAGTTGGACGCGAAAATAGTATCAGTCCCATCCTTTAGATTACCGAAAAAGTCAATCTCTCTTTTGACTTTCTTCATCAGGTCAATTACTTTTTCTTTCCTATTTTCGGAAAACTTTTTGGCGGTTTTTACAAATATCTCAGACTCCTCCGAAGTAAATCGGGAATTGAATATATGTAGATTAAGTTTTTCGTTAATGAAAAACCTTCCTCCAAACTCCCGAAATTCCCTATGATATTTCGATGATATTTTGTACAAAGCCTCTGAATTTAATTCCGACCAAACATTTCTCTCTAGCTCACATTCGAGAACCATCACAAAAATCTCTATATCAGTATAACCAACACCTTCAGTAAATCCTTTTGTATCAAGAAGATTTGCGATAAGAACTTCTGGATCAATATATAGCGGCAAATAGATCACTCCCTTCTAGGCATACCATTTGCCGTCAACGAAAAAGATAGCGGGAATTTTTTGATTTTTAATTAGCTTTAGCGAGATAGTTAAACATTCCAGAATTACTCCCTGAGATAAATAGGTAAATCCTACTTCCTCACCTTCACTGATGGCCACTATGGCTTCTTCTGCAGAAATTTCACCTAAAGCTAATTCAAATTTCTTTCTTTCAAGCCCTTTAGTCCTCACTGGTATTCCTCTCTCATCATAAAAGAAAGGGCCATCGCCTGCAGTAATCCAACAATCCTCTCTAGATCCCACTGGACGAAATTTAAGCTCAGGATTACCGTTCAAAAAAGAACCGACTTCCTTAAGAGCGATATTGGGATGAAGTTCTCGCCATCTTCCCTTTATCTCTGCAATATTCACTACGAATCACTCCCTTCTAGACATACCACACACTGATACTGCAAAACAGCTCGGAATACCTCGTAAACATGAATATAGGAAAAAATATTGCCTGGTAAGCGCTCAAACTGGACGGGCTAGAAACAAAATAACAACAGGAGTTATAGTCAGCTTGATGATCGTTGTCTGCACTTATAAGCCCTCCTTTGCGGTTTTTGGCCGTTTTTATGATACATCTGGTAGATTTCCAAAATCCCCATCGCAAGAGCATTTTCGTAAAACCTATCCTTATATACGACCCATCCTCCCTTACTACTCTTTTTGTGAAAATTACAAATACGCTCTCCATGTTCAGTTGTATCAAACTGAACTATGTAACCTAGCGCATTCGCCTCCTCAACCAATTGGGCAATGCAGGGTATGACACAATCAAAATTATGGAGATTACTAACAAACTCCTCGTTACGACATTGAGCAACCACCCCAGAAGTAATTGCATAGTAACAGCCGAGATGAATTACTTGTGGGAATCCAGCTATCTTCAGATTACGCGCCAACTCAAGCCCTGTTTCTGGAATATACAAAATCCTCCCTCCTTCTTTTATTAAAACCATCAAAAATAAATCTACTTTCTTAGTTTTTTATATCTCCAACAAGCGGCTCTCAAATTATCTTTCGCTCTACTAAACAAACGGAGCGTACTTTTTGATGGAGAATTATTTTGCACTTCAGCATCCAGCTCAGCCCATCTCAAGGCAGCCTCCAAAACATCTTGTTCTGCATGCTTGAGGTCAGGACTCTCGTTAACATTTGGAATTGGATATTTGACTTTTGTAAGATCAGTCTTTTCTGCCATTTCTATCAACTCCTCCTTTCAGAAATTTCTTCGGCATAACAATGAAGTACTATTTGGTCTTCTGGAAGTGCTTTTTTTGCCTTTCTTTTTGCTTCTTCCTCGGTTTTGGCATAGATAATCTCTGAATGCTCTTTGTCTCCTTTGCCGCAACTAAACGATCTAGTAGTAATCCTAAACTTCTTCATTCTTATCCTCCTTAATAATTTTTCAAAGAACCCTCAAAACTTATGTTTAATCAGAATGAGTTTTGTTCTGACGTAGGGGATTTTAGCACAAAATAAGAATTTTTTGTAGTGTCTCGTTGAGACAAATATTTTTTAAAAATTATCGCTTTTGAAGAATGAAAAAACCGGGCTTGCAAGAATGCAAACCCGGCGAGGCCCTTCTCTAGATCCCTGATTTAGGGAAGGACATTGGAGCCGGAATAGGCGTAGTATTCATATAAGGAATAGGGGCAGGAACTACCTCAACAGGAGGCATCCCTATGGTTGGAGGAACAACAACGGCAGGAGTATCTTCGTCATCGTTGTTGTCATTGTCGTCGCGATCGTTGTCCGAATTCGAGTCAGAATCAGAGTCGGAATCATTGGTGTCCGTATCAGTATCATCGCAGCTGTTGTCGTCATCACAGCTGCTTTCATTGTCACATACGTCGTTTTCTTCACAAACATCGTTGCAATCTTCATTGCACCGATCTTTGTCGTGACCATAGGCATAGCCATTGCCATTGTTTTCATGGACCTTGTCCTGGCCGTAAGCATTGCCTTGGCCTTTATTGCCATTGTCAATACGCTCTCCGCAGGCATATACACTTGCGGAACCGATAATCATAACGAGAAAGGCAAATACCACCATTAAAGCCAATTTCTTTTTCACTTTTAACACTCCTTTTAAATTTCATAATTTTCGCTAAAACAATAAGAAATTAGATAATGAAAACCCCCTCTTAAGCTAAGAATTTTTTTATAAGCCCCTCCTCTTAATTCTATTTTTTAAAGGTTCTATCTATATAAAGCCATCGCCTAATTTGCGATAACTTGGTATTATAACACAAATATTATATTTTGTAAAGTATTTTATTCGTTTATTCATTGATTTTTAAGCAAAAACTGATATAATTTCTCCACGCAAAAGCAAAAAGCTCTTTGTCAAATAAATACGTAAAAGGCAGGTGAAAATTAGCTCTATTCCAAAAAATAAAGGAGGAATTGATTGTAATGAAACTAGCAGATGCCATCAAGCCAAGTTTTCGAGGAAAAGTCAGAGATACCTGGGATCTATTTCTCTATGGCATGATAAACATGCTACTAATTCTTACAACTGACAGAATTTCGACATATGACGTAATCCTGCCTGAAAAAATCCCACACAAAGGACAAGTTTTAAATCAATTAACTATCTTCTGGATGAACTATCTCAAAGATATTGTTCCAAACCATAATATCTCAACAGACATTAAGGATCTGCCAAAAGCCTTCGCCTGTTTCATGAGACAATTAGCTAATAGGTTCGTAATCGCAAAAAAAGCAAAGGTGTTCCCTATAGAATGTATAGCAAGAGGATACCTGACCGGCTCTGCATACGATGAATATGTAAAAACCGGGAAAGTTTGCGGAATCGAACTACCAAAAGGCCTCAAAAACGGAAGTAAATTAAAAAAACCGATCTTCACTCCGAGCACCAAGGCTGCATATGGGGAGAAGGACGAGAATATCACATTTGAAAGAATGTGTGAGCTCATCGGTAAGGGCAAGGCCAAAAAACTTAGAAAATTGACTTTGCAAATTTACTCAGCCATGGCCGCATACGCCCTTAAGAGAGGCATAATCATAGCGGATACCAAACTAGAATTTGGTATTTACTTCGACGAAAAACTGAAAAAGGAAATGATAATCTTAATTGATGAGGTCGGTACTCCAGATTCTTCAAGATTCTGGGATGTGGACGAATACCGGCTGAGCTTCCTGCTGGAACGTGACATACCAAGCTTTGATAAGCAGTATGTCCGGGATTATCTAGTGAAAGAGATGGGATGGGACAAAAAGAGCACCCCGCCACCTCTTTCAAGTAGAGTTATCGAAAATACCACAAAGAGGTATATCGAGGCCTATGAACGCCTCACAGGCGAAAAATTTAAAAAAACCGCCTAACAACAACAAACATATAAAAATAACAAACATATTAGTGGACACCTGAATGGTCGTCCACTTTTTTATTTGAAAGATTTTTCCCGCTCTTTTCATGTTCGGGCAAACATTGCTCATAGTAATAAGAAGAATAGTTCTCGCTTTGGTTGAGTTATAACCCCCCGAAAAACTGCTTGTCCAGAGGACCGACTATTTTAAAAAGTTATTCTTTCTAGGAAAACCTTATAATATATCGAAAAAAGAATAATCTTTTTAAAAAGGAGTTCAGTTTTTCTTGAACTTTGCATCACTTTCTTTCAAGAGAAAGTGACAAGGAAGATAATAGATCCCCGCGTGCGCGGGGATGACAGGTGATAAAAAATGTCATTCCCGTGAAAACGGGAATCCAGATCCCCGATCAACTTATTATATTTTTAATTGACTAGTCGGGAATGACATTTAAAAAGAGGATAAAATGCTTTGGCAGGCTCTCCGATAGAGTCCGACACGAACTCATCGGAGTCGTCGGACAGAATGACTATAACGTAGCGATTCTCGGCTTTGCCTCGAACGATAGGCTAAAGTATTTTAAATCGACAATAATCCTTGTATTCGCAAAAGCCACAAGTTCTCTTGTCTGGCGTAGCCTCATAATTACTACTCTTAATGCCCGCAACAGTTTTATATATCTCTTCAGTAATTTCCATAATATCTTTTTCTGTTTTATCTTTGACAACAACGATGTCTCCATCAAGAAAATCCAAGGCTACATTCTCCGGCAAATTTCCGGTTCGCTTAAGCCAACTAAGCGCGTAAAAATTCATCTGCTTTCTATAGTTCGTCCTTGCTTTTTCCTCTGCCTTCTTTTCGTCATCAACTTCACCGGTCTTAAAATCCCGAATCTTAGCCGAAATAATTTTACCGTCAGCAATAAGCTCTCTAATTTCCTCAACCGATTTTCCTTCCAAATTGACTTCCGAATTTAGATATACTGCGTCATAACGGCCTCTTAATATAAGCGGCTCACCTTTTGCGTCTTCAAAGGTAAATTCAAAAGGTTCTTCCAAAAGAGTAGGAGTAGAAATAGCTTTTTCCTCTCTTTCAAAAAATCTAGTTATTGTAACTTTGCCTTTTTCATACCTTTCCTTTTCATGACCATCATTTAAAAATCCTTCACTTTTCCAGCCATCATTATAAATTTTCAGAAGATCAGAAAGCCTTGGACGTTCACCGCGCAATCTTGAACGATAATAAATCTCCACAATTTTATGGATTAGATTTCCATAGTTCATCGCTTGAGAAATCGCGATAGTATAGACATTCAAGATATATTTAAATTTGAAAGCGTAAGGGCATTTTAGATAGTTTTCAACGTGCTGGACTGTCAAAATCAATGGTTCATTTTCGTTATAAAGTTTCGGCTCCGCTTCAACTGTTTTGCCTTCTGGGGCAAATTTATTGATGAAATCCACATTCGTGACCTTAAACAGATCATTATTTACTGCTTCTTCGCCTAAGGCCTCGGCTACAAACCTGCTAACTTTCTTTGTTCTTTTTCCGCCATAACTCTCTGCACTAGTCAATATTAGTTCGTCCTGGGCTCTTGTCATAGCAACGTAGAAAAGCCTTCGCTCTTCCTGAGTATGGAATTCTTTGTCAAATGGCTCTCTCTTTAATAATTCATTCGGGATAGCAATCCCGTCGTTCATATTTCTCGACGGAAAAGTCTCATTTACGCAACCGACAACGAATACTAGTGGATATTCGAGCCCTTTGGAGGCATGAGCTGTAAGAATATTTACTGCCTGGGTACTCTTATCTACCGCAAATATACTGTCATCTTCTCCGCTTTCTAGGAGAATACCTAGATGTCTCTCAAAAGAAAATAAAGACTTGTCTTTTGCGTCAATCTCAAAATCTTCAACAATTTTGAAAAAATTGCTGATATTTTTTATTTGAATTTCTGCATCAATCTTTTCTTGCTTTGTTTTTGTTTCTATAGTTCCGTCAAACTTACCAATTAGCTTATCTAGATAGCCAGTTTTTTTGATAAAAACATATAGAATCTCGCTCGCCTTCTTTGTAACTATTTCCTCGCGTAATTTTTCGATGTCTGACAAGATTTCCTTTATTTTTTCCTTGCTTTCGTCTGATAAAGTTTTTAACTCTTTTATATCGTTATGCTTTTTTGCAATTCTCTCAAGCGGCGTATTCGCTCGTTTGCTGTATCCATTGAGAAGCGATGCATCATTATTATCCAATCCATAAATTTCACTTGTAGCAAGAGTAAACAAAGCATATGAATCACTGGCATCGGTAACCGTGCGAATAAAAGCGATGAGACTTATGATTTCCTTTTCTCTAAAAAGGTTGCTAGGGCCAAAAAAAACTACCGGAATATCAACACGATTTAGGGCTGAAATAAAATTTCTTGCTAGACTCTTTGTCCTAACAAGGATGGCAATATCGTTTGGGCTTAATCCTTCGCCTGTTCTTTCTTTTATAATATCAGCGACTTTATCAGCCTCACTGCCCGAATCCAGTGCGTGCAAATGAGTTACAGGAATTTTCTTTGATTTTGCTTCCCTAGATTCGATAAGCCTCTTGTTAATATTGTTTTTTACTTCCAATCTTTCAGGGTTATTATTCCGTATAAGCTGATAAGAAGCGTCTAATATTTCTTGGGAAGAACGGTAATTTCTTGTAAACACAATCTGACTCGCCGAATCCCAGTGATTAGTGAACTCAAAAATATTCGAAATTACAGCGCCCCTAAAACTATAGATTCCCTGATCATCATCGCCAACCACTGTAATGTTTGATTCTTTTGGCGCTAATAATTTAAGCAGTTGTAGCTGTGAAAAATTCGTGTCCTGGAATTCATCAACTAATATATATTTAAATTGCTGATGTAGGTTTGTAAGTATTTTATTATTTTGTCTAAGTAATTTTAGCGTAAGAGAGATAAGGTCTCCAAAATCCAGATATCCATGCTCAAACATGAGCCCCTGATACTCCTGATAAGCGTTTGCGAGTTCTAATTGTATTTCCGCCTCATTTTTTTCGTCCTGATCATTAGCTTCTTCTAGGCTTTTATTCGCAAATTCCAGATATTCCTGTGGCGTGATATCCTCATTTTTTAATTTTCCAAAATACTGAATAAGACTACGGACATTTTTTGCTGGATTACTAATGGAGCTAAAATGCTTTAGTTTAAACCTGTCCAGATTATTTTCAACAAAAAGTGCAATTCTGTTTTGACTTGTAAGCAAATTAACCTTATCGTTAAGACCAAGATCAAAAGCATGATCTACAACAAATCTATTACAAAACGAGTCGAAAGTCATAATCCAGGAATCGTTTAAGCCCCCGGGGATTAACAAATCGACCCTCTCTTCCATCTCTGCAGCTGCTTTATCGGTAAAAGTAAGCGCTAATATTTCAGACGGCTTAGCCAGCCCTTGCTCGATAAGCCAAGCAATTCGTCTTGTAATAGCATTAGTTTTACCTGTACCTGCACCGGCAATAATGAGTAAAGGTCCCTTTTTGTGGGTGACGGCCGTAAGCTGCTCAGGATTAAGCCCTTCTAACAAATCTTTCATAGTAAAATAATATCACGCTAGTCAATTTGAATATAAGTAGACAAATTATTTAAAAATGCCCATTGTCTGGTAAAATTTTAGAAGGAGGCTCTATGCAGAAAAAAATATCAATCAAAAAGGTAGAAATTATCGGGACTATATTTGGAATTATATTAGGAACCATGCTTCATTTTACTTACGATTGGTCTGGTTTGGCTTTTATCGGGTTATTTTCTGCCGTTAATGAAAGCGTCTGGGAACACACAAAACTAGTTTTCTTCCCAATAGTATTTTATTACTTTGTAGAAAGACTCTACGTGAAAGAAACAAACGTTTTGCTATTAGCGAAGGTAAAAGAGGCAACATTTGTTGTTTTATTTATAATAACTTTCTTTTATTTTTATACTGGAGCATTTGGGTTTGAATCGTTATTTATAGATATTATGTCTTTTGTAGTTGCTGTGCTAATAGGTAAATATATAAGCTACAAAACAATAGCTTCGAGAGAAGCTTCAAAAATTCCTCAAACCATATTGTACGCAGTAATAATCTCTTTATTGGGATTTTTTATAATCGCGACGTTTTACCCGCCTAGAATACCATTATTCAAAGATACGAATACTAATACATATGGAATCAATTAAATCGATAAAAAAGCATTTTCGATATATTGTTTTCAAAATTTAATAGTGTTATAGTAATATTTAGTTTTAAGGCCATTTATGCAAAAGAAATTAATTGCCAGAACTGCTAAACTCTCTAGCGAAACAAAGAAAAATCGTAAAGCAAAGGGAATAGCTGTTTCTTACGAACACATACCAAAGAACTTAGATGAGCGTAATCATGGATCGATATACGCAGTCATTAATGTTAACGCCTCCGTCGATAGAGCTGAAGAAATTACTGAACTAATAATTGATTCCTTCCATGGAGAATATTATTCGGATTTAAGCAAAAGTCCTGTCGAAAGCTTTGAGTCGGCACTCTCAAGAGTTAATGAGGAGCTTGCAGAAGCAACCCAACAAGGCAATACCGAATGGTTAAATAATTTAAATGCAGTTCTGATGGTTTTAAAAGACACTACAATCCATCTAACTCAGGCAGGGAAAGCAGATGCCTACCTATATAGAAACGAAAAATCCACTCTAATTAGTGACGGTCTTGCTGGAGATACCGTAAATCCACTCAGAACATTTATAACAGTCGCCAGTGGAGAACTTCAAGAGGGAGACAAGCTTGCGTTAGCAACTCATGATATTTTCTTTTATATCTCAAAAGAAGAGCTACGAAAGTTTGTTATCGAGTTTCACCCATCAATAACGATCGAGCATGTTGCTAATTTGCTTGAGGGAATATCCCACGATGTCAAGCCAAATGCTGTTTTAGTTCTCGAAATGATTACACCCGAAGCTGCTTCGGAGGAAATAGTTTCTTCTCCTTCAGACGTATGGATTGCGCCCCCTACCAAACCGATGCAAGATGCCATAGAGGCTGCCACCCCATTTCTAAAGAAAACTACCAAAATTAGCAAGAAGTATTTCTCAACCATAGGGGCATTCTTCGCGGATGGTTTTTACCCAAAAATAAAAAATAAAGCAAAAGATCTTTATGAAAAAACCGAGAAGAAAGTCCAAGAATACAGAGAAGATAAAGCGCTAAAAGAAATTGAAGGAGAAAAGATACTCCACGAAACCGACGAATCAATTTCAGATAAAGATTTCTATGATGAATATGGCGAAAGTTTTGACAAAAAAGAAAGCAAGCTCAAGCCACAAGCCGAAGATTTTGACAAACCATCTATTTCAAAGAAATCAAACGACTTATACATAAAAGAGGAGAGCATAAATAGACCCAAATGGCTACCATTAGAAAGAATCAGTTTTTCTAGAACAAAAACGCCAAAAATGAAAATCAAAGGAAGCCCTAACAAAACCCGAACTGCTATCTTGGCTTTTGTTTTCGTGCTTCTTATTGGTGGCGGTATTGGTATATTTCTGCTTTCCAAATCTAATACTGAAAAGAAAAACAGGGATACGGCACAAGCCTCATTAAACGAAATAAATTCTAAATTTGATGAGGGCAAGAACTTAATTGCAACTGGCAAGAATAGCGAAGCAATAACTACCTTCACTCAAATAAAAGATTCTGCCGAAAAACTAAAAGACAATAAATATGTTGGCAATGATGCAATTGCTATTATTGCAAGTATTGAAAATGCCCTAGATCAAGCAGGAAAAGTAACCAGAATCAATACCTATGTTTTTGCAGACATAGAAAATATTGTTGGTAAAAATACCTTTGGCCCTTATTTGTTAGGCGACTACCTATATTTGATTAGCTCTGAAAATGGAAAGATTGCATCTATTAATATTACAAACAGCGAGACAACTACAGTTTTGGAAACACCTAGTATAGAAGGGAGAATCGTTTCTGCCAATGCCGTAGTTGCTAGAAATACAATTGTTGTGTTTACAGATACTCCTGCTATTTATGAATTTGATACAAGCGATAATACTTTCTCCAAACAAGCGGTTGCGGGAGAAATAGAAAAACCCAATTCAGTGTCAAGCTTCTCTTCAAACATCTACTCTCTAGATACTGCAAACGGTGAAATATATAAAAGATTGCGAACTAGCGCAGGTTATGCAAAAAGAACCGAATATATTACTGACGGGACAAATATCGCAAATGCAGTTAGTATGGCAATTGATTCTAGCGTTTTTGTGCTGAACAACGATGGAACGATTACCCAATTTCTATCAGGAGAAAAACAAGCTTTTTCCGTAACAGGGTTACCAAGCACAATTTCTGGTGTTAATTATTTATATACCGACGAAGAAACTGACTTCATATTTTTCGCAGACACAGCAAAAGGACGTGTTATTCAAATAAATAAATCAGGCGAATTCATTAGCCAATACGCCTCCAACAATTTCACAACAATAAATGGAATAATCGTGAACGGAACCGATAAGATTATTTACGTAGCTTCCGAAGGCAAAATTTATAAAATAAACTACTAGATAATTGGTTGAACTTTATAGTTAGCTTTAAATATCGTTAGAATTCGACGTTTCTTTTTTTTGAATCAATAGATCGCTATATGAAGCCATGACCAGATCTTTTTTTCTGATACTTAGTTCTTCTAAATAATATTCACAAAGTTTATATAAATCATTTTTGTCAAGACTTCCATCTTCAGCGGAGGACTCGATTTCAATAAAATTACCCAAGCCCTTAACTGAATCGATATGAAAAATTACATTTTCAATAGAGTAGATTTCCCTTTTTTTGTCCACTATAACTAAAATTTCTAACGCCTTTATCAAGACTTCTTTAAGTGAATCTCCTTCTTTGAACCTATATACCGTCACTTCCGATTGCTTTGGCCCTTTTTTGTCAGAGCGCTCATAATATACCAACCCATTAGCTATATTCCCCTGACGTAATTTAAGTCTGCCTTTAGGAACTGTAAAATACGTATCAATTTGATGGTCTACACCTTTTAAAATAGCCCCGCGAGATTTCAAATATTCTCTTACGCTTTCTTGATCATCACAGTTTGCCTTTATCTCGATATTCAAATATCCCATAATTTCATCTCTTTAATTGACTATAAAAGTTTATCACAAAAAAGACACATCTTCTTTAAGACAATCATAAAATATATAAAAGTAGAATTTTTGTATTTAAAACCTTGTCACGAGGCGAAAATATTTTTATTATTTAATTATGAACAAAGAAAAAAACAAAAACATATTTTTTGCCCTTATAGGCATCACGTCTTCAGGAAAGACAGAGCTCGCCAGACATATGGTTAAAAAGCATGGGATCAACTACATCCCTTCACTTACTACACGACCCCCAAGACCTGGGAACCTAAACGAATATAAACATATTTCTGTTGATCAATTTAAAATCCATATAAAAGAAGGCGAGTTGTTGGAATATACTTTTTATGCTGGAAATTATTACGGGAAGCTGAGAGACGATGTAAGTGAAAATCTAGAGAAAGGACATTCCGTCACAGCAATGACTGCTGATAGGATCAGGGAGCTCAAGGAACTCCTTGGTGATCAAGTCAAAGTGATCTGCGTTTCACCAAATGATCCAGTCTTGGAAACAGCAGAAAAACGGTTAAGAGACAGAAAGCACCACAGCGAAAAAGATATAAAAATCAGGAAAACAGCAATGACCGAAGAACTTGAAATTATCTCAAATCTTGAGAATCACATTGATTATTTTGTAACCACCATAGATAGTGACTGGAGCCACGCACTCAGAGAGATAGATAATATTGTTAAAAAACATAAGTAACTACTGAAATTCACTGGTAAGTGATGCCCCAAAGAGTCTCTTCAGGATTTGAGTCGATTGTTCAACAGTTGCTAAATGAGGTTGATTATAGTCTTCTATTTGATAAGGAGTGATTGGCGCACTGACTATTTTCTTGCCATAAAAATATGTTTCAGCCACAACTCCTTGTTTAGTTTCTATGCTCCACTCCTGATCAAAAATAAAGTTTCCTAGAGAATAAAAAACAGGAATATTATTGTAGTTTTCCATTCCCTGCACAACATGCGGATGCGTCCCAATAATGAGATCTGCTCCCGAATCAATTGCTGCATGAGCAACATTTATTTGCGACTGTATCGGGCTAGATTCGTATTCCACTCCCCAATGAAATTGAACCACCACAATATCTGCCTTAGTTTTTGCCTCCTGAACAGCGTTTTTTATTACCGCTAAATCTTCAACACTATCGGTATCGGACCATGGCTTAATGTCAAACTTTGCAACACCGGGGGAATCATCCGTAGCGTTAATTGCCCCTATTATTGAATTGTAGTCAAGAAAAGCGAATTTAAGATTATTTGCTTCAATGATAGTTGGGGCATAAGCTTCCTGAGAATTTTCTCCACCTCCACAATATTTTATTCCCTCATCATTTAATAGGGTTAATGTATCGGTAAAAACTTCTGTACCAAAGTTCGTACTATGGTTATTCGCAAGCGCGACAATATCAATTCCCGCAAGCTTAAGTCCTGCAATAGATTCTTGTGGTGCTACAAAGCTCATTCCTTCATAAGGGGGACTAACCTGATCCGAGAGCGGAACTTCAAGATCCGCAAAGGTTATATCAGCATTCTTGATAAAATCAGCCATAAGTAGCCACGGGTGAGTATAATCATCATAATAATTCATTTTGTAAGCCACATGTCGGCCAAGAATAACGTCTCCAATGCTTGTAAGCTTTGTAATACTTGTTTGCTCAAAGTTAGTTACTGCGAGGGATCGATCTTCTGTTTCCAATTTAACCTTCAAAGGATAGTTCACAGTATTTTTATCCCATAAAAATTTATCGTCAATTTCAAGCGTTTTCACCTTGAAATTGACGACATCAGCAGGAATTATAGCGATGTTCGCTTCTTTCCCAACAACTTTCGAGATAATTTCGCTATTTTTAGCAAAAGTAACATTTGAAGAATATTCTTGAATATCAAACATTTTTTTCAGATTTTCTTTTTCTTCTTCTGAAATAATAATTTTTGCAGCCGAAGAGTCCGTTAGATTGGTCCTGAGATTTTCAAACCCCACCCCCCTACTTTCGTTAGTATAGTGGGTTATTGCTGCGTAGTATTTCGTATATTCATAAGCAGGAACATCGGAAAAATCTCTTTTCCCTATGCTTAAATCTGTTTTATTCGCATAAAATAAAAGCCCTAGCCCTACTAAAAAAATCACAAAAATCCTGAATTTAGGAATACGATTCCTCGCCTTCCTAAATCTTACCTTTGTTTTACGATTCCAAATTTTCATTACATCCTTTCGGGTGCGTCCACTCCCAACAAATCCCTTAACACTATGCCAAGAACAATCTGAGTTGCTTTTACTAGTTCAATCCTGGCAGCCGTAAGTTCTAGATTACCTTCGTCAATTACACGACATTTATCATAAAAGGCGTGAAACTTCGAAGCAATCTCTCTTGAGTAATAAGTTAGCTGATGAACGGGATAATCCTCCTTTGTCACAATACTTTCAACCAATGAAGGCAGAGAGATAAGTTCCTTGATAAGATCTTTCTCTTCCGGAGCAGCTAGAAGCCCTAGATTTGCTTTCGGTAAAGATAACGCTTCGGAGTTCCTTAAAATTCCCGAAAGCCTTGCATGTGCATATTTTACGTAAAAAACAGGGTTCTTCTCCGAATGCTCTTTGGCGAGATCGAGATTGAAATCCATATGAGTATTAAACGAATACATAAGGAAGAAAAATCTGGCAACATCACTTGCCTCTTTTTCATCACCCCCAATAAGTTCCAGTAGGTCATCCATCGTAATATAAGTTCCTTTACGTTTTGACATCCTGACTTCTTGTCCTTTCTGAAGCAGGCGAACGAGTTGCATAATTACAATATCTAGTTTTCCTGGACAGCCCATGGCTGAGATGGCTGCCTGCATACGCCCTACATATCCGTGATGATCTGCGCCCCAAAAATTTACCAATTTATCAAAACCACGCTTATAGAGCTTGTCGTAATGATATGCAACATCGTTTGCGAAATATGTTTTTTCACCATCAGCTTTTACTAGCACCCTGTCTTTGTCATCTCCAAATTCGGTTGTCTTAAACCAAAGAGCTTCGTCTTCTTCTTTTGTATGATTGTATTCTCTGAGTTTTGAGATAGCTTCTTCTACTTCGCCCCTCTCGATCATCTCCTTTTCACTAAAGAAATTATCATACTTAATACCCATTTTACTAACTGATGGTTTAATCATTTTAGCTAATATATCTTTAGAGATAATCAGGCCTAACTCATACGGCCTTGCTTTATATTCTTCCAGTAGATCTTCATGTTTCTCGGCCCAATCTTCAATATAACCGCCTTTATATATCTCTTCTTCTAAGCTACCTGGTTCATGCAAATAAAGTACCGAATTTCCAAGAATCTTTACTTGATTCCCTCCGTCATTCACATAATACTCGCGCTCTACCTCAGCTCCTGCCTTTGCAAGTAAATTTGCCAGCACATCTCCCGCAAAGCCTCCTCTACCGTTTGCAAGAGTAAGCGGCCCTGTCGGATTTGCTGATATAAATTCAACTAATATTCTCTCGTTTTTAAATAGTTCAAGATCGCCAAAATGCTCCTTTTGAGCCAAGATATTATTCAACTCGTCAAAATATTCTTCTTTTTTAATAAATAAGTTAACAAAGCCGCTCAGCGCCTCTACCTTTTCAAACCTTCCTGTTTTATCAAGCTCCCTAGCAATCTCTTCAGCAATCTCTTTCGGATTTCTACCCAATTGCTTTGCAATCTTAAAACTAAGGCTGGTTGAATAGTCCCCATGGGCCTTGTCATCGCTTTTTGATATCTGCGCTTCTCTCTCGCCTAATTCAAAGCTAAAAAGCGAGCGGATAACCGCACAAATCTCATTAATGATTTTATCTTCGAGCATGCGTATAGTATAATATAGTTTAGCCTAATTTTAAAGGGAAAATGAACGCCATCAAAGTAATAGCCGAAAATAAGAAAGCCTTCTTCGAATATGAGATTACAGAAAAGTTCGAGGCTGGAATAGAACTTACCGGGCCTGAGGTTAAATCCGTCAGGGCTGGTCATCTTAGTATCAAAGAGGCGTTCGCTACTGTTAAGGACAATCAGATATGGATTACAAACATGAATATTTCTCCCTATCAGCCTGCCGCCCAGATGAATGTCGAGCAAAAAAGACCACGAAAGTTGCTTCTAAAACGGGGTGAAATTGATCATTTGATCTCTAAGGCTCAAACGAGCGGATTTACGCTTGTTCCGACAAAAATATATTTGTCACATGGACTTATTAAGATAGAAATTGCCGTCGGAAAAGGCAAAAAACTTCGTGATAAACGCAATATAATCCGCCAAAGAGAACTCGACATCGAAACGCAAAGAGAACTAAAAGATAGAAAATGAGCAAAAAAAAGTTGTTTTTTCCAAAAAACTTTTTATGGGGCACCGCAACTTCAGCCCACCAAGTAGAGGGTGGTAATATTTGGAATGATTGGCATCTTTTCGAACAAGCAGGAAAAATTTCAAACAAAGAGATTTCAGGTTCTGCTTGCAATCAATATCAACTTTTTAAAAATGATTTTGATCTCGCAAAATCTCTTGGCCAAAATGCCCACAGAATCTCTATTGAATGGTCTCGAATTGAAAAGACCAAAGGCGTATTTGATGAGGAAGAAATCAAACACTACATTGACGTTTTAAAATATCTGAAGGAAAACGGGTTCACTACTTTTGTAACATTACACCACTTTACAAATCCTATTTGGTTCATAGAAAAAGGCGGCTGGGAGAGAAAAGAATCAATAGATTGTTTTGTACGATTTGCCAGATTTGCGGTAGAAAATCTTGGAGAATATGTAGATTTTTGGTCAACATTTAATGAGCCATATGGACCGTATGCGACGCAAGGATGGTTGCAGGGAAATTGGCCACCCGAAAAAAGAAACCCAATCCTAATGTTCATGGTTCTAAGTAACATCGTGAAAAGCCATAACTCTGCTTATGAAGCAATCAAGAGAATAAATAAAAATTATAAGGTTGGAATTGTAAGCAATAATGGTATTTTGTACACAAATAAAATCTTTAAACCGCTTGAAAGAATAGCTAATTATTTTATCAATTTTTTTCTTCTGGATAAAGTGATTGCAAAATGTGATTATCTTGGGGTTAACCATTATTTCAGTATTTCTGATCTTAAAAATAAAAAAGTAACATCAAGAAATGATCTCGGCTGGCCAATAAATCCGCAGGCATTTTATGACACGATTATGCTTATCTCGAGAAGATATCCAGATTTGCCAATTTATATAACCGAAAACGGTATTGCAGATAACAAAGATACAAAAAGAGAAAAGTTTATCCAGGATAATCTAATAATGCTTCATAAATCAATTTTAGATGGAGCAGACGTTCGTAGCTACTTCCACTGGTCATTAATAGATAGTTTCGAGTGGAAATATGGTTTTTCTCCTCGATTTGGCCTTGTGGAAATTGATTACAAAACTCAGGAAAGAATACCTCGCCCCAGCGCCTATTATTACAAAAATATTTGCGAAACGAACTCAATTGAAATTTGATCTCTTTGTCCAGCCATATTCCCTGCACCCACTTGTCATTGCGAGGGAATATGACGAAGCAATCCTTTTTTTTCATTCAATAGATTGCCTTGCTTACGTTCTCCGACGGAGTCCGACACGGTCTCATCGGAGTCGTCTAGCGCAATGACGAGAAATAGTTCTCAGCAAGCGCTTCGAACAATAAACCTAGTCATCCCGAGCGAAGTCGAGGAATCTCAAAATTCTTTTATTTTACTCAGAATGACACCTTGATAAAGTACTCATTTTATGTTATAATTAACTAACCTAGTCGACAAAATTTTTAATTTTGTCGAAAAAGGAAGCGAAGCGAAAGCCTGAAATACTTTTCTTTAGAAAATGTATATAAGGCGTCAGCTATCGCTGACGTGGGGCTGTACTGGCTTCGACGGAAGAACCTTAAAATCAAGATGATGCAATTCGCGGTGACTCTCCCGCGCTAACCAGAGATCAAAATATAAGTGCTAAAACACTTGCAAGCAAAATCGCTAGCGCTTTCAGCGTTAACAGTTTTGCGCCAGCTGTAGCCTAATCGCCACAGCCATCCGAACTCTCGAGGCTCGAATCGAAGGTAGGGTGTCATATATGTCGAGATGCTTTCCGATGATTTCTCTAAATCGGGACTAAGATCCAGAGAATAGGCAAAACGATTTTCCCCAAAATTTATATCGTTCGGCCAAAATCAACAATTTTGGGTATAATTGCTAATATTTGTCTTGGTTTTGCTTTCGGACGTGGGTTCGATTCCCACCAGCTCCACCAAACTCCGCCACAATAGATTATGGCTTCGCTTGGCAAGCCATTTAAATAGAAAAGGAGTTTGTCCAGCGTAGCTCACAGAGCGAAGTTGGACTCTTCACTATAATAATTAATATGTACTATACATATATTCTAAAATTATCTAACAATGATTACTATTCGGGATCGACTAAAGACTTAGGATCGAGACTGGAGAAACATCAAACCGGTGCGGTACCTCATACTTCAAAGTTCCGACCCGTAGAACTAGTTTGGTATTCTGCTTTTGAAAGCAAAGAAAAGGCTGCAGAATTTGAGAAATATCTAAAGTCATCTTCCGGCAAAGCGTTTCGCAACAAACATTTAATATAAAAGCAAAAACAGAGATTCCCTTGAATCTTAATTAAACTTATAAACCAAAAAACTTATTGCAAGAATCCCAAAAATTAAAGTTAAGGCTAGAAGCAACCCTGGCTTTTTTCGTTTTATTATTTCAATTATAGCCCACTCAAACATTGCTCCTCCTTTATTTTAAATAAATCCGAAGTTAATCTGAAAGATTGTATTCAGCTTTCCTCTTTTTAAATTCAACCTCAAATACCTCTCTTGCATATTCAGAATAAAAAGTGTTTTTTGACCGATGCTTAAGCATTTCTTTTGGTGTCTTTTTATATGAAGTAAGATCTGATTTGAATTGATCAGAATAAATATCAGAAAGATTGTCCGCATCAATCAATATCCTCGCATTAATATCTTCTGGGCTTGCGAACTTGTGAAGTTTTATAATATCCTGAATATTTGTTATTAGATTATTATCATATTCGAGTTTGCGCATTTCCTCCCCAGCTACCTCAGCCCCTTTTTCGAGGTGCATTTTCATCCCGATCCTTGTCTTTTCAGGGTCGGAGTTTCCTTGGTATTCTATTGGCACCAAAGCCCAACCCGTGTCATGGAAAATTGCA
Source organism: uncultured Candidatus Saccharibacteria bacterium (assembly GCA_964594415.1). Taxonomy (GTDB): domain Bacteria; phylum Patescibacteriota; class CPR2; order UBA1875; family CAIMLA01; genus CAZQLQ01. Next base: position 29,764 of record CAZQLQ010000008.1, read on the forward strand.
GCAGGTATAACAATATCTACATCGCCTTTTTCAAATCTCAAAATATCTTTCGCGGCCCTCAAGACTCCTAGAGTATGTATATAGAAATTTTTATTAAGCCCTTTATCTAAGTATTTTTTTGCAATTTTGAGTAATTCTTCTTCCATTATGATAAATGATATTATATTGAGAATAAAATAACCACCTATAAAAAGGTTATCTTTTACTTGTGCTATAATGTAATTAGCATTAATTTGGAGGTAATTATGTCCAAAGAAATTATTAGCACTTTTAAGGAGCTGCCAAAGACAAAATTTGGCTGGTGGGGTTTTGGATTAGGGCTGAGTTTGGTTGTTCTACTTGCTGTAAATATGGTAAGTAAAATAGATATTTCATGGGGAAATCTGAATGTGATGCCCGCCCTAATAATCCTTTTGCTTATTCCAGCTATCACGACTTGTACAATCGCCTATATGAGAGGAGAACGCTCATATATCGTCTGGATCGGAATTGTTCCAACATTTTTATTTACCCTACTTGTGCTTGCAGAATTATTCGGGTTTATGGAATAATTTTTAGCCAAAAAACAGCTCATATATTGTAAGTAAGCGCATCAGGGGATAGCGTAATTTATTCATTTTGTGGCTTTTTTATTTTTGATATTAGTGACTTTATGTCATCACTAATCGTGTTCGTAAAAGTCCTCTTATTCTCTTTGTAAAAAAGAGCCAATATTTCCTTTAGATGCTCTTGGGTTTCAATAGGCATACTTTTATATGTTTTGATCATCAGATTGATGTTCTCAATCTTATTTTCTGATATTTCACCGAATGTCTTATCTCCAGATCCTTGAATAATCTCAAATAAGGCATCTACAAACTCCTTCCTTTCTTCCATTGTAAGCTGCCGAAGCCAAGCCTGAGTCGCCTCATTGATAGCGATGCTACTCTTTGAAAGACCCTTCTCAAAAACAAAACTAGTGCCAAGAACATCCCACATAAATGCATTATGTTGCAATAAGCTTGCGCTCTTACTTGCGACAATCTTGAATTCCTCATTATGTTCCAAAAGTAATCCTATTACCGAAGATTTTGGCACCATAGTTTTTATTTTATTCTTAATATTTTGATAGCCTGCGCTTTCAATAACCTCTGACTGAAACCCCGGACCATCATTATTGTAAATGCTGATAATCCTATCTTGAATTGCTTCATCTGACTTTGTCGCCGCATAAACTGCCAGATTTCCCCCTTTTGAATGTCCCCCTAAATAAAAGTACCCTATTAGTTTTGAAGAAACTTCGTTGAAATATGAAACGGCATCTCTTTGTGCTGGCACTTCATTCAGAAAAGTCATTTGCAGATCTTCCTTCCATCCCGCAAGCGTATCATCGGTACCGCGAAATGCTATAAAATGCTGACCCTCGTTGAGAGAAAATGTTATTGCTGAAAATTGCTTTGAAAGCTCATGATCAATCCTGTTAATATAGCCCGAGAACTTCACGTCACGAAAACGAACAGACTCGGCAGCCAATTGCAGCAATTCTGGGATTTGCCTAAAAAATTGGGTATATTCTTCTGGTTTTACGTAGTTAAATAAGCTTTTGTATCTTCTTGCCACATCAACAAGAGTAACGGCATTTTTTCCAATTTCAGACGAAACTATTTCGTCAAGCTTAAGATAAGCCAACATTGAGAAAATCAGATTATCCACCTCATTAAAACTATCTCTCTCAAAAGTAAGATCTCCTCGCCATTTCACATAATCAATAATGTTTTGCATATTACCTCAATATTAAATCAAATTACTTTTACATTATAGCAATTTTTTTTATTTTTGGTTTATTTATTGAAAAAATACCTAATTAGTGCTAGAATGACGCGGAAATATTTTGTTTTTTGACAAAAAAATCATATTGAGGAGGAAATTATATATGTTCCGAGCTGTTAAAATCTTTGTGCCGTTAATTTAACAGAATTAGAACTTCCGATTAGCAATGAAAAGGCAACGAGAATGCTAGTCAAACTGGGTTTCAAGAAAATAAATACTTCTTTTCTCGAAATAACTAGTCAAATCATCGGAAAAAAATACTGTCAAACCGCGAGATTATCAGACGCTCCAAATCTTTTCAATTGCTCCGGTCTCACAAAATGGCTTTACGGCCAAATCGGCATATGGATACCGAGGAGATGTATTCAGCAATTTGCCTTTGGGACACATATTGAACCAGAAGAAACAAAAACGGGAGATCTTGTCTTTTTGAAAGGATTCACCCCTCATTACTTTGATAACCCAGACAATGGAGTCAGTCATGTATCAATGGTTCTAAACAAAAGTACGGTGATTCATGCAGCAAATAGAGCATTGGGCAAAGGGGTTTTTACTTCACCAATTTTGACAGTAACTGGAGCGCCCGACTTCCAAGGCATTAGAAGAATTGTCGATAATATTGAGGAGCTTACAATCTTCAGAACACCGCCCGAACAGGAAGTAGAAACATCTGATGATATCAAATGGATAATTTATCAAAACTTGTGATCGTAAGAAGATATTAAGGAGGAGTTAATTTGAGCGTTGACGACCAACTGTTCAAGGAAGACGGAACCCTAATTACAAAAATCGACATCAGGATTCTTATCTTTGCAAGATTTGTAGCTACACATTTATTTGCAAAAGATGAGGAAGAAAATCTAGACAATGCTCTTGGTAGAACTTACAAGTTTGCCGCATTTGTAATGTTATGCTCAAATATAATGTTCTGTATTGCAGGAGTAGATGGGTTAATATTGCTCTTCTACTTACCCAATAGCTTTATTTATTGGACATCTGCGAGGGGGGCATGTTGTAACGGGAGAGGGTCAACCGTAAACGTAGAAGAAAAAAGTTTTTACCTGTTTTGCTTGATTCTTGCGTTACCGGCATTCTTTATGCAATTTTGTGGAAACGAATTATATAGCATCAAAATATTTACGTTAGGTAAGATACTTTTTGCTGTAGGTTTTTTCACTTTCGAAATAGCCTTTGGATACGTACGAAGACTTAACAAAAAACCTCCAAAAAAGGAGAAGGTAAAAGCCTTAAAACCAAAATTAGCCTTTAATCCAAGCTAAGATTGCTTGACGCCAAAACGTAATTACGTTTTGGCGTCTTTTTTATTTTTTAAGATAGCAAATACATTAATATGTTATAATATGGCCATGAATAAAGAATTAATAACAAAAACTTTCCGAAATACGCTTTGTGCAGTATTATATATTTTTTTAGTATCTCAAATTATGCAAAATGGGGAAAAATTGTTTGGCAAGAGCGATAATGCGTTAACTCCTTTTGTGGTTTTAATGCTTTTTTCTCTTTCAGCTGCAGTTGTAGGAGGACTCACTTTTGGGCAATCAGTACTTTTATTTCTAGACAACAAGAAAGGCGACAGTATCAAAGCCGCTATATATAGTGTGGGTTGGCTAGGTCTTTACACTATTATCGGACTAATAACCCTCATGCTATTGAAATAACCCCTTGTTGTTCTACAGAAAGTTATTTTTTATTCTTTGTATTAACCTCTTTCGAGCCATAAGAAAGGCTAGCAATATATGTGGTAATGGGAACAGTAAGTATTAGGCCTATACTTCCTGCAAGAGTACGAACGATTTCCGTAGCAACAAGCTCATTATTGATAACATCACTGACTGTCTCAAACGGCGCTTGCTTAATACCAAAGAGTAGTAGGAGGATGAAAGAAGCTCCAGCGTAAGCCAAAAATAGAGTATTAATCATTGAGGCTATATGATCAGTCCCGACTCGCATTGATCTCTTGTATAGACTATTTACGTCAAGACTAGCATCGGTTTCGCTGATTTCCTTGACCGTCGATACTTGGGTTATAGCAATGTCGTCAAGAACGCCTAAAGACCCTAAAATAAACGAAGCCAATAACAGCCCCCTGAAGTCGACTTCCGTCTGGATATAGTCTTTAAGATACATTATCTCCTCTGCCGTATTACCAGTTAAAAAAGCAGCGTCCGTAAAAAGTTTTGATATCATTGCGGTAATAACAACACCGACAATCATTCCTGAAATAGCAATTTTTGACTTTTTGTTCCATCCATAAACAATAACCATCGAGAGAACTACGATGAAAAGAGAGAACAAGACCACAGTTCTTACAGGTTCAGCTCCGTTTAATATCCTCGGAACCACAAAACAAACAATTACCAAGACCGTTAAAACCAAAGAGATTAGTGACTTTAGTCCGTGCTTCCTGCCTATAGCGATAATTGTTACTGCAAATAATAAAAACAGTAAATATATCTTAGAGAGGCGTGATTTGTCATTAATAATAAACACGTCTTTCCCCTCTATCTTTGTAGCGGACATAAAAACGACATCACCTACTTTATAAAAGTATTTTGAGCTTATTTTCTCAGTAACACCTTTATAAATAATTTCCTTATCTTTAAATGATCCCGTCTTTCCAATAAGCTTAATGTCCTGATAACAATTTTGCGTGTCTTTTCTGTCTTCTCTTACTATCTCAATCACTTCAGCCCTGAAAGTCTCTTGAGTCTCACTAGTGCCTCCTTCGGACAAGACTGTCTGACCATCAGGCATATTTGACAAGCTTTCCTGCCCAGAATCAGCTATCGCTATTTGAAAAGATAAAAACGAAAATAAAAATAACATTATTGCAATTTTTATTTTAGGTATTTTTTTTAACATCTTGTTAAATCCCTTCGACGTTTTGTTGACCATAAATATCAGCCTATTCAAAATAAATCTTAATCAGATACATAAAGATAAGACCAAAAACAAAAACACTAAATGTATAGAATGATTTTGCAAGATTTTTTTCTTTATGAAGTTCTGGTATAAGGTCTGACATAGATATATAAATAAATCCGCCTGCAGCAATTGGCAATAGCTTAAGCGACAAGTCTTCTATACCACTTATCAAGTAGTATCCCAAAATTGCACCCAAAATAGCCGTTAATGCCGAAATAAAATTGAACATCAGTGCCTTTACTTTTGAAAAACCACCATGAATTAAAACTCCAAAATCACCAAACTCTTGAGGAATCTCATGGGATGCAATCGCGATTGTGGCAGCAATGCCCACCTCGGGACTAACAAAGAAGGCAGACACAATTACGAGTCCATCTATAAAGTTATGAAGACCGTCACCAACTAAAATCATATATGTAAAAGTATGAACATCACACTTTCCTTCTTCGTGACAATGATGCCACTTCAATATTCTTTCTAAGAGAAAAAATATAATTATTCCTAACAATAGATATAAGAATGGAGATAGCTCACTGCTTCCTTCAATTGCTTCCGGCAAAAGATGAAGAAAGGCTCCGCCTAATAGTGCTCCCGTAGAGAATGCGACTAAAAACAAGGTGATCTTACGTAAAATGTTGTCCTTTATTGCCAGAGTCAATGCTCCAACCAATGAGAACACGCTTATTAATAAGGTAGCCAATACTGAATTTAAGAGAATACTGTTCATTTTTATTCCTATCCTTTCATAATTAACAATCTAACTGATATATTAGCACAATTGAAGTAGTTTCTTAAGAACCAATAAATACTCTGGAGTGCCCAAGATGCTCCAGTAAACTGATAAGTCAACTCTTAGATCATTTTTAAAGTTGTTTTATTTGTATATAATGGAAATGTATGAATGTTAAAGCAATCGCATTTGATTTTGTCGGAGTTATCGCAACTGAAAAAGATTTACAGCTAACCGAACTCCAAGAAAAAATAGAACGAAAATTCGGAGTAATAAATAATGACCGCGACTTTCTGGATTGGACTACTAACGATCTTAAGATTTCAGAAAAAGAAGCAACTCTAAACATAAAAGAGATTATTAGCAGCATTTACGAAATTAGAGAACCAGAATTCTACCATGCTTTGAAAAAATACAAATTAGCAATAGCCTCAAATCACTTGTCTTATTTGAGTGATTGGTTGAGCGAAATAAGGTTTTTAGATGACTTCGAACTTGATTTTAATTCAAGCAAAATAGGTCTAGCAAAACCGGATATTGAATATTTTGAACAGCTAGCAAAAAGTCTTGGCGTTTATCCTAACGAAATTCTTTTTTTTGATGATAAAGAAACAAATGTAGTTGGCGCTAAGAAAATAGGAATACAAGCTTACTTGTATAACAAAGACAAGGGAGCCCTTTCTGAATTTGTGAAAAAAGCTCTTTCTGTCAATAGATAAGAAGCTACTTTTTGATGTACTCAATTATCTCGTTCAGGTTCTCTTTTTTGATGCCGCCTGTAGGAAAAATAAAGAATTTGCCTTGTATTTTATAGTACTTGATATTATCCCTGATCTCCTTTGGAATCTTATGATACGCCTCAACGCTCCCTTTCCCATCCGCCGGCTCGCCGCCCACAGCTATTGCTATAATTTTTTTGTTTTTAATATCATCCCAATTTTTAGTGAGAAATCTGGTTAATGGCATTGTCCCTGCGTAAGTCCCAGACATCACAATTAGGCGATCGTATTTTCCAAGCAATCCTTCTTTTGCCTGCTCATACCGGAAAACATCCGCTTCAACTGATTCGCTCAGCCACTCAGCATATTCTCTGGTCGCCCCCAGATATGATTTGTATATAATCGCTGTTTTCATAATTTTATTTTAACACATTAAATACATATTTATTGTCATTCTCGCGAAAGCGGGAATCTAGATCCCTGATCCCTTGATTATATTATTAATTGAATAGTCGGGAATGACGAATAAAGACAGTATCAAAAACACCTTCTCAGCTTTTTTTAAGAATCATCGTATAGGATTGCGTTATCTAGAAAGGATACCAATTAGGTACGGTCGAACTTTCTTAAAAGTAACACGGAGGTAATATGAAAAAACAAAAATTAAAGTCAATAATCTTACCAGCAATAGCGGTATTCGCCATTAGTTCGATAGCCCTAGTAGGAGCAAGTGCAGCAACTTCAAATAGCGAAAGCACGATTATTGAAAAAATCGCAACAAAGTTAAATCTAACCACAACACAAGTTCAGAGTGTATTAGATACTTATCACGACGAGAAAGAGTCTGAACGACAGACACAAATTTCAGAAGACCTGCAGACCGCAGTCGATGAGAGCAAAATAACCGCTGAACAAAAAACCTTGATTGAAAATAAGCTCGCTGAAATCAAAAGCACTAGAGAAGCGGTAAAAGATACTGCCCTAACCCAAGAAGAAAGAAAAACCCAGATGGAAGCCGAACGCACAGCGTTGAAAACATGGGCTGAAGAGAATGGAATAGATATGAAATATCTAATGCCAGGCCACAAAGGCGGACATGGAGGTCCTGGAGGTCATCCAGATGATGCCAACAATTAAATAAGCTACTCACTACTCCTCAAAACTCACCCGTGACATCTGGGTGAGTTTTTGAATTTATTTACTTGGTAAAGATTTTGTAATATTGTTTACTTAGTGCTAAGGAGAGAAAATGAAATTTAAAAAATTCATAAGGTCTAGATTGGGCTTGCTTACCATAGTATTAATAATTTCCTTATTTGCAAATTTTCAACTAGCAGTTTCTTATTATCATTTATTAAAGTACGACGAGCTTAACCAGGAGATTGGCACTCTTAACGCATGTGTAAATGTTTATTACGCAAAAAAAGACCAGCAATTCTTGTTCGATTGCGCTAAGGGCTTGGAAAATATTAAAGACCTTAGTATAGATAAAGAGAAAGGTTCATCTTATTTGTTCCTAAATTATTCCTATTATTCACCTTATGATTTTAGCAAAAACCCATTTGAAAAGAACTCAGGATTTATTGGAAAAAGCGAATGGCATGAATCTTTTATTCCTTTATATGGCTTGACAAATACTACTGAATAATTTTTTTAATATTTTATTTTCTGGAGGGAAAATGACAATTGCCGAACAATTCAAAAAACGACTAACGGGAGCAAAATTATTTAAATGGGAGCCAAATACAGATATCTTTTTGGCGTTAGGGTCACTGCTGGTAATGTTGGCTTGCTATTACGGATACATGAATATTTATAGATATAATGTAATTACTAGTGCTCTAATATTCATATTGTTTGCCAATATTATTCTCGCAGTTATCTTTCCAATTTGGTGGGTAGTAGTCCACAAAAAAGGATCTCTATCCGATCTCGGAATTACTAAGAATCTCTTAGGTATTAGCTTGGCAATAAGTATAATATTCGCCGTTGTAAGAGGAATAAGCCTGCCCGACCTCATAACGGGAATAAATTGGGTTCCTCATCTAATTATGAGTGCTTTGATATTTTGGGAACCTTTTTTCGTCTTCGGATGGCTACAAACCAGATACGAAAAAAGCTTTGGAATAGTACCTGCAATCTTCCTTGCTGCTGGCAGTTTTGCTTATTATCAGGTGGGATCGGTGGCTCTTGATCAATTGATTGGATTATTCTTTTTTTATATTTTACTTGGAAGCGCCTTCGGCCTTACCAGAAATATTTTTACCCTTTGGCCAATTTATTGGTGCATCGGTTCTTCTGTAAACTCTCTTTCTGTAGGAGTAAAGTTAGGTTGGGATGCAGTCGTTGCGTATGCTTTTGCAATCCTTGTGCAGATTGGATATATCTTTTATATCAATAAAAGTCAAAAAGACAGAAAAAAGTAATTTTTTTATTTACTCATTCGTTTTTTTGTAATATTGTTAATTAAGTAATAAATAAATTACCGGAGGATATATGGGATTTTTTGATTTTTTGAAGAAAAGCAGTGCAAACCAAACAGATCCAGGGCTTAGCTTCCCCCAAGAACAAAAGTCGACACCGATAACGACGCCAGAGGAACCAGAAGCAACAACAGAAGTAAAAACCGAGGAATTTGCCAGTGATCCTACAGAACTTCCTAGCAAAGATGATGTAAATAAACAACTAGAAGAGTCCGTTGAGACCGAAAAAAGCGTAGAAGACTTTTCCGCAGAAAAAGGACCAAAAGAATCAGAACTTGGAGAATCAATAGAGTTCGAAGGCGGTGAAGATATGACAGAAGTTGATGAAGTAAGTCCTGCCGATTCAGATGAGAGCACCGATACTGATTCTAGCTTTGATGCTGAATAAGATATAAAAAATGTTATGAATCTTTTGTAAGCGCTTTAACATTAAAGCGCTTTTTTATTTACCTAAATTATTGTAAAATCAAAAAAGAAATTAGGAGGGAAAATGAAGGACTCAGAAATACGAAAAGACTATTTTACCGACAACTACGTCATAATCGCACCAAAAAGAAATAAAAGACCTGATGCGATACAAAAGATAAAAGACGACGCGTCGTGTACAGACTGCCATTTTTGCCCTGGGAATATCGATCAACCGACAATTCTTAAATCAGGAGCGAGCGGAAAGAAATGGAAGGTGTTGGTCTTGCCTAACAAATTTCCTGCACTCACCCTTGACAACCATAAAGCTTTTGGAAAACAGGAAGTAATCATTGAGACTCCCGAGCACAACAAAGAAATAAACGAGCTTTCATTGGAGCACATCGAAGAAATAATTGACGTATATATCAGCCGTTTTGAAACGCTTCGAAACATTAAAGGCATTAAATATGTTCTCGTATTCAAAAACGAAGGCGGTAAAGCTGGAGCTTCGATGGCCCATTCACATTCTCAAATAGTTGCTCTCCCAATAGTTCCCCCAATGATAAAGGGTGAATACCAAGCCTATGCAAATTATTTTCTCGAGAATAATTCATGTCCTTATTGCGACATTATTAAAAATGAACGAAAAGAAAAAGTTCGCGTGATCTTTGAAGATGAAAATTTATTCGTGCTCTCCCCCTTTGCAAGTAATGCACCTTACGGAGCCTGGTTCATACCAAAGCGCCATTTTAGATTGATGAGTGAGATGACTGTTAGCGAAAAGCAATCATTGGTAAAAGCTATGAAGAAAGTTTTAGGAAAACTTGATAGCATTGGTTACCCATACAATTATTTCTTTCATAACGCAGTAAATAGTGAAGATTATCATATGCATATGAAACTTGCTCCACGCCCAAACATCTGGGCGGGCGTAGAACTCGGAACCGGAGTGATAATAAATGCGGTCCCCCCAGAAGACGCAGCAAAATTCTACAGAGAATAATAACAATATAGATTGAAACAAAATAACGGTGCTTCAAGCACCGTTATTTTAACTTTTTAGCCAAAAAGTTTATTTCTGCTTTGGAATATTCTTTCCTATTCTCGAAATCGCAGAAGCTGCGGCATCTTTACCGCCTAGCCCAAAAGCTAACCCGCCAGCAATCACGAAAAATGCAACAGCGCCAATAGTGATAGTGCTGATTAACTGAGGCAAGATATTAAGCTGTTCCAAGGCTCCTAATACCACAAAAACAATAATTGCCCATCTAGCAATATCGGCTGCGATATCGGCAGTTTTAACACCGATAGTGGCAGCACCTGAACGCACCGTTCTTGCAACCAAGTCAGCTATAATAGCTCCAACTACTACCGCGACTACTGCTACTATTACATTTGGAATATACTCAATAATTGAAGCCACTATTCCGCCTACCTGTTCCAGCTTCAAAATCTCTAGAGCAGGAAGTAAAAACACAACAATTACGGTCCACTTTGCAATATCGCCGATTAGTTCAACTACCTCAACTCTCTCAGTAAAGACTCTTCCTAAACCAACTGCATCAACATATTTTTGAATCTTAATAAATCCAAGCCCTCTTACGATAACCATCTTCACAGCCCAAGCGACAATTACTCCAACCAAAATAACAATTAGAGCGCCCAGGATTAGCGGAATATAATTAATGACGCCTGTAAGGGAGTCAGAAACTGCTGTTGTGGTTATTTCTGTCCAATCACTTACCATCTTTTTTCACCTCCTTTCACCTTTGAATAAGGAAATTCACCCTCTTGGGTTATACATTATCACTCATGTCTATAAGTGTCAAAGGAGATTTTTCTTAGGTTGATTTTAAGCTTATTTTTTAGTATAATTTATACTGCAAAATAAGGACGGTTAGCTCAGTTGGTTAGAGCGTTACATTGACATTGTAGAGGCCACAGGTTCGAATCCTGTACCGTCCACCATATCATAATTCACAATCAGGTTACACGGATTTTGCAAGTAAAACCGTTTTACCTTTACGCTATTATTCCTTTTCCGGCAAAATTAGATAAATTTTGTCGGCTTTTTTATAAAAAACTGGGCAAGTGGCGAAATTGGTATACGCGCTAGCTTCAGGTGCTAGTGAGAGCAATCTTGTGGGGGTTCGAGTCCCCCCTTGCCCACCACGTCATGACTCGCTGTTAGATTACACATTTTTGTTAGCAAAACTGCTTCACCTCTACTCTATTGCTCCCCTTTTTAAAAAATTTTATATTTTTTTTCGAGTAGCCACCAAAGTGATTTCACTCTCATTATTACATAAATTATAAAAAATGCCCTGCGTAACTTTATGTGGTGCGTGAGCTTTTTAAGAATTGCTTAAATCTTAGACCATATAAAGATATTATTTAGAAACAATTGTTTAGCTTAAAAAATTTTTAATAAATAGACTAAAGAAATATTTGTCAGAATATTTATCAACAAGTTTAGGTTTTCGAGATCGGAAGAG
>CAZQLQ010000009.1:0-30870 GCA_964594415.1 uncultured Candidatus Saccharibacteria bacterium
TGAGGGAGCGGAGCGATTCGAAGGATCTAGAGACTCTTCAACTTCGTTCAGAGTGCCAAGAAAGAAAGTAGATCCCTCGACCAGCTCGGGATGACAAGTGTTGAATCTAGATCCCCGATCAACTGATTAGATTCTAAATGAATAGTCGGGAATGACAAAAGTGGGCGAGGATGACAAGAAGGGCAGTTCTCACATTCGTTCGAACGATAACCACGTTGTCACCCCTGGCGACATTCCAGGGGTCTATATAAATAGAAAATGGATTCCAAGGCTTGAGACTTGGAATGACAGGAAGTAGTTCTCGCTACGCTCGAACGATAATTAACACGTCTTTTAATATTCTTCGAACGAAGTGAGAAGTTTAAAACAATTATTTCTTTATTACGACCATTACTCTCCCCTGACCCATTTGAGAGGTCTGGGCATCTATAGCCCCAAATAGAACATCCCAAGTATAATGCCAATTCTCACCTTCTTTAACGCCCGCGTCATTGGTGATCACACCCGTTGAATCATAGCCTTTGATAAGCAGAACATGATAAACCGTGTGCGCTCCATAATTAGGATTGTAGAGAGAATGTGTCATTACTGGAACTATCACAGGATATCCCTGATTGATAGCTAGCTTTATATCGTAATCCGTAATATTTTCTTTGTACTCATAATTGTAGCCATAGTATTCAGCAGCAAATTTTCCAATCCCTTCTATTGTTAAATCCGGTTCACTACCATAATGAACCTGCTGCCAATATTTCATAGCAACCATTGAGGAATTCGCTATTTCTTTGTCTATCACAGTTTCAGTGTATTTGACTCCTTCGAGATAATCCCGAGCCATTAGTACCGCTGCCTCTTCGCATGACTCTTCATGAACATCCCAATTGGCATAAGGGGCTTGTACGGTATAGGGAACGTTTAGAACCAAGCTATCTTTTATTACCGGCCTAGTCGTTGTTGTAGTTGTTGAGCTGGTGGTCGTAGTAGTTGTAATTATTGTGCTTGCTGAAGTTATCTGCTGTTTATCTGCTGTATTCTTTGTAACTGCCCTGTACCCTTGATAAGCCACTACAACTAAAAAAATTACCAAAAAATAAATAATAATTGTAATCGCAATATTAAAAATTATTTTTTTCTTAGCAATTAACCGATAAGAGTAATTATCTTGATTATTTTCTGATTTCAACGACTTAAGCTCCATTATTTAATTATACAATATGGTTTCTACTACTTTCTTCGCCCCCAAAACTACATTTTCCAACCCCCTATCTTTCGGGTAAATATGTGCTGAAGAAAATAAGTATAGCCCATTAATAGAAGTTTTTATTTCTGGCGTTTTATAATTCGTGGTTATAACTGGCTGGGCATAAGTCTCCCTAAAAACGAAGTATTTTTTTATTTTTTTCTTCGAATCCGGATATATCTTATCAAATGATTTTGTGAATACTTCAAAAATCTCTGCATCCGACATGCTAAATAGAGGGTTATTTACATTTAGATAACGGCCTAGATAAACTAGATTGGTTCCAAAAACCTCACTAGGAATTAGATTTGTTTGCTCAACAATAACTCCAAAGGGAGTATCTTCATCAAGCACATTTGTCCAATAGTAATCGCTGATTTTTTCACTGGTTACCAAAAGAACAACAATAACCGCCTTATGTCCGATTGTCTCAAGATCTCCTCTTTCTTCAATGCTTTTAGGCGAGATTTCGAGAAAGCTACAGATATCCATAGCACAAATGACTTTATCAAAAAACTCACCATTTATAACAAATTGATTGCCTTGCTGAATAATCTCGGGGGCCGTAAAATCTGTTTTGATCTTAACATTATGATCTTCTAGCTTTTTTTCTAGTGCATCAATCAATATCTGAAAGCTTCCCTCTGGATACCCAAGAAGTTCTCCAACTTTTCTGCTAGAGATTCTGTCCTTTAGCCTTGCCCAAAACCAAACGCCTGAGATATTTTCTGACTCGTTATCAAATTTTAAGCGAAACATAGGTCTCCAAAAGCGTTCCCAAACCCGCTTTCCCATATAGCGGATAACAAGTTGTTTCGAAGTAATTTCTTTAAATCTTTGATGACTTAGTATAGGAATCAATACTGACCCAAGACCCATTCTGAACTTATCCCAAAACCCGATAAATGGCAAACTAAATAAATCCGCTACGGAATTAAATTTGTATATTTTTCCCGATTTTAAGACAGCAACATTGCTCCTTCTCCATTTTATTTTTTCTTTTAAACCCAGTTTGGAGAAAAGCGAAATTACTTCCGTATTGTTCAAAAAAATATGGTGATAGAACCTTTCTATGAAGCTCCCCGAACTTAGCTTTATGGTAGAAAGTTCGCCTCCAAGAGTACTATTTTTCTCGTAGACAAAGATATCCTGTTCCTTTTGCGCCAAAAAATATGCGATTGTTAACCCCGACAATCCCCCGCCGATAATAGCAATTCGTTCTTTTTTAATTTTAAAAAATTCGGCCTTACTCAATTGCTGTTCTCCCTCAAAAAGTCTATAATGAGTATAGCAATTATTAGAGGAAAATACATTGACTGAGCCAGAGGTGAACACGTCCAGAGAAAGATATAGAATGCTGGATCTTCTTAGGGGGGTGACGGTATTTTTTATGATAGCCGCTCACGCTGTATATTTCTTCCATAATGATACGAGCTCGGTTCTTTCTTATGTAGAAAAGTTTGGAAATACGATTGCCTTTACTACTTTTTTAATTGTTTCTGCTGCAACAGCTGAAATAGCTTATTATTCAAAAGAAGACAGGTGGACTGAAATTAAAAAACGCCTAAAGAAGCGTATTTTTATTTTGACTATTGGTTATTTTGCGATTGCATTTACAGTCTTTTTCCCCAATATTATCTCCTCTCATGGAATAGCTAGGATTAAGCTAATCCTTAATATATTGACCTTAAGAGACCTTGCGTCATACGCAGAATTCTATATACCCTTTATTGTTTTCCCTCTCATAATTGCTGCCGGCTATAGTGTTTTTAGAAAAATAACCAAGTCGGTATATACCACTCTAGTATTAGCGCTTTCTATTTACTTTTTAGGAATGTTTTACTATCAACTTTCTATTTACGAATTCCTTGTTCCCTGGAAGGCAATCCTATTCGGACAAGAAGGATACTATAGATTTCCTATCTTCCAATATTTTGCGGTCTACTTGTTAGGAATAGTATGGGGAAGACAGCTACTGCAGAATCAAAACAAAAACCACCAAAAGGAAATCGCGAAAGCAATCTCAATTGTGTCTGTTCTAGCGATCGGATTTTCTGCCTTCGCAGTATATACAAGCGGAGGAAAGCTAGACGAACTCCTAAGAAGATGGCCGCCATCAATTTCTTTTTTACTTCTTGGAATATTTTTTGCCTCAACAACCGCATTTATTTTATACAAAACAAATCAGCTTAAAAAATTTGCACTTCCAAGAGACGGTTTGCTTGTTTTGGGTCAAAATGCGCTTGGATTAGCTTTGACACATATATTTTTGCTTCAGGTTTATACTTTAGCCGGTGGACTAAGGACAAGTTCGATTTTGATGTATCTATTTAGCTTCATTATCTTGATGATTCTATCATTAGCTTTGGCTGCCGTTATCCCATTTAATTTTAAGTTTTCACTTGATCTTGAGAGAGGAAGATGTAATGAACATGAACTTGAAGAAGAGCCAATTATTCGCTTTGAAGAAGAAATAACTGAAGATATTAAAAAGGAAGCAGATAGACTAAAAAAATACTTTTTTATAGGATCATACAAGGAAAAGGGCTCAAAAAAATTAATTAGAAAAAGACACGTCTTGGGCGTATCTTTGATTCTTGGCCTTACTTCATTTGTCGTGTTTCCGCCAATTGCACATGAAATCAAAACACAGACTTTTAGCAAAAAAAGCATTACGTGGGAAAAGAACGACTATGGTTGGCGAAAAAAGATAACAATTACAAACAACGAAAACATAAATGAATTGCAAAAAGGTTCGACAATAAAAATGCCTCTTTATTATTCGGACTTGGCAAATTATAAAAAAGCTTATCCCGATGGTAGAGATTTTAAGATTTTATATTGGGATGGTAACGAACTGCAAGATGCTCGTTTTTGGTTTGCTCAAGACTTAGGTCAACCAAGCGGGACTCTAACAATTGAACTAAAAGAACGTATAAAACCTGGCGATTCAACTGGCAATTATTATCTTTATTATGGAAACAATTTGGCTAGAAGCAGTGCTGTCAATGAAAATGCGCCGAAGACAGCTTCCGTCAAATATACTACAGAGCTCGGGGAAGAGGAAGAATATCCCCTTCTGCTTACTGTTGACCGGAGGTGGTCCATCCTATCAGACGACCCCAAAATATCCAATACGATGCGGATAGTACTAAAAACTGCTACTAACTATCAAACGAGCGAAGCAAAATACAATGTCAGCGGAAAAAACATAAGCGGAAAGATGAATAAAACAGCTGATAATTTATGGGAAGGGACAATTGATGTCAAAGACTTTGACCCGGGCGAATATGAAATAACGGCTTCGGTTTCAAACAATGATGAAGTGCTGATTTCTTCTTCGGCAGGCTTTTATGTATCCTACCCGCTATATATAGCTTGGACACAAGATTGGGAAGGCTATGATGTGCCTGATTCCTACCTTAGCGCTATTACGCAGATTACAAGCGAACATGGCCTAGTAATGACTCATTTTTGGAATCCTAGACTTACAATCACAGATACGGTTGCACAAAATCGTAAAGACACTTTGCTTAATTGGATAAAAAACAGAAGTATTCATTTTAACGAAAGTATTCAATTACATCTCCATATGTTCACAGACTTCGTAAATGCAAGCGGTGTCACTCCAATTTATTCGCCAAATTGGGGCGACTCAGGAGATGGTTATGGCTCCCTTACAACAAATTATGGAGTAGAGGATATGACAAAGATTATAAACAAAGGAATTGCGGTCATGGAAGAATCCGGTCTGCCAAAACCAACAATTTTTAGGGCAGGCGGCTGGTTCGCAAACTCGAATACGCTTAAAGCAGTAGAAAATAGTGGCCTTTTAGCAGATTCTTCAGGCAGAACAGCTTATGAATTCTTTAGCCAAAAGGGACCCTGGGATCTGTCACAATCAGCTCAGCCCTATTACCCGTCAGTTTCTGATCAAAATAGAAGCGGCTATTCAAACCTGAAAATCCTAGAAATACCAAACAATGGCGCAGATTCTTATTGGTTTTCTTCCGAAGAAATGAGGAATCGGTTCAATATAAATTATCCGGGGGGAATACTTACCGAACCGAAACAAATAACTTACTTATCACACCCGCACTGGTTTAACAAAACAGAACAAACAAAAATTGAAGAACTTTTTGATCTAATTGATAACTACAAATATGAAAATGATAATGGACCGGCAATATATGTCACATCGGAACAAATTTACAAGGCATGGACAAAGAAATGAATAAGGTAATGGATATTATCAAAGATGTAGATTTTTTAAGATACGGATTTATCGTATTGTTTTGCCTATTTTTGACCGTAAATATTTTTTTGATATTCTATCATTTTTCAAGGAATAAGTTTCCGTATCCAAAATTCCTAGATAAACTATTATTGAAACTATCTATTGAGGGACTAATAATCTTTGGGCTGTTCGGTATTGGAGCCACAATCATTATTCCCGAAGCAAAAGTTATTTCTCCAAGCTCTCCATCTCTTGATTCTATTGAAATTACCCAAGAACATCCTTTCGTTATCGAGTTTGATCGCCCAATAGATGTCGACCTTTTGGAGAAAAATATAACTCCCGAGTTGGCTGGTAACTGGGTTGAAACTAGCAGAAAATATATTTTTCTTACAGACACATTGACTTTTATCCCCGATAAGAGTCCCGAAGCCGAGAAAAGATATACAGTAGCTTTTAGAAATATAAAAAGCATAATGGGCGCCAAAAAAACGGAATATTTATTAAGCTTTATCGCTCCTTCGCTACCAAACGTAAAATCAATAAGCCCTACGAATGGAACCGATGGTGTTCTTGTTGGACAAGAAATACTTATAGAAACTGACTTCGCTCATCAAAATACTGCACGACTAGAGTTTATATTCAAACCCGAAATTGAAATAGAAACCGTTAAAAATAACGAAACTGAATATCTTATAAAAGCAAAAAACGGCTTCAAGAAAAGTACGACTTATACGCTAGAAGTCATTCGAACCCCGATAAGCAGAAACTTTTCAGATAATAAAATAGAAGATACCGGTGAATCTGTTTCGATTTTTGAGAGCACATTTCATACCATAGAAGCGCCTGGAGTTTCTGATTATGGACCGAAAGGATCAGGAATACTTGCGAATAATACTGTCTGGATAGAGTTTAAACAAGACATGGATAAAGAAGCGACAGAAAATTCCTTTAGTCTTGCTCCAAATACAGCAGGAAATATTACTTGGGATTCTAGCAGGAAAATGGTATTTAACGCAACGAGCAGCCTTTCTAAGAACACAACTTATACTGCAGCTGTATCAAAGAATGCTAAGGCTAGTGATGGTAGTCCGTTCGAAAACGACTTCAACTTTTCCTTTACCACCATAGGCTATGTTGGCGTAAGCTCTTTCTACCCTGGAAATAACGCTTATGGAGTATCCACAACCGCAAACATCTCCGTTACTTTCAATCAAGCAGTGGATCATATTTCAGCCCAAAATTGTTTCTCCATCTCTCCTAACCCTGGTGGAAGTTTCAGTTGGTCCGGTAACACCTTGATTTATACGCATAGTGCATTAGGCTATTACACAAAATACACAGTTACTATATTAAAAGGCGTCAAAACTATTTATGGTCTGGATTCTGCACAAACGTATTCATCCTATTTTACTACACAACAGCAATCCGTGATGTTAAATGTTCCGTCATATAGGCAGGCCCACATGTACTCGTGCATGGCTTCCGCCGCCAGGAGCGCCCTTGCATATCGTGGAGTTTATTTAAACGAAGACTACATACTATCATTGATTGGATATGACTCCACTCCTTTCTCCGGCACTTGGGGAGATCCAAATTCTATTTGGGGCAACCCTTATACGGGAATCGTAGGCAACGTAGATGGTAAGTCAGGAGGCGTGAACTGGGGATATGGGGCATACTGGAATCCGACAGCAAAAGCTATAAATAATTATAGAGCCACTGAGATTAAAAATAATTGGAACGCTTCGGGAATTGCGCAAGAGATAGCGAATGGAAATCCAGTTATTGTTTGGTGGGTAAATGGAATTTGGCCAGCCTACGAGGTGTATTGGAAAACCACCTCTGGGACACCTATTCGTGGCGTAAACTCGATGCACGTACAAGTCGTTAAGGGGTTTACTGGAACAATCAGCAGTCCAACATCATTTACCGTAACTGATTCGGGATATGGATACCCTTCGCATACCTATGACATTGGAACCTTTAATGCCAAATGGAGTTGGTTTGGCTATTCCGCCGTCGTGGTCCATTAGTCTTTATAAAAAATAGATAAATTTAAGGAAGGATAGCTTTCTAATTTTTTAGTATTATCCTCAAGCCAATATCCTATTTCTTTTGCATACGCATATTTTTGATCCTCAGGCCAGAGAATAACAAGACTGCGACTATGCATAATAGCTTCGAGAGTTTTCTGGCGAGACTTCTCGAATTCATTGACCTCGGTAAGATATAAATATTTCGTTAAAGGTTCTGAGTCTGTCAAAAAGTAAAAACCGGTGTAATAATTTTCAGCTAAAATATATTCAGGACTGAACATTTCAATAGATTTAACAGCTTTTATCTGTTCTATCTGTCTTGGAAAATTCAAGTTTTGAGTGACCCACCTGAACCATAAGACATTTTGAAAAAGCGAAAAAATTATTAGTACATACAAAAAACCAGTGTATAAAATTTTATTACTATTTTTTGTCGGTTCAATGAATTTTACAAAACCTATCCCAGAAAATATCGCCAAAAAGGGTAAAACCTGAATCCAGTAGTGAGGATATGGTCTGATAAAATAGCTACATATAGGCAAAAAGGCAAGAAGCAGTAGGAGCAACTCGTGTTTTGATAAACTCTCCTTTTTTATAAAGAATAATGCAACACCTAGACACAACCACCAGACGCGCAAGAATGTTTCAGACCATGCGCTGAGTACATTTATTAATCTGTCCGCGGGGTAGTGAACAAATGTTGACACCATAACTTGTTCCCAGAAAAGCCCCGATATTTTGACATTGCATAAAAAAAATAGAACTAATATAAAAAAGAAAATGAACCCGCTCGAAAAAGCTAGGATCTTCCTTAGATTTTTACTTAACAAATAATAAGAGAATATTGGTAATATACTAAGTATGGCAGTCTGCTTAAACATAATTGCCAAAAACAATAGAATCCCACTTATAAAATATGCGATTTTTCTGCCTCTAGCAAAGAGTAGACAATAGACAGACGACAAAATAAAAAAAACCATAAACGGTTCTGCAATAAAATAATTTCCCTCAAAAAATATTAAGGAAATTAGGAAAAAAATTATTGAAAATTTTCCGCTACCTTTGTTAATCTTTTCAGAAATACAAAAAACCAAAATACCGGAAAAGACATTTACAAGCCAGACAGATATCTTATAAAACAAAATTTCTTTTCCGAAAAAAGAATAAAGCAAGGCGGCCAGATAATACATTCCCGGTGGTTTATGATCCCAATAATCAAGATAAGGAGTACTTCCATCAAAGATCCCCTTGCCAATTGTAAGAAAAACACCTTCGTCTTGATAAATTGGCTTTATAAAAGACAAGTAAACAAGGTAAAAGAAGATTACCCAAAGCATAAATAAAAAAAATGCGGTGAGTCTTCGATCAAATTTTTCAAGTAATATTCTTTTCATAAGCTTCTGGATAAGCAGTTAGTATTTGCTTGCTTCTAAAAGAAACTCCGTTACAGAGTTGTGCACTAATCTTCCTTTCGGAGTTAAAGTTTTAGATTCTTGATCGTAAAAATCTGATCGTGCGAGACTTTCTAGTTTTTTCTTGAGACTTGTACAAAAAACTTTCTCGTAATTTTTTACTGCCTTAGTTATCGGGAAATCCAACCTTAAAGCCATCGACAGCTCCAATGACACCTCTTCTTCGTCAGACATCTCTTCCACTCTTTGACCCAAGTCAAGATTAAGATACTTCTCATACTCCTTTGTATTGCGAATAACTCTATTACCCATTCTCGAAACAGCACCAAGCCCAAGGCCGATATAGTCTTTTCCTCGCCAAAAATCTAAGTTATGACGACAAAATTCATCTTTTCTAGAAAAATTCGAAATCTCATATTGCCTAAAACCGACTTCTGAAAGCAATTTCCACGATTTGAGTAAAAAGTCTGTTTTTTCATCTTCTGTTTTGAAACTATATCTACCGGGGTGCTTAAAGAGATCGGAGTCATTAGATATTTCCAAGTCATACAAAGAAATGTGGTTAATGCCCAGATCAGAAATTATATTTATTCCATATTTAAGAGTATTAAAATCATCCCCAGGAAGTCCCGCAATCAAGTCTACGCCAACATTCTTAAAGTTCTTTTTTGCTAGCTTCAGCTTGTCAATCACTTCACTTCTGTCCAAACTTCTTCCCATCTTTGCACGAACTTCATTATTAAAAGTTTGAACCCCGATACTTAAACGATTTACTCCAGATCTTTTCCACTTGATCAAAGAGGAGCTTGTTACATCCTCTGGATTTACTTCCAGGGTAATCTCTGGACTTTTTATGAATTCAGCCTGTTCTCTTATTTTGAGAATAATCCTTTCTATATCAATAGGATCTATGAGACTAGGCGTGCCACCCCCAAAATAGACAGAAGTAACTTTATCATTAATCGCACTTCCAAACCTCTTCCCCAACTCTATAAACAGAGCTTCTATATATTTATTCACGTATTTGATATCACAATGGCTTAAGAAACCGCAATAAGCGCATTTTGACCTACAAAATGGAATATGCACATAGATATTCATCTATTGTTTACGTGCCCGTTTTCTGCAATTAGTTTTCTTGTTAGTTTATATACTTTTACCGTCCACCAGATAAGCCAGGCTATCATGCCCCCTATTATACTGAACATCAACCATGGCAGAAGCCCAGAATTTTCAGTGAGCGCTGAATAGTTCATGGCATAAGTTAAATATGTAAATAAGATTCCTATCCAAAGAGATATTCCAACCAACATTGTCCTAATGAGAGCAAAGGCGTGTTCTCTTTTCTTTTCTTCCATAGCCATCAGAAGCAAAGTGGTAGGCATATCCGAATACTGCGGTTTTTTATACAAAAAAACAAATGATCCTAACATAATACTTTGAAGACCAGGAATCAAGAATGAATACCACACAGATTTCTGGTTCCAATCATCCGGCTGTCCGTTTATACCAAAATGCGTAGGAATAATATTTGGGAGCTTTCCCCAATAGTACAATGCAACAATCCAACTAACAAGCGCCAATATACCAGCTAAAACTAATCCAACTTTATGTATTTTTCTCATAAAACCTCCTTATTAAGATTATTTTGTATCTCCCCAGTTCTTTCCAATTCCAACTTCGACTAAAATTGGAACATCTAGCTTTAATACATTCTCCATTTTATCACGGACAAAATCGCTAACCTTTTTTAAGTCATCGTCAGGAATCTCAAAAACAAGCTCATCGTGAACTTGAAGCAACATCTTAGTTTTTGAACTAATTTGAGGTAACTCTTTATAGATTTCTATCATTGCAAGTTTAATAAGATCAGCGGCGGTTCCCTGAACCGGCATATTTATTGCCATTCTCTCAGCCGAACCTCTTAAAACAAAATTTGACGAACTAAGCTCCGGTAAATACCTTCTACGACCAAAAAGGGTTTCGGAATAGCCTCGCATCCTAGCTACTCGAACCGATTCATCCATATATTTTTTGACGCTGGGATGAATTTCAAAATATTTATTTATAAAATCCTGCGCATCTTCATAGCTCATTCCAGTTTGGCGCCTTAGACCGTGAGGAGATATGCCGTAAACTATTCCAAAATTAACTGCTTTAGCATTACGGCGCATATCCCTAGTAACTTCTACTTCCTTAATACCATAAACCTTGGCAGCAGTTGCAGTATGAATATCTTTATTTTCCTCAAATACCTTTATCATCTCTTCGTCACTAGCAATATGAGCAATAATTCGCATCTCTATTTGGGAATAATCGGCCGACAAGATAGAATACCCACCATCTGCTATAAATGCCTTGCGTATTTCTCGACCAGTTTCTCCTCGGATTGGTATATTCTGCAGATTCGGATTGCTCGAAGACAACCTGCCAGTTGCTACAACAGCCTGATTGAAGCTGGTGTGAATACGTCCGGTGCGCTTGTTTATTAGTTTTGGAAGCGCATCCAAATATGTATTTTTTAACTTTGACAGTTCTCTGAATTCAAATATTTTGTTGATAATCTCATGAGTGTCGCGTAATTTTTCTAGTTCGTCTGCACCAGTTGAATAGCCCCCACTTGGTAACTTCTTGAGTTCCTTTTTGTTTATTTTTTCTTGTAGCAAAAGTTTTTCAAAAAGAATTTTTTGTAGCTGAGACGGTGAAGAAATATTAAATTCCTCGGTGGCAAGCTCATAAATTTCTTTCTCCAAAACGCTTATTCTCTCGCCAATTTCTATAGATAAACTATTCAATAAGTCCTCGTCAACTTTAATTCCATTGATCTCCATCTCAGCAAGAATCGGAATCAAGGGCACTTCAATTTTTGACATCAGTTCCCCAAAGCCCTGAGAAACCAAATCATCATTTATATGGTGATAAAGCCGCAAAGTCATATCCGCGTCTTCTGCTGCATAAAGCGCTGCTTTTTCTATTTCTACTTTGTCAAAAGTAATTTGCTCTCTGCCCTTCCCGATAAGCTCACTTATTGGCATCATTTCTATACCAAGCTCAGTAAAAGCTAATTCATCTAAACGTTGAGCTCTCGCATTTGGGTTTATAAGATACGCACCGATCATAGTATCAAAAGCAATTGGAAAGACTTCCATTCCTGCATTTTTCAGAACAACATAGTCATATTTGATGTTTTGCCCGACTTTTAGAATATTTTCATTGCTTAGAACTGGCCCAAGCAGCTTTTTAACTGTCTCAAGAGGTAATTGATTCCCGGAGGTATGAGCAATGGGGATATAAAATGCTTCACCTTCTTTATAGGAAATGGAAATACCGACCAGTCTCGCTTCAATTTCGTTCAAGGAATCAGTTTCCGTATCGACTGCAAATAACTTTTCTTTTTTTAAGTTATCAATTAATTCGCGTAAATTACTTTCTGTCGAAATAACTTTATAGTTTTTGGCCGTAAAATGCTCCCTGCTCTTTGGCTTTTTGACAACTTCATCAAAAAGTGAGCCTTGTGGACTCGGCGCTGTCGGCAGCTTAGAAAGAAGTGACTTAAACTCCAATTCCCTAAATAGCTCTGAAACTCTTACACGATCAAATTCATGAGTTACACAATGTGCGAGATTTACGTCAATTGGTAAATCCGTGACAATTCTTGAGAGCGATCTGCTCATAAAAGCATTTTCCTTTCCAGCTTCTAGTTTTTGCGCAATTGCCGGTTTGAGTTCGCTCAAGTTTTTATAAATATTTTCTAAATTATTGTATTTTTCAATCAAATCCTTGGCAGTCTTATCTCCAATTCCCATAACCCCAGGGATATTGTCGCTCGGGTCGCCTCTTAACGCCTTGTATTCTATAAACTCTTCCGGAGTTAAGCCATATTTCTCGTGCATCGCTTCTGGATCATAAATAACCGTGTCAGTAAAACCGCGGCGCATTGTATAAACCTTCACATTTTCATCAACTAATTGGAGCTCATCCAAATCGCCGGTAACTATATAAATTTCGTTATTTCCTTTTTTAAGTTTTGTGGCAACTGAGCCTATAACGTCGTCAGCCTCATATCCCTCTTTCTCATAAATTGGTATATTTAGGGTTTCAATAACGTCACGGACACGACCGAATTGCACGATCAAATCTTCATCCGCTTTTTTACGAGTTGCCTTATATTCAGGAAACTTTTCATGTCGAAAGGTTTTTCCCGGAAGGTCCATTGCAACTGCAACATAATCTGGAGCAAGTTCTTTGAGAACCTTTAGCAAAATCATCGTAAAGCCATACACGGCATTGACAACCTCGCCTTTTTTTGTGGCAAGTGGTGGCAAAGCATGATAAGCCCGATGAATCAAGGCGTGCCCATCAATCAAAACTATTTTCTTTGGTTTCATAGTTACATTTTAGCATAAAGTAGGGATTATATTAATTGAGAAAGTAAATAAAAATCAAAGAAACAGAGTTTTCAAAAATAGTCTGTCCAAGGGGCAAACAGTTTTTCAAGCGCTTTATCGTTCGAGGCTTACCAAAAAAATGCTAAGAAAGGTAACTTCTCGCTCTGCTCGAAGAATAATATTGTTCGAGCTTAGCGAGAACTGCTTTGGAAACTGAGTTTGGGAAACTTCTCACTTCGTTCGAAGAATATCGTTCGAGGCGGAGCCGAGAACTGCCCTTCTTGTCATCCTCGCGTACGCGGGGATCTAGATTCCCGTTTTCACGGGAATGACATTATTTATCTTTTGTCATTCCTGGCAACGTTCCAGGAATCTATTCCCTGTGTCATCCCGTCCGACGACTCCGATGAGTTCGTGTAGGACTCCGTCGGAGAGTAAAGTCGAAGAATCTCATCCTTTGTGTCACCCTCGCGCACGCGGGGATCTAGATTCCCGTTTTCACGGGAATGACATTATTTAACACTTGTCATTCCTGGCAACGTTCCAGGAATCTATTCCCTGTGTCATCCCGTCGGAGACCCTGAGCGTTAGTCGAAGGGAGCCTGTCGAGGGATCTCATTTCTATTACTTTCTCCTTGATGAGAAAGTAATCAAAGAATCAAGAAAAACTGAACTCCTTTTTAAAAAGATTATTCTTTTTTCGATATATTATAAGGTTTTCATAGAAAGAATAACTTTTTAAAATAGTCGGTCCTTGGGACGAACAGTTTTTCGAGGGGTCTATCGTTCGAGGCTTACCAGAAAACTGCTAAGAAAGGTAACTTCTCGCTCTGCTCGAAGAATAATATTGTTCGAGCAGAGCGAGAACTGCTTTGGAAACTGAACATGGGAAACTTCTCACTTCGTTCGAAGAATAGCCCCTGTATCGTGCCTAGAGTGAATTCAGAGATTTAAATAAGAAAATTTAAAAGCCCCTATTGGGGCTTTTTTTAATACAGATAATCTCTTAGTTTTTTTGATTCGCGGTGTTTTCTAAGTTTCTGGAGTGCTTTTGACTCAATTTGCCTGATACGCTCACGAGTAACGCCAAACTCTTGTCCTGTCTCTTCCAAGGTATGCGGGCGTCCGCCGTCAAGACCAAGGCGCATACGTAAAATTCTCTGCTCACGAGGTGTAAGAATCTGTAAAACTTGAGTAATATCCTCTTTCAGAAGTTGGTGTGTTGCAGCCTCTGCCGGGGTTACGGACTCTTTATCCTCAATGAAGTCTGCTAATCTAGAATCCTCTTCCTCTCCAACAGGCGACTCGATAGAAACCGTGTCTTCCTTGATTTTTAAGATATAATTAACCTTTTCGATTTCAATACCCATTTCTTGCGCAATCTCTGCTGGTAGGGGTTCCCGTCCGAGCTCCTGAACTAGTCTGCGCTGAGTTCGAATAAGCTTGTTAATCGTTTCTACCATATGTACAGGAATACGAATTGTTCGTGCCTGGTCCGCAATGGCTCTAGTTACAGCCTGTCTGATCCACCAAGTAGCATAAGTTGAAAATTTATACCCCTTTGTATGATCAAATTTGACAACTGCGCGAAGGAGTCCCGTATTTCCCTCCTGAATAAGATCCAAGAGATCCAATCCGCGTCCAATATATTTTTTAGCAATTGAAACAACCAAACGCATATTTGCTTCGGCGAGACGTTTTTTTGCCTGCTTGTCGCCTTCTAAGATTCTTTTTGCAAGCTCAACTTCTTCTTCAGAGGTAAGCAAAGGGATTTTACCAATTTCTCTCAAATACATACGCACAGAATCATCAGCAAGTTCACTGATATCACTTAAGGTGCTTTCGAAGTCGCTTACGTCCTCTTCTGATTCTCCCCAAATCATCTTCTCCCTAGCATCAATAACGTCAATGCCCTGTTCGGATAATGTGGCGTAAAGCTCATCTAGTTTATCAACATTATCCTCCACGTCAGGAAACTTACCCATTATCTCTTCTTGAGTCACAAAACCCTGCTCCTTACCCTTTGATATGAGCTGTTCCATGGTTTTCTGAAAGTCTTTATCCTCTTTTTGAACCATATATCTCCTAAAAAATATTAAAACAATAAATTATAAGTTCTTTTCTTCTTCTATCAACAACTGTAGCTCCTTTAGAAGCTTTTGGGATTTTTTCCTATCTCCCAATCCTTCGGAAACCTTTAGCTCCCGACTTATTTTTGTCTTTTCTTTCTCAATAATTCTTTTTTTGAAGCGAATTACAGTGTTAATGATTTCATCGCCCATTTCTTCTTCACTTGACTTTTGAAATAAATCTTCGATATACAAGATTAGGCTATTTATATAATTTGCCTTTTCGCCAACAAGCTTTTTCAACCAACTTCTAATGTTTATTTCGCCCTTTTTTACAAATAAGTCTTTTAATTCTTGAATAATACCTGAAATTTTTTCGTTGTTAAATTCTTCTGCTCCCAGTTTTCCAAAAAAGAAATCTGCAAACTGAGGTAATACAAGCAATAGAGCCAAAACGTACTCCTCGTTATCAAAATTCTTTTTATTTATTTTTTGCGAAGCTTCTTTCTCATTTTCCTGTACACTTATGGGCTTAGATGTCTTAATTTTCGTAAGAGACTCATTGAGAGCGCTCGCACTCACCTCTACGATATTCCCCAAAAGTTTAAGATAATGCTCTTTTTCTACAGGATCAGGTATCTTTTTTATTACAGCCAGCAACTCTCGTACTGCCTGTTTCTTGTCTAAAATATTCTTGATGTCATATTTCTCAAAGGTACTATCAAAAAGATAGTCTACCATATATTTGGCATTTTTACAAGCTCCTACCCATTTGACTGGATCCGATTTTACTAGATCGGCTGGGTCTTTACCCTCTGGAATTGTAATGATCTTTATATTGAAGCCTTTCTCGACTGCCAGATCAATTGCCCTTCTCGTTGCAGTGGTACCAGCCGTATCAATATCAAATGAAAGTTTAATATTTTTCGTAAAACGCTTAATTAGGTCGAGTTGCTGTTCCGTTAATGCTGTTCCGCTTGCGGCTACTACATTTTTTACTCCACCTTGAAAAGAAAAAATCATGTCCATATTGCCTTCCACAATAATAGCGTGATTCTGTTTCCTGATCGCTTCTTTTGCCTTATCAAAACCAAATAATATATTTGACTTGTGATAAATCGCTGTTTCCGGAGTATTGATGTATTTAGGCAAAGCATCATCAAGCACTCTAGCCGAAAACCCAACAACCTTCCCAGAAGTGTTCGTGATAGGAAAAGTAATACGGTTACGAAACTGATCAATTTTCCTACCATTTTTATCTGCTGCAATCCCTGCCTTGTATAATTCGTCATAATTATAGCCAAGCTGAGTAAGCTCCTTCACCATTACTTCGCCTTGCGCAGGAGCAAACCCCAATCGAAACTCTCTAATTGTTTTTTCTTCAAGACCACGCGATTTTATATATTCTAGGGGTTTCGGGTTCTCGGGTCTGAATAGCTCTTTTTCATAATATTTACAAGCAAGTTCGTTTATTTCATAAAACTTATCGGTTGCTTCCTTCGGCAAACCTGATTTTTTTTGAATTTTTACACCTGTTTTTTCAGCAAGTTCCGCAAGAGCGTCGGCAAAACTGATTCCTTCCACCCTCATAACAAAGCCAAAAATATCGCCACCCTCATTACATCCAAAACAGTGCCAAATCTGCTTTTCGGGACTTACTATGAAAGAAGGCGTCTTCTCGTTATGAAAAGGACAATTCCCTTTAAAATTACGTCCTGCTTGTTTCAGCTGAACATACGCGCCGATATATTCTACAATATCGATTTTATTTTTTATTTCCTCTAGTTCATTCAATCTATTCACCTGTCATTCCCGCGAAAGCGGGAATCTATATAATAATATCAAAAACCTAATTAGTGCCCGAATTATAGCTTATCTCAAGCACAATTTAAAGTATATAAAAAAGGTTGACTTGAACTTCAAGTCAACCAAAATATTATTTAAAAACACACGCATGAGGAAATATATTGCCCAACTGTAGCATTGCCTTGTCGCAACCTGCGATAAAATCTTCCCTAGAAATATAAGCCGATGGCCTAAAAATTATTCCATCTACCAGACCAGAAAAACAGTTTGCCGATAAAATTGCGCTCTCTACTACATTCTCTACATCTATAATTGCATAAGGAATAAATCTTCCGTCTCTGTCCGATAGGCCATATACTTTACACATCTAACAATCCCCTTCTTTCAATTTAGAATTTTTGGTGACTGAAATGTATCAACTATCTCAATATCTTCCTCAAGAAAGGAAATATCTACAAGGAAATAATCTGCGTCGGGGATTCTTGATGAAACTTTTTTTTGGATTATTGTCTCTAACTTATCGACGAGCAACTTGGCAGTTTCATCATCGATATACTCATCGATTCTCTCTTTGTTTATTATTATCACCAGAGTTCTAGAAAGCACTGGATCAATAATTCTTTTGTGGATACCAACAACTGGTAATTCAATATTAGAATAACTGTGTTGATTGATGAAGTCTATTAGCTCAAGGATTATTTCTGCGAGATCCTCAGTAGATAAATGCCTGTGAAAATAGAAATTAATATCATAGCTACACATTATAAACACCTTCTTTCAGAAAAAGCAGACACTTCCTCTCATTCATCCGTTGAATTCTCTGAGCGTTCTTCTAGAATCTTAGCCATTTGTTTAATATGTTCTTGTTCTTCTGATGTGAATCCTTCCATAATTTGGTTTTCTTCTACATATTTTTTTAGCGTTGTTAAATCTCCACTGTCGCCAAAACCTGGGAATCTAGCCAATTATCAACACCTCCTTAAACATTAACTAAAGACTTCCTACAAGAAAGCAATTTTTCAAGTTCCAACTTTGCCTTGAGTATAACTATATTTAAACTCAAAGTCAATTTAAGGAATAAAAAAAGCGCCTATTTAAATAAATAGGCGCGTGCTTAATCCTTAAGGGGTAATTATTTAGCCCTAACTCCTCCGGCAGCGAAATAATATTTGTCACCTTCATCAACTTGTAGGAATAGGTCCTTGTAATTTGTTTCAAAGACCTTAACAACCTCCCCTGTCAATACCGTCCAATTACGAGGTGTGCCCTTATTGTAGATTTCAACCGGATTACTGAGGTCAACTCCAAACTGCTCGATAGTCGCCTTAAATATTATTTCTCTCAGGTCGTCCATCTTTTCATTTTCGTCCAGAATCCCATCGAGACAGCATTCCATAGAATACCGAAGAGTATCAGGATCCTCAGGATTCAGGGCCAGCCGGATGGCCTCATCCAAATTCAGACTGTATTCAGCCAATATTTTGTTTCCGATTTTTAGTGCTAAATTCGCATCAAGCACTTTCGTCACCTCCTCAGAAGAATTTTGAGTCGTTCTTATTTGTCTCGCTCTTTGTTGCTTACCAAATAATAGCTCTTGCGATTAAATACTTTACGCTCCTGAACATATAGACCAGGTATAACCGTCTCATAGAGCCGAATATCAATATAGTTCCCGCCATACGCCGTAGCCCAGAAATGTTTGACATAGTATCTGTCTATTGGGTTATCGAGATCTATACCCAATTTTTCCATAAATACCCTTAGCATTACATTTACGACATTCTCTTCGTTTTGCAATTCTCCCAAGGTGTTTTTAATACACTCATCTAGACTAACCCTGAATCCTTCCCCAGGTACCATTGACTCCTGTATAGCTTTAAGCATTTTAGGAATTTCTGATAAGATTAATGACGACAGTCTATTTGCTAGATCATATTCTTGTGGGTTTTTATCCAATAAAATTCCTCCTTTGATTTGCTAAAAACACTTTTTAGGCGCTTCTTGACTGCTTCACCAAAACTAATTCATTGGTTAAATGAATTGATACGCCCTTAAGGCGTAAAAATTTTTCGATTGCCAGAACAATAAGCATCTGTAGCGCACGCGCTGACTTCTCGTCAATTTCTGGCTTCTCACCTTCCTCGTCACGAATCGTAACATATACCTCCCCATATCTCGATGAAACGGTATGTCTAGTGAACCCGACTGTTTTTATCGCCCCGTTTCCTTTGCCTAAATTGTCCAGCAAAAACCTGATTATTTTCCCTTCCTGCTCTTTAGCCATCGTGGCGAAAGGTATCCTTGTTCTTTCTAGCTCTAGATACAAAATATTCACTCCTCGCAATTCAATTTAGTTTTTAAGAGAAAGGCTGCCGCGCGAATGCTTGGCATCCTCAAAATTATTTAGTACCAGGATCCCCATCCTCGGGGACATACTCGTTTGAGAGATACGATATTATTATATTATCAAGACATCTCTCAAGAGGTAGCTCATCAAGAAAAACGAAATCGGAAACATAGTTTCTGAAGAAAGCATCTGGCAGATTAGTCGAGCGAACACAAACCCGGATTGCCCAGTCTTCGTCATAACATTCTCTTTTAAATGGGTATTGACGCTCAACAGCGTAATTGCCATTTAGCCCAAGAAAAGACAAAATTACTTTATGCAAAATGTCTTTAAGATTGAGCTTATCGATAGCATCATTGATCAACGTATTCACCTGATAAGTATTTGCCATTTCGGGGTTTTGCAAAAAATCAACAGCAACCTTTAATTCCTTGAAAAGCGATTTCATAACCGCTTCTCCGACCAAGTTAACATAAACATCAGGTCCGGGATCATCCTCCTCCGGGACAATCCAATTCGACAATTCGTAATACACTTCTGCTTGATCGGCGTTTATAACTCTGCCGATCGCCCTGAGGTAAACATTTGGCGACCATATCGTCCTGTAGACCAAAACTGCTCTTCCGCCCCAGAAATAATTCCTTTCGCATTTATTCAGGTTCACCTTTGATTCCTCTAAAACAAAATCAACAACCTTCTTAGTGGCGAGCTGCTTATCTGATTTGCCCAGCCCTAATTCTGCGTTTTCCACAACCTCTTCGGCAAATTTCTTTAAAGAATACCTGCCCCCAATTTGCTGCTTCTTCAGATCCTCCAATATATTTTCGAGGTGGAAAGCAGCAAACTCAATGATCTTGTCCAATACTTCTTTTGATAATTCTGCCACAATATCAACTCCTTTATATTTTGAAGAACAATAGTGGCTAATCAGCCTGCCAAGGGATCATCTTCATCTGGCATTATTTCCGAAGAAATTTCACATTCTCGACTTCCGTCGGGATAATCTATCGTCCTGAAGTAGATGAACGGATCTGAAGTTCCATACACAACCACAAATCTTCCGTCAGCAGAGATATAATTTCTTTCTGGAGAAAATAAATCAAATTCCAGTGTTGCGACTATATACATTAGAATGTCAGTAACTAACTGCTCTTTTTGATATTCCGTTAAATCAACTTCGGCTTCTTCTATAACCTCTCCTACAAACTGGTTCTTGATGGGGTACCGTCCACCGACACCCTCCTGCATTTTGACCAACTCAATGGCATCATCAAGTTGAACAATTAGGGCTTTAATAATCTTTTCCGATATTTCCCGAGGTAAGCTTTCCACTAGATTCAACCCCTCTCTCGCTTCTTCTTTTACTTGTCAGCTTTTCTGGGAATAAAAATCGGCCTCCTTGATAGCTTTAATTGAAGTCATTTGAGAATTCTTTTTTGCACCATCCCTGATAGTTTGCAGCAATATACCTTCTCTTCCGCTCTGGAACGTTTCCAAAACTTTACCATCAGGTAAAACTTCGTGCTTTATGCAATCTTCGTGAATGAATAATCCTGTTTCAAACACAAGTTGGCTCACACAGATATTCTTTGTAACACGCAAGATCTCGTCAATGTCAGCTTGCAAACCATTGAATATCTCGTCCCATTCTTGACCATGGCCTCGTCTCACCTTGATACATTCTCCAATATAAGCGCTAATATTGTCCACGTAGCTTCCATCTTTAAGTAGCACATCGCTAATCAGACTCATTTCACAACACCCTTTCTGTTTAAATCAATTAGGTAAATGTTTCTCCGAGAATATCGTTCTTTTACCCCAAAAAGACGCACTCCCTACGCAGAGTAATTCTCTTTTTAAACTCTGCTGGTCCTACCGAATAAGACGGTATTCGGCCTCAAGTGACTGAAAATTTCCAACGCGAGCCAGAGCTAAGACCTGATGTCGATTGTTAAAGTGCCTTGCCTCCTTTTCAACTGTCATTTGAATTTTTTCAAGTAGAGAAGCCTTGTCTCTCCAAGGCAGGATGTCATTATCAAGAATGATTTCAATTTTGTTTATGGTGGACTTTTGATACATATCAAAAAACCGAAATAATATTTCTCCTTGTAATCCCTCGCTTTCTTTCAAATAATTTTCAATAACCTTTTCCAATTTTTTGATCTGTTGTATGCTTAGCCAATTGTTGCAAGTAATTATTATTTGCATTGCAAACACCATCCCTCTTTATTCTTACTTCGTATTCATTTTTCAAAGGTCAACGAATTATTATAAAATATTTTGTCTTTTTTGGCAATATTTTTATATCTAAATAAATAATTCTCATATTTATTTATATAAATCTGTGCTAGAATCAAGCCATAAATGGGCAAAAATTAAGGGGAGGAAATATGAAAAAGTTAACTATTTTATCAATTTTATCCATCCTGCTTTTTCCAACAATGTTATTTGCTGCTGACTTCAAAGTAAGTGAGTCCGGCAATATAAACATCCAAGCAGATGAAAAAGCAAAAAATCTTTATACGGCCGGAAACGCCATTAGCTCTGAAGCAAATATTATTGGAGATATGATTGCGGCAGGAAATACTATCAATATCAACGGGAACGTAGAAAACAGCCTAGCAGCTGCAGGAAATACAATTTACATAAAGGGAGATGTCGGCCAAAACGCTAGGATTGCAGGTGCTAGCATTAATGTAAACGGGACTGTAGGACAAGATCTTCTTATAGTTGGCGGAACTATTACTTTGGGCGAGAAATCAATGGTCAAGAACGACCTGCTTATAGCAGGCGGGACTATAGAGATTGACGGGAAAATCTATGGAAATGTAAAAGTTGGAGGCGCAGATAAATTGGTTATAAAAGGCGAGATTTTGGGTAATCTAGACGCTAAGAACATTCAAAGCCTAGTGATTGAAGACTCTGCAAAAATAAACGGAAAGCTTACTTACACGGCACCAAAAGAAGGCTCTATTGCAAATAAAGATCAGATAAAGGGCGGTATTAGTTTCAATAAACTCGAAGCAAAAGAAAAAGTTAGCAATAACTTCACCAGTTTGCTTGGAAAAATAATAGTTAGCTTCATTACTCTTTTTGTTTTAGTCTATCTGATGCCAAAATTTACCCAAAACATCGTGGAAGAAGCATACAAAAACCCTTGGGGCAATATAGGATTTGGACTAGTATTTCTAGTTGTCACACCAATAATTGCCTTGATTCTAGCAATATCGGTTCTCGGTGCAAAAATTTCAATGATCCTAATCTTCCTATATATTCTATATCTAATTGCCGCGAGCCTGCTTAGCTCTATTTTAGTAGGTAGTCTATTATTAAAACTAATAGACAAGAGCAAGTTGCTCACAACCACTTGGCGCGCAATCATTATAGGAGTAATTACTTTCTCGGTAGCCGCACTAATCCCAACAATTGGGTGGCTATTAATATTTGTGTTTTTCCTCTTTGGTCTTGGAGAATTAGTGAACAGAAGCGCAAACGTCCTTAAAACACAAAGAAAGTAATTATTATCAACAAATTGAACTTCCAGAAGCAGCTTCTATCTCTCAAGTATCCCTACTCTCTCCAGAATTTCATTCCAGGAATTTACTCTTATCAACATTTCGCTATTCTCAGCGCTCATATTCCAAGGCGCTGAGTAAAGTAGTATTTTTATATTGTTCTTTACACAGTCTTCAGCCACCTCCAGATAGTCATCGATCATAATGCTGATACCTCTTTCTCGACAGTAAAAAGATTTTTCTTTTCTAGAAGGGTTATCCTTTTCAAGTATGATGTTGGTAAAACAAACCTCACTAAAAATATTGGGAAAATTTTTCTCAATCCATTTTTCAGTTTTTTCTGAAATGCTATCGGGTCTCCCGGTCATCACTACAAGCCTATAATCTTTTGCTAATCTTTCAAGAGACGCCCGCGCTCCTTTCATAGGTTCCATCTGCATAAAGTCTTCTGTCTCGTAGAATTCAAAAATACGTTTTAACATCAAATTATAATCAATATCTCCAAATTCGTGGAAATAATAGCTTTTCATTGCCTCACGCTTCCATTCAGAACCATATCTTTCATTGTGATAACGAATAAAGGAAGCGCTGAAATCCCCCAAAACATCATCTAAATCAACACCGATTATCATGCACTGCACCCATTAATTTAATGTTTTTACGTCTAGTTAAGATAATAAATACTATTAATAAGTCCGATAACAACAAAGTGCAGGCAAAAAGTGCATTGGTCACAGAATAAGTCTGAAGAGCCAGCAAGCTCAAAACGCTTGATATCATTCCCAGTGAGTATGTAACAACAGTTTCCGTGGATGGCTCTTCAAAGGCCTTTCTAAGAGTGGGAACAAAGCCCACAAAATCAACTAGAGAAACCAATATTACTGCCCACAAGGGATTACTGATTTTCAAATATACCATTATTGTAAGCAATGAGAAAAGAAGACAGAAATTATCAATTTTTTTAATATTTTTTGTACCAAACCTGAAAGACAGCAGGAACACCAAAAAGCACAAAACCGTACCGGCCATAAGCATATAAGTTCCAAATCCTGCTCCGCTTTTATGTTGAGCCGCGGCCACAATGGCATTTTGTATAGAAAAAACCAACCAAGTATAGGCATGGGGTTTGGTTTTTCTCTTTAACGTATCAATGATGTATGGAATAAAGCCCAGAATTAAAATAATCGCCGAAGCTGTTCCCAAAATCAGCTTTAAATCCATATACGACTACACTTCTTCATATTTAGCTTCGTCTGGAAAAAGTAACAAAAATGGGTAACCTTGATAATTTCTAGTAATTTTCCCGCATCCTAAATTTTTCAGAAACTTTACCATTTCATCGGTTATTTTCTTGGGATCCACATTATCATCATTCCCGATATATTCTATCTCTACAAACTCGCCCAATCCTTTTACTGAATCAATAGAAATTCCATAATGTTCAAAGTGCCAATCTTTTCTAGCTTTCTCAACTTTCACAATTTGCTTAAGTCCAAGAGCTGAAAATATATTTCGGAGAGTATCAATATCATCTATTTTTGTTTCACATTCATCGCAATGATTTGATTTCCCGTCCTTGTCAATATGCCAATTTTTGTAATTAACCGAATATTTACCTGCTGAATCCCTCAGACGTAGCCATTCTTTGATTGGGCGCACTTTCGTAAAATCACGGTTTTCAGGAGTGAAATATTCATCCAATTGATATCTTTCCGACCTAAAATCTGCATTTTCTTCCAAAAAATTCATAAGCGGTTCAATGTTTTCTACATTAACCTGGATCTCAATTTCAATATTATTATTTGCCAAAATCTACCTCCAAAATAATTAGCCCTACATTCCACATATAATTTTAACAGCTTTCGGCAATAATTTAATACAAAATAAAAAGTGTTAATCCGTTAAACGGATTAACACCTCAAGATTTAAACAATACCGCTAAACAAATCATTATTTATGTCTTGAATTATTTGTGAGCAGGTAAATTCACCACCGCATTCACAAGCAATCCATTCTATTTGGTATGTCTCTTTTATTTCATTTTTTTGATCATAAGCACAATCACAAGCAACCATACGGACTTCTTTTCCTTTTTCTATAAGATCCCTCACTAGCGATGTTGAGCCTTGCAACGCTGCGGCACCGACATAGACAAAAACGATATGAACGATGTCTAAATCTTTGGCGATACTTTGTTTTAGTTCGGCTACAACTCTTTCAGCCGCATTAGTTTGTTTCTGACTAATATGAGGAATCCCGGCATATGCATCACGACCATAATTCCCAGAATAAACTATGACTTTTTCTGTTTCATAACGTCCAATCGGTACGCCAACAACATCATTGTAGGTAATTAACATTATCTTACTCAATACAAAACACCTCCGATTTATTTCGTTTGACTAGTAATACGCTTATAAACTCTGCATATTATGGCCCAGCTCAGACAAAGCCAGCCATACTTTTATATCCCGTATTCCGGTATTTACAGCAACAAATTTTGAAACCTCAACACAGATTTCGTCTTGCCTGGCCACTCTTTCTTCAAAATTGTGCGCGAGTATTTCGATCTCAACAGAACCTATCATTCCATCCCCGGCTACCGGGATAAGACGTACACTTACTTCCTCAGGCTGCAAAGAAAACTCCTTGCAGCTCAATTCAGCAGCACAAAATACCTTAAGCTCATGAATCAAAGACTTAATCGCAACGAAATTGTTTGGATTTTGGGAATAAACGTTTACTGATGGCACTCTATTTCCCCCTTAAAATGATTTTATTCAAGTTTCTTCAATAGTTCTGCAAGATACATTCTTCCGCCACATTCTCGAATGAATTCAACCTTCACACTATTCTCTTTTGCGAATTGAGTTTTTGCCCTTCTTTGACAATTACATGCAACCATCACTACCTCAATTCCTGTTGACTTGAGTTCGGAAATTAGGCCAAGAGATTCATTTAAAGCAGTCATACCTACATAAACATAGGCTTTTTCAATTCCCTGTAATCTTTTTAGGACTTCTTCTTTTTCTCTAAGCACTTCTTCTTTTGCTGCCTTGACTTGTTGGTGCATACTAGAGAAATACTCCGTCCCATGGCCATAATCACCGGCATAAACCAACACGTTCCCTTTTTCGTACCAGCCAAGCGGAATACCATAAATTTTGTTATAAGTCGCTATCAGAACCTTGCCACTCATTACTCACACCTCCAATCATAGTTTTATTGTGAAAGAACAAAATAATACGATAAATATATGTATAATTGAAATTTAAAATTAAATCTCAACGAATCAGTATAACACAAGAAATTGCTTGTGTTAAGTAAAATTACATAGAGCTCTAAAATCCTTTGTCTAGTTTTCTAGAATTTTATCTTAATGAAGCTCTCCCTAATAATCTCGGGCAATCAAACTTAAATTTCTCGACTCTTTGAATCATAATATCCAAATCATCCATATAGTTGCCAACGTAAGGATAAATACCGTCGCATCTCGAATAAAAAATATCACCGTTTACGTCCATAGTCAGTCTGTGAGGTTTCTTTAACTCCATGCATTTATGACTGCATTCCCACTTATCCTTTTTTGCTCTGCCCATTGGAATTATCTCGTCCTCTTCCTTGATTATGTAGCCTTTACTTT
Organism: uncultured Candidatus Saccharibacteria bacterium; assembly: GCA_964594415.1. Classification (GTDB taxonomy): domain Bacteria; phylum Patescibacteriota; class CPR2; order UBA1875; family CAIMLA01; genus CAZQLQ01. The sequence continues at coordinate 26,697 of CAZQLQ010000009.1, forward strand.
TTGAAAGCTCGTCTAGCATTTCTTGATTTTGTTTGTTCTTTTGAAATCGATTTGAACTCACAAATACGGTTAATGAGTTTATTTCAACAAATGAAATAAATTTTTCGACTTCGACTTTTGAACTGCTCCAAGCTCCATTAGTTATCGTAAAGCATTCTCTGTTCTCTGGTAATAAATCCAAAATTCTCTGATAAGTATCATAATCGTCAGAGATTTCGCCTCCGAATATGCCAAAATTAGTAATGAGGTCAAGATTTATTTTCGACAAAAAAATTTTTACTTTCTCTATATCAAGCTTTTCTTTTCTGTCTCTTCCACAATTATACATACAGAATGGACATTCTATTTTACAAACCAAACTCGGCATAAAGCTAAAGCTAACGACCCCAGATTTATTTTTCTTTAAAATTTCTACCATAATTTATCACCAAAACATCAATTCTTAGCTTTATTTTTCTCAAAAAGATATATAGCAGTATATAAAATAATTGCTGTGATCAGAGATAAAAACTGACTAATAGCGCCTTCGCCTACATTTGCAAATATTAAATTCAATTCTAAAATATTAAAAAGATTCAGGTAAGTTGCGTCTGCGTTAATAACTGCAAAAAGAATAAGCAGAATCATGTGAAAAGCCGCACATAAAAACATTAGGATTACGAGAGATCTTAGATACAAGTTTTTTTTCACATTTTCCTTAATTTATTAATACGATTTGAAAATTCACATTACCAAGTGGATGTTCATTTTTTCTAAGGGACTTGATCCGGAACTACGAGCTAACTGGTGTGAGTCGAAAGGCAATAATGATTTTTAGGATTTTAAAGAAACTTTAATCTATAAAATTTCTTTTAACCAATCAACAACCCCTAATGCCGCCTGCTTCTCGTGTTTAAAGTAGCTATGTGAGGCCGTGCCAACTAACAAGGTTTTTGATTTTTCGTTCATTAGATGTTTTTTAATAATTTCTAAATCTTTTTCTGGCGAGAATACAACCACATCGTCGGTACCGCCATAAAAAGCAAGAATTGGAATCTTAATGCTTTCTAACTCCTTAAAATCGCCACCCCTGAGAATCGGGAAAACATCTGTTTTGGCTTCTTCAGCAACAATATTTAGATAAGTCCCAGCAGAAATGTAATACCAATCCCAAATTATATTTGAAAGCAAGGCTTTATCATCGCCCTCGGTAACTATTTTTTTTGCTTCTGTCAAATCTCTTTCAAAGCTCTTTCTTTCTGCTTCTACTCTAGCCTTGCCCAACATATCGGGAGGAGAAGCTATAACTAAAGCCGCCAAATCAGTCTCTGGCTTTTTGTATAGATAGTATACGACCTTCACTGCGCCTAAACTATGGCCCTGTAAAATAATCTTATTATAGCCTTTTGACTTGAAATATTTTAGCCAAGCATCGATATCTGAAATACAATCCTCAAATCTCTCAAAAATCTGACCTTTTCTTTTATACCCCTCCTCTTCTCCAACTATTGCAAGGTCTGCAATATGATCATGACCGCTTGTGTTTACTGTCAAAAAAGCATACCCGGCATTAGTATACTCTTCGGCCATAGAATCAAGAAAGATATTTTCGTAAAAATTACCAGCCATTCCGTGAATATGCAAAATTCCAATAGAAGACTTATTATCTGGTTCGAAGAGTAAACCATCTAGTCTTAAATTTTCTTCAGTCTTTGTCCTGCAAAAAGTAGTTTTCATAAATCTATCCTAACAAAAATCTTATTAAAATATTATAAAATTAGCAATTATCTTAATCATTTTAATTCTTAACTCCCTTAAAAGTTAGGACCCGAGACCATAAGCCAAAAAAGTGATAATCCGTTCTATTCCTAGCCGAAAAAATTTGTAATTTTCTCGAAACTTTTTGTCCTTCGACTATGCTCAGGACATTCGACTCTCTTATTATATTACTTCTGGTCGAAGACCATGAGCGAAAAATGAAAATACTTGATCGATCCATACCCCGCCGAGAAAATTTGTAATTTTCTCGGAAAAGGAGCAATCGCGTAAAAGTGGAGCAGTTTTGTAAGCAAAATCTGCGTAACCTGTCAGCACATTGCGACGTGGCGGTGGGAGAGAGATTCGAACTCTCGAGACCCTTGCGAGCCTACACGCTTTCCAAGCGTGCGCACTAAGCCACTATGCGACCCCACCATAGACTTTTCATTAAAGCGAGCCGTGTTTCACGGCTCGCTTATTATACTTTATTTTAGATACAAATTGAAGCTAAATCTCTTCAAAGGCTTCGCTAAAATCATAGTTTTGCGGATTTACCATAAAATCAAATTTCTCAGGATACTCGATTACGCTATTATAAAGAGACTTATTCTTAAACAAGCCAAATTCAGGAGACTCGTTAGGCTTTACAATTTTTTTGGAACGGATTACATATCTTGGATTATCTATAAATCCTTCTTTGGTCTCAAATACTGCACCGCCATTATAGTCAGAGTAAGCATTATAATTTGCAGTTGCAGGTAAATCTCGTAAATTTATATTACTAGAAACCGCCGTAGTCGAACCGGGGTTTATGCTTATGTGACCATAATTTGGAGGGATAATTATCTTATCGCCAGCTTCTGCTTTGACAATTATGACATCTACTTCATTATTCTCATCCGGTTGAGTCTGTAAAATATAGTCAATATTCCCTTCTATTACTTCATAAATCTCTGGGTAGGTAATATCTTGTCCAGGTACTAGTCCGTGATAATGGCCGATAGTTTTTATAAACTCGTCTCCAACAAAGCCATTTTTGATGACTGTAATGTCATATTCTAGATTATTTTTTTTAAATATTTCAGCATCGCTGTTCTTTTCAAAGTAACGATACATATAATATAATTCCTGCTCCTCTGCATTTTTTTCAATATACACGCTCTTTCCCGCTGAATAAGTACGAACTGCAGGGATTACCGGGAAAACCCCTTCATCATAAATTAGCTTATTATCTTCCCCAAGCTCGATATCAAGCCCTGAAACATTCTTTAGATCTGACATTTCTTCTCCTAATTACTAAACGCTTAAAATATTCTACAATAAAAAAAGAGCTTCGTCTAATATAGATTAAGCCCTAAAATAAGCAAGAAAAAAGGCTGCTGAAATATTTCATTCAACAGCCTAAATATGTATTTGCCCCTAAGGTATTTGGAATACCAGAAGGGCGAAGACTAGAGAGACAAAAACCATTATTGTCCCTCTTTTTTGTTCTGAGCTTCTTGCCCAGAAACCTTCCATTGAAATTCCCCCTTTCAATACGGCTCGCAATCAGGATGATGCTCACCGTAAATGTTGCAATCTTGCACTGTTTGACCGTCTTCAAATTGAAGACCGCATAAAGTACAGAACTGCTCATCCATCCATTTACGATAAACGTAAATCTGAGGAGCAACCCACTCCTTGTTTTTTTTAGCTTCATTTTTTAACAGAGTGGGCATTGTGGGCATTTGTTTTCGCCTCCTATTTTTTTATTTGAGGGGTACTTCTCTGATAAGTCCTCCCTGTTTCGGGGTCCTTAACTATTAGTATGGAGCCATCATTTTTTGTGACAACAAACTGTGTGGGAACAACCAACTTTTGTCCCCCTTTAATATCTGCAGACTTCATATTATTAATAGTCTGCACATATTCCCCGAAATATCGGGGATCAACACCCGGGAACAAATCACTTGCTAAATCATCAAGGATTTCACCCTTGATGACTGTAATAGTCACTTTTTCTGCCTTTTCCATAGCCCGATAGGCCTTAGAGTCAGGCAGATTGTAACTGTAGGCATACAACCCACCAAAAAACGTTGCCACGATTACCAATACTAACAATACTTTTTTGAGAGCTTTTTTCACCCCCAACACCTCTTTTCGTTTTTATTTTTTTGTCAATCAGTGGCACACGCCACTTCACAAAACAATGTAGTTATTCTATCATAAAACGTCGCTTTTGTCAAGTGTTTTATGGAGTTTAATCTTCGAACTTAAGTGAGAAGCCTGAGATTCTTCGACAGGCTCAGAATGACACGTAAGATAGGTCCCCGGGTCCGCGAGGGTGGCTCGCCTCCTTCGGATTCGGGCAGGCAACGCATTTTAAACCCCCCGAAAAACTGCTCGTCCCGAGGACCGACTATTTTAAAAAGTTATTCTTTCTAGGAAAACCTTATAA
>CAZQLQ010000010.1:0-26795 GCA_964594415.1 uncultured Candidatus Saccharibacteria bacterium
TGACAAAAGATAAATAATGTCATTCCCGTGAAAACGGGAATCTAGATCCCCGCGTGCGCGGAGATGACAAGAAGGGCAGTTCTCACATTCGTTCGAACGATAACCACGTTGTCACCCCTGGCGACATTCCAGGGGTCTATACAAATGGAAAATGGATTCCTGGGCTTGGGACCAGGAATGACAAGAGATAGTATTCTTTGAACGAAGTGAGGAGTTCCAAGTTCTAGTAGTTCTCGGCTTCGCCTCGAACAATATAACATGAGAAAAATAATACAACTTAGCTATCGAAACTTCTCTATCTCCGCATTTTCGATTTCTGCTTCGTGTATATGTTTTTTTGCATTAGCGGCCTCTAAAATGCTTTCAAGCTCTGCTTCACTTTTGAGCTGAATTTTTTCGTATTTGTATGTAGTGATATCTGGCTGTTGTGTCGTGAGTTCGCTGATAGGAGCGTTATCTGCCCTGCTTTCTACTTGTTTTTTGGACTCCGCAAGATAATCATCAAGTTGTGGTGTTTTTATTTCGGTTTCCATTAAAACGTCATGAACCTTGATCGGTTCTTCCTGTATTATTCCTGCTTTAATGTTTGTCAGGTATTCTTCATTGACTGTCATTCCATTCAAGCTACCAGAATCAACTATGGTCGCTAATTTTTCAAGATTACTTCTAACATCTTCTATATTACCCTTTCGAGGCGGTTTGTATATTGGTCTGTGTTCTACCTTTGTAATAACCTCATGTATTTCAACTTCTTTTCTCCAAACTCTTCTGTTTGGGGACAATAGTGTTTTTGCTGCGGAGATCAGAAAAATTTCAAAAGGCCTTTCGTTTATCTTGAGAAATGCTAGAGAAATTGAAATTGCCGTCACTAGAACTGCTAAGGGGAAAAACAAGAATCGAATAGGCCCAGTAATGGCGAAGAAGAGGATTAGTACAATTCCCCCCCCAGACATTAGAAACACAAACTGCCGGAGAGTGAGGCCCGCAATTACTTTGTCTTCTACATCTACATTTTGTGGTACTTTATATTGCATATTTATATATTAGTATACTCTTTAAATTTGAAGGCTAACTATTGGCTACGATTGTTTTCGTTTCTAATATCATTAAGCACGTCAGAGCCGCTTTGGCGATAGCCTGGTTGGCCGGGTAATATGATTCCTTGTCTCGGCTGACCTTGCCCAGGACTAATAACCCCTTGTTGGCCTTGAGGCTGGTTCTGATTGACGTTGTTTTGAGCCTCACCTGATTGCTGTTTAGGTGGAGTATTCTCAGAGGGCTTAATGTATTGAGGGATAGGTGTTTTAGTTTTCTCGTGTATAGCCATTATCCCTTCTAAATTGCCTTTTGAGACTTCCCTGTTAAATTGTTCGAGCTGTTGTGGTTTGCCTTCGTTAGCTAGTTTGGTAATTCTGCTATATTCTGCCGTTACTTGTTCAAAACCATTTTTACCCTTAAGCATTTCAACTAATTCTCCCTTCTTAGGATCCGCTTCATAGGTTCCTAAATTTTCAGCTGCGTATTTAAGGGCGGCAATTGTGCCTGAGCTCTTTTGATGTAAGGCCTTTCTGCTCTCCCCGCCGAGATAAGAATTTAATCCAGATATGTTATTGCTTTCAAGGTAGGTTCTGAGTGCCAATTCAGGGCTTTTTTCTTCAATCAGACTCGCAATCCCCACACTTTCTTTAAGGGTTTTTTGAAAGGAGGCATCCTTAATTGCTGTTTCGAAAACGCCCGTTCTGTCTTTATCAAATTCTTTCCAATTTCCTCTATCGTCGAGCATATCTGGTTCAGCCCATAGCTTTTCAACTCCATTATATTTGTCTTGTGCTACCTTGATTGCTACGAGTTTTTGCATCTCATTGCCATTTTTACGCCACCCTTGGAGCTGGGTTATACTCATATTCTTTCCCTCTTTTTCGTAGCTGTCAAATAGATTTGAATTTAAGGTAGCTGCTTGCATATCATTTGCACCCGTGAAGAATTTACCGACATACTTAGTATTAGCAAGTTCGGCTTGTGTTCGTTGAAATTCTTGGCTTTGTTGTGATTTCACTCTAGCTGAACGGTCTTGCCAGTGTTGCTTAGTAAGTATTGAGCCAACTTTTGTTTTCCTTGCAAGTAGCCCCCCGCCGAACTTATTATTTGCCCATTTGGCTCCACCGCCTGCCCACTCTCCAGGTTTGTTCATAGCACCGTCCATCTTGGTGAATTTCTGCCAACCAGCCATTACCTCTTTGAAGTCGCCGCTCCACATAAGTGGGATTTTTGCAGCAAAATATAATGAGCCAGCCAATATCAGCAGACCAATTAATAATCCTTCTCCGGTAGCGTCAACTGCAGTTTCATTTATTGCTTCAGAAGATAGTCCTGCATTGGAGGCGATAACCATACCTAACGCGATTATTAGAACAGCCACAGGCGCCATGAACATCCATTTGAAGAAGTTGTTCCACCATTGTTTGCCTAAACCCTCGCCAAATGGCATTACGGCCAGAATAAACGCAAGAGGAGATATGGCAAGCAGTAAGGTAAGTATAAGTACTCTTGCTATAAAAGAAATAAGAAGCACTAGCCCGCAAGCTACTACTAAAAATAAAATAAATATAATGACCAAAATTGCTCCGAGCTTGCCTACAATATCGCCAGTCGTGGGAGTATTTATCTGAATGCCTCCCAGAGAGCTACTTAACAACCCTTGACTCTCTTCAACTCCAGTTATTTTCATAGCTTGGTCGTGTAATATAAGGGTGAACTCAAAGAAAAAGTTGAATATAACCCAAGTCATAAGTATTGAGATAATGGCAACTGCTAATTTCGGGATTATTCTGTTCAGTCCGTATGCTCCTGATTGTATTTGAAGAACATTCGCGAAAGCCACAATAATTATGAGTAACATTATCAGAGAGAGGGCTATATTTCGAATAGCAGTCCACGCATTGTAGACGCCCGCATCCATAACTAAATCTTGAGTATATTCTAAGACATATTCAATGGCATTCATTACCCATTTTAGTAATGATTCTACAACATCGGAGAGCCATTTGACGGCCGTTGAAAGAGCTTTGTCTATAGGCGAATCCAAGGATTCCGATATTACTAAATTTGGCCCGGTTCCCGACAGAAGATCCTTACCAGATATATTGATTTCTTCATATTCCGCGTCTGAAACAATTACTAACGATCCGACGTTATCAAGCGTGGTCATAAATTTTACTAATCCCCCATATTTTAAGGTGCAAATTCCTGAAGTTCCTGATGATGTAGGTTTTCCCGTTATACAATCAACAAAATGATCAGAATCATCAGAAGAACTCAAAATATAGGTATCATCAATTCCAAACTTAATATCCTCACTGATCGAATAGGTCCAAGAGCCATTACTATAGACCAAAGCGCTTTCACCTATTTTATTACCAGCAGCATCAGTTAGCTTTATTATTAGACCGTTCACTATGTCTTGATTGGTTAGTTTAGCAGGGTCGGTAACAAGGTTTCCTGATTTGTCGTGAATATAAACTGAGCCAGTTATGCCATTCTTTGCTTCAACGGTTCCATCGGATCCACCCAAGTCTACCCCATCTGAATTTGCAAGCTGAACTGTACCAGTACCATAGGTCCCATATCCTGTTCCCAATAAATACTGCATAAAACGTAGATCGCCTTTGCTGGGGTCATCGTTTTTGACTACGATGACTGGATATACATCATAAGTAAGTAGGCCTCCGCTAACTGGTCCTTTTTTTCCTACAAAACCAGTTTCATTATTAGGTTCCCAGTGCCCTGTGATAGTCTTGCAAATTTCATGGTCTGCGTCAGTGCCAGAACAAGTAAACCTCTGTAATTGATCCTGTGACCCATTTCCGAGGGTTATATTTATAAAGTAGTTTCCTCCGCCATAGTCACCCCATGTAGCCACAGTAGGGAATGGGTCGTTTATATACGAACTAGCATATGATTTGTCTGGTACTAAAAATAAACTTACATTAAAAAATATAAATAACAGTACAAGCACCCTCTTAAAACATGTTCTCATAAAATCATTATAGCAAAATTAAATAAAAATGTGTAAATAAAAGAGACCCTTATGGGTCTCTTTTATCTGCTTGTTGACCGCGATTAGCTAACTACCTGGGGTAGATTAGCTGCTATTACTTGTACAATTACTAGAGCTAAAGCTATTACTATTAGTCCTATAACCGCATATAAGATTGTCGCTTTTGCCTGTTTTGCTTTATCTGCGTTTCCGGCTGAAGTTATATATATAAAACCGCCATAGATCAGATATAATACCGCTATTAATCCAACGAGTCCGAGTATCCAGGTTGTAATTTTTGTTAAAATACCCGCTATTGTGCAATCTGTGCATGTTATTTGAGTGATGTCGGCTACGCCTCCAGCATACGACATTCCAGGCATAGATAATAACGCAGTTGAAAGTGCTAAGGTTAAATTGTTGATTTTTTTCACTTATTCCCTCCTTTTTTAATTTTATGTTGTGCTACTGAAGCCTCTTTGCTTTAGCTCAGTTTCTTAATTCATTCTACTACAATATTCTTAAATACTACAACAAAATATTTTTACATTTGATATTTGTCTGATCCGAATATTTCTATAACACTGTTATTAAGCACTGATAATATTACTTCGGCAGTAATTATAAATATCAATCCCATTACTGCATAAGTCAGTGTCCTCTTGGCTGCTTTTGCTTTTTCGGGGTCACCCCCAGATGTAATATATTGAAATCCGCCATACACGATTACTAATACTACAAGAGCGCCAACAAAGCCGAGTAAGTAATTTTTTATTCCATTTAGAAAGCTAGCGAAACTGGTATGCCCGGTTTCCTTGATAACCTCCCCTGCTAAGGCTACTGCTGGCATACTCAAGAAAAAGCCTGAAAGAGTTATGGTCAACAAAAAATATTTGCTTTTTATGACATTTATCAACCGATACCTCCGCTACCGCCACTAATAAATAGGGCGAATATTTTGACTATTACATAAGACAGTGACACTATTAAGATTCCGATAAGAGCTGAAGTGAGAGTTTTTTTACCTGCTTTCATTTTCTCATCATTTCCTAACGAGGTAACATACTGTAATCCGCCCACTATAAACATAATGACAAAAAGCGTCCCGACGATCGGAAGTAAAAAACCAGTAACGGCGTTCTTTATAATTACCAATATTTGATCCAACTGTGTTATAGGTTCATTACACTTAACACCTTTTAATATTCCCGATTCATATTCACCTGAGGCAGGACAGCTTTTATTATTTTGAGCGTCTCCACCACCAGTAAATGCACCAAATCTAGCACTCCAGGAAGTGTCTTCTTTCGGAGTAGATGTACTTGTGTTGGTGTTATCGTCTTCCTCGTCCTCGGGCTCTTCTTTGGTTGCGCTGTTGCAATCAGATACGCACTCATTTAAGTCAGAGTAACAAGTGTGTGTTGTTTTGGTTCCTCTTTTATCAATCCATTCTTCCAGATTCGCTTCGCAAGTATCTGTAACACCGTTATAAGTGCTGTTAGTTACTTGGCATTTTTTTGTAGCCACAACGCAATAATACATATCTCCTGCTGCTTCTGTTTCTTGTGGGAGAAAAATAATGATTATGAGTAAGAGACAACAAATTATTAGTAGCTTGTTTATAAATTTATTCATCTAAATTTCCAATCCTACTACATATACTATAAAAAACTTGCCAAGGATTAACACGCCTACGCCCGTTAATGCGCCAACAATTAATTTTTTTGAAAGTTTAATCCTTTCAGTGTTGCCTGCGCTTGTCATATATATGGCTCCCGCAACCATGATTACCGCTACCGCAAGCACCAAAACAGCATTCTGCGACCAGGAGAAAACTGCGGACACCCAGCATCCTAAAGGGTTTGCATCCTCTCTGCATCCGAAGATAGGTTCTACGTATGATTCCTTGGCCAAAACCATAGAAGGCGCCATTAACAAATAAGTTATAAGCGCCGTCTCTAATTTTTTAATTGAAAGTTTATTCATTTGAAATTTACTTTTTTGCGATTTTCAGCTTTCGGACTTTGTTGATTTCGGCTTTTGGAATACGAATTATTAGAATCCCCTTGTTGAACTCTGCGTTAGCTTCGTCGGCCAATACTTTAGCGGGGAGCGTAACTACTCTTGAAAAAGTTCCCCAGTAGCATTCTTGCATATGGAATGAATGATTGTCTACTTCATGCTCTTCGATTCTCTCACCACGAATTGTTACGGTATGGTCTGTTATTGCCACATCAAGCTCGTCTGCGTCTACTCCTGCAATAGGGGCTTTTATAATAATTTCCTTATCGCTTTCAATTACATCGACAGAAAGCTGTCCCTCCATTTCTTCTTCAAGCATTTCTTTTTGGATTGGTGCAGTTGTCATCCAGTCATCAGTAAGAACGTTCGTTTCGTTCAAAAAGAAATTTTCTTCGGAAACAAATTTATTATTAGTTGGGGCTTTCTTAGTCATCATTACTTATTTCCCTCCATGTTAGTACGCTACTTTTCGCTTTAATTATAATACCTTAAAAAAGTTCAAAAAATCAATAGTCTTTTGAGTGGATTTTGTTCTATAATGTCTTAATTATAATGAAAACAATATTATTTGTAAAAAATTTGATACTTGACGCTGTTTTTCCTCACAAATGCTTATGTGGAAAGACAGGGATATTATTGTGCGATGACTGTAAAAATAAAATAAGGATAAAAAATACTCAACTATGCCCTTTGTGCAAAAAAATTTCCACAAACGGGAAGACCTGTTCTAAATGTGGATCAAAATCATATCTTACCGGGGTATTGGTTCTAGCCCCTCACGAGGGGATTATTAAGGATATAATCTGGGACTTCAAATATAATTTTATTAGCGAGTTTGCTGAACCTCTTTCAAAAATAATTTACGAGAAACATGGTGATTTCATTAAAAAGAAAAAATTTATTATAACTGCTGTGCCGATTTCCAAGAGAAGAATGAGGTGGCGAGGCTATAATCAGGCAGAATTATTGGCAAGAGGTTTGGCGAGGAATGCCAATCTTGAGTATATAAATTTTTTAGCAAAAAAAGAGGACGTGGCTCCACAAGTCGGTCTTAGTCGAAAGCAAAGAATAGAAAATATCAGGGGCAAAATAAATTTAAATTTAGGCTTAAAAATCGAAGATATAAAAGGTAAACGGATATTAATAGTAGATGACGTATATACGACCGGCTCAACGCTTGAGGAATGCGCGAAAAAATTGAGAGAGGCTGGGTTTCGAGAAGTTTGGGGAATAGTGCTTTCCAGGGATTAAAATAAGCCCTATCTTTTGATAAGGCTTATGGTAATTTTACTTCTTTACAACTTTTGAAATGTTTTTAGTGGCTGGCAAAGCGAGATAGTCGCCAGGTTTAATCGTTTTTACCGTTTGTGTTATTCCGCTCTGTTTTTTTATTTCCCAGATAACCCCTTCTTGACTCATCTCTGGACATAATGTTTTTGCTATGCTTTCTAATGTGTCACCGCTTTTTGCGGTATAGTTAACCCATTTGCACTGATTTAATGTTTTAAGATGCTCTTTTCCTCCTGGATAACTAAATAAATCCTGCTCCTTGTCGTTTCGTTCGTATAAATAGTCCTCATACTTTTTCGTCATATTTTGAGCTTCTCGCAATACCTTCTCTTGTTCTGTCAGCGGGAGTCTTACCCCGAATATGCTAACACGATAACCTATAGAGTCTTTATGTTGTGGTCCCCAGAAATGAATACCTGCCAGTATTGCAATACATGTGCATACAAACACAATAGCGCCTTTTCGCAAAGTCATTTAAAACCAGCTCCTTTTTATTTTTTAATGTGCATATTAGATTGGCTCTACGTCTATTTATGTTTATAAGGTTGTATCATAATATTAGTTTTCTGTCAAGTATGAATATTGTTACTATTGCTATTTTTTTTCTCGTAATACTTGTAATAAATGTTATTCTTTAATGCTTTTTAATATTTCGGGGAAAGTCGTAATTCCCGAGAGTGCCTTGAGTAGCCCATCTTGTTCCATCGTAATCATTCCATCTTTTAAAGCCTGGTCTTGGAGAGCAAAAATTGATTCTTGCATATTAATAAGCTTTATAACTTCTGGGCTTGGTTCAAGTATCTCGAATATTCCGATTCTTCCTTTGTATCCTATATTCTGACATTTTGGGCAGCCTTTCCCGTGATAAAAAGTATATGGTTCATTTGGCTTTATGGAGTCAGGCATTTTAGACAATATTTTCTCAAGCTCTTTTTGTTCGAAATCATTAAGAATATATTCTTCTCTACACGCAGGACAAATTTTTCTTACAAGACGTTGCGCAATAACTAGATTTAGTGAAGCTGTTATCAAAGTAGGATCGCCAATCATGTCATAGAGTCTCGCAATGGCTGTAATTGCATCGTTTCCATGGATGGAAGAGATGAGCAGATGTCCAGTGAGTGCTGCCTGAATTGCTGTTTGAGCGGTTTCTGCTTCCCGAATTTCGCCAACCATTATAATGTCGGGGTCTTCTCTGAGCACAGCTTTTAGTCTGTCACCGAACAACTCTCCTTCATTGATCTGTGATTGTGTTGCCCCAGGAAGCTCATATTCAACTGGATCTTCAAGCGTAATTATTTTTACTTCGTCGGTATTTAGCTGATTTAATATGGCGTAGATGGTAGAGGTTTTACCTGCACCAGTCGGACCGACTACGAGAATTATGCCGTGTGGTCGCAGTAGGGCGTTTTCTAGTTTTGGCAAGGCGTAGTCAGATAAGCCAAGTTCTGAAATTTTCAACATCACGGCTTGTGTATTGAATAAACGGATAACAAGATCGTCTCCGTGCATTGAAGGCATAGTCTCAATACGAACACCGAGCTCCCTATCTTTCATTTTGATAGAAAACCTACCTCCCTGTGGCTCTTTTGAATTCAATTTTAGGTTTGAATTTAGCTCAACCTGCGACATTAGGTACTTATATTGATCCAAGTCGAGCCTTGCTACTTCGTGCAAAGCTCCGTCTAATCTGAAACGTATTCTTGCATAATCGTTCTTTGGCTCTACGTGTATATCTGAAGCTCCGGAAGCAAATGCGGTAAAAAGTATCATTTTTAGTAGTTCTTGGATTGGCGCATCTGGTAATTGTTTTGCGAGTTCTGTAAATGTTTTAATTTCCTCTACCTTTGTAAGATCAACCTTTTCATCATCGCTAACAAGGGGGGTCATTTTTCCAACAGTGTTGTATTTTGGCAACCATTCTAAGTAAGATGGTTCTGATATTAGTACCAGATGAATGTTAACTATTCCGTAATCTTTCCGTAATGCGTTAAGGAGATTAGTCAGGTTCTTTTCTGGATCAGTAATGCCCAAAAACAGCTTATGTGGTTCGGATTTAATAGGAACGGCCTTATATTGAATAGCCTCATCACGTGAAAGGTACGCTAGTACTTCATTTGGAATGTGTGTTTTTCGAAGATCAGCATAGCCAAGATTCAGCTTTCCTGCGAGAGCCTTAATCTCGTCTTCCTGACCGCCTCTGTATAAGCTTTGGGCAACGTCTCCTATTTGTACTTGGTCGCTCATTCCCCTCCTTGATCCTTAGATAATTCTAGCAAGAAATATAAAAAAGTGCTAATGGCACAATATATCATTTGATATGAAGACAAAATTAGTTTTTTAAAACTATTTTAGCTTATCAAAAGCCCCAGATTTGTTGAATTTTCTTTTCCATTCCTCGGGGCTGCCATAATCGACAGAGTTGTTATGCCAATCATTCTGAAATTTTGGCTTTCTAGCGGCTTTTATTGGACAGTGATATCTTTCCGTGTGAGCACCGATTTCAAAGACACAAGCGACGACTCCATTTGAACATGCACAATAAACACAGTTAGCTTAATTTTTCTGCAATTTTTAAATATTTCTTTTGTAGAGCTATCTCAAGTATGCCTATTTTTTCTTGAATTATTCTGTTTTTGAACTAATTATCTATAATATCTTTCTTGAGATTTTTGCTTTTTTGATCAAAAGCTATTATATCGATTACTGTCATCAAAACTACAATAAATGTTATTAGTCCCAAGAAAAAAGTATACACCATCCCTATAGCAAAAGTAGCGTCACAAATACTAGGTTTTATATGACAAAGAATATAGAGAATAAACCTTAATATGAAGTAATAGAAAAATTCCTCAATAAATATGAAAACTAAAACCAATGACGCTATAATTTCGTTACGGAATACTTTTATAATTTTCATAATATTGTCTTTATCCTTATCGCTAAATTTTATTGACTATCTTTACCTCTTTTTCTAGTACTGTGTCACCCTCTCCGAAGCTGAAAGTAGCTTTAAGCAGGTTGCCTTTTAATACTTCTGGAAGCCAATAAATATCATCCGGCCACATGTTTTCAAAAGGAATTTTTTCTACTGAAAACCATTCAGGTTTCATCTCTTCGCTTTCTTTGGGTTCGCCTTCCCAACTTTCGGAGAGGTATACATGAACTAACTGGTGCCAGTCTGGGTTGTGCGGGAAATAAAAAGCTAATTCAGCGACTTTGTCTAACTGGTCTACTATTACACCTATTTCTTCATATGCTTCTCTTTTTGCCCCTTGTTCTATTGTTTCGCCTTTATGGCTTTCCACTTTACCGCCTACTCCATTCCAGCGGTTTACACCGAACCCTCGTTTTTTCATAGCTAAACATATTTCTGAAATGTTACTACCACTTCTTTTAATAAGGAAAACTATTGTGGCATCTCTTAACTTTTCCATGACTCACCTCAAATTATTTTAATTTATTATGATGCAATTTAAAAAAAGTTGGAAGCTGGGAATGGATATTTTTCGGAATATTGTCTAGTGTAAACCATCCGATCTCGTCAAACTTATCAGGTTCGCCTATTTTTACTTTTTGGGGATCAATCAGGACTTTAAAATCCAGAGCAACCCAGTGGGTCTCTTTGTCTTTATGCTTGCGGTGAACATCACGGTAACCAAGAAATTCTATTTTCAGGACATTCGTACAGTACTCTTCTTTTATTTCTTTTCGAATGGTATCTTCGATTGAATCGCCAAAATCAATACCACCGCCACCGATATCCCAAAGCCCGTGCTCATCGCGAGTGTTATTATTTCTCTTTGCCATAACAAAATTACCTTTTCCGTCGTGACAGAAATAAACAACGCATACTCCTATGTAATCAAACCCCTTCTTAAAGTCATAATTCAATTCCATAAACTTTCATTTGTATAATATTTAGCTTTGAAATACTTAAAAATTTTGTAAGAAATAATTACGAATAAAGTTATTGCAATTAAAACAAATGTAGCTAGTAATATAAGAAGGATAAAACTATTACAAAGAGCTTCCCCAGAATCTTTGTCAAAAACCCAACCGCCATTGGGGCTATTACATAAATTAAAATAATTAGTAGTTTTATCAAGATACCCAAATTCAGTTTTCAAGGAAAAGCCAGTAATAGCGAAAACAGTTATTACTCCCAAAATTTCTTTATAAACAATTTTTAGTAAATCCATGTTTATTATTATTCCCGGGTGCTATTTATCTCGTTATGGTTTGAGGTAGTTGGCGGAGAGGGTGGGATCTCTCATCCAGCACTTTTTGGCGGAGGCAAGAGGATTCGAACCTCTGAGGGCTTACACCCAACCGCTTTTCGAGAGCGGCGCCTTAAACCACTCGGCCATGCCTCCAAATAGTGCTGGACGGGCTCCACGGTAGCCTTGCGACCACAACGGTGTTCGAGACCGTCCTATTCAACCGCTCTAGCACCTCTCCACGTCGCAACATACTCTTAGGCTTCACAGATTAGTCAAAGACTGACTGCTTCGCCTCGCCGTAGTTGCTCCTTTTTCGACAAAATTTATAAATTTTGTCGATGACTTTAGTATTTACAATATTAAATTTTTGGCGCGCCCGGGAGGAATCGAACCTCCGACCTTATGGACCGCAACCATACGCTCTATCCCCTGAGCTACGGGCGCTCGTCGAAATCCGCTGTCAGGTTTCATAAATAGCTATCGCTATTTATTTCACCTTTACGCGATTTCTCCTCTTCCCCTAAAAATCTACGATTTTTGGGGACCCCTATTGGCCAGCTGTCGGGTGTCATAGATTTGCTAAAGCAAACTATTTTACCATTTCGCGATTGTTCCTTTTTCGAAAAAATTAAAAATTTTTTCGGTGGATTGATGAGCTTTTGGATTCATCAAAACTATTAAATTATACCTTAAAATAGGCAGATTTTCAATAAGAACGGCCCAAGCCTATATCTTTAGGAATCTTGCTATTTTGTCTACTAAGGACTCTGTTTTAGATGATTCTTCAGGAATGTATTTTGTGAGAACATCTCTTATTTTAACAAGTTCCAAGTCCTTGATTTGTATAGATAACTGTGGGAGATATTTTTTCGAAAAAATAATATTTAAAGTGTTAGGAATATGGTTAATATTCAGCCAAAAAGAATAGATCTCGTTATAAGGGTAAAAAAGGTCATCTTCATAAATACCAAGCTCGGTGATCGTATAGCTTCTTATTTCTGGCTTTCGCTTTAATTGGTAGAATAGAATCAAGAAAGGAAGAATTACCACGATTGCAACTGCGAACCAATCACGAGCGTAAACGAAGTATGCAGTTATAGCGATAAAGAATAGTCCAAATCCGGTAAAATAGCCCCACCCTCTGGAGTGTTCAATAAGATCAGGGGCACTCCAAGTCAACAATGCCGATTCATTTTCTTTGCCATTTGTTTCTAGTTCATTTTTTTCTTCGTTTTCTATCATATTGCTTATTTTTAATTACCTATTAAATATTAGCAATAAATAAAAAAAAGAACCATAGGTTCTGCTAAAATCATAATTAATTTCTGGTTTATTTAATTTGCAACTGAGAATTTCATGTAGCTATCAACCGGGGCGTAATCATCCTTTAGTATTATACCGTTTGAAGTATCTATTTGTTTTTTCCATTCCCGAGAAAGAAAAAGGCTTATTTCTTGGTTTTTTGTAGCCTCGGCGTTGAATTCGGTATTATCTGTAGCTACTAGGACTATATTCTGCCTATAAAAGGTATTAACGGGATATCGAACAGGAAACACTTTAACGTTGGAAAAACATTCTTTGTATGTTAGATACTCTGATGCAAAAAACCTATTATTCATGCCGTCTATCGTTGAAATAGTGTTTACAATAATCACGCCATCTGGGTTTAGCGAGTTCTTCATCTTGCTTATCGCCTCAACCGTAGTTAGTTGATAAGGAACTGTTATACTACTAAACGCATCGACGTAAATTGCGTCATATTTTTTATCGGTATCGTTTAGAAAAACTCTACTGTCTTCATGATGTATTGTAAGTCTTGGATTGTCTTCTAGGTTGAAGTACTCTCTTGCGATTTCGGTCATTTTTGGATCTATTTCAACTACATCTAGGGTGGCATCTGGGTATTTGTCCAAAAAATCCTTGGGATAAGAAAACCCCGCCCCGCCAATTACGAGGGCTTTTTCGATCTTCTTGCTGTAATAAGCAGCTAATCTGTAGTATTTGGTATAATCAAAAACTAGTTCGGAGTTATTTACAAACATTGCTGATTGAGTACTCTCTGGATCGGTTTTTAATGCTATTATATCTTTTTGTTCAGTGCCGTATTTTGTTTTATAAATCCAAATTCTGCTATACATAGAATCTATATCTGCAATAATATCCTTTTCCAAGCTGGATGGAGTAAGAACTGAAAATACTAAGGCTAATATAAATATGCCTGTTTTGATAAATAAAAGATTTCTTAACGAAAGTAGAATTGAGTTAACAACCAATATTATGCCAATTGCGTAGATAATTTTCTTTGTGCCAAAGCTTGGAATCAACCAGTATCCTGCAGCAAAAGTTCCGAATATGCTTCCAAGAGTGGAAAGAGCATATAAGTTGCCAATAGTTGTTCCGCTGCTTTTGAGGTCCTTAATCTTTAGCTTTGCCGCATAAGGCGAGACCATACCAAGGAAGGTGCTGGGGATAAAGAATATTAATAATGAGGCAATTAGGCTTTTGATGCTCAGGTCGGCTTTAATTAGGGTAACTAGATTAATAATATCGTCCTTGAATATATTGATTAAAATAATCAGGATCCCAGAAATATAAATTATTGAGGCCAAGTTCTTCAATTCAGCGTTTCTGTCGGCAAGTTTCCCGCCTAACCAATAGCCCAGACTAAGGCTTCCCATAATTACGCCGATTAAGCTTGTCCAGACATAAATTGAGGTCCCAAGATAGGGACCTAGCACTCTTGAACCTACTAACTCAAAGATCATTACCATTGCGCCACAATTGAACACCGTAATCTCTAATAATCTTTTTGAAAATAGATTTTTCATATATTAATTTCTACTTATTATGCTAGTAAATGGTCTGAATCTAACATTTGTTGTTGAATTGGCAGTATGCTTTCGAAAAATTTGAACTGATTTCGTGCGCGATTGCCTCGATGGACGAAATTATCCCTGAACGCGCTTATACCCACCCGTTTAAGTGACCTTTGTGGATAGGATGATTTCAAATCTTCTTTATCTCTTTTAGCGATAATCTGGACTTTGCCAAGTTTGACGGCGAATTTTTCACAACGAAACTTCAAATCCATCGGAATTATAGGTTTTCATCGATTCAGGCAAATAAACTTTCAAAACATCCCTTAAGGTTAAGTTTTCTTTTCCTAGCTTATGAGCATAAGCTAAACTGATAATTTTTCCAATTTCGTGTTCTATTTGTTCAATAATAGCTTTTCGCTCATTATTCTTTGCTAAATAATCCATATCTCTCTCCTTAAGTTGCTCTTTTTGTTTTATCAGTTCTTCTAAATGGACTGTGTCAGCGTGATAGCCAGTTTCTGATTCAAGGCTACACACAATTTGTCTGCACCTTTCGTCAATATAGGCATAGCCCATCTTTACTAAACCAACTGGCAGCTCGGAAATTTGAGAATCAAGTAGATCTTCAGGAATCATCACCCCGGTAATATTTTCTCTCTTAACTTTATCTCTGATAAAAGCTTCGTCGGGATATCCGCTATCTATCTCTGAACCCTTCGGAGCTTTGAAAGAATACTCATTCGATATAACAAGACTAATGCCATTCTTTATATAATTACCAAAACATCCAAAATTAAATGAGTTATTGACTGCTGGGGACTCTGCTACGGATACGCTATTGCCTAGATTATAACCTTCGTAATTTCTTCTAAAGTTGATATTTTCTTTTTGGGCTTCTTGTTCAGATACAATTCCTTTCTCTAGGATACTTTTAAGGCGTAGTAAATCGAATCCAATACCATGAAAAGATTTTGAGCGATCTAAAAGTATTTCGCCATGGCGAGGTTCTTGTTCGGGAATTTGTGATGGAAATTTTTCAGACATATCTCTAATTTATCATTCCTTCCATGCCGAGGCACTTTGCGCCGAGGCAATTCCTTACGATTTCATAAAAAGTAATTCTTGGCGGAAGGGGTGGGATTCGAACCCACGGTACCCTTGCGGGTACGACGGTTTTCAAGACCGTTGCTTTCAACCACTCAGCCACCCTTCCGCGTCAGTCGTTTTTAGTTTTTAAATATTCTTTCATCATGTTACGCAAAGTGATTTTTCCTTTTGTTGTTTTAAGATAATCTTCTCTACGTATGGCGTCATTTTATTAAGATATGCTTCATAAAAAATTAATTCAAGTGGCCTTCTTGTCTTTGTAGACAAGACGAGGCCATCACAATGTTTTTGAAATCTATTTTTCAAATTTGAAGTTCTACCAATATAAATTTCATTATCAGTACTACTTCGTAATACATATGTGTAATAAAATGGCGTCGCCATGTACCAGGGCTCAATTTTTTTGAGCAGCGGTACATGGCGGAGAGAGAGGGATTCGAACCCTCGCGCCAGGTTACCCCGACCTACAGGTTTAGCAAACCCGCCCCTTCAGCCTCTTGGGTATCTCTCCGTAAAATTGAGCTAACTACCGTGCAATTATACTAAATTTTAGGTATTTAAACAAGGATTTGGTTGTAAAACTTTATTATTTTGGCAAAATTATAATATGAAAAGAATTATACAGAAAAAACTAGCCTTACTTGTCATAGCTACTTTTTTATTTTTTTTATACCTCTCTGTAAATTTCGTTTTCAGAGAATTTGAAAGCTGGAGAGTGGAAAAATCTTTTTATTTAGCTACGCAAAGCCAAAAAGAGAATAATTCAAATACGAAACTTATGTATTTGGAGCAAGCTTCTTTGTTAAACCCTTCAAAACAAAATCTTTTAAATGCTGGTATATGTGCCGATGAGTTAGGCTATAACAGTCTAGCGAGACTATATTTTTCAGAATTAAAAAACGCTGAAGGACTTTACTTGTTGGGCAATTCTTATTACAAATCAGGTGAATACGACAAGGCAAAGATTCAATATTCAAAAGCGAAGGCACTATCAGATGATAAAAAAATTATTCTAGCTTTAGCAAAGAACTTGTTGAAAAAAGGTGAGCTCGATGAAGCAAATGAACAATTTGACTTAATTGAGAATATTGAAGAAATAGATGTTGAAGATAGGTATCTAGCTTTACTGGTTAAGCTCTCTTTATATGAAACTTCTATAAACATTACTGATTTAATAACTGACAATGAAAAGAAAGAGATTTTATTACGAATATTAAACGAAAGCGAGAAGAATATTGACTTTTTGACCCTTTCAGAGCAATTTAAATCACATGGTTATCCACAGGCAGGATTCGCTTGCCTTGAAGTAGCTTCACAGAAGGGACTTCTTACTAGAGATGGTTATTTAGTGCTTGGAAGTGATTATTATTCTAAGAAAATGTATCAGGAGAGCTACTACGCGTTTTCAAAAGCTAGGGGTATGGATCCATATTATCCACAAACTTATCAACATTTAGTTGAGGTTGCAGGCTTATTAGGTAAAAATGATGAGGCAGAGCAGTTTCAGAATTTATACGATTCATTATCTTGGTAATGTTTCACGTGAAACATTATAAAACAGACTATTATAAGTCTGTTTTATAATTCTAATTTGTGTTGAGTTTTGTTTATATGGGCCACTCGGTTACGATAAGGGCCTCTTCTTTGTCTAGGTTTTGCCAAATTTCCTCTGTTACAAAGGGCATAAACGGATGCAATAGCTTGAGTGATTCTTCTAGAACTGTTTTCAGCGTATATTGGGCAGCAACTTTGTCATCAGAATTATTTTTTATTCTAACTTTAGTGTCCTCAATGCATTTGTCGCAAAACTCATGCCAAAAAAAGTCGTAAATACATTCGGCTGCGTGTTGAAAGTCATATTTACTTAGGTATTGATCGATCTTCTTTGAAACCCTTTTCGTTTCTTCAAGAATTAGCTTGTCATTTTCAGAAAGAAGCGTTTTGATCTCTTTCTCAAATGTTTCACGTGAAACATCACTATACCCTTTCAAATTCATTATTGCAAACCTGCTTGCATTCCATATCTTATTTGCAAAACGTTGACCCATAAGAAGCGCATCTTCGCCAAATCTCATATCTTGACCTTGAGCAGCTTGCCATAAAAGTCCGAATCTAGTAGCATCTGTTCCATATTTATCGATTAAGTCTAATGGATCTACTCCAGTGCCAAGTGATTTTGACATTCTCTTACCTTCTTTATTGAATACGGTAGCATGAATATAAACATCGCTGAAAGGTATCTTGCCTGTAAACTCAATGCCAGAAAAAATCATTCTTGCAACCCAGAGATATATTATGTCCCTTGCAGTTGAGAGTAAAGAAGTTGGATAAAATGTTTCCAAGTCTTTCGTTTTTTCTGGCCAACCTAATACCGCAAAAGGCCAGAGTGCGCTTGAAAACCACGTATCTAGTACGTCCTCATCTCTTCTAGGCTTATCAGAACCACATTTAGGACAAGTTCTTTTTGACAATGTTTCACGTGAAACATTGTCAAGGTCTTCATATGCCCAATCTGAACGAACGATAATTTCACCACAGTCACAATACCAGGCAGGTATTTGGTGGCCCCACCATATTTGTCTTGAGACGCACCAATCTCTAATATTGTTCATCCAATCAAGATATACTTTCTTCCACTTTGTAGGGTGAAACTTAACTTCCCCGTTTTTTACCACTTCAATGGCCGGTTTCGCTAGTTCGTTCATGTTCACAAACCATTGGAGCGTTAACAAAGGTTCAATTACTGTTTGACATCTGTAACATTCGCCGACATTATGTATGTATGGCTCTGTTTTTGATAAGGCGCCACTTTCCTCAAGCATTTGAATTACTAGCTTTCTGGCTTTATATCTATCTAATCCAACGAATTGTTCACCTGCCTCTTTGGTCATTTTCCCTTCTAGATCAATAACTACGATCTTTTCTAATGTATGTCTCTCCCCTATTTCGTAGTCAGTTAAATCGTGCGCCGGTGTAACCTTTACAGCTCCTGTACCAAATTTCATATCTATCGCCTCATCGGAAATAATCGGTATCCTTCGATTTAATATCGGTAAGATAGCAAATTTACCTATTAAATTCTTGTATCTTTTGTCTTTGGGATTAACCGCAACTCCCGTATCTCCCAACATTGTTTCAGGACGAGTTGTAGCAACAGTAATCTTACCGCCACCCTCAATCGGATAATCAATGTGCCATAAATTTCCATTCTTTTCTTCGTGTTCTACTTCAAGATCTGATAGCGAAGTTCCGCACCTAGGACACCAGTTGGTAATCCTATAGCCGCGGTATAGATATCCTGAATTGTAATAACTTACGAAAGTTTCAATTACGGCTTTTGTATATCCTTCGTCCATTGTGAATCGTGTATAATCCCAGTCACAAGAACAGCCAAGAGTTTTAAGTTGCCCTAATATACGTGCTTCATATTCTTCTTTCCACTTCCAGACCTCTTGATTAAATTTGTTACGGCCAAGATCAAAACGTGTTTTATCCTCCTTGGCAAGTTTTTGCTCTACCTTGTTTTGTGTTGCAATCCCTGCGTGATCTGTTCCAGCTACCCATAGAGTTGGCTCGCCTTTCATTCTGTGCCATCTTACTAGAGTGTCTTGAATCGTGTTATTTAAAGCGTGCCCCATATGTAAAACGCCGGTTACATTTGGTGGCGGAATAGTAACGACAAACGGCTTTTTGTCTTTTTCGCCTTTTGGCTTGAAATAGGCATTTTCTTCCCAAAATTTATATATTTTGGCTTCGTTTTCTTTCGGGTTGTATGAACTTGGCATCTCCATAATACCTCCTAATAATTTATAATAAAAAATCCACACTTTTTGGGGATCCCTTTGGACGGTACCACCCCAATTCCGCGTGGCTGCTTCATTAAAGCTGTTACGGGCTTACCCGACGAGTTCTACTAGTTCCGTTGAAACTTTCTTCTCGTGGCTCGCAGAGTGACATAATCTCTGCTCAAATGCCTCTACAAATTTGCATAATTATATAAGAAATTAATAATTTCGTCAAATAAAAAAGACCGCTTGTATGCACTCGCGGTCTTATGTAGGTTTTGTTACTGGACTGGAGATTGGAACACATCGAGAACGATTGTATCGCCCTCGACAGAGTAATTGAACTCTACTTTGTATAATTTGTTGTTGGTTATTTCTATATTATAACCAACTTTATTTGTCGATAATTCTTTTGCTTCTGCGGCTAAAAGGATCATCGAGTCTGGCCCATCTGATTGGGCCGATTTCTCTTCGAGGATGATCGTTTCGCCAGGATAGAGGATAAAACAATCCTCGCACCCGGTATCCGGGACTTCGGGAGGCGTCAGCCTCACAGAAAAAATCTTATTTCTGCTTTTCGGAGTAGCTTCCTCGACAAAGCTATTATCAATAGCTATGCCCGAAACTAAGGTGTCCGATTTTTGGGGATTCACAGTTTGTGTGGGTTCGGAGGCCGGAGCAAGTCTAGGGTCATCATAATTGTTAGCATCTTCAAGTGAACCTGGCAAGACGGATGCTTCCACTGGGATTAAGAACTTCGGTTCATTTTTTTCGCTGTGCGCTTGGGCACTCAGGACGATGAACAACAGTGGCAAAAGCATAAATATTCCTAATTCTCGCAAAGAAATTCCTCCTTCAGATTTGTTGACAGTAAACTGGAAAAATTTTCTATCCTCCTTTTAAAAAAGTTTATTCGATATTTACTTTTTCAGGAACAAAACTCGGTAATTATAACACAAAGGGTATAAAAAATCAAGATCTTTATGGCTTAATTGGCATCAATTTGCTAGTTATTTAAGCTTTAAATTTGGGTCTGGCATCAATTTTTTATAATCTTCAAATTTATTCTTAATTGAATATTGATATGCTACAGCTCCGATCATAGCTGCATTGTCAGTACAGTACTCACCTTTCGGGAAAAAGAGCTTAACTTTTCTGTCAAAAACTTTAAGTTTACTTTCGACCTTTGTTCTTAAGACCTTATTTGATGCTACTCCTCCTGAAAGCAAAATTGATTTTGGATTGTATTTTGATACTGCTCTCATAAGATTTCTTGCTAATATTTCTGTCGCAGTTTCCTGAAAAGAAGCACAAATATCCCAGATTTGTTGGTCTGTAATTTTACTTTCTCTTTCGATTACTTTTACTTCTCGCAAAACTGCTGATTTTAACCCTGAAAAAGAAAAATCAAGACTTTCCTCAGGCGTTTCTAGAAAACCCTCGCTATTTCTCTTTGGCTTAGGCGTTAAATCAACTAAAGGGAAGTTAAAAGCCATGATGTCCCCTTTTTCTGCTAGTTCTGATATTATTGGACCTCCAGGATAGCCGAGTCCTAGCATCTTCGCTACCTTGTCGAATGCCTCTCCTGCTGCATCATCTTCTGTATCTCCAATTACCTCGTAATTAAGATGGCTTTTCATATAAATTATATTTGTATGACCTCCGGAGGCTGTTAAACAAACAAGTGGAAATTGAGGCTGTTCCCCTACCGCCTTTTCGAGAAAGTTGGCGTATATATGTCCTTCGATATGCTGAAGTGCGACAAGCGGTTTATCGTATAAATATGCAAGGGTTTTGGCTGTGTTGACTCCTACAATTAGAGACCCTATCAATCCCGGACCTTGTGTAGTCGCCACGATATCAATGTCTTCAACCTTGACTTTTGCTTTATTCAAAGCATTATCCAAGACTGGAATCATATTTTTTATATGAGTACGCGCAGCAATCTCGGGGACTACTCCCCCATATTCGCTATGAACGTCCACTTGAGAGCTCACGATAGAGCTCAATACTTTATACCCATCCTCGATTACTGCTACCGAAGTATCGTCGCAACTTGTTTCTATGGCTAATATCTTCATATCAAGCATTTTAACAATTTATGCTAGAATAAAAAAGTCATGAATAATATTTTAGAAGAATTAAAAGAGCCAAATAATAATATTTTTCAATCAGAACTATGGCAAAAATATTATGAGGCAGTAGGCTATAAGTGCTTTTCTATCAATTTTGATAACAATAATGTATTAGTAATAAAAATCCCTTTGTATAGGCAAAAAAGTTATTTATATTGCCCGAGAGGGCCTTTTTGTAGTAAGGAAAATTGGCACATTTTTATGCGTAAGCTCAAGACGGTTGCACGGAAAGAAAATTGTGTTTTCGTAAGGGTAGAGCCTTATATGGTGCCAAATAATATTATCGGTAAATTGGGTTTGAGAAGAGTAGATAGGTTCTCGCCTATGAGCAGACAACATTCACCGCTGGCTACACAGATTTTAGAAATAGGAAAAAGCGAAGAATTATTACTCCGTGAAATGAAACCCAAGTGGAGATACAATATTAAGCTAGCCTTAAAAAAAGGAGTTTTGGTACGAAAAAGCAATTCCAAGCAAGATTTAAAGGCTTTTTACCAGCTCTCCTTGGGACTAAAAGAGCGTGGCTATACAGGATTTAGCTACGAACACTATGAAAAAATGTTTGAAGCACTGGGAAATAATATCAATATGTTTGTTGCCGAATACGAAAAAGAGATTTTAGCCGTTTTGGTCGTAGTTTTCTTTGGAAAATCAGCTATATATCTACACGGTGCTTCTAGCGACAATAAGAGGGATCTTATGCCTAACCATCTGGCTCAATGGGAAGCAATTTTGGAGGCGAAGAAACGCGGATGTACGATATATGACTTTTGGGGTATTTCAGAAAAAGGCGCAGAAAACGAACGTTGGGCGGGGATTACAAGGTTCAAAAAGGGGTTTGGTGGCGAGCCAGTTATCTTTTTAGGAATTTATGATGGAATTTTTCAGAAATTCTGGTATAATCTATTCTACTTATTCAATCTGGGTAGAAAGGCATTGGGGAAGTGAGCACAAATTCGGTTTTAGTTTTTATCAAAAAGATTATTCCTAAACAAATTTTAGACTTTTTTAGACCAGCTTATCACTATCTATTAGCCGTTAGCGGGAATATTAGATATGGTTTTCCGGCAAGGAAGATGATTGTGGTGGGAGTTACTGGTACAAACGGCAAATCAACGACTGTCGAGCTTGTCAATTCGGTGTTGAAGCATGGCGGATACAAAACAGGAATGACTTCTACGGTTGCTTTTGAGATAGCAGGGGAGAGGCGCGATAACATAACAAATAGAACCACTCTTGGCAGGTGGGGGCTCCAGAAGCTTCTTGCCGAGATGGTTGAGAAGGGTTGTACCCACGCAATCATTGAAGTTGCAAGTGAGGGAATTGCTTGGCATCGGATATGGGGAATCCCTTTTGACGTAGTTGTGTTTACAAACTTGTCTCCCGAACACTTGAATTATCATAAAACAATGGAAAATTATAGAAATACCAAGGCAAAGCTTTTTAAAAGTCTTGAAAAGTCACTAAACAAAGGATTCTCAAAAACTTTTGTAGTCAATGCCGATGATAAGGAAGCCAACTATTTTCTATCTTTTGAGGCGGAAAGAAAAATTACTTTTGGTCTTAGCAAAGGCGAAATATGGGCAAATAACATCGTTTTTGGCGATAAAACGGAATTTGAGCTCAGGGACAATTCGCATAAATATATAGTGAAATCAGAGCTTCCTGCCAGGTTTAACGTCTATAATATGTTGGCAGCTTATGCTGTAGGTAAGGCATTTGATGTAAAACCGGAAAAGATAATAAAAGGCCTCCAAGCTATAAAGAATGTAGCCGGTAGAATGGAGCAAGTACCTAATAAAAAGAAAAAGCGAGTAATAGTTGATTATGCTGTAACTCCGGATGCATTCGAGCTTTTATTTAAGGAAATTAGAAGGACTACTAAAGGCAGAATCATTTCTGTTTTTGGTGCGACAGGGGATAGAGACAAGGAAAAACGTCCTAAATTGGGCGAGGTAGCGGCTCTAATGACAAATTATACGATTCTCACGGATGAAGAATCATATAGCGAACCTCCAAAAAACATCATTGAAGAGATAGAAAAAGGCTTCCGCAAAATTAAAAATACTGGTTATGAGATAGTGCTCGATAGGAAAGAGGCAATTGAGAAAGCTATTCGTATGGCCGGACCAGATGACACGGTAGTCTGTACTGGAATGGGCCACCAAAAATATCGAAATATGGGCGGCGAAAATAAAATTCCTTGGGACGAAGTAAAAATAATTAAAGAGATTTTGGATACTTTGTAATAAAAAAAGTAAAAACCCCGCACAAAAATATGTGCGGGGTTTGTTTTTAATGACCGCCTAGTCTATCAGCTACTGCCACCGCCCAATTGGGCCTGTCAGGCCGATGAATAGGCCGGAAGAAACATTTGCATTTGATGCACCTCGTTTCCTGAGATTGGTTAATGGATAATTTAGGCCCCGCGCAATATAGCGCGGGGCCTGTATGGATATCTTGGTAATTTAAGCTTTTACCGGCGCTTGCCTGGGGGGTCGCCGGTTTCCCCCGCGGAAGCTGTTAACCATTTATTCGATCAAGTGGGACCTTTTCACCATTACTTGCAATAGATTGTCCTCCTTTTCAAAATGATTATTGGTTGCCAGAATCTAAAATTGCTGCCAAGCAAGATTCTAGCATTTTGTCAACGACCACAGTTGGCTCGGCATATGCCGTTATTTGCAGCAGTTGATTGGGAACTGCTGCATTTGAGAAAAATATTCTATTGTTTGTATTGAACAAGCAAGAACAGGTGTATTTTACCTCTTAATACTTTTGGCGGAAGTGCTCCGCCGAGATTATGACACAAGCAGATGAAAACAGGTATGTACAATTTCCATGGCTACCTATCCTCCTTTTCTCGAGACACATTTATATCACCATTTTTTTGGTGGGTGCTCTGATGTAATCACTCTGTTTCTTCAAAATGATCACTCCTTAAGGGTCTAGGATATCCAGCCGAGGGCTCTTTGTGCCCTGATAGACATTTCGTGTTGTTGAGGGGTTATTGTTCTAAATTCCTGTAGCGTACATTCTTTGCCAGGGTCTTTAGGTCTTCTCCCGAAGACATCTACTCCTTTGATTATTGTATCTTCGGGTATCCTTTTTGGTTCTGCAGTTTTTGTTAACGTCGCGTTGCTCATCAAATTTTCAATCTCCTTCAGTTTTTTTTGCCCGTATTGGTGGGCTAAGATAAAGGTATATCCCTGGTTGCTGTCAGGGTAATGCACAAATAAAGAAAAGTGCTAGGCTTGTGCTGCACTGAGACTCATGGTCTCTAGGGGCTGGGTATTATAGCACTGGGTTACTGGTTTTTTTTCTCTCTTTGTGCGGAATTTGCCTTGATTTCCAAAGCTTTTTTTCCGCGTGCTTTTATTTTGTGAACCAATTCTTCTGCAGATAAAAATCACCCTTTCATTTTTTTAAAAGACCCTTCGAGTTTTCTTTGCTAAGCTTAACCTATAAAATCACCCCGCTAATGAAAATTTCGACGTCCTTGTCTAAGCCTCCTTTTTAAAATTTTTATTTCCTTGTCAAAGGACATTTAATTTAGAGAAAATATGAGCAGATTATAAAACAACTTAAATCAAAATTCAATAGCTTTTCGAATATTGAAACAAAGTTATCAATGAGCTAAAATGACCTATGAGGAGAATTATGAAGACAGAAATTTTTAAAGCTTATGACGTAAGAGGGATATATCCTAGCGAAATTGACGAAAACATATTTAAAAATATAGCCAGGGCCTATGCTACATGGCTGAAGCCAAAAAAGGTTGCGCTGGGACGTGACGTAAGGACTTCCGGTAGATCACTTTGGAAAGCTTTTGCCGAAGGACTTACAGAAATGGGAGTTGACGTTGTGGATATAGGTGTAATCTCAACTGATATGCTTTATTTTGCAGTTGGGCATTATGGTTTTGACGGGGGAGTGACTATAACCGCTTCGCATAATCCTGCCGAATACAACGGTTTGAAGTTTGTGAGAGAGGGAGCTAAGCCAATTTCAATGGAGTCTGGTATAGCAGAGATAAGAGATCTAACTATTAAGGGCAAATATGATGTTCCTGAAAGTAAAGGTGCAGTCGAACAGCTCCAAATTATAGATGATTATATTAAGGAAGTGTTAAGCTTTGTAAAAATAGAGGACATAAAACCGCTTAAAGTGGTAGTAAATCCAAATTTCGGTGCAGCGGGAGTCGCAATCGATAAGATTGCAGAGAATTTGGGAGTCGAACTTGAAAAAATTAATTTTGAACCAAACGGAAGCTTCCCAAAAGGAAGGCCAGACCCCATAATTCCTGAAAATAGGAAAGAAACATCGGAGTTGGTTTTGAGTAGTGGAGCTGATTTTGGTGTTGCCTGGGACGCAGATGCTGACAGGTGTTTCTTTTTTAATGAGAAGGGGGAGTTTGTGGACGGCTATTACGAAACGGCTCTTTTGGCTCAGATTGTTTTAGAAAAATATCCCAAAAGTAAAATTATTCATGATCCTAGACTGATATGGGCAATAATTGATCTCGTAAAAGAAGTCGGGGGGATTCCGATTAAAAATAAGGTTGGTCACTCTTTTATAAAGGCTAGGATGCGGGAAGAAGAGGCGGTTTTTGGTGGAGAGAACTCAGGGCATTTCTACTTTAAAGACTTTTATTATAGCGATAACGGTATTATTCCGTTTCTACTGGTCTTGGAAAAACTCAGTAAAACTGGGAAAAAGCTATCTGAACTTGTCGATTATATACAGGAAAGATATCCAAACTCAGGTGAAATTAACTTCAAAGTTGAAGATAAAGGCGCTATGTTGAGAAGAATAGAGGAGCTTTACTATGATGGGGAGATTGACCATATTGATGGAGTCTCTGTTACTTATCCTGATTGGAGGTTCAATGTAAGGGTCTCCAATACGGAGCCTCTATTGAGATTGACTCTTGAAGCGAAGACAGAAAGATTGGTAGCTGAGAAGGTTCAGGAGCTAAAGAATATAATAGAGAAATAACTTATTGTTCGAAGCGGAGCCAAGAACTGATAGGACATGGAACCTCTCACTTCGTTCGAAGGATACCATCTCTTGTCATTCCTGGTCTCAAGCCCAGGAATCCATTTTTTATTTGTATGGACCCCTGGAATGTCGCCAGGGGTGACAACGTGGTTATTGTTCGAACGAATGTGAGAACTGCCCTTCTTGTCATTTCCGCGTACGCGGGGATCTGGATTCCCGTTTTCACGGGAATGACATTATTTATCTTTTGTCATTCCTGGCAACGTTCCAGGAATCTATTCCCTGTGTCATCCCGTCGGAGACCCTGAGCGTTAGTCGAAGGGAGCCTGTCGAGGGATCTCTAGATCCTTCGAATCGCTCCGCTCCCTCAGGATGAC
>CAZQLQ010000011.1:0-17800 GCA_964594415.1 uncultured Candidatus Saccharibacteria bacterium
TACTTCCTGAGGTTATTGTTGAAGGAGAAGCAGAGAGAGTACAGGAGGGGGCGGGAGAAGTAGTAGTTATTGTAAATGACCTTGCAGGTGCCGCATTTGTAGAACAGGCAGCATTCCCATCAGTTGCCTGTGCAGTCCACCAGTAACTGCCAGCCGAAAGCGTTACCCCTGGACAAGTAAGAGTCTTCTCAACAGAAGTTGTTCCTGCAGAATAAGATTGCTGACAGGCAGTAGTCCAGGTAGATGAACCGTTTAACTGATATCTTATTGCCATAGTCACTGAATTGTTCTCCGTATCTCTGACTCTTGCACTGAAAACTACAGGAACAGAATCTGAAATTATTGCAGAGTTAGCCGGTGAAACAAGTGTAATGAGCGGACAAGTGTTTACAGGAGCATTAACAGTAATAGACCTACTACAAGTAGCCGTTACTCCTGCTGAGTTTGTTACCGTCATCGTATAGTTAGTAGTTGAAGAAGGAGATACGGATCTGCTTCCGCTTCCCGTTGAGACAGAGCCGATACTGTTATTAATAGATGCTGACGTTGCATTTGTTGTTGTCCAACTTAGAGTAGAGTTACTTCCTGAGGTTATTGTTGAAGGAGAAGCAGAGAGAGTACAGGAGGGGGCGGGAGAAGCAGGCGCTTGTATCGTAAATGTACCATTCACCCAGCCACTGTAGAGTGAGCCATCAAAAGCTTGAGCTCTCCAAACATATGTAGCAGGCTTCAGGTTAAGACTCCCAGGTAAATTTAACGTAAGCGTACTACCGTTTTTCATAAAAGCCGACCAGTTATCATTTGCGTAAGCCTCTATTAGATCTCCAGCCTTCGGCATCCCCGCAAATGGCTTACCTGCTTTTGCTGGATCTTTGTAATCAATTGGGTAAACTCTAGTATCACTAGAAGGCCAAACCTCGGTCGAAGGATAATTCGCGGGATAGTAGGCTTGAATAATTAATTTTACCTGACCTCCATCATCCATCCCAGAGGCTACAAGAGGAATACCAGAAGAGGCTTGTGTCTTAGTAAATGTCGTTTTGTCTGCAGGGCTTACAAGATCTACTATTGGCGGTTGGTTGGCTGAAGAAACATTCACCGTCGCTGAACAAGTGTTACTGACTCCTTCATCATTAGCTACTGTCATTATGTAAGTTTCGTTTCTCGTAGGCCTCACCAAAACGCTTCCACTCGTAGTGCCAGGTATGATAGCACTCCCAATAGCCGTTCCCGTGCTTTTCTTTATTCCAGCCTTATCAAAATTATAAGCTTTCCAATTTAGATAAACATCGCTTCCGGATTGAACAGTAGACAATGAAGGAGTGATAGTACACGTAGGTGCAGGTCTAGTCCCAACCACGTCTACATTAATAATACAGTCCTTCCCTCCATCATAGTTCTCCCCATTAATAGGTCGAAAAACTAGTCTGAGATCCTTATGTGCGTTATAAACAAAGGTTCCGCTATTTAACTTCGATAGAAATAAAGGATCGTCTTCAATATTAATTACATCTAGAAACTCATTTGTTACTGCATCATAAACGAAAAATAAAGGACCGTGAGTCTCTCCTGCATAGCTCCAATACTTATTATTTGCCGATGTATTTATATGTATACTGAAGACTTCATCTGGAGCAATAGTAACTGTGCTTGGGCTAATTAGAGTGCAGGTTGGTTCGTAGCATCCTATATCACAGGCTCCCTGTGTTGACCAACACTTTTGACTATTGTCACTTTGACATATGGCAATACTTGTATTATTGTCCTGACATTCGTGAAGATCATTACCAGTCTCACAAAAGAAGGCATCTCCTAAAGGAGCTTTGGTTGTGACAGTGCTGCAGAATCCTCCGCAAGTTTTTTCAGTATAGCAAGTCCCGTGTGCACTTTCACACTCTCCGATACTAGTAAATGCGCCTGAGTAACAGTTTGCCCCACTACAATACCAAAAATCTGAGTATGAGATTTTTGGTGCCAGATAAAAGTCATTTCTATTAGAATCACCGTTTACTAGGCTTAACTGTATTGTGTCCGGATAGTAATTTGCCTTGCTTGCCGTTGCGCTCCATAACATCATACAATTCAAGAAGCAGCCAGAATCAGACCAACTTGAACTTCCAACAACATAATAGCCTGAAGAATTTGTAACTCTACTCCAACTAGTCGAACCTCCGCAAGCAGAATAATCGTAAGCAGTAGAGTTAATCGAGGCACTCGAGAGAGCCAAGGAAGTACCTTCAATATATACGTATCCATAACTAATTGCCCCGTAACAACCGCACGCTTGAGCGATATTAGTTCCAAAAGCCTTATCTATGGTTACCGCTACTTCGGCAAACTTGTGTTTCACAGCCTTAACAAACTTCTGCTTTATGACAAAAGTGTTCATTGATACATATTTATTGCTGTAGCTACTTAAAAAGTCATTCCAATCTTCATAAATACCTTCTCCAGCAGAATGTACATAATATATAGCATAGTAAGTTTCAGTTTCTACAACGCCACTGAATGTATCTTTTTTAGTATTCATTATTGCGTTACGCTGAACTTCCGAAACCAGTTCCGAAGAAGGCATAACGTCAACAAAATCCGCAACCGCCACAACTGGAGAAGTATATTCAGAATCTTTAACAATGCTAGTCACATCATCAAAACTTTTACCAGACATCAACTTTTCATAATAACCATCAATTTGGTTTTTTGCCCAAGCTTTCATCTGAACAGGATCTGATATTCCTGTTTGCTCCTCGACTCCATTTCCAGTATTGAAGCGAACATAAATATATTGACCTGATTTTTTATTTAGAAAAGTGTCTGCTACCTTTTCTTTAAGAATTGTATATTCAATCTCCTCTTCAAATTGACTTTTTGTATAACCAAAGGCTGTTTCATAGCTCGAGTATACTTCCTTTAGACTTCCTTCATAGTTTTTACTTGCAATACTATTGATCTTTTCAAAAATTTCATCATTGCTTACACTGATTCCTTTTTCCTCTGCTGCCTCTCTTACTATTTTCTTTTCTATAAGATCATTTTTTATTCTATCTGCATCAAGCATAGAATCGTCATCATTATAATCTGCAACTTTGTTATAAATAGCAGCCGATTCTAGATAATCAGCTCTTGTGATTTCATCGCCATTTACTACCGCAATCGGCTGAGTATATTGCCAAACAACTCCACAAATAGAAACTGTTAGTACCACAGCAACTAAAGAAGACCAAAATATTATTTTTTTTGAGTTATTCAACAAGAAATCAACAACTTCTTGTTTTGTTATATTCATTTTGATACCCCCCTTATGATTAAAACGCTTTTTTAAATTTTTAAAATATTTCCAAAGTTTATATTTCTTACTTAATGAAATTAGACGCTAGTCAGTCGATACAGGTGGGGCGGAAACATAATTTGGTTCTTCTATATCAGATGGAACTGGCTGGACTGTCCTATCAGGATTCGCTGGATCATTATTCTCAGCGACCGAGCCATTCAAAGTGGTTGTTGTCTTTGTTTCTTCATTGAACATATTAAAACCTTTACTTTGCAAAAAATAAAAAGTAAGCAAAATAATTACCATGCCTAATACAATTACGGTAGATATTATAAATATAACTCTTTTTGGATTATTTCTTAGTAAAGAACTTGCAGTCTCTTGTTTAATTATTTCCACTTACACCCCCCTTTTTTAAAAAATACAGACGAAAAAAATCAATTCGGTAGAGCTGGAGCCGAAACAAAATTCGGTTCCTTTATACTTGCTGGAAGTGTCTGAATTGTCCTATCGGGATTTGCAGGATCATTATTGTCGGTTGTAATTTTCTTTATCGTGGTAGTTGTCCTGGTAATACCAAAAAAATTAAGGGGACTTTTAGTAATGAAAATCGCTAAAAAAACTAAAAGTAGACTCAAAAAACAAATTGAGATAATTTTTATTAATCTTTTTTTATGAGATAAACTAATCAACTTCAATACCAATTCAATATTCTATATAAAAAGAATAAAATTATTAGCAATAATATGCAATATTTTTCTGGTTAAATTATATAAAAAATGTTAAAATACTCGGGTTAATAAATACAAAATGTGGAGAAAAAAATGGGATTATCTATCGGAATAGTAGGGTTGCCAAACGTAGGAAAGTCTACGCTTTTCAATGCTCTTACGAAAAATAAGGTTGAAGCGCAAAACTATCCTTTTTGCACTATTGATCCAAATGTGGGCATAGTACCAGTTCCCGATGATCGTTTAAATCAATTAGCAGAAATAATTCCAACAAATCAGATAGTTCCCGCCATCGTTGAATTTGTAGATATTGCCGGTATTGTAAAGGGGGCATCGGAGGGAGAAGGCTTGGGTAATAAATTTCTTTCCCATATTCGTTCTTGCGATGTAATTGCTGAGGTTGTAAGAATTTTTGAAGATACTAATGTGCTTCACGTATCTGGGACAATAAACCCCATAAGTGATATTGAGACAATAAAAACAGAGCTGATATTGGCCGACTTAGAGACTGTTAGAAGAAGGGTTCAGAAGCTTGAAAAAGAGTTAAAGGCAAATCCAAAAATAAAAGAAATACTTAATTTAGTCCTTAAGATCGAAAAGGCTCTAGATGAGGGAATGCCTGTTCGGGATCTTGGTTTAGATGAAGAAGAATTAGAATTGATCTCTGACATGAATCTCCTTACTGCAAAACCCCATATTTACGTACTAAATGGAGATGAATCACATCTAACAAATATAGATTTGGAAAGATATGGTCTGAAAAACAAGGAAACAGTACTGATCTCAGCAAAAATTGAATCTGAACTAAATGAACTAACTGATGAAGAAAAGAAGGAATATTTGAAGGAGATTGGACAAAACGAAACAGGACTAAATACACTTGTAAAAAAGTGCTTTAATTTACTTGGGCTTCAAACATACTTTACGGCTGGAGAAAAAGAAATAAAAGCATGGACAATTAAAAAAGGATGGACTGCACCTCAGTCTGCAGGAGTTATTCATGGAGATTTTGAACGAGGATTTATAAAAGCCGAAACGATTAATTATAAAGACTTAATAGGAGGAGGAGGCTGGACTGGTGCAAAAGCAAACGGTAAGGTTCGTCTCGAAGGAAAAGATTACGTGGTTCAAGATGGCGACGTAATGGTATTTA
Organism: uncultured Candidatus Saccharibacteria bacterium; assembly: GCA_964594415.1. Lineage (GTDB taxonomy): Bacteria > Patescibacteriota > CPR2 > UBA1875 > CAIMLA01 > CAZQLQ01. Next base: position 5,156 of record CAZQLQ010000011.1, read on the forward strand.
AATTCAATGTTTAAATTATAAAAAATAGTTCTCACATTCGTTCGAACAATAAACCCCTCGAAAAACTGTTCGTCCCGAGGACCGACTATTTTAAAAAGTTATTCTTTCTAGGAAAACCTTATAATATATCGAAAAAAGAATAATCTTTTTAAAAAGGAGTTCAGTTTTTCTTGATTTTTGTGTCACTTTCTTTCAAGAGAAAGTGAGAAAAGAAATTAGATTCTTCGACTTCGCTCTCCGACGGAGTCAGAAACGAACTCATCGGAGTCGCCGGACAGAATGACAGGGAGGCGAGGATGACAAGAAGACAGACAAAAGAGTAGTTCTCGGCTTCGCCTCGAACGATATTGTCATCCTGAGGGAGTAAAGCGATTCGAAAGATCTCTCCTTATTGTCATCCTCGTGCTTGACACGTGGATCTAGATTCTTCGACTTCGCTCTCCGACGGAGTCCGACACGAACTCATCGGAGTCGTCGGACTAAATGACTATTTTCAGCAGTTATCTCTTTTAACATTTTCCCAATAAAAGCCATGAATTTAGTCAGTTTTATATTTACATCTCAATCTAATTTGCTCTATACTTTACAAACGAAAGTGTTGGGCAAATGAGCAAAGTTTCTATTGTAATTCCTGCATATAATGAAGAAAAAAACTTAGGGAAAAACCTTCGAGTTATTTTTAATTCTTTTCCTAAAGCAGAAATAATAGTAGTTAATGACGGAAGCACAGACAAATCAGATAGGTTAATAAGGAAGTATGCAAACAAAATTAAATACTTCTCAAATGAAAAGAATATGGGCAAAAGTTTTTCAATAAGGAAAGGGGTTATGAAAACAACTGGCGACGTAGTTATTTTCACTGATGCAGACCTGCCATTCGGAATAGAGGGAATAAGGAAAATCATTAACTCTGTTCAGTCAGGAAATAAGATCGTGATAACCGAGAAAATAAAAACTGCCAGAAGCCTTTTTTATATAACTGCACGTTTTTTTATGAGAAAACTAATAAGGATTCTCTTTGGATTTAAATACAAGGATACCCAAGCTGGTCTTAAAGGTTTCGAAGGTACAACTGCAAGAAAGATATATCCCAAAACTTTTACAAACAGATTCGCCGGAGATATCGAAGTAATATACCTGGCGAAATTAATGGGCGTCAAGATAGAATCTATCCCTATGAACCTAATTGGAAAAAAACTCAGAGTCAGCCACTTTAATCTAAAACAAGAGATATTTTTTCTAATAGATTTGATAAAGATAAGGACTCATAAATATGAAAAATAAATCAGTAACGAGTAAGGAAATCACAGGGAAAGAGGTTACAAAGTTTATAGCACTTAGTTTTATTAAAATTATTGATAAATACGACAAATATTTCTTTACACTGTTTGTTTTTTCAGTAGTCTATGCCTTTATCTTTCAAAGCCTTGACATTAGTCTTGTTTTTAAAGACACGACCGTTGCCGGTGGCGATACCGGTTCACATGTTTATATACCTTATTATCTAAATGAAATTTTCCCAAAATTAAAATGGTGGTCACCTGACTGGTATAGCGGCTTCCCTTTTCTATACTTTTACCCACCCCTAATGTATGCATTTTCCGTTATATTAGGTTTTTTGATTCCGCTTAATATCTCGTTTAAGATAGTGATTTTTTCAATAATATTAATTTTTCCAGTGGCTTTTTTCTTATCACTTAGATGGCTCGGCCTCAAATATCCTATTCCTCAACTCGCTATGCTTTTTTCCCTTTTTATGATTTTTCTTGAAAGCTACACTATCTATGGCGGAAACCTGGCAAGCCTACTTGCAGGACAATTTTCTCACACAGCAAGTATAGCTATGCTTCTTATGTTTATAGGACTTATGTACAAGGGAATAACGGAAGACAAGTATAAGATCTGGAATATTTTACTGGGGGTTGGGATAATACTAACGCATCCTACTTCTGGTATTCTTTTGATTCTATTGGCTCCTTTTTTCTTACTACAAAACAAAGATTTAGCAAAAACTCTGATTTACGTTGCAGAAATATATTTAGGAATCTTTTTATTAACTGCTTTTTGGACACTAGGGATGGTTTACTACAAAGGCTATACGGGAACAATGAGCTGGAGCAGAGAGATTAAGTTAGAATATTTATTTCCGCCTCACTGGTTACTGCTTAATATTTCTGCCTGGCTAGGGCTACTAATAGCGATCTTGAAGAGAGAACAAAAACTTATAACCTTAATGTTTCTTACCATTATTTGTCTAATGGCTTATTTCGGATTGGATAACACAAGCGTATGGAACACCAGATTCCTACCCTACATCTCTTGTACATTACTTCTTTTTGCAGCATATTTTTCTGGCTCAATAATCGGATTTATCAGAATAAAGAGTAAAATAATCGCCTATACTCTATTAGTCGTGACTCTTGCATTTTCTCTTGCAGTTATAAGGGAAAACATTACTTTTACCCCTGGATGGTTTAAATGGAATTTCGAAGGATACCAAGCAAAATCAACTTGGTACGAACTCGAAAACCTATTTGCGAAAATAAAAGAGCTCCCCTATGGAAGAGTAATGTGGGAGTATAACGGCGCCTACGACAAATACGGAACCCCTAGAGTCCTTGAAACACTAACAAACTACACAGGAAAGCCGACTTACGAAGGCCTTCTTATCGAATCAGGGCTTACAGGACCATTCCATTTCATCAATCAAACAGAAACATCTTATACTCCGACCGCAGCAATAGCAGGATTTGAGTATCCTCCTTTTGACTTCAAAAAAGGCGTAAAGCATCTCCAGATTTCTGGGGCGAAATATTTTATTGGTTATACTGAGAAAATAAAAACCCTGGCCGATGCAAACTCAGATCTCAATAAAATCGCCGAAATTGGTTCATTTAACCTTTATGAAGTAAAAAACTCCGAATTAGTTGATTCAGTAAAATCGTTTACAATCGAAGAAAAGGATAAGGACTGGCAAAAAAGAGCTATTGAGTGGTACAAAGGCGTTGAGCTGGATAAGCCTATCGTTTATACAAGAAACGATTCGGAAATTAAAAAGCTTGAGGAGTTTAAAAATAAAACTTTTGAGGACAATAAGATTTCAAATATTAAAGCCGGGAATGACTATATAGAATTTGACGTCGAAAAAACAAACGTACCCGCTATAGTAAAAATTTCTTACTTTCCTAACTGGAAAGTCAAAGGAGCGGAAGAAATTTATCTAGTTTCTCCCTCTTATATGATGGTTGTTCCGAATGAAAATCATATAAAGCTATATTTCTCGTACGGATGGATTGATTGGGCAGGCTACCTGCTAGGGATAATTGGTATCTTTTATCTTATCTATCTTGGTAGATTAGATTTATTACTAAAAGAAAAAATTCTGCCAAATCTTAAGTTCTTGAGAATAAAGGAAAGAGCTTAAAGTCCAAACCACAACAAATATTCTACGTTGCCTTTTGCCCCAGTTATTGGCGATTCTACTAAGCCTAATGTTTCAAAAGAGCTGTCATCTACGAATTGCATAATATCTTCAACTACTTTTTGTCTAACATTTTCGTCCTTAATCACGCCTTTTCCCCTATCTGCTTCTTTCTTCCCTACTTCAAACTGAGGCTTGATCAGGACAATTGCTTGAGAGCTTTTGTCAAATAGTTTCTTAATAGTAGGAATAATTTTTTTAAGCGAGATAAACGAAACATCACAGACAAAATAATCCACGGGATCAGAAAACTTCTCGACGTTTCTAAAATCAGTTTTCTCCATTACGACGACTTTGGGATTTTCCCGTAATTTTAGATCTAACTGACCTCTACCCACATCAATCGCAAATACCTTCTTTGCGCCTTCTTGAAGAGCAAAATCAGTAAATCCTCCTGTGGACGAGCCTATATCACAAATTATTTTGTCCTTAAAGTCTAAACCAAATTCTTTATAAGCCTTTTCGAGTTTTAGGGCTCCTCTTGAAACATATGGAAAATTTTCTTTTATAAAAATATCAGAATCTTCTTCGACTAAAAAACCAACCTTGTCCTTTATTTCTCCGTCAACAAAAACATTTCCCGCCATTATCAAAGATTGGGCCTTTGTCCGGCTGTCAGAAAACCCTTTTTCAAAAACTATTTGGTCTAGTCTTTTTTTCATCGCTTTCATTTTACAACAAAATCATGCCAAAAAATAGTGAGTAACAAAAATGTACAATTATAGCTGATTTTATTTAGAATAGCCCGTATTTTTTATTACTCGGACTTTTTTACATTATTTTGATTGCTCAAAAATATAAAATTTTCTTGTCTTTTTTCTATACAAATATTTCCAATAATGTTACAGTCTTTCAAAGAATAAAATATCAAATCTGTGGAAGGAATATTCCGTAAATGATGAAAATTACCAAAAATCAGATTATTAGATACGAGGGAGATGCTAGAAGATTTCTTGTTGGTGTATGCGGTATTGATGATGAGCTTATTTTCGATCATTTTGGGGTGCAAACACTTACTTCAGAAGAGTACAAAAGCCTTAAAAACTACTTTATTGAAAAAGGTAAATTTGAGGGAGAAATATTTTATCATAATAGAAGACTGGGTAAATTCACTCTTGGAAACGAAGGCAAAGACAAACTGGAGCTTATAGAACCACGTCCGGGCGAAGTGATTATGAGAGTTGACTGCTACGTAGAACACGTAGCATTTATAGTCCCTGATATTTCTAAATATTTTGAAATCCTTCAGACTAAAATATTGTCAACATTTCTAATAGGCGAGTCTAGAGGATTTAAAATACAGGGGCCCAATTCTCTTCAAATAGAGCTCCGATCAAATGAATTTTGATCTTTCTTTTATAAGATAAGCATCCCGTCACCATATGAATAGAAACGATAGTTGTTCTTAATCGCATAATCATAGGATCTAAAGATAAAGTCCTTTCCGGCGAACGCGCTTACCAACAATAGTAATGATGATTTTGGAAGATGAAAATTCGTAATTATACCGTCAACAAACTGAAACTGGTAACCAGGATAAATATAAATCCGAGTTTCACCTGTTAATTTTTTTAAGATTCCATTTACAGCAGCACTCTCAAGTACTCGTACACTCGTAGTCCCAACAGCGATAATTCTTCTGCCTTCTTTTTTTGCTTTATTCAATCTTTTCGCAACATCCTCACTAACCTCGTAATATTCACTGTGAATATTGAAGTCTTCTATTTGCTCCGTATTAATCGGCTGAAAAGTTCCCAAGCCGACGTGCAGAGTGACTTTTTCTATATTAACTTTTTTTTCTTTAAGTCTACTTATCAGTTCATCAGAAAAGTGCAATCCAGCGGTTGGCGCTGCTACGGAACCTGTTTTTTCCGCATAGACCGTTTGATAATCTTCTTTATCGCAATTTTTTACCCTGACTCCCCTTTCCCTTCTTTCTCTTAATATATATGGAGGAACAGGCATCTCCCCTATTTTGCCTAGCTCTTCATAAAGCTTTTCCCCGACCAAGCTAAATTCGAAAATAAAAATTTCTTCTTTTCTTTCAACTAATTTTGCTGTTAAATTATCGCCGAAAACGAACTCTCCTCCTATTTTTGCCTTTTTGCCTGGCCTTACCCAACATTCCCACTGAGAGTCATTCAAGTTTTTAACCAATAAAACCTCAAAGATGCGACCATTAAATTTTCCGTGAAGCCTGGCTGGAATGACCTTGGAATCATTCATTACTAAAACGTCGCCTTCCCTAACAAATTCCAGCAAATCAAAAAAATAACTGTCAATGACAGCTTGTTCTTTCCTATCCAGAACCAACATCTTTGCGTTGTCTCTAGGAGTTAAGGGCGTAGTAGCAATATGTCCTTCTGGCAAATAAAAATCAAATTCACTTGTATTCATTTCTTTGATAAAATCTGATAGAATAAAACGAAGGTATTATAACATATTTACGGAGGGTAATGAAACTCAAAAACGATGAACTCGTTAAGCTTTTGCTTGACAATAAAGTTTCCGAAAAGAATACACTGGAAGCTCTCTTAAATGTTGCAGAAGATACAAAGACCCCGCTTTTAAACCTACTTTATGACAAGAAGGTAATAACCAGAACTGATTTTACCAAGCTCTATGCAAAAGAGATAGGAATAGATTATGTTTCGCTCGCAGAAATGGAGATTCCAAAAGATTTGCTAGAAACCCTGCCAGAAAGAGTAGCCAGAAAGTATCAAGCAGTAGTTTTCGCGGAAAAAAACGGACAAATACAAGTCGCCATGGTGGATCCAGAAAATGTTGAAGACGTTCAATTTATCCAGAAAAAATGTAACTATAACCTCAAAATATACATTGCCACTGAAAATGACGTCAATACAGCACTTGAGATGTACAAGGAAGGCCTTTCTTCCGAAATCGATAAAGCTATTAAAGAAAATCCCGATGAGCCAATTGCCGAAGAAGAAGGAATTGAGGACGATGCTTCAGCTGATAATGTACAAGCCATTATTTCAGAGGCTCCAGTAACCAAGGCTGTAAACATTCTGATTGAATATGCCATCAAGTCACGAGCCTCAGATATACATATTGAACCACGAGATAATACTGTTCAGATCAGATACCGAATTGACGGCATCCTAAGGGATACTATGTCTTTGCCAAAAGCCCTGCTTTCATCTATTGTTTCAAAGGTTAAGATCCTTGCTAACCTCAGAATAGACGAGCACAGAATACCACAAGACGGCCGTATTAAATTTAAATATTCAGGACTGCCTATCTCAATTCGTGTCTCTACAATACCGGTTATGGATGGCGAGAAGGTAGTTATGCGTCTTTTGGATGAATCAGCAAAAGTTCTTACCTTGCCAGAGCTTGGATACAAGGGTCAAGCGCTTGATACTATCAGCCAAGCTCTTAAAAAACCGCATGGAATGCTCCTCGTTACAGGTCCTACCGGTTCAGGTAAATCTACTACACTCTACAGCGTTATCTCGGACCTGAATGAAGTAGGCATTAATATTTCCACAGTAGAAGACCCTGTTGAGTATCGTATCAAAGGCGTAAATCAGATACAGGTTAATACCAAAGTAGGAATGACCTTCGCTACAGGGCTAAGGGCACTTCTTCGTCAAGATCCCGATATCATAATGGTAGGAGAAATTCGAGACACCGAAACTGCTGAAATTGCGGTAAATTCCGCACTTACTGGTCACGTTGTGCTTTCTACCCTTCATACAAATGATGCAGCCGGATGTTTACCCCGTCTTCTAGATATGGAGATTGAACCATTTCTTATTGCTTCTACGGTAAACGCTGTTATCGGTCAACGTCTTGTGAGAAGGCTTTGTCCTCATTGCCAAGAATCTTTCCTGCCTGACGAAAAGACTACTGAGGAAATAATCAATGATTTCTGTCTTAACAGAGAGTACCTAATAAAAAATCAGCAGAGTTTTAACAAAGATTCTGTTGCAAAAGAGAGAAGCTCAAGTTCTTATGACGAAATTGAACTTAGAGACAATCTTTTTATTACCAATGAGGAACGAGACAAAAATGTCGTAGAGCAGAGAAAAAACAAAGCCCAGATGCCTAAAATTGTTTTATACAGAAGTAAAGGTTGCGACAAATGCAACAAGACTGGTTATGCCGGAAGAGTTGGAATTTACGAGGTGCTAGAAGTAACGGAAGAAATCGGAAAGCTAATAATAGCGCATGCCTCATCAAATACGATCAGAGATGAGGCGATAAAACATGGGATGATAACTATGCAACAAGATGGCCTTTTGAAATGCTTTGAAGGCATAACAACAGTTGAAGAAGTCCTAAGGGTTACGAAGGAGTAAAATGGAGCGGTTTGAATATGCGATATTAGATAAGGACGGGAAAATAGTAACCGGTGTTGTGGAAGCAAAGAGCAGAGACGGTGCCGCCAAATCACTTTTGGATCAAAACCTGACTCCTATTAGGATATCACAAGAAAAAAAGTTTGATCTTCTTGCAAAATTTAACAAGATAGGCAAAGTCCCCTTGGCTGAACTGGTCCTCTTTACTGAAGAACTGGCAACTCTTGTAAATGCTGGAATACCCCTAACTCAATCACTTAATATACTAGGAAAACAGACTACAAATACAAAGCTAAAAGCGACGATAGAGGATCTTTCAAAAGAAATAAATGAAGGGGTTGCTCTCTCCGCTGCTATGGAAAAACACCCTAAAGCTTTTAACAGATTATATGTCAATATGGTTAAAGCAGGAGAAATTGGTGGGACCTTAGACAAAGAGCTAATGAAGCTTACGGAGCAATTGAATAAGGATCACGAACTCAGAGCAAAGATAAAAGGTGCTATGACTTACCCTGTTGTAATCGTAGTAGGAATGGTTGGCGCCATGATTTATATGATGCTTACTATAATCCCGCAGCTACAAGATATGTTTGAAGAACTAGGCGGAGAACTGCCTGCAGCTACAAAAGTACTAATTTTTCTATCAGATGCCATTACAAAATATGGAATAGTAACCTTTTTTGTTATCGCCTCAATTGTCTATGCTTTTATATATACTAAGAATCACTTCGTAGCCTTTAGGCGTTTTCTGCACAGAATCATACTGAGAATCCCCGTGGTGGGAAAATTATCTGCCAAAATAAATGTAACCCAGTTCGCAAGTACTCTAGGATCGCTCCTATCAAGCGGTGTAAATGTCACAGAAGCCCTAGAAATCGTTGGAGACTCAACTAGCAATTTACTTTTCAAGGAAGCGATTGAAGACGCGGCCAGAAAAGTAAAAAATGGCATAAATATCGGAGACGCCCTAAAAACCCACACTATATTTCCTGTTCTTGTCACCCAAATGATTGCAGTCGGTGAAGAAACAGGGTCATTAGACACAATTCTTGCAAAAATATCAGAATTTTACGGAAGAGAGGTGGACAATATGACGAGAAACCTATCGACCCTTCTCGAGCCGATGATTATGATAATAATAGGTGTTTGCGTAGGTTTTATGATGGTTGCTATTATTACGCCAATTTACTCTATGTCAAATATGTATTGATTTATCTTTAGAAAAAAATCGCAAAATATTTGACATAGTTTTAGAGTAATATATAATCAAATAAGATTATAAAAAAGAAGGGGGGTGAAAAAATGTTAAAAAACAAAAAAGGCTTTACGTTAATTGAGCTTTTGATTGTTATCGTTATCATTGGTATCCTTGCTGGTATCGTTGTTGGTATCGTTGGTACAAACGCAAGAAGAAAAGCTAACGATGCTAATGCGAAAGCAGTAGTACATGAGCTTCAGAATGCTCTTGAGCAATTTTACGTAGATGCTGGAGAATATCCTGCTAGTGTAGCTGAACTTCAGTCAGTAGCTGAACCAGACCTAATCACTGACGAAACTGAAGATAAGATAACCGATCTTAGTATTACCTACACTCCTTCAAGTGATGTATTAAGCTATACGATTAGCTTTACCCTACAGAACCAGAACGATAGTGGCGATAATGTTTCCGGTACTGCGCCTGCCAAGATTTACTCTGTAGTAAACAAACAATAGTTTTATATGCCCGGACATATAATTGCGAGCGGCCCAACTGGGTCGTTCGTTTTAGTTAAAATAATCATTGTAGTTTTATTTGGGTATTATATAATAAATATTGAACTTACAAAAAGAAGGGGGGTGAAAGAATGTTAAAGAACAAAAAAGGCTTTACGTTAATTGAGCTTTTGATTGTTATCGTTATCATTGGTATTCTTGCTGGTATCGTTGTTGGTCTTGTCGGTACTAATGCTAGAAGAAAAGCAAACGATTCAAAGAAAAAAGCTGGAGTTCACGAGATCCAAAATGCATTGGAACAATATTTTGTTGATCACAATGCGTATCCAGGAACATTAGCTACACTTCAAGGAGCTAACCCTGTAATCCTTTTGGATGCAGATATGGATCTACTTCCATATACATATACACCTGGAAGTGCCAACACTACATATACTCTATACTTTGAGCTTGAGAACCAAGGAGATACCGGAGACAATGTAGAAGAAATTTCTGGCGTAAACTACTATCAAGTAGAGAATAAGCAATAGTCCATATGTCATGACATATGCTAACGAGCAGAGCAATCTGCTCGTTTTAAATTACTGATTACTACCTTTCTAACTATTCAAATGACATTTGAATAGTATATAATTTAATCATGTCTTTTAATTGTTTTAAAAACCGCACTGTAAGAAACGGGTTCACATTAATAGAACTAATTCTAATCATATTTATTAGTGCTACAATTTTTGCAGGAGTATTGCCGTTGATTGCCAAAACAACTACTGCAAACAAAGCCGCTAGACTTAAACTTCTAGCCTATCAGGCAGCAAATAACGAAATTGAGAATATGCGAGGTACGGCAATTTCGGAACTTGAAGATCATAACTTTTCTGTTACTAGCATCTCTGGCGCAACTGGATCGGTTACGGTAGATAAAGACGTTTATGGCGAAACCCAGACCGATATTGCAGCAATAACAAGTACTGTCACTTACGTGTTCAAAGGGAAAACTGAAGAAGTTGAGCTAATTACTTATTTATATGGAACGTAACATTTCTAACAAAACGAAGAAGAATGGACTTACTCTAATTGAACTAATAGTTACTATAACTATTCTTGGAATTCTCTCAATTACTTTTTCTAATATCTATATAGAAAGCTTGAAGACCTTTGAAACTGAGTCGGCTCAAAGCATTTTGCAGACAGACTCGCAAACTGCAATAGATAGAATAATAAACGAAACAAAAGGTGCGCAAAAAGTTGAATCCAGCTACTCGACATATACAACTGGCGAAACAGTAATGGTTCTTGCGATACCGGCAATAGACGAAGATCAGGCTATTATTTATAATGGAAGCGTGGTTGTTAGTGACTATATCATATATTATCTGCAATCAGGCTCAATACATAGGAAGATATATGCCGATGACGAAAGCGTCAGATACTCTCAAAATGAAGAGGACTATGTATTTGCAACAGGAGTAGAAGACCTTACTTTTGAGTATTCTCCAGCCCCTCCGCAAACCACCGAGGTCACTGTGACCCTCACCCTAGAAAGAACCATAGGAAAGTCCGCGAGAAATATAACACTTACCAACAAAACTAAACTAAGGAACAAGCAATGAAAAGAGGCAGTGCGCTAATAGGAACACTAATTCTATTATCAAGTTTGATAGTAATGGGTCTAGGACTCACCTCAGCTGTTTTATCAACAACAGTAAAAACTCAGAGAGCCTATAACACCATATCTGCTATGTCTTATGCAGAAGCAGGCATGCACAAAGCATTGTTTGAACTCTCTAAACCGGGATCTACCTATACGGGGACCGAAGAGCCTGATGACACTCTTACAGGCGGGGAGTTTGAGGTAGAGGTAACTTCTTGTGGCACTAATTGTAAACAAATAGATACGATCGGGTATGCAGGGACCAAGGAACATTACAAGAACAAGAAGCAATTAAGAATAAAGGTAAAGGACACCCCTGTTGTTACTAACGTTTCTTTTAGTTATGGGATCCAAGCAGGATCACTAGGAGTTACCATGAGCAATGGTTCTCAAATAATTGGAAACGTTTACGCTGAAAGTGAAATCAAAGGCCTAGTCCAAAAAGGCACAGTTACTGGTGACGTAATCATTTCCGGTGCAACCGGAAAGATTAGTAATGTGAATATAGGCGGCTTTGGAAAAGCGCACTATATCGATACTTCTGTAATTGGTACCCATGCTTATTATAAAAGCATAGACACAAAAACAACGGCTCATGGTTCAAAATGTTTGAATTCCTATTGTCATCCAAATTCTCCTGATCCTGTAAGCCAAAGCATGCCCGTAAGCCAATCAACGATAGACAATTGGGAATCAGCCGCAGTTGCTGGCGGAACCTACGAAGGTAATCTGTCTCTTAGCGGCACTAATTCACTAGGTCCCAAAAAAATAAATGGTAATCTTAGCATCTCGGGGACCTTAACTATGACTGGAACAATATGGGTAACAGGAAACATAACCATGAGCCCTAACGCTATCGTTCAGCTTGATCCTGCATACGGTGCTTACGGAGGCATCATAATAGCAGATCATCCAACAAATAAGGCGACTTATGGAAAAATCACGACAAGCCCAAATGTACAAATAGAAGGATCGGGCCAAGATGGTAGTTATATAATGATGGTTTCAACAAATACAGGCTCTACTACCTCAGATCCAGCAATTTTTGTTTCAAACAACTCTGATTCGGTTGTTTTTTATGCAACCACAGGCTTCTTGGAAGTAAATAATAACGCCAGCCTAAAAGCCATTACAGGGGGAGGGATCCACTTGTCAAACGGAGCAACTGTAACTTACGAGTCAGGGCTTGCCTGCTCAGAATTTACTAATGGACCTGGTGGTTCCTGGGAAGTTGTGGAGTGGCAACAAATATATTAGAGATTTGCTCAGCCATTTAGTTCTCACATTCGTTCGAACAATAAATCCCCTGAAAAACTGCTCGTCTCGTCATGACCCTGAGCGACAAAGCTTAAGCTTAGGAGTCGAAAGGGCGTACCGGCTATTTAAAAAAGTTATTCTTTCTAGGAGATAGTTCTTGGCCTTGCCTCGAACGATATTCTTCGAGTGAAGCGAGAAGTTCTCTATCCTGGTAGTTC
>CAZQLQ010000012.1:0-16269 GCA_964594415.1 uncultured Candidatus Saccharibacteria bacterium
TCCAGGGGTCTATACAAATAGAAATGGATTCCTGGGCTTGAGACCAGGAATGACAGGAAGTAGTTCTCGCTACGCTCGAACAATAATACCTTTTATTCTTCGATCGAAGTGAGAAGTTCTCTGTCTTAGCAGTTCTCGGCTTCGCCTCGAACGATAAAAGTGGGCGCAGATGCGCCCACTTAAAAGACATTCAAAATCAAAGATTTTTGAAGCTTATTTCTTTTTGATTCTTCCCCAGTCATCATCATACAAGATTTGACCTGTAACCATATCATAATCAATGATTTCGTCCTTATCAAACCAGAGAGCTATTTCTTCTTCTGCTTCCTCTACTGTTCCTGAAGCATGTACGAGCGTACGAACAGCCCTATCGTCACCATCAGCCAACTTGTACGAATCTACTGTATAATCGCCTCTTATAGATCCTGGGACTGCTTCAAGCGGATTTGTGGCTCCTACAGTCTTTCGGCCATTTTCAACGGCATGAGCACCTTCCCATATCATCGCAATAAGAGGCCTGTCTTCAAAATTTTTCATTAACCGGTCTCTAATCCCCATGGCAATTTCTCTCGCCGTTTCGGTAGGTTCTATCCCTCTTTTCTTCATCCCTGCGATAGTTTTTTCACCCGTAGGAATAAGCCAAGAATCTTTTGCAGGGTAATGCTCGCCAATGATTTCCCGACCAGGAACCATCATCTTCATAGCAATCAACTTCATTCCTCTGCGCTCAAAGCGGGTTATGAATTCGCCTACTAAGTGTCTCTGGATGGCCTCTGACTTTATCGCAATAAATGTTCTTTCTTTTTTCATCTCTCACTTCCTTTCGAATTATATTCCCAGTATTTTAGCAAATTCTGTTTCGTCCTTAAATGGTCCGATCAAAGCTAAACAAAGTTTCTTTTCATCAAAAAGCCTATTGGCAAGAGCAATGACATGATCGGCCGTAACCGCTTCTATCTTGGCAATTTTTTCTTCCAACGTTTCCGTTTCAGCTCTATATATTTCCCTAATAGCGTTATATGTGCTTCTCTTTTCGCTGTTTTCATACTGAAGCGCCAAAATCCCGATTAAATAGTTCTTTGTTTTTATTAATTCTTCCTCAGGAATCTCTTTGAGGACACTTTTATATACGTCGTTTATTATCCCCGCAGCCTCTACTGCCTTCTCGTTGTTTACGCCAGTAAAGGTTACCAAGCTACCAGTGTCATCCAGATCATCATCATAGGTGTTCACGTAGTAAGCGAGTCCCCGTTTTTCTCGAATCTCCTTGAACATACGCGAGCTCATATTTCCGCCTAATAATGCGCTGAGAACCGTGGCTGCATCTTTTTCGCTATCAGTAAACTTGAGACCAGGAAATCCAATCGCCATATGAGTTTGTTGAGTTTCTCTGTAAGAAAGATTGATTTGTTTTCTATCTTCTATAACTGCTGGTAAGTATGCATTTTCGCCTTTCTCCAAATTTGAAAATTCTTTTGTAAGAAGCTCTCTCAAGTTAGTGGGAATATAACCAGAAATAGAAATAACAGCGTTTCCGGTGCGATAATACTTCTCCCTGTATTCTTTAATTTCTTTTGCATGAATCCCAGCAAGCGACTCTTTTGATCCGACTATGTTCTGAGATACTTGTTTGTTCTGATAGAGACATTCCTCAAAATAATCAAAAATTTTCCTCTGCGGACTGTCTTCATACATATTAAGCTCTTCGATCACTGTTCCACGCTCTTTTTCAACTTCTTCGTCAACAATAACCGGTTCTATTGTCATCTCGGAAATAATGTTGAGCGATTTGTCAAAGACCCTCTTAGCGCCTTTAATGTAATACCCGGTGTATTCCTTTGAAGTAAAAGCGTTATACATAACACCTAAACCAACAAGCTCATCGGCCAACAATGCAGCGGTAGGGTAGCTTTTTGTGCCTTTAAACGCCATATGTTCCAGAAAATGCGAAATCCCCCATATCTCAGGAGTCTCATTTCTGGAACCTGTTTTAAACATAACCATAAGAGTAAAAGACTGCGATCCCTCAATAGGGTCTTCTATTACTGTAACTCCGTTTTCTAATTTATATCTATTCACCTCTTACCTCCTCTTTCACTTCCTCTATTATCATTTCTCTTAGTGTCTGCTCTTCTCTTGCTTTCTTTTTTCGCTTTTTACTCTTCCCGTTTTCATTGATTACCACATAAAACAGCGGCAGTAAAGAGATAGCGATAATAGCTATAACCACCAATGAAAAATTCTCCTCTACGGTGGGAATATTCCCAAAAAAGTATCCTCCAAAGACGAAAAGAATTACCCAAGACAAGCCGCCAACCATATTATAAAAAAAGAATTTACGATAGTTCATCTTTCCGATACCTGCAACAAAAGGCACAAAAGTTCTGAGTATCGCCAAATAGCGTCCTATAACTATCGCCATAGGCCCATATTTTTCATAAAATTCTTCGGTTTTTTCTAGATATTCTTGTTTAAAAAAAGCAGAATCCTTAATCAAAAAAGCCTTTTTCCCTATCATATGACCAATCTGGTAGTTAACCATGTTGCCTGTAATTGCAGCAAGCGAAAGCAGCGCGAAAACTACAAAAACATTCAGACTCCCCCCTGCAGCTATTGCCCCAATAATGAATAATAGTGAATCACCTGGCAAAAACGGAGTCACTACGAGACCTGTTTCACAAAAAATCAAGAGGAAGATTATTACATACGTTAAAAGGCCATAATCCTGAATAATCATATTAAGGTATTTGTCTATATGCAAAATAAAATCTATGTATTCCACTCTATCCTCTTGTAAAATAAACTATTAAGATTAGTGCCGCTAGACTGAAGCGATAAAAAACAAAAATATTAAAATTGTTTTTCTTTACAAAACCTAACAAAAATTTGATTGAGATAATCGCCGAAATAACAGCTGACAAAAATGCGGATAAGAATATGTTGAATGAAAAGCTAGCCGAAATAATATCTGGAAAAGTAACCAAAGCTGCTCCCGCAATAATCGGAGCTGACATAAGAAAAGAAAACTTGACTGCATCTACTCTGCTAAGCCCTGAAAAGAGTCCGGCAGTAATCGTAATTCCCGACCTCGATACCCCCGGTATAATTGCAATCGCCTGGGCAAGTCCAATACCAAAAGCCTTTTTTGAGTTCATCTCCTGCAATTTTAGCTTACCCTTATCCTTTGCATCCGCATACATAAGAAGCACTCCCATTACCGAAAGCGTAAATGCTATAAGTAGTGGATTGCGAAAAGTGTTTTCTGCTAAATCTCCTAAGAGCATACCAAAAAACGCACCCGGTATACTAGCAAGTACCAAAAACCCGGCAAGTCTTTGTTCGAAAGTTTCAATCTTTCTTGTTTTGATAATTCTTATTAAATCCAAGATAATCTTGAGCCAGTCCTTCCAAAAAAAGCCTAAAATCGCAAAAAGAGTTCCTAAATGTAGGGCTACATCAAAAGCAAGACCAGGATCAAGATTATTAAAGAACCACGGGAAAAGAACTAAATGAGCCGAACTGGAAATCGGCAGCATCTCCGTAAACCCTTGTATAAGGCCAAAAATAATAGCTTGAAAAATCGTCATAACTGATTTATTTTAACATATTCCTAAGCATAAAGTAAGATATAAATGGTATAATAAGTTGGTAATATATGCCCTGCCCCTGTCATCCTGAATGGAATGAAGGATCTATAGATTCTTCCCGCCCTTTACAGGTTCGGTTAGGCAGACTTAGCTCTCCGACTGAGTCCGACACAAACTCATCGGAGCCTTCGGACAGAATGACAAATTAATTATTCTTCGAGCGAAACAAGAAGTTTGCAACATATATAGTTCTCGCTTGGCTCGAACAATAGAAAATATTTTCGAGGTTTTCCCAAGGAGCAAAGAAGAAAAGTGAATCTAGAAGATTTAATCAATGAATTTTTAGAACACTGTGAAGTAGAAAAAGGTCACAGCGACCTTACTATTCGTAACTACGAACATTATTTAATGCGATTTTTAGAATTCCTTAAAGAAAGCAAGCATAAAGAAAGCCCTAAAGTTGGCGACATAACACTTGAAGCGGTTAGAAAATACAGATTATACCTAAACAGGCTTTCAAATGATATGGGCGAAAGCCTAAAGAAAATTACTCAAAATTATCACTTGATAGCGCTTCGGGCATTTTTAAAATATTTATCAAAACGAGATATACCGTGCCTTGCTCCGGAAAAAATTGAACTAGGCGGAGCGACTAAGAAATCGCTAACCTTTTTGGAGATAACCGAAATAGAAGCGCTACTCAATGCTCCCGCTAACTTTCCAAACTCAAACCAAGTAATTACACTCAGAGACAAAGCCATCATTGAAACACTTTTCTCTACGGGAATGCGTGTAAGCGAATTGACTGGCCTTGATATCGACCAGACAAATCTCGAACGCGGCGAATTTCTGGTTCGCGGCAAAGGAGACAAGGAAAGGATTGTCTTTCTATCAAATGCCGCTAGGGATGCAATTTCGGACTATCTGTCTAAAAGGAACGACGACGCAAGACCATTGTTCATTCACGTTGGCGGCGTCAATGATGACTCTGAAGAAGGAGAATTTATGCGCTTAACGCCAAGAAGTATTCAAAGAATTATCAAGAAATATGCTAAATTAGCTGGAATTGTAAAGAATGTTACCCCGCATGTCCTTAGACACTCTTTTGCAACTGATCTACTGATAAATGGCGCGGATGTTAGAAGCGTCCAGGAGATGCTGGGGCACTCCTCTATTACGACTACCCAAATATATACTCATATCACAAACAAACAGCTTCGCGAAGTCCACAAAGCCTTTCACGGGAGAAGAAAAGAAAGCTGAGCTGTCTAATCACAAATTGTTGGCGTCGAGTCGACTAGGCAGATACCGCTCGTTGACAAATTATCAATGTCTAAAGAGGTTCCCGCCGAGCCTATTCTATAAAAATCTCCGTCACCGATAGAGCTTCCCGAAATCTTAGTAGGGACAGTATTAAAGTAAAACTTATTTAGATCGCTTATATTATTTGTATCGAGACCCCCTATAATAACTGATTTTTTACAGACCTCGCTTGTGCCTTCTAACTCTTTTACACTTAACTTAGCTGAGTTTTCACTTAAATATTCAATCCTTATTTTTATTGGAGTATAGTCTGTTGGAACGGTAGATAGATTAATCGTTGCGGATGGCTTTGTAACGCCATTCCTATCAACCACTGTCAACACAAGAGATGCTGGACCCGGAAAGGTCTGATACCTAACAAAAAACTTAGATCCAGAAGGCCCATTTAACCCTACAAAATAATTGCTTGGAGAGCCTTCAGCCCATAGATAGAACTCCGTCACAAAATTTCTCTTTACCGAATAAGTACCTGCGAGGTTGATTGGGTCTCTTTCCAATAGTGCCTCTTCTGTAAAAACATATTCAATCTTTCTGTTAGTCACATTTGCAGTTCCCATACTTTGAATTCGACATGGAGCCGGAGAAGCTAAGTCATATAAAAAAATCACCTGATAAGATATATCAGCCTCAGCTTCTTTAATAGTGAAGTAAAATGGAGCAGTTGAAGTTTTAATAGCAGCTGTTTCACAAGAAGTACCACTATCAAGATAGAATCTTCCCCAATTAATACCAGACTCAGCAGCAGCATATGCTCTAGAAGAATCATCCATACGTGTACTAGTTCTTGATTCCTTTATGATTGTCGTAGAGGTTGTGGCTCCTAAAATAAGGAGGATCGTGCACAACAATACACCCCAAACAAGCGAAGCCCCTTTTTTTTCACTAAGTATCATAATCCCTCCAAAATAACAGTATTTTCTACAGACATAGTATCAGTTACAGAACTACCTGACGCAAACTCGTTTGTGGCTTTTATATTTAAGAATAATTCGACCGGATAACCTGATATTTTTTGAAAATAAGAGCTCCCCTCTATTTCAATTATTCTCATAATTCGTTGAGAGCTATCATCGCCTAGGATATTTTCCGAAAAAACCCATCCTCCTACATTGCATGTAATAGGAAATGTATTGGTATTAACATTAGCATTAGAACAAGTATAATATTGCAACCTTCCCTTGTTTGCAACAGATGTATCAAAAGTAAATTTCCTTCCAAATTTGTTAACAGTAGAATCAATATTGTAAAAAAGCTCCAATGAGTTACCCTTGCCCCCTGATGGCACTTGGCTCCCAAGAGAGTTGTATACTGAAACCGAGTCGGCTTCTTTGGCTAGTCGGGAAATCATTTCCATAGATACTCTTAATTTTTGCTGAGT
The DNA here is from genome assembly GCA_964594415.1 of uncultured Candidatus Saccharibacteria bacterium. Lineage (GTDB taxonomy): Bacteria > Patescibacteriota > CPR2 > UBA1875 > CAIMLA01 > CAZQLQ01. The sequence goes on from CAZQLQ010000012.1 coordinate 6,289, forward strand.
TTCCTTCATGGTTCCCACTAATATTCTGGCTCTGTTCATGGCGATAAAGCCACCGATAGCCATAGAAATAACAATAACAAAAAGAATCGAGGCTACCATTATCTCAACAAGCGTAAATCCTTTTTTATTCTTTATTTTTTTACAAAAAATTTTCATTATTATTTTGCCACAACTTCACTAATACTAAATCTATCGATGCCATTTTCGGTTTTCCATTTCCCATAAGTAATGACTTTTATAAAGCTTGAGTTGGTCATTTTTGAGGTAACATCACCTGTTTCGGAAGTTCCCAAATCTACAAGCTTAACATAATAACATCCCCCCGCGGGAATACTTGTTTCATTAGCAGCACAACCACTAGTAGACTCATATACAGGGTTTGTACTTGCAGCTAATGCTGTAACCCTACAGCTATTCATTATATTCTTTGCAATATAATCATTTTTCGTTTCTTGTATTTTATAAATAGCTTTTGTTCTATCCCTAGATCCAGTATTTAGCGAAACGCTCTTAACGATTATCTGCGAAGCGGAAGCGAAGGCAACTAGTATTATGCTCAGGGCCACCAAAACCTCTACTAGACTTTCTCCCTTTTTCGTTAACCTATTATTACTGAACATATGAATCACCGTTCTTCTCAATTATGATTGTTCTGGAGTAGCCTCCATTCGCAAGAGTAATACTTATAATCTCGTTTTTTTTGGTCGCATCGTTATACGAAAAATCATAAGGCATAATTGTATTTTCTTTCCAACAAGTTCCTACAGGTTGACCGGAACAAGTATTTTCTCCAGCGTAATATTTACCGAATGGGGCTGCATACATAAGTAGTATTGATCCAGGTATAGTCGTCGATCCCGCCTTTATGCTTACAGAGTCCAGGCCCTCAAGGCTTATCATATTCATTGTGGTATTTTTCATAGTTACAACGTTCGTATTTGGATTGACTATAAGATACTTTAAAAGATACGCCCTGTTGCTTCTAAATATTTCTATTCCCCAAACTTCTGGAATACTGCCATCAGGCGCAGTAGAGACAGAAATCGCCTTGTTCTGAGTTTCTCTTATCTCTGAAAGAAGTTTTTCCGACGCTTGCTCAACTATCCCAACCTTTCTAACACTCAACAATGAAAATATAGCCAATATGCTTAATAAAGCCATAATGGCCATCACCACACTAAGTTCTATTATAGAAAAACCTTTTTTGTGATTATTATTTTTCACCTAGGCACCCTTTTATAAATAAATATTAGCATAAAAATCAATGATTTTCGCCCCAAAGATAAAAGCAACTATCATACCAGAAAGAAGAAATGGACCAAATGGTATTTCTGATTTCATTTTTGCGTTTTTAAAAAGATATACCTTTGACAACCCCCATAACGATCCAGAAATAAAGGCGATGTACAAAGCACCCATTACTCTAGGCCAACCAAGAAACAAGCCCATCAGCAGTGCTATCTCTGCATCTCCGGCGCCCATCCAGCTGCCTTTCGAGAAGAAATATAAAGAAAAGAAAAACAATGTAGCCAAAAAAGCCGAAAGCAGGTAAGGAGTCATGTAACCAATAACATTGGCAAAAGACCACTTTCCGCTGTATGAAATAAAGATAAGCAATAGACTGGCTAGAATCGCCAAGTAAACATATTTTGATAATACGTATAGCGTTTTTGCGTCGTGCAAGGAAATAATAACTGCACAAGAAGTAATAAATAAAATTAATAGAAGTGAAATTACTGAGATGATGAAGTCTCTGTTTGAAATATCTCCAAAATACAGGATAGCATTATTTATTTTTTGAGAGAATCCTGATGCAATCCCAACGCTCATAAATGAAATTCCAGTAATTAGTTCCACGATCGGGTACTGAACTGATATCGGTTCTTTGCAATATCTACACTTTCCACGCAAGGCTATCCAGCTAAATAAGGGAACAAGATCGTACCAAACAAGCTGATGTTTGCAATTAGGACAAAAAGAACGTCCCTTCATTGTCTTATTCTCTTGGATACGATATTGAAGGGCATTAATAAAGCTACCAACAACAAGACCTAACAAAAAAAGTATAAACGAAGCAATCACTTTTTTATCTCCATATAAAATTGAAAAATCTAACAGCCACAATTTAATGTGTAATTCTGGACATCCCAAGGGTTAAAACTATCACTCCACATTGTACTCCAGGGCCTATTCATGCACCAACCACTATCACCAAAACAGTCATTTCCAATTTTTGTCGAAAAGGACTTGATGAACCCACTACAATCATTGTTTGCCACTCTTATTTCGTAACCATATGGCGAAGCAACTACTTGACCTCCTTCCCTCATAGAGACACCAGACGGCGAATAAGCGTTACAGCCGTTTGATTTGATACTACCGGTAAGTACTACGCCCTTTCCCATACCATAATAATCGCTTCTTACTGCATCCTTAAAGGGCATTCCTAAATAACAAGGGATAGAGGAAACAACCGTTCCGTCACTTGTTTGTCCACAATAAGTTTTATATTTTGCATAATATAGAGACATTGCAGTTTTTATAATATCAGCGTTTGTTCGATGAGCCGTTTCCTCAGCAGCTTTTCTAGCTATCTGCACACCTCCGACAATCATGGCAGCAAGTACAGCAATAATAGACATTACTACCGCTATCTCTACTAACGAAAAAGCTTTTTTATTTTCCATTACCCTCCAATAATAAACAAGTCTTTCAATAATTCCATATTAATAATATAACTTTTTAAGAATACTAACAACAATAAACTTTATATAAAACAAAAGGGCCAATTGGCCCTTTTGAACATTTCATATTTTATCTTTAGTTACATAGTCAGGACGTCATTTGTAAGAACTGCGCTGCAATCAAAGTTTTGGGGTGAAATTGTATATGATGTTGTATTTATGGTAACACTCCCGCCTCCTAACTGCCCTACCGCAGTACAAAATGCTGAACCAAGCGAAACGCCCAAATTATTCGTAACCGCAGGCGTGGTAGCACCTGCTGCCGCTGAAAAGCTGTATGTCCCGCAAGCTATTTCACCAGTTTGTCCACAATAATACCTAAACTTGGCATAATTTGCTTCTAGTGCAACCTGTATTGTCTTTGCATTTGATCTATGGGTTGTTTCGGTAGCAGTTCTCCTTGCTAGCTGAACAGCTCCGATAACTAAGGTTGCCAATACTGCAATAATCGCCATAACCACCATTATTTCAATAAGCGAAAATCCTTGTTTTTCTTTTTTCATTTTCCCTCCATTTATATATTTTTACTAAGATTTAGTATAGCCACTAAACAACTACGTGTCAAATATTAAATAATTTTACCTATACTGTAAATAGGAAGCATTATCGCAATAAGTACAATCGCTACTATACCACCCATAAACACTATCATAAATGGTTCAATTAAGCTCATCATTCCTTTTATGAATACGTCGACCTCTTCATCAAAATAATTGGCTAAATTGTCTAGCATGCTATCAATCTCTCCAGTTTGTTCACCGACGACAAGCATTTGCGAGACTATAGTAGGAAACTCAGGTGCCTTTTTAATTTCTTGAGACAATGGAACTCCATCCTTTACTTTTTCGATAGCTGTAACGAGTACTTCACGATACACGCTATTGCCAATTGCATCAGCAGTAATACTTAAGGAATCGAGAATAGAGACGCCTGAACCAACCAAGCTACTCATTGTTCTAGAAAACTTACCTGAATAATATTTACGCATAAATGGTCCAACTACAGGGGAGGATATCTTTACTCTATCCCAAAAATAACTTCCGTTCTTTGTTTTTGCAAATTGTCTTAAGGCAACCACAAAAGCCCCCGTAAGAACAAGTATATACAACCAGCTTCTAGTGATAAAATGGCTAAAGTTTATAAGCATATTCGTAAGAGTTGGAAGTCTTGATCCAAAACTACTATAAACTTCTTCCATTTGAGGCATAACATACATCGTCATAATGAGTACTAATATAATAACTATTACCAAAATAAAAGCAGGATAAGCCATTGCGCTCATAACCTTCCTAGAAATACTTGATTCTTTTTCAATTGAATCAGCAAGACGAGCTAAGACCTTGTCTAGATTACCGCTAGTCTCACCTGCGGAGATTAAAGCAACATCGGATCTTGAAAACAGTTTTGGGAATCTTCCAAACGAAACCGAAAGTTGAGTGCCTCCTTCAACGTCTCGCAATACCTGGACCACTACTGCACGCAGGCTTTTATTAGTAATCTCTTCTGAAATAATCCTTAAAGCTTGTGCTATCGGCAAACCGACATTAATTGTTGTTGCTAGCTGTCTCGCAAAAAAAGCTTTGTCTTTTAATTTTATTCTGCTTAAAAAGCTAAAAGGCTCCTTAATATCAGATTTAATAGTAACCGGATAAAAACCTTTGCTCGTAAGAGTTTTTGCTGCCGCAGAAACACTATCAGCTTCAACCTGACCTTTAATCAGTTCTCCGTCCTTATTTCTTGCTGTGTATGAATAATTAATCAATTTAACTTCTCCTAGCTATGAAGCAATCTTTCCACTTCATGAACGTCAATCGCATAATCCCTGGCGTCATCGGCCGAAATCTTACCCAGTTTCACTAAATTGACAAGGGCCTTGTCCATCGTAATCATACCCCTATCGCTACCCGTCTGAATCACTGCATCAAGCTGGTGGGTCTTCCCTTCACGGATAATATTTCTAACCGCTGGGGTTGATATCATTATTTCTGCCGCCGCAACTCTTCCCCCACCAATTTGCGGAATAAGTCGTTGAGAAATAACTCCCTGTAAGATATTGGATAATTGGGCACGAATTTGATCCTGTTGATATGAGGGAAAGACATCAATCATACGATCAAGTGATTGGGCTGCGTTATTTGTATGCAAAGTAGCAAATACTAAGTGTCCGGTCTCAGCAACGGTAATCGCTGCAGCAATTGTTTCAAGATCGCGCATCTCCCCAATGAGTACCACGTCAGGATCTTCACGAAGCACGCTTCTCAAGGCCGCCGCAAAAGAACGGGTATCATAATGAACTTCCCGCTGTTCGATGACTGATTTGTTATGCGAATGCGCATATTCTATAGGGTCTTCTATAGTTATAATGTGTAAATTTTTTTCGCGGTTAATTTTACTAATCATTGCGGCTATCGTGGTAGACTTACCGGAACCGGTAGGCCCTGTAACCAGCACTAGGCCCCTGGGTAACTCGGTGAGTTCATTAAGTATTGAGGGCAGATGCAAGTCCTCAACAGATCGGATATCTACAGGAATAAGACGTAGAGCCATTGCCATATTACCTTTTTGGTGATAGGCATTTGCCCTAAAACGAGCTACAGACCCAAAAGCAAAGGAAAAATCAACCTCCTTGTCCTTAAGTAATATGTCCTTTTGAGTGTCATCAACAACAGAATAAATCATCTTTTCTACTTGTTCTTCATTGAGAGCAGGAATGTTCGGGAAAGGCTTAAGCGCACCGTCTACTCTCAACATTGGCGGAACTCCTACTGTTAAATGTAGGTCAGAAGCATTTTGTTTAACAACCTCTTCAAGTAAATTCTCAATTTTTAGTTCCACTGCACCCTCTCCTTATAATCATTTAAATAAATTTTAGCATATATTAATTAAAAATAAATTAGTTTTCCGAAGCCTTTGAAACAACTTCTTCTATGGTTGTAACCCCTGTCAATGCCTTGAGGAACCCGTCTTGCCTCATCGTTGTCATCCCTTCATTCACCGCAGTTTTTTGAATGTCCATACTTGTAGCATTAGGCATCAATAAAGTTTTTTCTATAGCATCAGAAACTGCAAACACCTCAAAAATACCCACCCGACCCTGATAACCTTTGCCTTCACAATGGTCGCAACCAGCACCTCTGTATAAAGTAAATCTCTGCTGTTCCTTAAACGGAAGATTCTCGTAACCAGTATTAAGAGGATCCTTCTGGTCAGGGCTGGATTCTGAAGGAAGTAAACCATCAAGTGCCTTTCTAATTGCTTCACTCAGAGCAAGAGATGCTTCATAGGGCTGTTTACATTTATCACATATCTTTCTAACCAGACGCTGGCCTATCACTGTACTTACAGTGGAGGTAACCAAAAATGGCTCAATTTCCATCTCCAAAAGCCTAGGTAAAACCCCAGCTGCGTTATTCGTATGTAAAGTAGAAAGGACTGTATGTCCGGTAAGAGCAGACTGAACAGCAAGTGCCGCAGTCTCGGTATCTCGTATTTCTCCTACCATTATTATGTCTGGGTCTTGTCTTAATATCGATCGAAGACCAGCTGCAAAACTAAGACCCACTGCAGCATTTACCTGTATTTGATTTACACCATCCACCATATATTCAACAGGATCTTCCAGGGTAATTATATTCACTTCTGGCTTGTTCATCTTGTTTAGGAGCGCATAAAGTGTGGTTGACTTTCCAGAACCAGTAGGTCCCGTAGAAAGAACCATACCGTGTGGTCTTTTTGAGCCAGCTTCTATAATTTTATAAGCTCTTCCTCTGATCCCTAGCTCCTCTAGGGTAATAAGTCCCTTTGACTTATCCAAAAGACGCATAACAACTTTTTCTCCAAATACCGTAGGAGACAAAGAAACACGAAGGTCAACTTGCTTGTCCCCATGATTGTAATCAAATCGTCCGTCTTGAGGAATACGATGTTCATCTATCTTCATATTTGACATAATCTTGATCCTGGAAACCAAAGCTGAATGAATATGAACAGGTAGATTCATAGTATCAATAAGAATGCCGTCTATTCTGTATCTTACTTTAAGTGTTTTTTCTCTGGGCTCAATGTGAATATCGGATGCATGAGATTTAACTGCATACTCAAGAATAGTATTTACGGCCCTTGTAACTGGTGCGTCTTGGACTAGGTTAGTGAGATTCTCTGTTGAAGACGCATCCTTCGCAGTAATGCCGAAGTCAAGATTCTCAAGCTCAGCACTCACTTCACCAGATACTGTCTTGTATTGATCAATAACATTTGAAATTCCTTTTTCGGAAGCCATATATGGTCTAATCGTTTTGCCTGACTTTTTTCCGATGAACTCAATTGTTTGAACATTATTCGGATCCAGCATAGCAACTGAGACGACATCATTCTCGAAACCAAAAGGAACAGCATGATACTTGACTGCCAATTCTCTGGGGAGGAAACTTAGTATCTCCTGACTTACCCTCATATCTAAAAGGTTAACGTACAATGCGTTCTTGCTTTTAGATTTGGCTTTTACGATTCCCTCATCATCAACAATCTTCATATCTAAAAGAACTCGTTCTAGGCCTTTTCCGGAACGCACACTTTCAACTTTAACCAAATCCAATTGCTCTGGAGCCACAAGCCCCATTTCGATCAAAGCTGACTCAAGTTTTGCCTCGTTATCTAAAGACATTTTTCCTTCATGTTTAGAAAGTTAGTACTAGTTCAATGGGCCAAAAATATTAGCCCTTCCAATATTTGTAAGAGTTGACCCACCATAATCTCTTAGTTTTGAAACTTCATCCATCGTTTGCACAGAAGACTCTTCTTCGATACTCCAACTATATTTTTCCTGCACCTCTGTTACCGTTGTCGTTGCTGTATTCTCTGTACTCTTTTTAGGGAAAACCATATTAATCAAGAAGTACGCAGAAGCAGAAATAAATATTATACATATTATTAATGTAAAAACATCTTTCTTTTTCATCATTTCCTCACAAAAGTATTAACGATTAACGTTGCATTTATTGCCCCATCATCACTTGCGCTAACATCCATCGAATCGATATTCAAAATCCTAAGCGCTGATTCGGAGTTGATAAGAAAATTTTTAAAACTGAAGTAAGATGGAAAAGACAATGGCATTCCATAAGAATATTTATCAATTCCTGCAAAGGCACTTGCAGTTGCGGTCTGGGCACTTACTATTTCAGAATTTGTTTCGCTTACTGATTGAATATTACCTCCCGACTCACTAACCAGCGAATCTAGCTGAATAAACAATCTTCCTATCTCCTTCGCTTCAGGCAAAGCACTTCTTACTTTTTCTGCCATTCCTCTTAGCTCAGCCTCTTTATTCTTTAATGCTGCTAGGTTGCTCTTCTTTGTAATCAAATTATCGTATCTAATTTTCTTTTCTTTGGATTCTGAAGAGAGAAGAATATTTTTTTGATAGAGTGGTTTAATGGCAAAAAATATAATAAGTATAGAAAAAATTGCCCCAGCCGTACTCAGCATAATCGCATAATTATACTTTTTAACTTCCTTGTCTTTTTCTACCATAATACCCCCTCAACTAAACCTAAATGAGCTTCAAAAATTATTTTTCCGCCATCTCCCTTTGTATAACCGCTAACAGTAATATTTTCAAACAATTTCAGATCGTCTTTTGTCTTATAGCCCTCAAATGATTTTATAAATCTATCAACGGACTTTACATCACTACCCTCTACAATCGCAATTACAGTATTGTCGCTGGCTACCTTTAAAGAAGAAAATCTTGTATCGCCAGGCAGCACGTTCTCAAGCTCTTCGTATAACAATGACCATTTCTTGTCATTTGCCAAAACCTGTTCAATACCCAGAATGCCTTCTTCAAGAGAATTAACAGTTTGCTCTATTTCATTATAAACTTTTAGTTCTTCGAGAATTTGCGTAGTATCCCTGTCCAAGGAGGCTATTTTCTGATGTTGATATATATTCATCGAAACAAGAATAGATATAGCTGTTCCTAAGACAATAGCAATAAAAGAAACCGAAACTGTTACATACCGATTTACTTGATTTAGCTTTTTTTGTTCAATTTTTATTTCCGGTACCAGATTTATCTGAGACATTTATCCCTCCCTCTTTGCAAGACCCACTGCACATGCAAAGTTAAATGCATTTTCGTTTAGTTTTTCGGCTAGATTCGGATCGAAGTTTATATTCATCCACGGGTTACCATAGACAACTTCAATTCCCAATGCGGCCCTCAAGTGACTTAGAAGCTCTGGCGTACTTGAACCACCACCCGTAAGAACAATTTTTTGCAAATTGCCACCAAATTGATCTTGATAATACTTTATTGAACGCTGAATCTCTTCGACGATATTTGAAATAATCGGGCTCATCGCTCTAAAGACCTGTCCCTCAAGCTTATCCTGCGAAAGCCCAAATTTCATTTTGAACTGTTCGGCCTGTTCCATATCTAAACCCAAGCCTTGAGAAATAGACCTAGTCATTGCAAAACCTGCTGCAGGCAAGCTCCTAACGTGAGAAACAACTCCGTTTTCAATTATTGTTAGCTCTGTGGCTACACCACCTATATCTAAAATCATCGCAAGAGGATCGTTTGGTATAGACAAGGCCCTGGCAACTGCAATCGCTGATGTTTCCAAGTAAACTACCTGCTTCCCTGCCATCTCAAAAAGCTCTAGGGCTCTTTCTGTTTTAGTTTTCGGAGCAGCAACAATCATTACTGCGGTTTCTTTTGTCAATGGGTTTTCTCTTATGACCTGCCAATCAAAACGAACATCTTCTATTTTTAAAGGTATGTTTTGCTCTGCTTGAAATTGAACAGCCCTTGCAAGCTCATTTTGATTCATTGGGGGCATCTTGATAACAGTTGAAAAAACTGAAGAAGTTGGCAAGGATGTTACTACGCTTTTTGTCGATATTCTTGAAGAATCAAAAAGATTCTTAATAATTTGTGCGACTGCTTGCATATCTAACTTGCTATCACTTCTGGAAATCTCGCCCGGAATTGGCGCACTCGCAAAACTTACTAGGTTGTTTCTACCAGAACTCTTTTTAATTTGAACAATCCTTAGTGCAGTACTTCCTACATCTACACCTACAAACTCATTTTCGCTAGTAAATATTCCCATTTATCACCTGCTATTTATTAAAACCACTTTCTTTTAATCAGCCTACATTGCCGGCAAAGCACTCGGACCAGCATATCCTTCGGGGATAGGTTCTTCTGTTTCAGGGATTGCTGATGTAG
>CAZQLQ010000013.1:0-13940 GCA_964594415.1 uncultured Candidatus Saccharibacteria bacterium
GAGGCGGAGCCGAGAACTGCTAGGATAGGTAACTTCTCACTTCGTTCGAAGGATAGCTCTCTTGTAATCCCTGGCTATAAACCAGGGATCTATGTCGTAGCAATATATTGATTCTTAATCGGTTGCCAATTATATAACAACATTTTGAAAGATTTTACTTATACATAGCCTTTTTTTAATATTTTTCCACAGAAAAAGGGTTGACATTATACGCCCACAGAGATAGAATATTAAGGACGCTGTAATGCGTAGAGGAGGTAGAATGTTACCAATCGTAATGTGGGGGATCGCTTTCGCGTTTACCTACAAAGTGCTCAGTGTTCAAAATTAAAAAAGCACTTTTCTAAACCCGCTTAGTAGCGGGTTTTAAAATTCCCAAAATCTGACTAATTGATCTCGTTATCAACCACTGACTTAATTGTAGAGTAATTGTACCCTTTTCTGCTAAGGAAGCTCATAGCCTTTTCTCTATCATTCTTAGAGTTCATATCAAAACTTTTCTTCCGTAGATCATTTTTTGCTGCACAAAGCTCAGTTGTTATAGGATGTTCATAAAAAATAACATTGATTGTATCTTTATCTATTCCTTTTTTTATTAAATTCTGGAAAATATTTAACCTCGATTTTCTATCCAAGTTTTGCTCTAAATACAAATTTACAAATTTCTCGTCATCAAGATACCTTAGTTCAATCAATCGATCTACAACTTTTTCGATTGTTTTCTTTCCAAACTTACCCAGAAGCTTCTTCTTCATTTCATAAGTCGTGTGAAATCTTAATGAAAGCAATAAAATTGCTTTATTGAAACATTCATCATAATTATCGTTCATATTTGACATTTTGTCCCAGTTCTCTTTTATGTATATCTATTCTATTTCCTGATTAAAAAATTTAGAGATAGCCTGACTAACCACAGATGCATATTTGAGTGAGAAGTGAGTAATAATAAACAAAAAGAAGAAAATTAGCGCAGCTGAACCGAAGGAGATTCCCAGGAATGGATATAAAAACTTGTCGTAAGCTCCTTTTAAGAACAAACTAAACAAGCAAACAATTGCCGAAAAAAGAACCCCCCCATAAAGCGTATAAAGAATAAATTTCTTAAAAGGCATTTTCATCATCCCTGCCGGAATAGAAATATAGGTTCTTGTAGTACCATAGAGCTGGCCTAAAAGCACGCTTACTGGTCCATATTTCTTAATAAATAAATTGATTTTGTCATCATTCTTAAAAACACTGCCTTTTCTAACTTTCCTAATAAATTTGCCGAGATAGTAGCCTATTCCATAACTAATTGTTGAGCCACATACATTACCAAGAGTTCCTGCAGTTACGACACCGATAAAAGTAACTTTACCGCTAGCAATGAGCGACCCAGAAGTAAGAGTCAGGGAAGTCCCCACAAACGGTACACCGATGCTCTCTAAAAATGAGCCGATAAATATCCCGGCTGCTCCGTAGTTTTCTCCAAGCTTTAGAAAGAATTCGAATATATTCACAGCAAATATTTTATCACATTAGCTTCGCCATTTTAAGTCAAGGTACCATTTTCCCTCTAGTTCTTTACTTTCTCATGTACCTTTGCTTCGATTTCATCTGCTATCTCAGCTTTTTCTCTCAAAAATAGCTTTGCGGCTTCGCGCCCTTGGCCAATTTTTTCCCCGCCATACTCATACCATGCTCCTGATTTTGAAATAATTCCTTCTTTCAAGCCTATATCAAGTATCTCCCCTGTTTTAGATATGCCCTCGTTATATATAATGTCAAAATCAGCAGTTTTGAAAGGTGAAGCAACTTTATTTTTAACAATTTTCACCTTTACCCTATTGCCAACCACGTTATCGCCAACTTTTATCTGTTCGGTCCTGCGGATATCCATTCGAACCGAAGAGAAAAATTTAAGTGCTTGTCCGCCGCTTGTTGTTTCCGGATTCCCAAACATTACGCCAATTTTCATACGAATTTGGTTAATAAAAATTACCGTAGTATTTGATTTTGAGGTTATGCCTGTTAGCTTTCTGAGCGCCTGAGACATAAGTCTGGCCTGAAGACCCATATGACTATCTCCCATATCTCCTTCTATTTCAGCCCTCGGAACAAGTGCAGCAACCGAATCAACCACCAATACGTCAATTGCGTTTGAACGAACTAGAGTTTCAGCAATCTCTAGTGCCTGTTCGCCAGTATCAGGTTGAGATATAAGCAGTTTCTCTATATTTACTCCTATGTTCTTGGCATAATCCGGATCTAAAGCGTGTTCCGCGTCAATAAATGCAGCGACGCCCCCACCCTTTTGAGCTTCTGCTATTACATGATATGCAAGAGTTGTTTTACCGGATGACTCAGGTCCATAAATCTCTATAATTCTGCCTTTTGGTAACCCGCCAACTCCGAGCGCAATATCTAGTGATAAAGAGCCTGTTGGAATGACCTGTACATTCATCTGTTTTGCATCCCCAAGCATCATTATAGAACCTTTGCCAAATTGTTTTTCGATCTGATCTACTGCTAATTGCAGTGATTCGTTTATAATTTCTTTCTTTTCAGTTTTTGTATTTTTATCTGCCATCTTTGCCTTTCTAATATTTTAAAAGTTGATTATTATGCATAATTTTTAATAACGCCTACTACTTTTCCTTGGATCATAAATGTATTATTTTCGGGGTATACGTCTTTATTCTCAGGATTTGTAGACATTGCGCGAAAAACAGGCCTATTATTTTCAACTGAATATTTTTTACAGGTTGCTTCATTCCCCAGCAATACAACTACCTTATCCCCTACATCAGCAGCCTCTTGTTTATGAAAAATGATATAGTCCCCATCATCAACTCCGGCAAGATCCATAGAATCCCCCTTAGCGCGTAAAATGAATATGTCTTTTGTATACCTAACTAAAGCCTTTGGAAGTGGAATAATATCCTCAATCATCTCCTCTGCCCAAATCGGCATACCGCAGGCAACATTTCCGACTAAAGGAACCTGTACAAGCTCACCCACAGGATGATTGCCCTTATCGACAGTAAGAATAATTCCCCTCGCCTTGTTTTCAATTCGGTCAATATAGCCTTTGGTTTCAAGCGCATTTAGATGAGAAACTACGCCCATTGGAGAATTGCAACCCAATTTTGACTGCAGTTCACGGACCGTAGGAGCTTTTCCCGTCTTCTCGATAGAAGCTTCAATCCAGCCTAAGACCTTCTTTTGCTTGTCTGTTAATGTTTTCATAACGCCTCCAATTAGTATAGTAGTATTGTATACTATAACTTATCCACAGTTCAAGAGTTTTATTATTTTTTGGGCAGAATTAAGCTTATCTTGCTTGATTTATAAATATAATTAATTTAGAATTTGTATACTATAATTTGTTAGAAAGGCAAAAATGGAACAAAAAATTGAAATTAAAGCAAGCGAGCAAGAGCTAAAAGGCTCATATGCAAACAACCTAATGATTTATCATTCAAAAGAAGAGTTTGTATTAGACTTTATAAATATTATTCCGCCAACAGGAGCATTAGTAAGCAGAATTATTACAAATCCAACGAGTTTAAAAAGAATATACGAAGCACTTAAGGTTAATATAGAAAATTACGAAAAACAATTTGGAACCATATCAATCGGAGACGAACCGAAACCAAATATTGGTTTTAAGATATAAAATTAATTAGGATTTATAGCGTTTCTTATCGTGAACGCAATAAATTCCTTCTGCGCTTGTCCATTTTGCTTCTTCTTGCTTCAAAAAACTATCTATTCCATTGTCTCTGATTGTCTCCAGATTACTAATCTCGCTCATTTCGTACCTCTTTCGGTATCTCGCGTCCAAACGCTTAAGCCTGTCGCAAGGAAAGAAATCGCAAGTAAAGCAGTACTCACCTTTTCTTTTTTTACATAGCCTTATTGGGCATTTTATCGGCCTATTATTAACTTTTCGGCCCGTAAAGCACCCTGGGCACTTATTTTCTTCCCTTAGATAGTGAAGGCAAAGACCGCAATTCATTCCACACGACGCTATTAACTCTTTTTTCATGAGCTTATTCTAACATAAATAAGGCAAGTGTCTTAAACAAAAAAATCCCCCGCAGAGTTAAACTCTATGGGGAATATTAAATTAATTTAAGTCTTCAAGACCAAGTTCAGCGCCTTTAAGAGTAAGAGAAGAGCTTACTACAGGTGCAATAATTGGACCAGCATATTCTTCCGGTGTTTTGTTATCCTTTACCCAGTTTACGTATTCTTCCCAATACTCTTTGATCCCCGACCACATAGTTCCTCCATCTTTTTGGTATATGTAGCGCGCCAGACCAGGAATTTTTCTTGTTAGATCTCCGCCACTTGCAGGATACTCAAGTTTAAATAAAGTAAAAGTATTTTCGAAAAATTTGCTTTTCCAAGTTTTTATTTCTTTTGAACTCATAGTGTTAGCCTTTGGATAGAAATTACGTCTTTTCCTTTCGGGGACGGGAAGTTTTTCAGAAGTTTGGAAGCCCTGGTTTGAATTCTCCATTTCCATAGAAGCGGCATCCTCGCCAACGCTCGAAATGCCTATAACTGGAGCCAAAGAGTCGATATTATTTTGACCTTCTTGAGAGTCTTTAGCAATCGGTTGCCCGGAATCAGTAAAATTATTTTCAGAATCAACACACTTAGGCAATAAAGCTGATTCTCGGGTCACTGGTATTACATCTCCTGAAATAACTGTAATTTTGTTTTCTTTTGCAATGTCTGTAACAACAGCTTGTTCTCCACATCCACATGCAAGCTTAGAAGTTCGTTCGAGCATCTCAATTCTTGATATTATTTGTCCCTTTAATTCCTCTACAGACTTTTCAAAGCTAGTTATCTGCTTTTCAAATTCATTAAGTCTGTCGGTGATAATGGTTTCCAGTAACGTAAATTTTTCTAACAATAAAGTGTCAGTGGCCCTCTGGCCGCTATGTAAATCAATAAGTAAATTCTCGGACCAGCGATCGATATCGGTCATTAGTGCTTCGAGTAAACCATACTTTACGATTAACCCTCTTCTGTGATTAGCGAAAACCTCCTCCACCTTTGGAAACTTCACTATTATCCCCTCCTTTAAAATTTTTTGCATCAGAAATTTTATACGAGCAAATCGCGTTTTAAAAGATAAAATAGAAATCTAGGTTTAAAAAACTAGCAGGGCTAGGTAAAAAAGTTTTTAAGGTTCCTTTTGCGGATTTAAAGCCTTTAACTTTTATTTTCCGAAAGCTTATTCTAACACAAGTTATCATTATTGAAAATAACTTTAAAAAGCATCCGCATAAAAAAATCCCCCGCAGAATTTGTAAAAACAAATCTTTGGGGGTTGAGTAATTTTTTACCTTTAGTCTTTATTGGGAAGCGTTTTGTACTGGGGGCGTTTAATTGCTCCTGAATACTCTGAAGCTGGTTTGCTGATGGCCACCCAGTCTTCATACTCACGCCAAAAGGCATTCAGCCCTGTCCAGATGCGCCCCTTGTCGTTCTGGAAGGCATAACGCCTTAAGCCGCCCACCCTCTTTAAGATAGTATCGATACCGGGATAAGTTAGTCTAAACAGGCTGTATGTTTTTTCAAAAAGCCCTGTCTTGCATTCTTCTAACTGTAGGGGGCTCATTTTGTCCGCCGCGAGATAAAACCCCCTTGGTTTACGTATAGGCTTTGTTTCAATCGTTTTTTCCGGCACTGGAACTTTTTCGGGGGGCTTACGACCAATCAGCCAGAACTCCTCAAGTTCTTCTACCCTTTTTTTCAGTCTAGCAATCTCTTCTTTATCTTTTTGGTAATCTAGAATGAATGATTGAAACATCCCTACAGTAAGGGGAAGATTTGGGATCTGTGAATCAAGAGCCTTTTTAAAGTTTTCCAACATTATTTCTTCTCCTACCTCAATTATAGAGGCCCTACCATCGTGGCCGTAGTCGCCAAATTAACTGCTCGTTGCTATTTATAGTGCCTTAGCAGCCCAGACACCTTTAGAATTGTGAACTAGTCAACAAAAGAAACCAAGTCGGTAGGTCCTTATAGTCATCGCGTCTGCTCAATAGACCTTTTTCGGTTACTACCCGTATTGCATCAAACATGAACGAACAGGGATACACCCCATTCTCATCAACTAGAGCAAAAAAACTTTTTATTTCATCTAAGGTGCAATCGCCATGGAAATACCAACTGCCAGAAACTGTACCATAATGGTAATCAAAGTAATAATATACCGCGATTCTGCTATCCTTGCTTACGTAGCATACGCCTAAAGGAATCTCTCTACGAAAAACCTTGTCAAAGCGAGTTCTCTCATAAGCTTCTTTTACGACATCAAGCAATTTCTCTTTTTGTTTACCTCGCCAAAAGTTCCGCTTCCAAAACTCTGCCAAAATAGGATTCTTCGGCTTCTGCATTTTGATTACAGAAACTCCTTCTTCGATCATAATCTTGTCACCGGAGTCTGCTTTTACGCTGTAAACAAAACAATTGTTATACCAGTATTGGAATTCCGCTCCGTCAAAAGTAACCCAAGAAGAAATTGAGTCCCCAACTTGCAAAGAAAAAGGGTACGGTATAGTTAGAAGGTCATCCACGGATAAAATAATTTTTTTTCCCATCTTAGTTCTCCTACCCCTATAGTCGAGGGGCTCCGCTGTCATGGCCGCGGTCGCCAAATTAACTGCCAAATAAGCAGCTTACCGAGCTTCAAACTGACGCTCGAAAAGCTACTTACTTAAGCGCTTAGGAGATTATTTCAAATTACGACTAAGTCAGCTATTTGTTTAACCGACTTTGTATTATACAACATATTTGTCTATTTGTAAAGTGTTTTATCGCATGAAAAAGCCCCCTCGAAATTATCTTGGGGGCTGAGTTGAAAACAAATAACTGAAATTATCTGAGGGCCTTACCGAGAACTTCGACCAGTTCTCCTGGAAACAAAAGGTTTTTACAGTTTATGAAATCACCCGAGGCTGTCTCAATCCAGAGAATATCCTCAGGGTTATGACCAATGGGAAAATGCAGTACATTATTAAATTTGGAAAGAAAGCTGTTTATAGCCTCTTCTGGCACTCCATCCTCCACAAACCATTGATCCGGGACACCCCAACGGCTATCTTTTGAATTATCAAACGATACTGCTATTGTTTTGTCTTTTGATACATAAATCCTAAAAAAATAAGATTTACCGAAAATGTTATCCAAAGCAGTGCCTTTTTTGACTACACTCCATATGAGCCCTTCAAGATATTTTTTGCGCTCAGAACGGAAAAAAAATTTTCTCCAAAAAATTTCAAGGGTTGAATCTTTCGGCGGCACCATTTTTGTCGCTTTTTCACCTGATACAAACTTGATTCTGTCACCGATTTCAGCTGGAATCTTGTTTTTTATTTTACCATCCCAAAAACAAATCAAACTGCCATCTTCAAAAGTAAACTGCAATCTACGGTCCACGCCAACAGATCTTTTTACAGGAACCTCATCTGTTAAGTCAACATAATACTTAGCCATTCAAATCCCTCCCATCCTCACAAATATTTGCTTTTTCAAGTTTTATTTTCAAAGATCAAGTATGTCATTCAAATTTCCTAAAATGACTAGTCATTATACAACAGAAAATTGTTTTTGTAAAAATTATTATAAAAGTTTTAAAGCAAAAAGCCCCAGGCGAAATTTCCTCTCGGAAACCCGCCGGGGGCTTAGTGGTATCTTTAATCAGTCGTTATCATTTTCTTGACAGTACATCTTTATTTCTGCTAGTTCTGCCTTGATATTTTCGTGAATTTCGCCCTTAAGGTTTTTGAAGCTTTCTAGATATCTGGCCACATAGTAGCCTTCCCCCTCATTGACTAACAATGAAGCGATAACGTTATGGTCAACCCTTGATACATAACCGACGCACTTAGCGACGACTTCTGTATCTCCGTTATCGATATAATTTTTTATGATAAGCAGCTGAGCCTGTGGCTTAAACTTATCAATATTTTCAAACATCCACTCTCTCCTTGAAGGGATGCCGATATTTTCGACAACCTTTTCGTCAAGAGTGTTTTCTCCGAATTTGCTTAAATTTTTCATGATACTATTTGCTTGACCGGCATCTATTAAAAAAATAGCAATTTCACCATGATCGATTCCAATGAATTTCTCCAGACAACTTGCTACACTGTGACCATAACCGTATGCAATGAGGGAAGTTGCTAAATGAGAAAGTTCATCAACAGACAGTTCGAACTTGTCAAGATGAAAACACAACGAATCTATACGGCCGTATTGCAACAGCCATCCAGATAACTCAACTAGATCTAAGGAAGGGAAACATTCCATATGCAACAGCACTTCATTTTGATGGTTCTTCTCGACTAGCCACTTGGCAATTTTTGTTCTATCAACATCCAGTTTATCTAGAATGCTAACCAAACAGCTTGCACCAATAGTACCTTTTTCCAGCAAAGCTAATGCTATTACTTCATGCCCGTCATTATTCATAGTATTGCCTCCTTACTAAATTCTAGATTTTCAAAAAATCCTCTATAAACGAAGATTGTGAGTTTCTAAGGAAACAAAGCCCCTTACGCAAATGATGCGCTCGGGGCAAGGCAACAGATTACTGCCTTATACAGCATAGCAACAATAACATTATTACAAATACTGTATATCTGATAATTCTGACTACCTTTTTCCCCATTGAAATTCCTCCCATTTGCCCCCTTATTTTGTGCGTGGCTCCTTCCATTGCCTTCTCTTACAATAAATGTAAGATATACTTTCGCACTGGGAACAATCCTCTATAAACGAGGCAACTATGGATAAAGGGCTGGAGGAACTAATCTACCTAGATTAACTGGAGGCTTGAAATCGCTACCGTTTTAGTAGCAATTTCGTTTTTCATCGAAGCGGGTGCTGGCTTTCCTTGGTAAGTGTTGCCCACCAGGAAACACACCGTTGCGTCCTTAGTCGATTTTGAAATAACCACTCCCTTGCTCCTGGACCCATCGGATCTGGACAGCAAGACGACAGAACCAACTTCTATTATTGAGCTTTTTTCGGTTCGTTGTCTCATAATAATCCAAGATCTTCTTACCGGATTATCACCTTTTTTTATATCTATCCGAACAATATCACTGTCCTTCAGATAGGGCCAACATTGTTCCAGTAGTAGGAACCCCGTGGTTTTGACCATGAGGGATCCTTTGCTTGTTAGGAGCCTCACATGATAAATACCATTATCATCACTTAAGATTCCTTGACCCAAACAAGTTTTGAAAATTTCTTCCCACGTTCTATCGACTAGAACATGAGGCGTTCCTTCTTTGGGTTTTGTGGTAACCGTGACCCTAACATTAAAGTCACTATTTCCCAACATCCCAATTATTTGTTCGCAATTTCCTGTTAGCATGCGAACAAACCTCCTTTCATATGCCTTTGGTTTATTTTTATCCTTTCGGATACCAAAGACCTTGCCACTCATAAATGAGCAGCACCCCAAATATCATGATTTGACATTCAAAGCGCTACCCATATAAGCAGTACTAAAGCGTTCATCTTTTCAAGGTTCAGGAATGTCAAATTTGATATAACATCACAAAATGACAGATTATTATAACATATTTAATGTATCATGTATAGGTTTAATTATGTTTGAAGATAAAAAAAGACCCCCGCAGAGTTCGTATGAACGAACCCCTTGGGGGTATAAAATAACTTAATAAAGATTATAGAGCCAATATAAGAGCTCCACAATTTTCAGCACCTCTTCCTTACCTTTGACTGTCGTATCCCACGAGTTTGTACTGTACTCTGTATAGAGCGAGACTTCGTATATGTTTTTACCAAAATGGAATATTCTCATCCATGTCTCGACATCTGACCAGTCGTCAAAACTGGGCTCATTCGAGTGAAAAACATACGAACCAAACTGTGGATCTTCTAGAATCTTTTCAAATTCTTCAATGCTTCCTAGCATTTTCTATTCCTCCTTCTCAGGCCGGAATGTCCAAAGACGCCCGTCCTCATTTTTACCAACCCGAAGAGACACTAATGACTCTTTGTGCTCGGGGCTAAATTTTATTGGGGTCGGACCGCTACTGCAGCCATACACCTCTCTGTCGTCCTCGGGTGGCTGCCAACTTATCTCAGCATACTGAAAATCGTTGGATTGACCCTCCGCAATATACCAGCGATGGTTGCTGGTGTTTCTTGAGAGTGCCTCTTTAGTTGAAAAAACTAAATGGGCCGCCTCAGTCACGTTGACGTTTGCGGCTATAGGCTGCTTTCTTGGCTTAACTAGCAATGACCCTTCCGGAAATAGACGAATCGGGAAAGCCTTTACTATTGTCTTGGCAACCCGATCATTAGTCCACTGCTCCACGTCGGTATCAATCACCGCGGCAACATTCTTATGTCGCCAACCATCGCCAAAAGTACTTGTGAATCCAGCGCTTGACATAGCACTGTAGCCGTCTGCAGTGACAGCCAGCAGCCCACCAGATAGCGAAAGATGGTTTGGAAGTTCTTTACTCCACAAAGGGCCGAACGACATAATTCTTCTCAGGATTAAGTCGCCCGACTCTGTTTGGGTTGGAGACCAAGCTCCTAGCTCACAAAATCTACTGCGTGTGTCAATCAAATATAATACGGTCCGATTCATTTCGTCTATTTTCATTTTATCCTCCTTCTCGTGCGATGGCTCCTTCCATTGCCTTCCCTTACAATTTCTGCAAGGCATACTTTCGCACTGGGTGTAATGATCCATAAACGAGGCAACTTAGCTAAAAAACTGCAAATGAGCAGCGCTTTAAATACTTTTTAAAACATTCAAAGCGCTACCCACAGCAGTTTAGGAAGATGAATAATTTATAAGTTTTCAATGTTCTTTATTGCAGATTTTGTATTTGTCTTTCACAATCTGACTAGTTATTCTATCACATAATTGAACTTTTGTCAAGTATAAAACAATAGCTTGTCTCCTTGGTATATGGTTTACATGATATAAAAAGCAAAAAGCCCCAGGCGAAATTTCCTCTCGGAAACCCACCGGGGGCTCAAGTTATTTAAAGCTCAAAGACCTCAAAACTTAATGAACAGCATTTATTTACTGTCCAACTGTTTGCGTAATCCTCAGCTTCCTGATAGCTGTTGAATTTTTTGATATCCTCCAGCCACCCATTTGAGTCATGCTCCGCAAAATCAGAGCAATAGATTCTATATCTGATGCCGAACCTGCCAGAATTTACTTTTCTGGCAAATACCCAGGATCTTACCTTTCTACCCTGGGCTTTATTCGCAATAGGCCACGGAGTAATGTCAAACCTGACAATCTCCGCTTTCACCAGAACACTCAAACAGCTTTGAATCAAATCGCATCCCAAAGATACAAATTTGACCTCAGCTTCTGGTGTTCTTACTACTACCGCAAACTTGTTGGCATTATGGAGAATCCCTCCACCAATGCCGTCTCGAAGGAGCTCTATCCAAGCTCCCTCTTCAGCCTTTTCTGTAAGAGTCACTCTTACGTTAAAGGCCTTTTCTCCTATAAATCTTGCCAATAATTCGCAATTTCCAGTTGGCATGCGAATCACTCCTTTCCATCCTAATCTTATATTTATCCTTTCGGACAGATTAGGTCTACTGCTATTTATGAGCAGCGCACTAAATACCAATCTTTGATATTCAATACGCTGCCCACTTAAGCAGTTAGGAAGGAGTATTGATAAGTTTTCAATGTTCTTTTTTATCAAATCTTGAGCTTTATTACTCTTGATTTGATGTGTATATTCTACCACACTTTTCTACTTTTGTCAAGTGTTTTATGCAATAAAAATACCCCCTTAGTATTAACTAAGGGGGCGGGTCAAATCTCTATGTAGGAAAGATTCTAGCAGACCCGATAAATCTACTCACTAAATAGACTTATCGGCGCCTGCCAGATGGGTAAGCGCCTACTCAGCTGTCTTGGGTTGATAGAGCTTACGCTCTTCATAAACCTCAACAGCTGAGATTACGCAAGTTAAGAGTAACATAATCAGGAGCGTTACTACGACTCCCCAGACCGCCTGCTGGCAGCCTGCCGGATCGGGCGCTCCTACCGGATAGGATATCGTTTCCGGATTTACTATTCGGCAAGAGAAAGTGGCTACATAAACTGCCGTGAATACCATGACGAAAGTAAATCTAATTCTTACCATTATTATCCCTCCTTTTCACTTGAAAGAAGCTGCTACCCAGTGTTTTCGGCAGCTTCTTTCAACAAAAAACACTTTCCGATTTCTTCAGCCTTGGATTCACACTCGGAGCACATGAATCCAGCCTCAGCTATCTTTTTGACAGCTGCTGCAGAAATAGACCCATACACCTCTATTTCTAATTCTTTAGAGGTAAAACAGCCCGATTCGCCAACAGCTAGGCAGGTGGAAAGGTGAGGGTCTGTCAACTTTCCACAAAGCTCGCAGGGCACGAAGCCCAATTTTATTTTTTTTAGTTTTTCGTTGCGGAGTTCCTCTACCCCGCGCACTAGAGCTTTCTCCTCACAAGAGTAGCAGAAAAACCCTTCCGAGGATTCACGTGTTTCTCCACAGAGCGCACAATAATATTCTGCCATAATGTCACCTCCACGGTGTTCCCTATGGCTAGGGGCTGGCATGCGTGCTTCCACGTCACTTTAAGGGCATTTGCCCACCAACTACGCTCGTTGCTATTTATAGTGCCTTAGCGTCCAGACACTTTTAATTACAGATTCTGGTAAGAATCATTCTTTTTGTTTTCAAAGGGCACTTTTGCTTATAAATCAATTCTTTCAAATTTAAGCTTGATGATTATAATACACAATTAGCTTTTTGTCAACACTTTTTTAGTGTATTCCTATTCTGGATTTTTTCAAATAAAAAAGGCCCCTTACGCTAATGATACGCTCAGGGCCGTTGAGATTAGAATGTCGTGAATTTCTTCACTGACATCCTCTTCTCGCTGGGAGGCATTCTTTCGAACCCCGGAGCCGGGGTCATTCCGAATACTCTTCCCGGAAATGCCTGGGCAGCTATGATGCTGCCCACAATAATCGCTGTCGGAAACTCCGCCTCAATTAAGGCGAGAACTTCCCCTGAAGCCGGATCGGCCACAAACTGGCTTTTCACCAGCTTTACCGATCCCATTTCCCCCGCCTCGGTCTCAACGACCTTGGCGTTAATTAGTGCTCCGCAGGGCGGAACATTAATTACCTCTCCAGATTCGGAGAGAAAGGAAATCTCGTGAGGGGTGGTATTTACCAAAACCACCCCATCGATTTCTTTACTAATATTTGCCATTATTTCCACCTCCACGGTTTGCCCTATGGCTAGGGGCTGGCATGCGTGCTTCCACGTCAATTTAAGGACATTTTGTCCACCAACTACGCTCGTTGCTATTTATAGTGCCTTAGCGTCCAGACACTTATATAATTAAATTTTCAATTTTCTTTTATCAAATCTTGAGCTTTATTACTCTTGATTTGATGTGTATATTCTACCACACTTTTCATCTTTTGTCAAGTGTTTTATGAGGTTTATTCTTCGGACGTAAATGAGAAGTTATAAGGCAGTTCTCATTGCATTCGAACAATATAATTTTATTCTTCGAACGAAGTGAGAAGTTCCCCATGTTCAGTTTTAAAAGCAGTTCTCACTTCGTTCGAACGATAAACCCCTTGAAAAACTGTTCGTCCCAAGGACCGACTATTTTAAAAAGTTATTCTTTCTAGGAAAACCTTATAATATATCGAAAAAAGAATAATCTTTTTAAAAAGGAGTTCAGTTTTTCTTGAACTTTGTGTCACTTTCTTTCAAGAGAAAGTGACAAGGAGGATAATAGATCCCCGCGTTCGCGAGGATGACAAGTGGTTGAGATTCTTCGACTTCGCTCTGAATGACACTATTTTGTCATCCTGAGGGAGCGGAGCGATTCGAAGGATCTAGAGA
>CAZQLQ010000014.1:0-12293 GCA_964594415.1 uncultured Candidatus Saccharibacteria bacterium
GGGGTCTATACAAATAGAAAATGGATTCCTGGGCTTGAGACCAGGAATGACAGGAAGCAGTTCTCACATTCGTTCGAACAATAACCACGTTGTCACCCCTGGCGACATTCCAGGGATCTATATAGATAAGAAATGGATTCCAAGGCTTGACACTTGGAATGACAGGAAGCAGTTCTCGGCTTCGCCTCGAACAATAAAAAAGAGCCCCGTGGGGCTCTTTAAATATTTGAACCTGACCAAATTATTCAGAAGGAACAGTTGTCGTAGTCGTCGTTACGCCATCCATATTTACGGGAGAAACCTCGATAATCTTTTTTGTGCTAGGACGATAAAGAATTGCCTTTTTTGCTGTCATATATACTAAAACCTTGTCTCCATTTTCTGCATTTTTGAAGAAATCCTGATCTTGAAGCTTTGATTTGTCTTGTACGGTAGCCAACGTTGGTGTTTCTTCTTCAGGAAGCACCATAACTTCACCAATTTCTTTTACTAGTCTCTCAGTTTCCTTAGCAGTATCTTCGCTTGTAGCGTTCCCGTTCTTAACCTTGATGCCGAGATATATACTAGTTCCTATTCCCCCAAGTGCAATCAGTACTAAAAGTACAATTAAAATATTCTTCAGCTTAAAGTATTTTTTCATCCCAATCTCTCCGTTTAAATTATTTTTTTGCTTTTTTATTCTATCACTAAATTATTTAAAATAAAACTATTGTTTTTGCTTAAATTTAATAATAACTCTAGTTCCCTTGCCCTGTTCGGATTCTACCGATATATCACCGCCCATCGAATTCACTATTATCTTGTCCAGGAAAAGCCCAAGCCCCATACCTTCGTAGTTGAAATCCAAGGCCGAGTCAGTTCTAGCAAAAGGTTTAAACAGGTGGACTTTCCCTTCTTCGCTGATACCTGCTCCATTGTCCTCTACCGAGAGAACTACATCGTCCCCGGAAATTCGATAACTTACCTTTACCTGACCGCCCCTGTTATTAAACTTTATCGCATTATCGATTAAAGACCAAATTACGAAAGAAGCCTTCTTCCTGTCCTGGCTTATACTAAGGTCGTCTCCATCTAAAATAAAATTAATCTCTTTCATCTCAAACTTATCTTTATAATTTGCGACGAGCTCCTCAACAAGTAGTTTCAGATTAAACTCTTCAAAGTTTTTAGTAATGTTCCCCGATTGGACTTCCGTAAGAAGCTCAAACTTGGTTAAGATATCATCAAGTCGTAAACTCCCGTCGCGAATACTTTTCGTGCCAACGTCATCTCCATATTTCGTCATCTCTTTCAATCTGTCAGCTCTCCCGCGCAACGTTGCAACTGTTTTCTTCACAAAATTGTTTCTGGCAATATCTATAGCTTTTTCATGATCAATCAATTTTTCAAAATTCTCCAGATTGTTTTTCTCGGATTGTTTTCTTCTGAAGTAAATCATCATCCACTGAACCAATATTCCAAACATTATCGCTTCAGCTATAAAATTTATCGGCATAATGTTGATGTTGGCGACCTTTACAAACAAGTAATTGGCAAACATACAGATGCCCAACACTAGCACGATTGGGATCCATATATACGGAGTTGCCATGGCCCTAATCTTCTCCCTGCTCAAGTTCGGATTCTGGATTCCGGCAGTAAAAATACTATTTTCTACGTCTTTTAGCACTTGCTCTACGTCATCGTGTAGTCCTTTTCCGATTCCGGTCAACTCCTCTGCGGATGTTGGAGAAAGATGCTTCAACGAAACCAAAAGCTCAATTCCAGCATTTATAATCGTTACAGGAGTTCTAAGATAATGAGCACTAAGCATCATAAAATTTTCCTTATCCTCGGAAATAACTTTTTCCATCTCCAATATACCCATTAACTTTTGAACCTGCTCAACTTCCTTTCTAATTTCAATAAAGAAGTTTAGGATCATGATTAAAATCGGAATAAACAAAAAGTATGGAAATACGTAAGCAACAGGTGGCGGAGTCTGTTTAATAATCTCCACCGAAGCCTCCTTTGCCTCATTGTATGTTTCGACTATCTCCTGTACCGGTTCTGAATCCACAATGTTTTTGTAAGTATTTATTACCGTTTCAGTAAAAGTAGGCGGTCCCGACGCAGCAGGCTTCGTTGTCGTAGTGGTGGATGTTGTCGTAGTAGTAGTTGTGGTTGTAGTGGTGGTAGTACTAGTTGTTGTCGTACTTACCGATGTTGTGGTAGTCGGCGGAGGAACATACCCGATAGTAGTCGTAGTTGTGGTAGGAACTTCTGAACCACCGATAGTAGTTGTTGTGGTTGGAGCTGGCGGTTCCTCAACATAAATGTAGCCGATTGCCCATCCGCTGAAATAACTCTCTCTATCAGCAGCCAAAGCCCTCCAAACATAGGTTCCAGGAATAGTCAAAGGAACCGTCGTCAAGCTAATGGGCGTGTAGTCAGGAACCCAATCAGACCAAACATTATTGTTTGGGTCATCAACTAATTCCCCTTCGGGATCATAATATTGAATTACGATTGCGACTTCTCCATCATCATCCGAACCCGAAGCAACGAATTCTATTCCATCTTGAGCCTCAGCATAAGTAAAATTAGCACCGTTTGGGGGACTGTCAAGGCTGATTGATGGTTCTTCGTTTGGTATCGTAGTTGTGGTGGTGGTAGTCGTAGCGGGATTATTCGGCACCGTAAACATCACATCGTCAGTATATGGCGAGTACTGTCCTCCTGTTGTAAGCACCCTCACATGAGCCCAATAAGTTCCCTCATCAAAAAGTTCTGTATACGTCCAGATACCCGAGGTCGGATCATCAATATCTACTTCGAAAAGTTTGCTCTCAGAACCGTTTATAGTTATATAAACTTTTGAACCTGTCGGATATTCACCGTCAAATGTAACCTCGTCATTTCCAGCTACAAAAATAGAAAAACTGGGAACAGGCAAGGGGGCGCTCACATTTACCGAAGCAGAACAAGTGGCGCTTCTTCCCCAAGAATTATAAACAGTCATAGTATAGTTAGTCGTAGCTGCCGGATAAATAATCATAAATCCGTTTGGAAGAGACACATCGCCGATACCGTTGTCAATATTTGCCGATATAGCATCTGTAGTAACCCAATCCATATAGGCAGGATCGCCTGCATCTATATTCATAGGATCGATATCAAGGGTACAAGTGGGGTCTGGAGGCTCCGGGCCTACGCCAATTACCGTAAGACCGACGGTGAGGCTTCCGCTATCTGCGGCAACTACTTTTAACAACGGAAAAACTAGCAGTAGCGATACTGCTAGTAATCCTAGCAAAAATTTTTGCCTTACCCTCTTCATTATTAAATTATTTTCTTCTTTTCTTTTTCCCTTGTTTCTTAATGAGAATCACAGATCCTAATAAAGCAATCAATATAGCAACAGCGATAATAATGTCCTGCCATGGCATAACAGAAAAGCTCGTTTCCATTGTATCTTGGTGGTCTCCATAGCCCCTATCAAGAGTCAATTTCGCGGTATAATTACCGATAATGAGCTTCTTGTTCCACTGATAATTAGTTAGCTTTACCGACCCCCTAAGCACATTAAATTCGTTTATCTCTATTATATCTATTCTCTTGCCTCTACTGTTAAATATTTCGATTTTTCCAGAAGGACGAAGTCTTACATTACCATTGTTTCTATAAGTCACGCTAAAGTTCACTGGGGTTTTCTCATAACGAGATTTATCGGTCTTGAATGACTCCAATTCACCGTTCTCTACAACATCCCCCAATACTTTGACATAAAATAACGAACCACTTCTACTTCTAAGTTTCACACTTGCGCCCTGCTGATCTTTCTTAGTGGTAGAGCTTGTCGACTTGTCATCATCTGCGCTTACAAGAACGGCCACATAATGATCCCCTGTATCGGCGTTCATCGGGATTTTAATTGTTACGTCAAAGTACATTCTCTCAGCAAAGCTAAGAGAAAAGTTATTAATTTCAGACACAACCCAATCCTTCGCACCATAACGACTAGTATTCTCTCCTAAAAGATTTATACCGCCGTTAGGATTATCTGAATATCCTTCGAAATCTTCGAATTCAAGTAAGTATTCTTTTTTCTCCAATGATCTGTTTGTTACCTGGAGTGTCCTAGTAAATGTATCTCCTGGCTTTCCTTCAATATCAAAAGAAGTAGGACCCAGCTGAAAGTCACCTGTTGCATCTGAAGTATTAATGTTTTGCATCTCTATCTTACTGGCATTCACAAGAACTGGAGAGAAGAGAAACAACGAAACTAGACAATAACCAATTACCGCTGATATTTTTTTCATGCGTATACACCTTCCTTTATTTATTACATTCTTAGAAAATAATAATATATTTGGGAGTTTAGGGCAAGGGGAAAAGGGGTAGTTTTTACTTCGTTCGGACGATATCCACGTTGTCACCCCTGGCGACATTCCAGGGGTCCATACAAATGGAGAATAGATCCCTGGGTTTGCGACCAGGGATGACAAGAGATACTATTCTTCGAGTGAAACGAGAAGTTACTGAGCATTTCTCGGCTTCGCCTCGAACAATAACCACGTTGTCACCCCTGGCGACATTCCAGGGGTCTATACAAATGGAGAATAGATTCCTGGGTTTGCGAACAGGGATGACAAGAGATAGTATTCTTCGATTGAAACGAGAAGTTACTGAGCAGTTCTCGGCTCCGCTCGAACGATAACCATGTTGTCACCCCTGGCGACATTCCAGGGGTCTATACAAATGGAAAATGGATTCCTGGGCTTGAGACCAGGAATGACAAGAGATATTATTCTTCGAGTGAAACGAGAAGTTACCCATCCTAGCAGTTCTCGGCTACGCCTCGAACGATATTCTCGCCCATCAAAAAAGAGGGCCCCAGGGCCCTCTTTAGAATTTAACATTTAGCTTTTTAGTTCGTTGTTACCGTAAAAGTAATTGCTACAGTATATTGACCAACTGGTTGACTGACTCCAGAGCCTACCTCGGCCCCAAAAACAATATATTCGCTGTCACCGGTCCAATCAGTTTCTGTGGTTCGTGTTGCAATATCTTTTCCTGATGTGGACACATTAAACCATTTACCGCTTGTGTAAGTGTCATCAGATCCCCAATCAATCGCTAGGCCTTTTGAAGTACTTGCTTGTCCAAGTTTTGCGCCCCATTCAGATGCTGTTGTGGCAACTGACCAAGTTATTGGGTCTGTTCCCCCAGGAGTAAATGCATCTATTGTTCCACTAGGACTTCCAGCCATTGTTGCTGCAGCTGCATCCCAATTCAATGTATAGCCTGCGTCCTCATTTGTTTTAACTATACACTTAGCAGTATTGCTATTAGACGAATTTACTGATTGCCCAGTACCTGATATATCTCCCATATCAACATATTCATCACCACCCGCATAATCTGTACAATCTATTGATATAAAGTTTGTTACTTCTACGCTTGGATTTGTCTGAACTTGAGTAGCTGCTTGAACCGGCGGAGTAACAGCCAACACCGTCATAATAACAGTGAATACAGTCCATATTTTATTGCTCATTCTTATCATTTATATTATCTCCTTTATTATCTTAAAATTCACTATTAGTAGAGATTACGTACCTGCCACAGCAGTTATTGTAACAGTCTGAGTATATGTTCCTGTAGGGGTAATATTTGTTTCGCCTACTTCCGCCCCGAACATGATTCTGGTTATATGACCGTCTCCATCGGTTGCTGTATTTTTTTCTGTGAATTTTGTACTAGAAGTGGGAACTTGTACCCACTTTCCGTTAGCGTCATAGTTGTCGCCAGTACCCCATGTAGTCGAATTATAGTCTTCTGTAGTTGTGGTTCCAACCTTACCTCCCCATCCGTTAGTAGCAGAAATTGTCGGCCAAACTGCAGGAGTACCGCTAGTAGTTATAGGGATTATCGTATCACTTCCAGACACCAAATTTGCAGCAGTGGCTTGCCACTCAAGATCATAACCAAGTGTGTTGTTTGTAATAACTGTACAGGTTGTACTATTCTGCGTAGCAGTGTGCGTTGAAAATCCTTGTCCAGCAATAGCCTCCATCGTAACCGTTACAGGTGTCGTTCCGCCACCACAAGTTAGTGATATTGTAGCAGTTACGTCTACGTCAATTGTCACATCATCATTTGCGCTTGTTGCGAATGCACATGGTGTCATTGCAAAAAGACACAACACAGACATAAGCGACAATCCTATTTTTTTGATTCTATTCATGTTCTTTTTTCCCTCCTATAGAACTTTTTTTACTTTTATAATATTTTTTATAAACAAAACGATAAATAAACCTGAGTAAAATTACTAAAGCTTAATTTCTTTATTCTCTATATGCACCCTCCTTATTTTCCGTTGTATCTTTTGATATTTGATATTTTATATACTTAAAATCTGATTTGAAATTTTAACTCTCTGTATAAAATTATTATACATTTATTATAAATAACCGTCAAATCCCCTGTCAAGTATTATTTATCTATAATATATAATATTTTTTTATTTATTTTGTGTCAACAATATTATTGCGAAATAGCTGTAATTGTAACAGTTACAGAATAGTTTCCGCTTATCTGATGTTTAGACGACCCTATCTCGGCGCCAAAATATATCTTCTCGTCGTCGCCGGCCGTAGTGGAATTGTAAGAAGCTATGAGGGCATCGCTTGTAGCGACATTTAACCACTTCGTTTCGCTTGAAGTATACGAAGGAGCGGTATCTTCCCCCCATTTGTCGGTATCTACCCTATCGCTGTCTGCGTTCAGGTGTCCTCCCCATTCTGAAGCGCTAGCATCTACCGACCACTGCTCGGGATCGCTCCCCGTGGGAGTATATGCACTAATTGAGTTTGCCCCGCTGATCATATTTGAAGTGCTTGCTTTCCAGTAGAGGCCGT
This sequence comes from uncultured Candidatus Saccharibacteria bacterium, assembly GCA_964594415.1. Classification (GTDB taxonomy): domain Bacteria; phylum Patescibacteriota; class CPR2; order UBA1875; family CAIMLA01; genus CAZQLQ01. Next base: position 6,903 of record CAZQLQ010000014.1, read on the forward strand.
ATCCACCCGAACAATTCGTCGTAATGGTAAGTATTCTATAGTTATTTGTAAGCGTAGACTTCCCTGTGCCTGCTATTGCAGCAAGGCTAAGGTTTGTTGCATCGGAAATGGAAATAGTACAACTATCAGGCTGCTGAAAACCGGCATTCATTGTGTAGTTGGTGCTCGTTGACTCACCAGTAGCCACCTCGCCAACGGTACTATTTAGGTTAAAATTTGCTGAACTAGTGTCTCCGCTTACGAAATTGATTGAATCAATCGGTATGCTATAATTCGTACTGCTCATAGCTGCATGTGTTCCCACTGGGGAAAGAAATACAAAAACAAGCACCGAAAAAAACTTATAAAGTGATGCCCTTACTTTACCTTTCCCTATATTGCTTTTTGTCTTTCTTTGCATGTCAGCAAAAACTCTTTTACTTACAATATATTAGTATTATTTTTTATTTTTTACAATATTTCACCAAAAATTGTCAAAAATAGCACTTTTTAATAATTACCGATTTTTGACGTTTTGAACATTTTTTTTGTACTTTCAAGGCAGATTTTGGTGAAAACTTTTAGAGAAAATTTAAAGAAAATCTCGCAAACCCTTGTCATTCCAAGTGTCAAGCCTTGGAATCCAACCTTCCCTTGTCATTCCTAGTATCAAACCTAGGAATCCAATTTTATTCTTATAGATCCCTGGAATGACGCCAGGGATGACACTATTTTTGTCATTCCAAGTGTCAAGCCTTGGAATCCAATTTTATTCTTATAGATCCCTGGAATGACGCCAGGGATGACACTATTTTTGTCATTCCTAGTATCAAACCTAGGAATCCAATCCCTAATAGATAATGTCATTATAAAGATCTTTCCATTCAGAATTGTCCTTTTCTATAAGATTTATTTTCCACTCTCTTTTCCAACTTTTTATCTGCTTTTCCCTTTTAATGGCAGAATTAACATCATTAGTTTCTTCGAAATAAACAAGCATATCAAGTCCGTACTTACTTGAAAAACCTTCAACTAATTTATTCTTATGCTCATAAATCCTCTTTACCAAATCAGAAGTAACTCCAACGTATATAGTTCCGTTCTTTTTGTTCGCAATAATATAAATGTAATAGTTTTTCATATTCGAAGTATTATAACAACTTGCGACTCCTGGTCGCAAGCATAAATCCTTTTTTTATGGATCCCTGGAATGACGCCAGGGATGACACTATTTTTGTCATTCCAAGTGTCAGGCCTTGGAATCCAACCTTCCCTTGTCATTCCTAGTATCAAACCTAGGAATCCAATTTTATTCTTATAGATCCCTGGGTTTGCGGCCAGGGATGACAGTAATTAATCTTTACTTCGTTAAAAAATAAAAAAATATACTTAGTAATACTAGCGGGGTAATCGGCATTACTACTTTTTGAAAAGGGAAATATGCCCTGCCGTTGTTATTCTTCTTTAAATACTCATAATACAAATTTCCGGCCAAGAAAAGAACGCTTCCCAATACGATTCCAAGCAATAGTTTATCGACCCCCAATAGTTTATTCAATTCGTGCCCCATAATCCCCGTAAAGAATAACGGTGCTACTATTAGCCCATAATAAAGCGTTATAACAAGCAATTTTCTAAAGATAAACTTAATCTTCTTTTTCTCGAGCCAATCAATCGTCCAAATTATCAGAGAAACAGTAAGTCCGCCAATCCAAAGACCTGTTATTGAATCGTCAATTTTTAGCCATCTAGAAAGACCAACACCAGCTACCACCCCAACAGTACAGACAGGACAAACTGCCTGAGCAGTTCCAGAATACATAATACCTAGAAATCCTAACGTAAATACACTCAAGTACTTTCTCATTCCAACCCTTTCATAATATAGCTTACTCATTATAGCAAATATTCAAACATTTGCGTCAAGGTTTTAAATAGGTCCCTTGTTTGGCTCCAGGGATGACAAAACGTTGTCATTCCAAGTGTCAAGCACGAGGATGACAGGGCAAAGACCGATAAAAAACTTCCCAAAAATTGGCAAAAAGAGTAATATGTTAGAACAAAATATATTTAAAAAGGTGGAAGAAATGGGAAAAACAGATTTTAAGAAACTCGATGAATTTATAGAAAAGGTAGATAACATGAAAAAGAAAGACAAGATGGATCTTTCTTCTGACCAAGACCTCACCATCGCAATTATGAACCTCATAAGTATAGAGGAACATTATTTTTTCTCTGGCGCAAAAACAGGAAAAACCGAATATTTTGATCTCATCAAAGAAATTCGTGAAATGCGAAAGGAGCTACTTCAGAAAATAATAAAGGAGTATGAAGGCGAAGTCTGGTGCATCTCAAAACATCTTCTTGCTGCCTCTATGCGTCTTATGGAAGTAGGGACAAAACAGCTCGGGATGGGGAACGAAAAAGAAGCTTATGATCTGTTTGAAAAATCCTACAATCTCTATTCTTTATTTTGGGGAATAAATTTGAAGTTAATCGATATTGGCGACGTCAAGAAAATCGATGACGGAGCCCTGAGCATTCACGACAAAAGCAAAAACACTATCAGCAGTAAGCTTGGGATAATGGTCAAAAAAGTAATTGATTGCTGCATAGAATAAGACAGGAGATAGTTCTCGGCTTCGCCTCGAACAATATTGTTGTCATCCCGAGCTAGTCGAAGGATCTAGAGATCCCTCGACTAGCTCGGGATGACACAGGGAATAGATTCCTGGAACGTTGCCAGGAATGACAAGAGATAAATAATGTCATTCCCGTGAAAACGGGAATCTAGATCCTCACGTTCGCGGGGATGACAAGAAGGGCAGTTCTCACATTCGTTCGAACGATAACCACGTTGTCACCCCTGGCGACATTCCAGGGGTCTATACAAATAGAAAATGGATTCCTGGGCTTGAGACCAGGAATGACAAAAGATAAATAATGTCATTCCCGTGAAAACGGGAATCCAGATCCCCGCGTGCGCGAGGATGACAAAAAACGCTTGAAGAGTAGTTCTCGGCTTCGCCTCGAACGATATTCTTCGAGTGAAGCGAGAAGTTACCCATTTTAGTAGTTCTCACATTCGTTCGAACGATATTATTATCTTAAAAGGGCTTCCTAGGAAGCCCTTTATTATTTTCAAGATCTATCTTCTAGCTCGCTGTTTCCGCTACCTCTTTAGGATCATATTTTGTCAGAAATGGTTCCGCCTTCAACCAAATATTTATCTTGGCATCTTGAAGAGCATCGGCAAGCCATGTGTCTAGGTCCTTTGTTTTGATAAGGATATGAGAAGCGCGAATCTGCTCTCCGCTAACCTCTGTAACTTTAATAATATGATAACCAAATATCGTCTTAACAACCTTATCGCTTACTTGTCCGGCCTGGAGAGCAAAAGCCACGTCCTCAAACTCCTGAAGCATAGTCCCCTTTCCGAAAAGTCCAAGGTCGCCTCCGCTTGCCGCATTCGCAGTGTCTTCACTGAATTCTTTTGCAAGAGTTGCGAAATCTTCTCCATTCTTTACCCTGACAAGTATTTCTTCTGCCTTATTCTTGGCATCCACATTTAGACTCTCGTCAGTTGAAAATTTCTCATTAAGCTTTTGAGCGAGCAAACTTTTTTTGTAAATATCTTTTTTAAACCTATTTGAAGTTATATCGTAATAATCTTTAAGGAGCTTATCAAAAGTTTCGGAACCGCCATTTGATTCTATGAAGCTTGCAAATGCCTCGTCGATTTCCTTACTGCTCAAAACTACTTTGTCCTTCTTCGCTTCGGCACGAATAAGGGCATCATTGATCAAGCTGGTCATCACTTTTGTCTTGATAACATCTAGACGTTCTTTTCCTTCATCGGTAGCAAAATCCATTCCTTTGTATTCGCTTTCATACCTTTTTACCATTCCTACTTGCTCTATATAATCATAGTAGTAAACAATTTTGCCGTTTACTAAAGCCGCGGGATAAGGGACAACCGTTACTACTCCTTTTGTAAACTTATCGCTCCAACCATATTTATAGATACCAACCGACATGACAGTTAAGAAAAGCACGACAATTACTGCAAAGAGTACAAGAATATATTTCCAGGTAAGATATTTAGCTTTTACCTTTACTCTGGGAACTTTTGATGTTAGCTTCTTTATTTTATCAGTTTTTAGGGATAGCTTACCGACTGACTTCTTGAGATCTAGAGCCATAGTGCACCCTCCTTTAGTTTTCTTACTGTAACAATTTTACTTGAATAAAAAATAAACGCAACACTATTTTTTCTTGATTTTATCGATAAATTCTACTAACTCTTTTGCGGACATTTCTTTCTTTGGCTCACCGGATTTCTTGGGAATATTTTTTGCGAGAGCACGAACCATTTCCTGAATTTCTGCCGGATCAGAGAGCCCGGAAAGCTCCAGTTTGGTACCTGTATTTGTCCTGATAGATACAGTCCCATATTGAAAAATAGTAGCTATAATTCCTTTTATGGAATAATTTACGTCTTGGATTGTTTCCAGATCTGCCTCACTGTACTCACGTGAAAAAAGCGTCTTCTGATCTACGCAGATAATACGCTTCGTCGTAATAATGTAAGAATCATAAAACCAGATAAGAAAATGATAAAAACCATAAGAAAGAGAGGCCAGAAGAACTGCCACGGCCCCCAAAACCGCGTACTGATTTGTAAAAAAAATAATTGCCCCGACAGAAAGACAGAAAAGGAGCAAAAATCTAAAGATCTGCTTATTTAAAATTATCGGATTTTTTCGAAGAGTAATTATTACTTTTTCGCCTTCTTTTTGATCTACAATTGTGCTCATATAGCTATTTTATAACAAATTAAGGCATTTTTTAATAAAAAAATGCCTTAATTGAGATATTTTTTATTTAATTTTACCGTTCTTTGAATTTGCTCAGAACATTCAACCTTTTTATTTTAGCGGCTGAAGACTATGAGTGAAAATGGATATGATTTGTGATTGAACGATGTCTCCGTCAAACGGAGCACACGTCTTCACTTTGGCCGAGCTTTACTCGAGCCACGTTTGACGTGGCGCCCTCGAGAGGAGTCGAACCTCTAACCTCTTCCTTAGGACGGAATCGCTCTATCCATTGAGCTACGAGGGCTCGTCAGCGATAGCTGACAAGCTATATAATTATGTAAACATAATCACTTCGCTCTTTCGCTTCGCTTCCTCTACCAACAAAATTAAATAAATTTTGTTGGAGATTTTTAACCATTAGATTATACCTTTTTATAGGTAATTTTTCAATAAGACATGTCTAATAACTGTCATTATCGTAAAAACGGGAATCTACTTATTGTTTATCCTTCGAACGAAGTGAGAAGTTCCCCATGTTCAGTTCCAAGAGCAGTTCTCACATTCGTTCGAACGATAGACCCCTTGAAAAACT
>CAZQLQ010000015.1:0-12094 GCA_964594415.1 uncultured Candidatus Saccharibacteria bacterium
CTTCGAACGAAGTGAGAAGTTACCTATCCTAGCAGTTCTCGGCTCCGCCTCGAACAATAAACCCCCTTGAAAAACTGTTCGTCCCGAGGACCGACTATTTTAAAAAGTTATTCTTTCTAGGAAAACCTTATAATATATCGAAAAAAGAATAATCTTTTTAAAAAGGAGTTCAGTTTTTCTTGATTTTTGTGCTACTTTTCATCAAGGAAAAGTAGCAGAAGAATAGATTCCCGATCAACTGATTAGATTCTAAATGAATAGTCGGGAATGACAAAAGTGGGCGAGGACGACAAGAAGAGCAGTTCTCATTACATTCGAACAATATTCTTCGAACGAAGCGAGAGCTTACTAATTTAGTAATTCTCATCGTTCTAAAAATAAACATAATATTTGCAATATTTTCCTATTCTTGTTATAATGTATTCAACATTTGAAGGCACTCAATCATATTTATGGAAGAAACAGAAATATCAAACGCCAGCTCTCTCAGTGAGATAAACACGCTAATATCAAAATGTAAGCGTTGTCCTTTGTATTCCACAAAGACAAATGATGTTACCGGCGTTGGCAGCGAAAATGCTGATATTCTATTTATTGGAGAAGCACCTGGGAAAGAAGAAGATCTGAAAGGCGAACCATTCGTTGGTTCTGCGGGTAAATTTTTGAATGAGATGCTTACCTCTATTGGTCTAAAAAGAGAGGATATTTATATTGCAAATGTACTTAAACATCGCCCTCCTGACAATCGAGACCCCAGGCCAGAAGAAGCTGAGGCTTGTTGGCCTTTTCTTAAGCGCCAAATAGAAGTTATTGATCCTAAAATTATCGTTTTTCTAGGCAGACACTCGATGAACCGATTTTTCCCCTCTCTCCAGATATCCAAAGTTCACGGAACGGCTTTCAAAAAAGAGTTTTACGGTAAAAAACGTGTTTTTATGGCACTTTATCACCCTGCTGCTGCTTTGTATAACGGAGGTCTTAAAAAAACATTACTTGAAGACTTTGCGAAAATTCCTTTAATTATTGAGAAAATCGATCAATTATCAGATTAATACATATTCATTTGTTTATTTTGAATTTATAACATTTATTATGAAGAATATTATTAACTACTGCCAAACTCGGCAGACAAAACCGAAAGGACGAAACACACAACATGGAAAAAGTCATGAAAAAGCCCCTCTCTAAAAACAAGAGACGGCAAAACCAACCTTTGCAGGAAAAAACCCTGCAAAGAAAAAATATAAAAACTCAGAGTACTCCAGCAATGGCATCATCGAATACCGAGGCACCACAAAAAGGTATCTTGAAAATTACTCCTCTAGGTGGACTTGGCGAAGTCGGTAAGAACCTTACCGTCTATGAATACGAAAACGATATTATTATCGTTGATATGGGCTTTATGTTCCCTGATAACGAAATGTTGGGCGTGGACTATATAATCCCCGACATCAGTTATTTAGATGATAAGAAAGACCGAATCAGAGGGATAATAATTACACACGGACACGAGGATCACATCGGGGCTATTCCTTATCTTTGGCCAAGGGTCACCGCTCCAATTTATGGAACTCGTCTAACAATCGGAATGATTGAAACTAAACTAAGCGAATACAGATTTAATACTGAGGGGATGCTGAATATCATTAACCCAGAAACAGACAAGCTAAAATTAGGCAATTTTGAGATCGAAGCCTTCCGTGTAACTCATTCTATTCCAGACGCAGTTGGATATTCGATCAAGACACCTGTCGGACGTGTGGTTTATACGGGAGATTTTAAGCTTGATCCTTCCCCATTAGACGGTAAGACGACCGATATTGCAAAGTTAGCAAAATATGGAACAGAAGGGATTCTGCTTTTACTTTCCGATAGTACAAATGCCGAACAATCAGGCTATTCAATGAGTGAAAAGACACTTGAAGAAAGCTTCGAAGACATTTTTGACAAAGCGAAGGGCCGCATAATTATCGCTTCCTTTGCTTCACAAATTAATCGTATACAAATGATTATAAACTCAGCCAAAGATCACGGACGCAAGCTCGCCTTTTCTGGCAGAAGTTTGCTTAAAAACGTAGAAATCGCCGTTCGACTCGGATACCTAAAAGCTCCTGCAGGAATGATTGTACGCATCCAGGACATCAATAAATACCCTGATAATATGGTAACGATTATGAGTACAGGTTCTCAGGGCGAATCTATGTCGGCTCTTGCTAGAATGGCCAGAAACGAACATAAAAACATAAAAATTAAGCAAGGTGACACAGTAATTTTCTCAAGTTCGCCAATCCCGGGTAACGAAGCATCAGTCACATCAGTAATTGATGATTTATTCAGAGAAGGTGCGAATGTAGTCTTTGATGCCGAAAAAAGCCGAACTCACGTATCTGGGCATCCTTGTCAAGAAGAGCTTAAGATGATGCTTGCAATCACGAAGCCTAGATACTTTGCGCCAGTTCACGGCGAAAGGCACATGCTTGTTCGTCATGCTGAGATTGCAAAAGGACTTGGCATTCCAGCAGACCGGATATTTATCATGGATAACGGAAATTCCATCATTGTCGGAGAAAATTATGCCAGGATGGCGGAACAAAAGGTACGAAATGGAATCATTCTCGTTGATGGACTCGGAATCGGAGACGTAGGAGAGATAGTCTTGAGGGAGCGCAAATCAATGTCAACCGAAGGAATATTTATGGTTGTCTGCACGCTGAACAAAAGCACAGGGAAGCTACTCACTAGCCCTGATATAATCTCTCGCGGTTTTATCTATATGCGGGAAAATGAGAAATTAGTAAACAATGCCCGTGCAGAAGTAAAAAGAATCATTGAAGGATTCAAAAAAGAAGAAGCCGGCCAAAACTGGCAAAATCTAAAAGTGAAATTACGCGAATCAATTGGTGAATACCTCTACAATGAAACTCAGCGAAGACCACTCATCCTTCCTGTCGTTATTGAGATATAATACGCAAAATCAAATATAATTTCCCTTTAAGTGGCGCTTCCATAATGTTATAATTAACGTGTTTAATTGAGATAGAAATGGGAAGAAAAAGAAAACCAGGAAGACCGAAAGGTTCCACAAACAAAAAAATCAGCGAGCCAAAAGAGAGCGCATTAAGTAATGTAAGCAGTGACGTTATTCGAGAAATTGGTGCAATAGTTCTTTTTATCATCTCCTTTATTATTCTTGTAAGTATGTTCGGTTTTGGCGGAACATTGGGCGAATCACTAAATCACGCTTCTAGAGTCGGAATGGGCTGGACTACCTTCCTGCTTCCATTTTTACTTGGAGGTATCGGGTACGCGATGTTCTTCCCTGAAAAATTCAAACTAAACGGTATCTCGATAACAGGCATCGTTCTTATCGTTCTTTCTTTCTCCGGGATGTTCCAGATTTTTATGAACCCCGGTGAAGCTGAAAAAATAGCAAAAGCAGGCAATGGCGGAGGATACTTGGGTTCGCTTATCCAAGGACTTTTTCTCTCCTTATTAAATGCCCCTGTTTCCTTTGTTGTTCTATTTGCTTTAGTTGCAGTAGGTATTTTGCTCGTAAGTAATACTTCGCTGCGTAATTTATTCAAGAAAAGAAAATTAGACGCGGAAGACGATACGGAGAAAGAGGGTCTTCACATCAACGAAGCGGCTGCTATTACCAAGATGGGACCAACGGAAAAAAGATTGCAGCGAGAAGAAAAACCAGTTTTATCTTATGGTGACGACTCTTCTTGGAAATTCCCTCCGCTAACCTTGTTTGACGAGATGACCACAAAAGCAGATAGTGGCAACGTCAAAGAGAAAGCAGAGTTAATCAAGAAAACTTTTAGCAATTTTTCTATTGGGGTTACGATGTCGGACGTTAATATCGGCCCTACTGTAACCCAATATACTCTCCGCCCTGACGAAGGAGTAAAACTAGAAAAGCTAACTACACTAGACAAGAATATCTCACTAGCCCTTGCTGCACATCCAATTCGTATCGAAGCACCAATCCCTGGCAAGAGCCTTGTTGGGATTGAGGTTCCAAATAAATCTTCTCAGATTGTGAGAATGCGTAACTTATTAGCCTCGGATACATTCAAGAACCGTAAATCAAAGCTTTCGGTAGTTCTCGGCCTTGATGTAGCCGGACATCCGCAAATTGCAGATATTACCAAGATGCCACACATGCTTATAGCGGGAGCAACTGGTTCCGGAAAGTCGGTCTGCATAAATACAATCCTGCTAAGTCTTTTGTATCAAAATACCCCAAAAGACCTAAAAATTATCCTTGTTGACCCAAAAAGAGTTGAACTTTCACTTTATAATAATATTCCTCATCTGCTTACCCCTGTAATCGTCGAACCAGACAAAACCGTAAGCGCTCTCAAGTGGGCAGTAGCTGAGATGGAAAGACGCTATAATATCCTTCAACATGCCGGCAAACGAAATATCGGCGAATACAATACTGTCAAAGACAAAGAATCGATGCCATACATCGTAATTATCATTGACGAGCTTGCTGATCTTATGGCTGTAGCTGCAAAAGATGTCGAAGCTTTGATATGTAGGCTTGCCCAAATGGCACGCGCTGTTGGCATCCATCTCGTGATTGCTACACAAAGACCAAGCGTAGATGTTATAACAGGTCTTATAAAAGCAAATATTCCGACAAGAATTGCATTTTCGGTCGCTTCACAGATAGATTCCAGAACTATTCTTGACCAAGCGGGAGCCGAAAAGTTGCTCGGTATGGGCGATATGCTTTTCGAGTCAGCCGAACTTTCCAAACCGCGTAGAATACAAGGCGCATACGTATCAGAAAAAGAAGTTAGCGCAATAACGCAATTTTTGAAGGGCCAAGAAACTCCAGAATATAACGAAGAAATTCTAATGCAAGGACATAAAAGCGGTAGCACAGGAAATATGGGCGAATTCGATGATAAATTATTTTACGATGCCGCTAAGGTTGTAATTAGCACAGGCAGAGCATCTGCTTCTTTACTTCAACGAAGACTCCGAATCGGCTACGCTAGAGCTGCGAGTTTGATTGATATCTTAGAAGCAAGAGGGATTGTCAGCCAAGCAGATGGAGCGAAAGCCAGAAACGTCCTCATAAATGACATAGATGAAATCAGCGAACCTGAAGACGAGGAAGACTATTGAGATGGCGGCTGTTAAATTTACCAAGAAGACCTTACCGCCAAAAGAAGGTTTAGGCGAGAAACTGACTAAAAAAAGGATTGCACTCGGGTATAGCGTAAAAGACATTGAAAAGGCAATTCGTATCAGAGCTAAACACATTGAGGCCTTAGAAAGCGGCAAGTACGACAAGTTGCCACCTGATGTTTATGTAAAGGGGTTTATTCGTAGTTATGCTCAATACCTCAACCTCGATCCTGCGAAAGTCTTAAGAATGTACCAACGTGAAAAAGGGCTTGTCGAAAGCATCAAAAAAGCAAACACAAAGAGTATTGTCAGAAAGCCAACAAACGCTCCCAAGGTTGTGATTACGCCCAAAACCATAACCATTGCCACAATAAGTCTTTTGGCGCTTATAATAGTTGGTTATATAGGTTGGCAAGTCAGTATCCTCGCAGCTCCGCCAAAGCTAACGCTTACAAATCCTGTTGAAGACATTAGTATAAACAAAAATACTTTTTCAGTAGAAGGAACAACCGACTCAGGTGCTACCCTTTACATCAACGATACCGAGGTTGGAGTAGGATCAAACGGGCAATTCAACGAAGATGTTAACCTCCAGCAAGGCGTAAACGTTCTTATTATCAGAGCAGAAAATAAGATGGGAAAATCCACAGAGATCAAAAGAACGATTGTAGCAAACGTAGAAAACAGCACTTCTATCTCTGACATCGTTCAAGCACTAGAGCTAAAAATTACAATAGGGCCCAAGTCTGCTTCTGTACAAATCGAGATTGACGGCAAGAAGGTAACAGAAAAACCAATTGTGATGCTTGCAGGCGTAACACAAACATATAAAGCAAATGAAAAGATCACCGTTACAACCAACAATGGAGGCTCGGTAAATGTTACGTTAAATGGTAAAAATATTGGAGTGCTTGGAGCTGACGGTGAAGAAATAAATCAAAAAGAATTTACAAAAAATATGTAAGCGAGGTAAAAGATGGCAAGTGAGTTTTCCTTCGATATAACAAGCGATTTTGACAAACAGGAGTTTGCGAATGCGATTGACCAAACAAAGCGCGAGATAATAAACCGTTTTGATTTCAAAAACGTACTAGCCGAAATCGAAAACAATGAAAAAGAAAAAGAACTCGTGATCAATACCGAAAGCGACTATAAGCTCACCTCAATTCTTGATATTCTAGAGTCCAAAATGGTTAAACGAGATGTTTCTCTGAAAATTTTAGATAAATCACTCGTAATAGAGCCAGCAAGCGGAGGCACGATAAGAAAAAAAATTAAACTTCGTAGCGGAATGACCTCCGAACAAGCGAAGAAAATTTCAAAGATGATTCGAGATAGCTTTCCCAAGGCAAAGCCGATAATACAGGGCGAATCCGTGCGAGTAATTTCAAAATCAAAAGACGAACTTCAAGAAATAATGGGAATGCTCCGAGGTGCTGATTTGGATTTCCCTCTTGAGTTTGGCAATTATAGATAATAATGGCTACTATAGAAAAAATATATGATGTTCTTGTAATCGGGGCTGGGCCTGCGGGAATCACAGCCTCTTTAAGCGCCGCCGAGGGCGGCGCCAGTGTGGTTCTTCTTGAAAAAAATCCGTATATTGGCAAAAAAATTTTAGCCACAGGGAACGGGCGTTGCAACATTACAAACAAAAATGTTGAAATCCAAAAGTACCATGGCGACCCAGAGCTTGCCATTAGTATCATAAGAAAATTTGACCAAAATGAAACGATATCTTATTTTGAGTCGTTAGGACTTCTGTTGAAGGAAGAAGATCGCGGAAGAATGTTTCCGATAACAAACCAGGCAAGTAGTGTAGTCAAAATACTCGAAGAAGAATTGAAGAATAAAAGGGTGACGGTCAAAACGGGATGCGAAATAAGAAAGATTATTAAAAATAATAATTTTTTTGAGATTACCGACACCAAAAATATAATATACAAATGCAGAAGCCTGATAATCGCAACTGGTGGTAAAGCAGCGCATCAATTCGGATCGAGTGGTGACGGGCTTTATTGGGCAAAGAATTTTGGACACACCATAGCTCCTATTTATGCTGCTCTAGTTCCCATCGAAACAAATACTGATATTACAAAAACTTTACAAGGTCTAAAAATTGAGGGAAAAATAAGCGCCTTTTCTAGCTCTCAGCAAATAGCCGAAAGCTCAGGGGACATTCTCTTTACGCATTATGGTCTTTCAGGGCCAGCAGTAATGAGTATTGCAAGACTAATTGCCCCCTTTCTTGAGAAAAAAAAGGTGATACTCAAAATCGATCTCTTTCCAGAAAAAAGAGAAAACGAGCTCGATCAAATGCTTGAAAAGATATTAAAGGATAGCGGCACAAAAAGTATTAGAAATTCTCTCCTTGGATTACTTCCGCAAAAACTAATACCGATTCTCCTTGCCATCAGTATGATCCACGAATCAAAAAAATCAGCTGAAATCTCTAAAAAATTACGCTTAAATCTTGTTAAGAATATGAAGAAACTAGAATTTGAAGTATCCAAAATAAGACCTTTAAAAGAAGCTCAAGTCACTGCGGGCGGAGTTGATACAAATGAAATCAATGCAGACACTCTCGAGTCAAAGATAGTTAAGGGACTATATTTTGCAGGCGAAATATTAAACGTAGATGCAGACTCTGGAGGCTATAATCTCCAATGGTGCTGGTCAAGTGGAAAAATTGCCGGAAATTCAGCAAGCCAAAACAAAAAGTAAAATCACTTTCTGTTGATTTGCTTATAATGAGTCTTTTTTAGGAATATTTTGTTTGCTATAATTTATATGTATGAAAAATTTTAAAAGACAATTACAAAAACAGATTAAGGGACTTTCAAAAGCAGATATACACATACACAGTATGTATTCTGATGGGCGACCAACAATTGAAGAGATTCTTAACCATGTTCAGAATAATACCGATCTTGATGTTATAGCCATTACTGATCATGACACTATTGACGGAGCCCTATACGCAAAAGAGCTTGAGAAGAAGGGGAAGTATCGCTTTGAGATTATAGTCGGTGAAGAAGTATCTTCCACAGAAGGGCATATTCTCGGATTGTTCTTGCACGAAGCTATACCACCACTCTTAACCGCTCACGAAACAATAAAGAGAATACATGCACAAGGAGGGATCGCCATAGCTGCACATCCCTTCTATCACAGCAGAATGAATAATCATACAATCGTATGGGCTGATGGTGTCGGAGCGCAGACCCTGATCAAAGAAAAAAATCATTTTGACGCTATAGAAACAGTCAATGCTACACCAACTTTTGAGCAAGAAAATTTACGTGCCAAGTATTTGAACCGCCTTTTGCTGTTTAGATCAGAAACGGGCTCTAGCGATGCACATATATTACAAGCAATCGGTAAAGGATATACCCTCTTCGAAGGAAAAACAGCAGAAGCTTTTAGGTCAGCAATTAAGAAACACCAGACTCAAGCAGTCCATGATAGTTGGAATGCTCTTGGAGTATTACGTTATGCCTTTTTCTTTATCCCCAAGGGGCTAAGAACAACGTTTTTTACAATAATTTTTGGACCTAGGAAGAAACGCTTAGAAATAATTAAATTTCCGTCTATGTCAAAACTAAAGAGAGAGATAGCAGATGACTATTACGAATAAAAAAGCTTTGATAGTCCTCCCCCATTACGAATTTAGAGATAAAGAATACCAGTGGACAAGGGAGATGTTGGAAAAAGAAGGAATCACAGTAGAAGTTGCCTCGAGCCACCATTCACCCGCTATCGGAAGATTTGGACTAGAAGTCACTCCAGATGTATTAATTGGTTTTGTAGAATCTGGGGACTACGATATTTTCATATTTGTTGGAGAAGAAGCCGTAAAGGAATATTTCGGTAATATCCATATTAGAGATATTATCGAACATGCGTTCATTACTAATAAGCTAATAGGAACTATCGGCGAGGCTTCAATGCTACTTACTTATACTAACCATATAGTTAGGAAAAAGGTCACGGGGGCTGAAACAGATAAATTCAAGCTCGAGCAAGCGGGAGCTTATTATACCGGCAGACTAGTTGAACATGACGGGAATCTAATAACAGCGATGGGGCCATATGCAACGCTTGAGTTCGTAGAAAAGATTATCAAGACCGAAAAAAGAGCTTGGCAAAGTGATAGCTCTAGGTCATACTTACACTAATATGCCAGAATTACCAGAAGTAGAAACAATTAGTCGGCAGCTAAAAAGAAGCATCACCGGTAAGAAAATCGTTGGTGTTGATGTTTTGTTGCCAAAAGCGATCTATGCAAACAATGAAAAAGGTAACTCTGAAAAGTTTAAAGAAAGCATAAAAAGTGCCGAAATTATCAACGTCAAAAGAAAAGCAAAGGTTATAATTATTGAATTGAGTAATAACCGAAGTATTCTTTTCCACCTCAAAATGACGGGCCAACTTGTTTTCGAAGAAGAAGATAAGCCATATAGGGGAAATCAAATCCCTTTCGCTCCAAACGGACTACCTGCAAAAAGTACGGTTATAATTTTCCATTTCTCAGACAAAAGCAAACTCTACTTTAATGATATGCGTCAGTTTGGATATGCAAAACTGCTACTAACAGCCGAAGTCAAAGACGATAAATTTATCAGGAAACTTGGCCCGGAACCATTCAGCAAAAATTTTGATTACAATTGGTTTTCAGATGCCCTGTCAAAGAAAAAGTTGAAAATAAAAAACTTGCTTATGGATCAGGAGTTCATTTCCGGAATAGGTAATATCTATGCAAATGAAGCTGCTTTCTTGGCAAAAATCCATCCAGATACATATGCGAATAAGCTAGATGAGAAAGAAAAGCGAAAACTTTTTGATGCAATCCTTCAAGTCTTGCAAACAGGAATCAACGTAAAGGGAGCATCCG
Organism: uncultured Candidatus Saccharibacteria bacterium; assembly: GCA_964594415.1. Classification (GTDB taxonomy): domain Bacteria; phylum Patescibacteriota; class CPR2; order UBA1875; family CAIMLA01; genus CAZQLQ01. The sequence continues at coordinate 10,043 of CAZQLQ010000015.1, forward strand.
ATCAATCGTATATAGATATTTATGGTAAAAAGGGTGATTTCATGGACTACGCAAAAGTATACAGACAAAAACAATGCCATGATTGCAAAAGCAAAATCGTAAGAATTACTCAAAACGGTAGAGGGACCTTTTATTGTCCCAGATGCCAAAAGGTGAAAAAATGATATTGTTAGCTTACGGTGAAGATTCATATAGAAAAGATGCCAGACTAAACGAGATAATTGAGTCCGGTAAGGAACTTTATGGTTCAATAAACATACGCTATTACGACGAAAAAATTTCTTTTGCGGAGTTATCCAACGAAATATATGCGATTCCCTTCCTCTCAAAAAAGAGATTACTTATTGGAAAAGACATATTAGCATCAAAAAACTCCGATCTTTTAGAAAAAATCTCCCAAATACTTAAGGATATTCCAGAAACAACGGATATGGTTTTCAAAGAAAGTGAGCCGCCAGATCAAAGAAAAACCTTATTTAAAAGTTTAAAGCAGCACGGAAAAGTTGAAAATTTTGAACCACTTAAACCATACGAAACAATAAAATGGATCAAAGATAAAGTAAAGAAATACAGCGGGAGCATTGAAGATTCAGCCGCTCAAACGCTTTTTCAATATTGTAGCAACGATCTTTTTAGACTTGAAAACGAAATAACCAAACTATTGAATTATGATATGAATATTAAAAAAGAGGCTGTTCAGGAGCTAGTAAAGCCCGAGTATTCCGATTCAATTTTTGAACTTATGGACGCCATTTCGGAGAAAAAAGCCGAAACTGCAATAAAAATATTAAACAGATTTTTTGAGAACAACGAAAATGAACAATATATTGTAGCAATGTTAGCGAGACAAATAAAAAACTTATTAATAATAAAAAATCTAAAAGAAAATAACGCAACAGAAGCAGAAATACTGAAATCCACAAAACTTCATCCGTTTGTTGTTAAAAAAACCCTCCAACAAAGTAGAAATTTTACGGTTGAAGAACTTAAAGAGCTTCATAAGAGACTTTTCGAGGTTGATATAAAGCTCAAGTCGGATAATATCGATTCTAAAATCATATTAACAAATTTCGTATTTGCAATAATGAAAAAGTAAAAAAAACCGCCCTTTCGGACGGTTAATTATTTTTTCTTTGCAGTTGGCTTAGTTTTTTGCACTAATTTAGTACTTTTCAGCTCTATATTCTTTTCCAGTGCTTTGTTGATGCTCAGCATTAATCTCGACTTTCTTCTTGCTGCTGCCTTTTTATGCAACACGCCTTTTTTAGCTGCCTTATCTAGAGCAGAGATGGCTTCACTTGCAAGAGTTGCAACATCCTTACCCCCCGCGATTAGGTCCTTTTTAACTGCTTTGACCTTTGATTTGTAGTTATTTTTGACATCGCGATTAACCAAACGAGCTGCTTCAGATTTTCGCATTTGCTTAATAGCTGATTTAATTACCGGCATTTAGATTCCTTTCTATGTAACGATGTATATTTTACCAAAAATAAGGTTTTTTGTAAATATTTTATTGACGGCTCTTAGGTAACATTGAAATATTAAACTTTAGTTTAATTGGGAATTGTATATTTCAAGACCAAAACTTTCTGAAGACCCTTTATCCTTCGAACGAATGTGAGAACTGCCAGGATAGAGAACTTCTCATGCTACTCGAAGAATAACCTACTGTCTTCCCAAGCTTGTCGAGGAATCTCAAGTTCTTAGATCCTTCGAATCGCTTTGCTCCCTCAGGATGACAATATCGTTCGAGGTGAAGCCGAGAACTACTCTTTTGTCTGTCTTCTTGTCATCCTCGCCCCCCTGTCATTCTGTCCGGCGACTCCGATGAGTTCGTTTCTGACTCCGTCGGAGAGCGAAGTCGAAGAATCTAATTTCTTTTCTCACTTTCTCTTGAAAGAAAGTGAAGCAAAGTTCAAGAAAAACTGAACTCCTTTTTAAAAAGATTATTCTTTTTTCGATATATTATAAGGTTTTCCTAGAAAGAATAACTTTTTAAAATAGTCGGTCCTCGGGACGAACAGTTTTTCAAGGGGTTTATCGTTCGAGGCG
>CAZQLQ010000016.1:0-6125 GCA_964594415.1 uncultured Candidatus Saccharibacteria bacterium
CATTATCAAAAGGAACAGCAAACGACACGCAAGCTGTAAATGTCATAGTTCCTGCCAGAACGGTTAATGTAGAAGATTACGGAGCTACTGGAGATGATTCCAGTGATGATACTGCAGCGATTAATAATGCTATTACTTATGTTAATAGCTTAGGTGGAGGTAATGTTTATATACCGGATGGGACTTATATGATAAACTTTGCCGACGGAGTTGGCGTCGAAATGAAGAATAACGTATATCTTTACTTGAACAATAACGCAACATTAAAAGGGATTACGAACTTTTCTATTATTTGCGAGATCGTTAGCTTTTTCAATGTTTCGAACTCAGGCATGATAGGAGGTCAGATAGTCGGTGATCAGGCAGAGCGAGGAAGCAACTCCACTGAATATAGCTACGGAATAGCCATTGGGGGTTCTGACCATATAACAATAAGAAATGTAACAGTTACATATTGTATGGGCGATGGCATATTTATAGCTGATGAAGCACACGGCACAGCAACTACTGCAAGCGAATATGTGACAATTGATGGCTGTACTTGCAGTCATAATGGAAGGAACGGAATCTCAGTAATCAGTTGCAAAAATACAACTATTGCTAATTGTACTTGTAATTATAATTCTAACTCCTATCTGCCGGCTGGACCAGGAGACGGAATTGATATTGAGCCCTATATGCCTAACCAGTGGCTGTACAATCTAACTATTACCAACCTAACAACTTCGTATAACGGACAATACGCTACTGAGGCGAACGGAAGATTTGGGCTACAATTATGGTTTGCCGCTAGCTTACCAACTGATCACGTAAGCATAACAATATCAAATCATACTGGCACAGGAAATTATGCAACAACATATCATGAACAGGATGGTTTATTTACAGATGATTTTTATTATTTCCGAGATACCATCGGATATGATATCAACTATGACAACTTGTAGTCTAAATAATTTAAAAATTGATTGAACTCTATCAAGCTGGCCTTAATCTATATTATCTTATTATCTTGATTATTTTCACTATTATTGATATAATGAAGTACGTTATTATTTCTAATTGGAGCTATAAATGAAAAAAGACATACACCCAGAATACAAAAACTGCAAAGTGACATGCTCTTGCGGAAATAGTTTTGAAACTAAATCTACCGCAAATGCGATAAATGTTGAAATCTGTTCTGCCTGTCACCCATTTTTTACAGGTAAACAAAAATTAGTAGATACAGCCGGGAGAGTAGACAGATTTAGATCTCGACTTGAAGCTGCTAAAAAGTTTGAAAATAAGAAGAATTTGAAAAATTCTGAAAACACAAAAGCCAAGGAAGAGCTAGAAAAATTAGACGAAAAAATGGAAGAGATCTCTGAAGAATTTAACGAAGAGCTAGTAGAACTAGATCAAGAAAAAGTCAAAAAATAAATTTAATTGATAAAAAACGCCATTTATTTCTATGGCGTTTTTTTATGCTAAAATATTATTATGTTGGAAAAATACGAAAAAATACGTAAAGAGTTTGATGAAATCGAGATTAATCTTACAGATCCCGTCAATCTTAATGATCACAGAAAAATAACAAAACTCCAAAAAAAGCACTCAGAGATGATTGGATTGATTGAACTGTTTGAAAAACTTAAAAGAAGTCAAGAAAATCTCGAACAAACCCTATCTATGATAAAAGTTGAGACCGACCCCGAACTGGTCGCAATGGCCGAAGAAGAGGTGGCCCGGATAAAAAGGGAGAAGGAAGATTTAATCAAAAAAATTGAGGTTGAGCTTTTACCAAAGGATGAAAATGACTCCAAAAACGTAATTATGGAGATAAGGGCAGGGGCTGGGGGTGATGAATCGGCACTTTTTGCAACAGAACTTTTCAGAATGTATGCAAAATTTGCAGAACAGAAAAAGCTTGAAATTGAGATATTGGATTCAAATGAAAATGAAATAGGCGGTTTCAAAGAAATTATTTTCAGTATAAAAGGGAAAAACACATATAAGTGGCTAAAATACGAAAGTGGCGTACACAGAGTTCAAAGAGTACCCGAAACTGAATCGAGCGGAAGAGTACATACCTCCACTGTTACAGTTGCAGTTCTTCCAGAGGCTGAAGAAGTAGATATTGAAATTGCCCCAAACGATGTAAGAGTGGACGTATTTAGATCTTCTGGCCCTGGTGGCCAAAGCGTCAACACAACTGACTCAGCCGTAAGACTAACTCACCTACCCACCGGTTTAATCGTTTCTTGTCAGGACGAAAAGTCCCAGATAAAAAACAAAGAAAAGGCATTTAGAGTTCTTCGTTCTCGTCTACTCGCTCTCAAAGAAGAAGAGGAAGCGAAAAAACGCGGTGATGCAAGAAAATCTCAAATAGGTACAGGCGATCGTTCAGAAAAAATCAGAACTTATAATTTCCCCCAAGACCGAGTCACAGATCACAGGATAGGCTTTTCATTAAGTAACCTGCCTGGATTTATGGATGGCCAGATAGAACCAATGATAAACAAGCTTCATGAAATTGACCAAGAAGAAGCACTTAAAAAAATATAAAATCTTACTTTGATAAATTACTCGTTGCTATTTGTTGTTTCTTCTAAAATAGCTGTAGTTTGATACTCTTTACCGTCACGAATATATGTAATATTAACTTTGTCGCCTACTTTATACTTAGTCAAAATACTTATTAAACTATGCCCTTCTTCAATTTTATTTTCATCAATTCTAATTACAATATCTCCTTTTTTGAGACCAGCCTCTTCGGCCGGGCTTCCTGAAACTATAGCTGATTGATTTTTATTACCGCTATAAATGTAAGCTCCGTAATCGACAGAAAGTTCATACTCATTTGCAACCTCTTTAGTAATTGGTATATACCGAATGCCAAGCATTGGTCTTGAGATTTTACCCGTTGCAATTACGCTTTCTATAGCAGATTTTGCCAAGTTAATAGGGATAGCAAAGCCAATTGATTCACCCGATGAGTCTACGGCAGTATTGATACCAATCACTTGACCGTCAATGTTAATAAGTGGCCCCCCAGAATTTCCAGAATTAATAGCAGCATCAGTCTGGATTACATTTTCCAGGGTTTCGGTAGAATTACCGTAAGAATCTCCTGCTTCGACTACTCTTCCAATAGCGCTAATAATACCTGTTGTAACTGTATTTTGATATTGCCCTAAAGCATTACCAATAGCTATGGCTCTTTGACCAACCTTGAGGTTATCCGAATCTCCTAATTCTATTACAGGTAAATTGCTAGCTTCAATTTTTACAAATGCGATGTCGTTAAGCGGATCTGTTGCCTTTACGGTGGCCTTATATTCCTTGCCGTCATTCGTATATACCGTGTACTCTCCATCTGCGTTTGATACTACATGCTTGTTTGTTAGAATGAGTCCATCGCTAGTCACAATAAATCCCGTACCAGAGCTCTGGGATTCAACAACATTGCCAAAAAATCCGTAACTCTTAGATGTGCCGGAGATGCTGACAACCGAAGGACTTGCCTTTTCAGCCGCATCAATAATTGCTGAGCTCTCATCTACTCGGATATTTCGCTCTTCAGAATATATCGAAGTCCCTACTTTTTGGTTTTGATAATCAAGATAAGCATAACTGCCAAAAATTCCGCCAAAAACACCGATAAGCAGGTTTAACAATAAAAGGGCAGAAAACTTGCTGCTTGAAAGTTCTATCTTATTTATATTCAACATATTTCCTCCTTCTTACGGCAACCAACGAGCCGTTAAGATTAACACCAAAAGAAAAATTAATGTTATCAAAAAATATTCCGTAAGCACTTGTCTTGTCAGAGTCTTATCAACTTTTTGGGAGATAATACCCCATAAGAAATAAAACATTATTGTTAATGTAACAGCCGGGAGCGGAACCCCTCCCAAATTCATTTTCTCCGTATCGCCGAATATTGGATAATTTATTACCCAAATCATACCGATCCAGGCCATTTCTGCCCCAATTAGAGCATTAACTAAATTATATGGATAAAATTTTTTCATATCTATGCCGCTTTGCCAACCTAAAAAATAAGATACCAAATAAAATACAATAAATACTCCTGTGACTACAAAAAAAGTTGAAAGATAGCTGAACTCTGAAACGCTTAGCTCTACATAATACCTAAAAAGCGCAGATGTTCCAAAAAAAATCGAGAGGAACGATATACTAATTATCACGTTTCGCTGAAAAATAGCTGATTTTTCTTGAAGATTAAAAACTCTCCTCAATGCAACCATCAAATAATAATTTGCTATTATTACCGCAATAGAAAAAACTATTTTGGTTATAAATTGAAAAAAAGCCGATAAAAACAACACGGCACCAAGGTTAAAAAGAAATGGGATAATAAAAAATTTCAAACCTTCTCTTATTTCTACCTTGTTTGGCTTGATATTGAAATATGAAATCCAAAAAACTATTTGCAAAATAGCAATGTATATAAACTCCCAGACAAAATACTCAGAAAAGTACAGAACACCGACGTATCCGATTAAAAGGTAAAAACAATAAATAAGTGATTTTTTTTGAAGTTCATTCATTACTCCTCCTCAAAGTCGCTACCCAATATAATAACGATATCTGACTCTGAAGTTCCAGTTCCTTTTTCTGATATAACATTGAAGATCCTTTCAAGACCCTTCACGGTAACTGAGTCATTGATTGACGAAAAGTCATAAATCTTCGTTTTTGCATAAGCCGTGCTATCCGCACTTTTAGCCCCTATTACATTATACCCTAGGCTTGTTAAGCTATCTTTTGTCCTTAGGGCCAAACCAGTTCGAGTTGTTCCATTTTGAACAATGATAGTAAGTTTCTCGTTCTCTATTCCTGCCTCTGAAAAAATATTGCCAACCTTGGCCTGAATATCATCATATTCCCCTATACCAAGCCTAGGAATCAGTATATATCCTGTCTCGGCACTGCTCTGTGACACGAGGTAGCCATCAACACTATTATCAAATACAAGATTGATTGCATTGGCAGTGTCTATTAGCTTAGCAAGCTCAATTAACCTTTGAAAATCATCGGTTGCAAAGTCGGTTTTTATATTATCTCCAAGTATCTGCATAAGCTCTAGTATCTTCTTGACATTAAGTAAGGTCTCCGTAGACAATAGTTTTTCTTTCACGGCAATCAAAACTTGCTGTTGTCTTTTAGCTCTGTCAAAATCACTCGTCGTTTCCCTACTTCGTGCATATTTTAGCGCCAACGCTCCATCCATGTGTTGTTGGCCTTTTTTTATATTAAGGACCGTTAACCTTTTGTCGTCATCAGTCGGATAGTAGGGATCGTAAAGATCCTTTTCAACATTGATATCAACACCACCGATAGCGTCAATAATGTCCTTGAAACCGGAAAAATTAACTTTTACATAATAGTGAATAGGTATGCCAAGGACTTTACTAACAGTTTCTCTGGCGAGCTCAACCCCACCACCAGGATAATTGTTGCTTTCTCCGTATGAATTAGCCGCATTAATCTTTGAGTATCCATATTTGTCAATTTTTACATATAAATCTCTAGGAATTGAGATCATTGCGACTTTTTTTGTACTCATATCAATACTTACAACCATAATCGTATCCGTAAGTGTGGAGCCTGGGTGCCCAGCATCGCCAGTACCTAAAAGGAGAATGTTAACCCTGCCAGAACTCTCTCCTTCAAGTTGCTTGTTCTCCAGTAAACCTAAAAGATTAGGACCAGAACTTTGTCCAACAAAAATATTCTTCATAACACCATAGGACACCCATGCAAAATAACCCACAGCCCCCAGTACAATTAATAGCAAGGAAATTATTATGTATCTTCTTATCCTTCTTTTTTTAGTCTTTTTGGAAAAAGCCACCGGTGTCTTATTTTCTTCCTTGTTTGCTTTTTGGTTCTTAGGTGTTTTCTTCAAATCATCTTCTCTCGTGGTATTATTCTTGGACATCTGTTCATCTTTTGCTTCCGAATCAAACAAGTCTTCAGTTCTTTTTAACTCTTCAATTGATATTTTTTTATTCATAGTCCTTATATTAAAATTATCTAATCACAAATATTATTATAACTAAAAAAGCCTAGACAACCAAGTCTTTTTATTACTATAATTATAACATTATGGACAA
>CAZQLQ010000017.1:0-4446 GCA_964594415.1 uncultured Candidatus Saccharibacteria bacterium
TTCGAATCGCTCCGCTCCCTCAGGATGACAAAATAGTGTCATTCTGAGCGCAGTCTAGGGATCTCATTTCTATCACTTTCTCTTGAAAGAAAGTGACGCAAAGTTCAAGAAAAACTGAACTCCTTTTTAAAAAGATTATTCTTTTTTCGATATATTATAAGGTTTTCCTAGAAAGAATAACTTTTTAAAATAGTCGGTCCTTGGGACGAACAGTTTTTCAAGGGGGCTATCGTTCGAAAGAATGTGAGAACTAAATATACTATACCCCTCTCGCTATTCTAAGAAAAAAGTATTATTGCATTTAAAATCAACTAGGTATCTTGTTGGTAACTGCCTCAAGCTTTGAGAAAGTACAACCACAATATTTTTGTCTATAAATTTTTTGATCTCTGGCTATTGATTGTCCCAATCTAAAGTTTTTTCTGAAATCCGCATAATAAAAATCAACTCCATATTTCTTTTCCAGTTTTTTGCAAATATTAATCAATTTGTCGTGATCTTGGTATGGACTGACCAAAAGTGTAGTAGAAAATGAATCAAATCCATTTTCTTTGGCAGTTTTGGCCGTTTTTTCTAGTCTCAATTCGTAACATTTTTCACATCTGTCCGGGAAAGTTGTCAGATTGTTTATTGCAGAGTAGTAATCATTTGGCTCATAATCAACCGACATAACTTCACTAACCTTCTTTTTGCTGACTGTTTTTAGAGCCCCAAGTCTCTTATTGAACTCTTCTTCTGGATGAATATTGGGATTATAAAAAAAACATGTGATTTCAACATCTTCATAGAGAAGGCTTTCCCACGTACCGAGGAAACATGGTCCGCAACAGGTATGTAATAGCATTCTTTTCATACTCGTTTCATATTTTACATTATTATGATAGTATTTGTCCAAAGAATTATGATTATATTTCTGCTTTTGTATTTAGCTTTTGTATTAATCTGGCTTGTTTGGGCATCAGTACTTACTTATCATTTCTTTAAATTCAGGTTTCCGAACGATTTATCTATAATTTTTTTAGCGGCTTTTTGGACAACGAGCATTCTGATTTTATTTACTTCATTTATTTTCGTAGCAAATGGTAATTGGGATTCTACTCCACAAGTTATCAAGAATATTTTGGAGCTTTTATAATGAGAAAAAGTGTAGAAAAAGCTAAGTACTTTAGCGCACAAAAAGCAGACGAGGTTGTGCTAAAAGTTATGAGGAAACATTGGCTTGTCTTGATGCCGACAATCGTTATTACAGCTATCGTTTACTTGTTTGGAATATTTGCAATCTTCATTTTGCCAAACTTGTTACCCATACTTGTGCAGGGGTTCTCTTATAATATTTATGTGATGGTGGTTAGCTTAACTTTTCTTTTTAATACGGTTTATTTATTTACCGAGATACTTATCTATTATTTTAATGTTGGAATAATTACGAATGAACACTTGGTAGAAATAGAACAAGCCAGACTTTTTTCGAGGACCACATCAGAGCTAATGCTCGATAATATTCAAGACGTAACTGCTTCGCAGAGTGGTGTTTTTCCAACGATGTTTGATTATGGGGACATAAATATTCAGACTGCAGGAAAGCTGCCGAACTTTATGTTTACAAGTATTCGTAACCCAAACACTTGTGCGCAGGAAATCATTGACGCAAGTGAAAGATATGTAAAGAAACACGGAGCATTCAGGGGGGCAGGAATTGCAAAAGATAAAAAGACGACGGTTCTGTAGAACTTTACTTGATAATTAGTAGATAACTATTTAGAATATATAGTAGTTACTAGGAGGGTCATGGAATTCAATTTCAAAACCGATGTGGTTTGGAAATACAAAGACGTTATCGGTATTGATATCGGTATGCGCTCCATTAAGATAGTTCAACTAAAGAAGACTAAGGGCCTTCCTCAGTTAGCTGGCTTTATTTTGATAGAAATTCCAGAAAACTATATAATCTCAGGAATCATAACTGAACCAGAAAAACTTGCTGCGATAATAAAAGAACAAATCGCGAAGAAAGGCTGGGGCGATCTATCAGGACGTAGAGTAAATACTTCTCTGCCCGAATCCAGAATATTTACTAGAATTCTTACTCTTCCACGTATGGACAAGAAAGAAATGAACGATGCGATTATGTGGGAAGCGACTCAGTATATTCCGATTTCCCTTACAGATCTTTACTTGGATTGGAAAGTCATAGGAGAAAATGCTGCTGATCCAAAGAAAGATGATATTGTTTTTGCCGCAACACCCAAAATTATTGTTAGTTCTTATCTGCAGTTATTTGAGCTTCTCGGGCTAGAGGTGATGGGGGTAGAGACAAATATGACGGCAGTAACTAGGGCAATAATTCCAAGGAATGCTATTTCAGAGACGGTGCTAGTTATTGATATTGGAGCCAAGACAACCAATATTGCTATTTTTGACGAAGTAGTAAGAGTTACAGGTAGTACTCTTGTTGGTGGGGAAGACTTTGTGGAGCATATAAACGAAAGGCTTAAGGTACGTCTTAAAAAAGAAGAAGAGATTGACTATAGTATTTACGCCAAGGAGGATTTGAAGCTTGAGGAAACGGTAAACGAGGACCTGGAACAAATTATTCAAGAAATTAGCCATATGCTTCAGTATTATGCTGAAAAAATCAATATTGAGGATACAATCAAGAAAGTAATTCTGTGTGGTGGTTCGGCTAGCTTGCCAGGATTACCTGAATATTTTACAAATAAACTACAAAAAATGACCATAGTTGGCGATCCTTGGGTAAATGTGTCTTCATTCCCAATCCGTCCGATATCAAAAAACGACTCTTTGTTTTACACAAATGCGATTGGTTTAGCCTTAGCGGGGATTGAAGATGATTAGACTCAACTTGCTTCCAGAAAATATTAGAGAAGAGATCGATTACGCAAAAAGTAATTATAAGATTACGCAAAATTTTATGCGTGTTATCTCTATATTCCTTGTTCTTTTTGTTTTTCAAGCGGTTTTGGCTTTCGTGCTCATTAGGGAAGAATCAAATGCTAAGGTTGTGAGAGACCAAGCAAAGGCACAAAACGAAAAATGGTCAGAGCTAGAAACGGAAGCAAAGGATTTTTCTAGCCGCCTTACCTTGATTAATAAATTGGAGAAAGAAAATATAAATTGGATCAAGGTTTTTACGGCCTTATCTGATGCTATGCCATACAATGTAATGCTAGATTCAATTGAGTTCCAAGCAGATACTAGTGCAGACATTAGAATCTCAGGTAGGGCTTTATCTGATGCTGATGTAGGGCTATTTAGAAAATTATTGGTAGACGAAGGCTATTTTGAATTTGCAGATATAGAAAAGATAACAAACGGAAGTGATCCCAAGGGATTGGATAGAGACACTAGGGATTTTGTGATTAACACAAGGCTTGTAGTCTCAAAGGTAAAAAATGACTAAAACGGCAAAATCAACACACAAGCTAATAATAACTTCTTTTATAATCTTTGTGATTATAGGCTCTGTCTTGCTTTTTGCGGGGTGGTTTTATATTTTCACTCTTAGCCAAAAACTGAATAAAATAGAATCTGAAATAGTAAATTTACAGCAAGAATCAGAACTGTTGGCCGATCTAAATATTAAATATGCGTACGTTGCTGATGATAAAGAGATGGTTTTGGAATCTATGCCGAATAGCAAAGAGATATCGAGCTTCTTGGCCACAATTGAGCAGATTGCAATCAATAATAATCTTACGATACAGGAAGACAGTATTGGTGAGGCTTCAAAAAAGAAGAAGATCGCAGATCTGCAACTTCGTCAAACGGTGGGCAAGGAGAACTACTACAAACTTAGAAATGAATATCACTTGAAAAATGGAAAGTATGAAAATATCCTTAACTTTATTAAAGAAGTGGATAGTCTTAGGCGAGTAGTTACGATTGAAAGCGTAAAATTAATTGCAACTGAAGGCTCTGATGATCCCGGAGGAGCTGATTTGTTAGCAAATATTGTTTTGAATGTCTACATAAAGAAGTAAGAGGGAATAATGAAGAGCATGGAAGTTGACGCATCGGGAATAGGAAAGAAGCTAGTAAGGCAACGTAAAAAATTCGTAATTTCGTTACTTGTATTTATTATTATTCTCTATATTGTGTTGGCTTACCTAGCTTTGATGCCTAGAGAAGATAAACAAATGGCTACTCTTCGGAGCCAAAGAAGCCAAGAACTAAATATTATATTTGATAAGAAGCTATTAGAAAAGTTGAGAAACGCGGGAGCAACAATAAACGTTTTTGGTGAAAGCGGTAAAAACCCCTTCTATAGTTTTTGATTTGATTGTTACTGAACGAGAACACCGTTCGAGACTAAGCCGAGAACTGCCTTGTAACTTCTCACTTCGTTCGAAGGATACTATCTCTTGTCATTACTGGTCCCAAGCCCAGGAATCCATTTTCTATTTGTATAGACCCCTGGAATGTCGC
>CAZQLQ010000018.1:0-3645 GCA_964594415.1 uncultured Candidatus Saccharibacteria bacterium
TTCGAACGATAACCACGTTGTCACCCCTGGCGACATTCCAGGGGTCTATACAAATGAAAAATGGATTCCTGGGCTTGAGACCAGGAATGACAAGAGATAGTATCCTTCGAACGAAGTGAGAAGTTCCCTATGTTCAGCTTTAAAAGCAGTTCTCTGCTTCGCCTCGAACGATATTGTCATCCTGAGGGAGCGAAGCGATTCGAAGGATCTAATTCAAGAAGAGATCCCTCGACAAGCTCGGGATGACATCCTGATTAGTTTTCGATTTCGTCTCGAGTAACATGAAAAACGACCTCAAAAGGTCGTTTTTCATACAGATTCGCTTTCGCGATATTAAATTAACCTAATAACCCATTCCTCCGGGCATCCCGCCTGCCATCGGAGCTTCCTTTTCTGGAATATCAGCTACCACGGCTTCAGTAGTAAGCAACATTGCAGCAGCCGAAGCTGCATTTTGTATTGCTGAACGCGTAACCTTTGCCGGGTCAATTATACCTGCCTTGAGCATATCCTTATATTCGCCCTTGGCAAAATCATATCCGAAATAAATATTTGCATCCTTCTTGATTGCTTCTATCACTACATCAGCCTTCTCACCGGCATTGGCAGCTATTTGACGTAAAGGTGCCTCTAGAGCCTTTATAACAATGTCCACACCGACCTGCTCCTCTTTGTCCATCTTAAGCTTTTTCAAGGCTTCAGCTGCCCTTACAAGCGCTACACCGCCTCCAGGAACTATGCCTTCTTCTACTGCCGCTCTTGTAGCCGCAAGCGCATCCTCTACTCTATGCTGTTTTTCTTTTTGCTCGACCTCGGTAGCGGCACCAATTTTGAGCACTGCTACTCCGCCTGAAAGCTTAGCAAGCCTTTCCTGAAGTTTTTCCTTATCCCAATCGCTGGTAGTTTTCTCAATTTGAGTTTTAATTTCCTTGATTCGTGCATCGACGGCTTTTTTCTCTCCTTTGCCTTCTATAATCGTCGTATTATCCTTATCAGCCACGATTTTACGAGCGCTTCCAAGCATATCAAGCGTCGCCTCTTCTAGCTTGAGACCCAATTCCTCGGTAACTAGCTGTCCATCCGTAAGAATAGCAATATCTTGAAGCATCTCTTTTCTGCGATCACCAAATCCTGGAGCTTTTACTGCAAGCGTATTAAATGTTCCTTTGAGTTTATTGACTACCAGTACCGCAAGAGCTTCGCCATCAACTTCATCAGCTATAATTACAAGTTCTTTCTTGCCTGCTTGCGCCATTTTCTCAAGTAGCGGTAAAATCTCATTTATTGAACTAATTTTTTTATCGGTGATAAGAATTGCGGGATTTTCATACACAGCTTCCATTCTATTGGCATCTGTCATCATATAAGCCGAAACAAACCCTTTGTCAAACTGCATACCCTCTACAACCTCTTTTTCAATTCCGAGAGTTTGGGAAGCCTCAACAGTAATAACACCGTCTTTTCCTACCGTATCCATTGCATCAGCAATCATCTTACCGATTTCTTCATCAGAAGCGGAAATAGAAGCTACATTTACAATATCATTCGAGTCTTTCACTTCTTTTTTAATATTCTTAAGCTCGCTTACTACTGCCTCGGTAGCTCTTTCAATACCTCTTCTAATTGCAATAGGATTTGCGCCAGCTGCAACATTTTTTATCCCTTCCTCAATGATTGCTTGAGCTAGCACTGTTGCTGTAGTAGTCCCGTCACCTGCAACATCATTGGTTTTAGAAGCGACGTCTTTAATTACTTGTGCGCCAATATTTTCTACCACCGCAGCAGCCTTTGCAGCAGGATCTTCAGAAATAGTGCCAATTTCGATTTCTTTTGCTATCGTTACACCGTCATTTGTAATTACCGGCGAACCGTATTTTTTGTCCAAAACTACATTTCTGCCCTTAGGCCCCAGAGTTACTTTGACTGTATCGGCAAGTGTATCGACTCCCCTCTTGAGTGCCATTCTGGCTTTTTCGCCATTTACAATTTGTTTTGCCATTCTTTCCTCCTAAGTAATAATTTATTTTTCTAAAACTGCAATAATTGAGAAGTCGTCAATAATGAGATATTTCTTTCCATCAATCTTGACCTCATTTTTTTCATAAGCAGAGTATAGCACTCTATCTCCTACCTTAGCGTTTACAGGAACTGAATGCTCCTTGCCTTCAATATAAGTTTTCATGCCTGGTCCTACTGCAACCACTTCACCTTGTGCAGTTGTCTCCTTTGCCCCGCCAGGTATTAGAATACCGCCAGCTGTCTTTTCCTCGGCTTCTGTTGGTTTAATTACAACCCTAGTTCCTAATGGTCTTAGTTTCATTTTCGCTCCTTTTCGTGCTTAATTTTTTACAAATTAGCACTCGCAACATGTGAGTGCTAATAAATCTTAGTAAATTTTAGCAGTTTTGTCAACAATGTACAAATAATTTATACGGCCATACTCATTTTGTTCGAAAAAAATATTTTTTGAGCTTGCTTTTGACTTGTTAGAACCTTATTTTGTGCTAAAATAAGCTAAAAGGAGATTTTATGAGCAAAAAACGAATTTTCTCAGGAATTCAACCAAGTGGCGATATGCATATTGGCAACTATTTAGGAGCAATTATCAATTGGGTACGCAGTCAGGATGAAAAGGAAAATATTTTTTGTGTTGTTGATCTACATGCGATTACAGTCCCGCAAGACCCTGCAATGCTAAAAAAGAGAATAATCGAGGTAGCCAAGACTTATCTTGCTGCAGGAATAGATCCAGAGAAATCTGTAATCTTTGCCCAATCAAGCCGCCCGGAACACTCAGAACTTGCCTGGATATTAAATTGTTATACATATATGGGCGAGCTAAGCAGAATGACACAATTTAAAGACAAGGCGACTAACAAAGGCGAAAATGTTTCAGCGGGTCTATTTGACTACCCAGTACTTATGGCAGCTGACATTCTGCTTTATGATGCTGATGAAGTTCCTGTAGGTGGAGATCAAAAACAACACGTAGAGATTACTCGAGACATAGCTGAACGCGTAAATAATAAGTACGGAAAAATTTTCGTAATTCCAGAGCCTATAATCAAAAAGGAGGGCGCTTTTATTATGAGTCTTCAGGACCCGACAAAAAAGATGTCAAAAAGCGATGAGAATCCAAACAGCAGAATAGAAATGCTTGATTCACCCGAGATAATTAGACAAAAGATTGCCCGAGCAGTAACTGACTCTGAAAACAAGATCAAATATGATGTAGAAAATAAGCCTGGGATTTCTAACCTATTAGAGATTTTATCTGTAGCCGCCGAAACGCCAATCCCAGAATTGGAAATGAAATATGAAAATTCGAATTATGGTGAATTTAAAAAAGATGTATCTGAGGCCGTTATTAGACTTCTAGAACCTTTTCAGAATAAATTTAACTCGATTAGCGACGAAGAGGTGATTAAAATTTTAGAAGAAGGTGCCCAGAAGATCGAGCCAATCGCAAAAGCTACGCTTGAGCGCGTTCAAAAAGCAATCGGCTTAGGAATATAAACAAACATTTTTCTTATTCTTCGAATGTAGTGAGAAGTTCCCCATGCTCAGTTTTAAAAGCAGTTCTCGGCTTTGCCTCGAACGATAAACCCCTTGAAAAACTGTTCGTCCCGAGGACCGACTATTTTA
>CAZQLQ010000019.1:0-3225 GCA_964594415.1 uncultured Candidatus Saccharibacteria bacterium
AGAATATTTATCAACAAGTTTAGGTTTTCGAAAAGCATTTCGGTTGAATAACAAAACCAAAAACTTGCACAAATAAAAACGACTATAAAAAACAAGAACTCAAACCAATATCCCCATCTCTTTGTTCCATAAAAACGACTAAAAAATTGCATAAGAAATAAGGCGAAAGGATAAACGACTGCTGTAATTTGAAAGATGATTTTCTTTAAAGGATCATTTGTCAAAAAAGATAGTAAAAAAACTGTAATTGAAACAAAAACAGCCTTTTTAGGAGGAATAATAAACTTTTCATATAAATCATAAAGCTTGACCCTATAAACAGAACTTTCTTTTTTTGAAGCATTAGCCCTGATCAATTGTGAGCTCTTTACTCTGCTTTTCTTATCACCATTCCATATTTTGTTTATTTTAGTCCTAAATTTTAACTTTGCCATATTCAATATATTAAATTAAAAACGTCTCTTTTTGAAGATGTTATTAACAATTCTTTAGTGTTATTCAAGGTCTTTAGGTCTTCTAAACTTTTTTTGACTTAATATCTCAAATGATGTCCTAAGCTTTTTTACTGCGTTATTCCAACAAGAAAATTTCTTGATATTAATTTCGGGCAAGTGGCGAAATTGGTATACGCGCTAGCTTCAGGTGCTAGTGAGAGCAATCTTGTGGGGGTTCGAGTCCCCCCTTGCCCACCACTCGACTCATCATTGCATTCTTCGCTCATAGTCTACGACCAGGAGCATAAAATAGAATAGTCGAATGTCCTGAGCGTAGTCGAAGGACAAATTATCATATTTCCTCTTACGACAAAACTAGAAATTTTGTCTAGTAAAACCTAGAATAATTTGCTCATATTTTTACACAAATTGGAAGAATACCTCCCTGCATAACTTTATGTGAAGCAAGGACTATTAAAATAAAGCTACGAATGGCAAGGCACAAGTTTATTTTGAGCGTGTCTCGAGGACAATTGAAGACAATTACATTGCCTTCACGCTATTGCTACTTTTTAGAGTAAATTATAGATTTTCTCGATATTAAAAGATTGAATATTAATACCAATAATATATATTATACTTAGATTAATAATTGGGATTAATATGAAAAAATTAACTATAAAAACATTTGGAGTTTTTCTTTTTGCCTTATTTTTATTTACAGGGCCTGGCAATATTGTTTCTGCAGATAATGATATTCTCTTTGGACAAAATCATTATTATACGGTGGTATTTCGTGGAAACGGAGAAGCAATCACTTACGCTAAATTAGCAATAAACAACCCTGATTCAAAACCAATGACCGAGTTTTCATTTGAAACACCAGATATTAGCATAACAGAAATGACTGCTTACCAGATGACTTTGCCAAGAGTATGTATCGAGTATGACTACTCAACTACAAGAACAAACCCTCCTTGCCTAGAATACGAAGACCCTGATTATACAAGTTCTTATTATTATGGCTATTATAGAAGCAATGAAAAACCAGAATACCAAAAGATAGAACTTACTAATACTGGAAATACATATAAGTTCACTTTGCCTAAACAAATAGAACCCTTTAAATCATCGGCTATCATTGTTTCTTATGCCACAAAAGGATACACAAAAGAATCGCTTGGCCTTTATGAATTCAATTTTGAAACTTTGAAAATTTCTTCGAGAATCCAGGAGCTTAGAATCGCAATCGAAACCGATAGTGACCTTTATCTAAAGAATAAGGATTCTGAAGTTAATTATTCTGTTTCAAATTCTATCTCTACGACAGATTCTGCTATGATTTCAAGCAAAGCATTGGATGAAGTAGTGGGTAACATAGGCTCTTACGGACAAATCAACGAGGTCGCGAGAAGCCTATCCCCGAACGAAAGCTTTTCGGTAAAAGGCGAATATGCAAAAAGTTGGTTCAGGCTTTATTTGACAGAGATGCTTATTGCCTTACTAGTAATTGCTGCCATTCTTATCGGAACATATTTTCTTTCAAGACATATAAAGAAGAAAAAAGGAAATGATAGTAAAACAAAAGAGATTACAGAAAAACCTAATGTGCCGTTAAAAGCAACTACAAAAGAAGACTCTTCACTATACTTGATTATCCTTACTGGTTTTATTTCCGTAGTTGCGACTGTCCTTCTTACAATCCTTCTTAATTGGCTATCCGACACGGATTTCATCTATTCGCTTCTTAACTACGGATACTATTCATCGCCGATCAACGCCGTATTGCAACTGATCTGCATGTTAATCTGCTTATTTGCCTACCTATTCATAATTCTAGGGCCAGTTGTTCTTTTTGGTATTAAAAACGGATGGAAGTCTGGTATTTTTGTTCTTCTTTCTGAGTTCATTTGGTTCTTAATAATGATTGTAATATTCGTCATCTTATTTCAAAGTGGACTAAATAGCATGTTTGACGGTGGTGGAATAGTTCCTATGAGTGCCGTAGAAAATGCGCTTTAGTAGACAATTCTAATCTACATATTTTCATACTAAATCGAGTGTTTTTGTAATTTGGCTTTATAGATTTTAATTAAAAACTATTTACAAATTATCAACAATTCTTTTAGCTCGCTCAAGATTTTCGCCGGATAATTTACCTTTTCTGATGGCCCATGCTAATTTTTCAGCAATATCAGAACCGCCTTTAGCTTCGACGAAAGATAAGACTCGCTCAAGATTTTCGCCGGATAATTCTCCATCTCCGATGGCCGATGCCAAGACCGTAGCAGCACCAGAATCGCCTTTAGCTTCGATAAAAGATAAGGCTCTCTCAAGATTGTCGCCGGACAATTTGCCAACTCTGATGGCCCATGCTAATTTTTCAGCAGCACCGTAACCGCCTTTAGCTTCAATGAAAGATAAGACTCGCTCAAGATTGTCGCCGGACAATTTGCCAACTCCGATGGCCCATGCTAATTTTTCAGCAGAATCAGAATCGCCTTTAGCTTCGATAAAAGATAAGACTCGCTCAAGATTGTCGCCGGACAATTTACCTTTTACGATGGCCTCCGCTAAGGCCGTAGAAGCACCATAAGAGCCTTTAGCTTCGATAAAAGACAAAGCTCTCTCAAGATTGTCGCCGGATAATTCTCCATCTCCGATGGCCGATGCCAAGACCGTAGCAGCACCAGAATCGCCTTTAGCTTCGATAAAAGATAAGACTCGCTCAAGATTGTCGCCGGACAATTTGCCATCTCTGATGGCCCATGCTAATTTTTCAGCAGAATCA
>CAZQLQ010000020.1:0-2913 GCA_964594415.1 uncultured Candidatus Saccharibacteria bacterium
AAGTTGGTAAAAGCTTAGAGAGCGGGGAAAGCTTGCTTTCAAGAGCTTGAAAAGCTTTTACCAAGCTACGGTGAAAAAATGACAAAGTCAATACCCACTGGTTATCAGGTTAATAATTCAAACATGATGGAAGAAATACCTGCGGTATTGTTGAAATTATTAATCTTCGTCACGCATCCGGTTTAAATGATGGCAGCAGTGAACCCCGACATAATTTATCACTGGGAACATATCACCTGATATATTCAATGATAAATTATTAAAAACACCTCGGTACGATAGTCAGGGAAACGGATTAACAAAATGGAAACAATAATAAGCACAGCAACTAACTGGCCGGTATAAAGCATAATGCTTGTCACAGTTTTTGCAGGGAAGGGCAAAAACTGCGCCACGGCAGTTAGCACTGCCGTCGCATTACGCATCATACCGGCTTAACGTTATGCCCAATTTAAGTAATGAACCTACTTATACTTATACGACCAATAATCTGTCTATCATTATTATTAATTGATAATGGCTTAGATACTAATGGAGAAAAGGTCTTTTATGGAAAAGATAAACTCAGTATAGAATTTATCGTCTTAAATGCAAATGATAACAAAGGAGCAATTATGACTCTATATAAAGATCATAATTGGTTTGGGAAAATTGATTTTACGTATGAAAAAAATGGGGATACCTTGAAAATTGATTTTGCCGAGGATAAATATGAAAATGGACTTTTATTTGTCGGAAGAAATAAACTAAAACAGATTAGTTCCTGTAAAGTTCTTAGCTTTAAGAAGTACCATAGGATTTCAACAAAGAAAATGGTATATAGGCAGATTAAAAGGATGGAATACCAATGAAGCATAAACTGGGCATAACAACAGGTATAAACCATTGCTGGTAGCGGTTTTGCGTAGGTTAGTGCTCTTGGTTACCTTTTGCTACCTAGACCAAAAAGCGCTATGAAAACGCAACGGTTCATACCTGCGAACGTTAGCAACAATTCAACCTCCGAAATGAGAAATTTACTCTTGTTAATTATGACTGCATTCGCCTTAATAGGATGCAGAGAGACTTTTCAAGGACAGTCTCAAAAAAAAGAAGATGCGATTGCATTTGATACAATTACGATAGATATTAAAGGCTGGCTGCAACAGGCAGTTAAATTTAAAGACAAATTCTATTGTTTCTTCGAAGAAGATCAACCTTATGGTGGCAATGAGATCACATTTTATGTAATTTCTAAAGATGGCAAAATCCGGAACGTAATCTTTGTACCTGATGAAATGCAGCAATCTTATTTGGATTTACATGTACGCAATGACAGTATTTTAGCAAAAAGCTACTACGATCATCGAACCTATTTCTTTGATGAAAGCGATAACAAATGGGAAGAAACAAAGAAAGCTGATGATCGTGTTTTTGAAGATGACAACTTCTATGTCACCTTTCTTGACTTTGGAGAGTTTGGCGGAACACTTTGGTTCAAGAATAAACAAACAAGTATCGAATATGAAATTGCATCTGGAACCCCAGTCATTAATAAACTTCATGGCAAATATTATGTCTCAACAACAAAAAAAGTATTTGAAATTGAGAATCCAGAAATGTTAAATAAAGCTGCCTCTGATTCAACATACGAAATTATAGAGAAAAAGAAGTGGAGTATGGGCAGTAAATCCACAAAGGGAGCAAAAGTAATTTATATTGATTCTTCTTACTACAGGGATCCTGAATTTTATATTGCAACTTCCTTTTTAATGAATAATGACTTATACTTTCTTACGGTAGATAGCAACGTGGTGTATTTAGCTGAAATTAAAAATGGCAAAGCCATTAACAATGAAACAATTCTCCGTAATTCTAGAGTATATAAGATGCATAACTCATATAGGCAGAATCCCAATCAACTTCCAAATCAGCTATTACAATTTAGTTCTACGGATTCAAGATTATCTGGATTTATCGAAATCGATAAAAAGAATATTAAAGTCCATTACATTAAAAATTTGGAAACAGCCCCATTAATCGGTAAGAGAAAAGCAGAATCAACTTTTATTGATCGTTTGGATTTCATTACAGAAGAAATTGGAAATCTCTCACTAAAACAAATCGATTCTTTAGAACTATTGTTAAAAGCTTCAGATGCTACCCCCAGGCACAAAATATCGATTGGTAAAGATTCATATCCCAATAAGGAAAACTACATTATTGAATCACCCAAGGTTTACAAAACAATTGAAGACAGCACATTAACTCTGCTCACAAACTACTGGTATACAAAACCAGATATGTCAGTAAAAGCGTTCACTTGTGAATGGGAACGTACATTTGAAAATGCATATGGTATCTATACCAATAACGATGCACCTGAACTAAACGATAGCTATCAAGATAGATTCAATAATATATATTCTCACTTAATAAAAATTTATGGCAGTCCAACAGGGTCAAGAAAAAATTCAAATGGTCAATACTTCTCATGGCAGCAGAAAAATAATCTGAACATTGTTCTTTACTATGCCAAAACCGAGCAATACAGAAATATTTACATGACAATCTATAAAGAATAAAACTTAAACAACAACTGTTGCTAACACGGACGGTAGGATCAATAAGCTTGTCACGGTTTTTGTCAGTTCCTGCACCCCAGACAAATTCGTAGTGGTTCTTACACCCGGACACCCGCATCTGCACACAATTACGATCCTGCCCGAAATAAATTTCTTATTACAAAATATTTTGTACCGCGATACTGCGCTAGTAACCTTCACCAGCTTTGTAACCAGTGATAAATTTGTGCCTTCGATAAACATTGTACCGCGACACGCGTAGTGTTCAGAAAAATTTGTACCTGTGCCGTCCCGGTGTAAACGGTAAATAACAATGTCGATTTTTTGGCAAATAAGAATGTCGGTATTT
>CAZQLQ010000021.1:0-2354 GCA_964594415.1 uncultured Candidatus Saccharibacteria bacterium
TTTTACTCCGAAAATTGTCAAAGAGTTCATACTTTTTTGCTTTCTTTTCAGTAATAAACTTTTCCATATAAATTGAATCTGCTCCTCTGAATGCAAATATATTCTGATCATCGTCACCGACAGCAAGCACCCTCATATCTTCATTTTCCTCAATAAGTGCATTAATCAGATTAAACTCATCCACAGCCATGTCCTGAGCTTCATCAATTACAAGAACCATTTTTGATATCCGGCTCTGCTCAACTTCATGATTTTTTATCTTTTCAATAGTAGTTTTAAGAATCTCATCAGATTTTTCGATACTGCCAACTTTACCTAATAAATCAAAACAATAAGAATGAAATGTTTTGATTTCAATAAAATTTGCTGCATTGCCATATAACCCAATCAATCTCTTCTTAAACTCTGTTGCAGCTGCTCTTGAAAAGGTGAGCATCAAAAGTTGTTCGTGTTTGATGTCCTCCATTAAAAGCAGGGAAGCAAGTTTGTGGACCAGTACTCTTGTTTTTCCGCTTCCCGGCCCGGCGGCAATAACTATGTATTTCGATTCTTTATCATTAATGATTGCTAATTGAGCTGTTGACAAGGATCCGAATAACTGACGAAATTTTGCAGGAGTTAAATTCCTTTTTATATCATCAAGACGGCTTCCCTTAAAGTATTTATTGAGAAAAACAGGATAGTTTAATTTAAAATAGTCTTCTACAAATTGAAGTGCTCCACGATAATCTTCAACCATTTTCTTTGCATACTCTCCGACAATGTGAATCTGCTGCACTTTGTTCTGGTAAAATTGATCGAGCTTTTGATAATCCTCCTTCTTATATTGGGCTTTATTATTTTGTTCGACTTTTTCGATAGTCATCTTATTATAGACAACCAGGAATCCTCCTTCAATCTTAATTGCCTCAATTCTTGATAAATAGAATAATGTATCTTCAATATCTTCTGTTGTAATTTCAAATTTGAATAGCTCAAGGCTTTTTTCGTAAGCTTCTTTGAGCTCAATAACAGAAAATTCTATCAATATCTCTTCAGCATTTTCATCTTCGGTATTCTCAATTTTTTCGTAAAGAAATTCAACGATGAATTTTGCAAGGGAATGTCTCTTTTTTAATTTTTCTTGTAAAGCCTCTTTAGGTTGGGCGCAAATGATAGCAACGTGGTTTTTTGAGTTCTCTAGATTCTGCCTTTTAATCCAATTCTTAATCGCCCAAAAATTAATAATTGTCTTTAATTTGTTTGGCGTAACATCCTGACAACCTGATTCAATAACTCTCTCATTCAATTCTTTGAGATAATATGTTTTTTCTTGTTCTTCCAGCTGCTGAAAGAAAAATTCTTCTATTTGTCGGAAAGTTTCAGCAATTGATTTTGAACGGTTTACAGCATCTCCTTTTTTTATGAAAGCAGTAAGGTCTTTAGTATCTGCCAAAATCTTCTCTTCGCGGAGCAAGGTAATAATTTTAATTACTTCTTCTTTTACAATACCAAGGTGATCAGATATATAGTCAATTCTGGATTCTGCAACTTCGTCATTAGATTGTCTTTTACTTTTACTTGAAATCAGTTTTTTAATAATCCGGATTGCCTTTACCTTTTGCTTTTCGTCAAATCTTGCTGATAAGTTGATTTTGTCAATTGCATCCTGTGCATTTTTAGTTAAGATACTATTTGCAAAAATTCGTGGTACATTTTGACCACGTTTCAAATAACCCGCTTCTTCAAGGGCTGAAATTGCAGTTGTAACACGTGTTTCAATTTCAGTTATGCCTTCGTCCCAACCAGCCTTTCGGGCAATCTCCAAAGCAGAATTTGAAACAGTCGACCTGAATTTTGTAATCTCCTTTATAGCCTTCCAGACCTGTTTTATCTCCTTGATACTTAGTTTGGTTTGGTTGAGTAGTGTAAAATGTTTTCCAAGGTCATCCTCATTATAAAGAACATAACAGTCAGCAGTAATATTTTCATCACGACCAGCTCTTCCTGCCTCCTGTACATAGTTTTCCAGAGAATCAGATATTTCGTAATGGATAACCATTCCAATATCTTTCTTGTCGACTCCCATACCGAAAGCAGATGTAGCGACCATAATTTGTACGTCGCCTGAAATAAAAGCATTCTGGTTTTCAGTTTTTTCCTTAACATCCATTTTTCCGTGGTAAGGTTTTGCATTGAAACCATCTTTATTTAAGGTGTCTGCAAGCAGATATGCTTTTCTTGTCCTGGAAACGTAAATAATGGTTGGACAATTTTTACTCTCTATAAGGTCACGTAGCTTGTTATATTTATCTTGTTCATTGCCGTTTTCAAATACCTTATACTGTAGATTTGTTCTTGATTCACCTGATCTG